>NZ_FRAG01000014.1 GCF_900142245.1 Paramaledivibacter caminithermalis DSM 15212 | reverse complement strand
ATAAGTTTCCTTTTTAGAGGGGCATTTACTATACATAGTTTGCACCATATCTTCTAAATGTTTTGTGAAACCTAGCTCTACCGAATTTACACACTGATATTGGAATACTATTAATAATCCTATATGGATTATTGGTGTAACCAAGTATAGATGTAATTTCTTTTCGAATTTCATCTATTACTGAGTGTAATGCTCTACGGGTTCTATTAAATCGGCTTCTATCACAAAATTTAGGAAATAAGTCTCTAAAATTCTTTCTGCAAAACCCAAACCAAGTTTTCTCGGAATCAATGGTTAACAATTCCCTAACAATACTGATGGTAATTATTTCACTATCACTTAGTATACAATCATTGATATTTCTACGTTCTTTAATATATGTTGGGGTAATGTTTTGGTAAATATCATCAATTATGACATAACTGACAATAATAAAGTCTTTTAAATCATCTATTTCTTTGATAGAATATTTCTTATGAAGCTCCAGCATATGTTTTCCTCCTATCTTAATTTCTTAGTAGTTATTAATGATAGGTTAACATAATTTGCTGGGGTTTTTCTATTTGTAAATTTTAACTAGCACAACGAGTTAATTTAATAATTCTATTAATTTTAAACATAAACAAGCTTGTCTATAGTTATAATTTGACTCATTATTCCAAATATGTTAATAATTTTATTGTAAATATTTTCCGACACTATATTTTAAAAAACGTTTATAGTAACTATATACCACTTCAACTAACTCTCAAAAACTTACTCCATTCAATTTTAATCTTCGTTTTATTAAGTAATTACTACTATTATCTTCTCCGTAATACTAAAGAATAAATCCATGTGGAATTTCGCAACTGCCAAAAAATCAATATATCCCAATAATATATATACCTTGATATAATAAGACCAGTAGATATCAATTGTAATATTAACTACTGGTCTTTGAAAACTTAATATGACGATATATAGATTTCCAATAGTAAAACTTAATTTATACATATTAAAATATGCAAAGCTTTTGAGAATTTTTGATGTGTATAAATTAACTGTTTTAGTAAAATATCTATAGATATCCAATATCAAAACTAAAATTATACTATAATTTTTTTATAAATTAATCAATTGCAATTACAAGAAATAAAAAAATGTATAATTTAAGAAATGTATAATTCAAGTTATCAGTTTATATATTTATATAAATATATAACATAAATAAAACCCAGCAATAAGAGCTAGGATACTATTTATAATATGATTTCCTAAATCAAAGTGACGATTCTTTCTGACTCACCATCTCGAAAGACAAACGAAACGTCCCCTTGTCACCATATGATTTCCTAAATCAAAGTGACGATTCTTTCTGACTCACCATCTCGAAAGACAAACGAAACGTCCCCTTGTCAGTTATAATTTATCGACCTCCTAGTGTTTTTATATCACAGGAGGTCGAAAAGCTATTTTACAAGTACAATATATCGCAATATTCTATATCTATAAAAATATAATCAGTAGACTTTTCTAATAGGCCTTAGCCACATAAACCATATGCTTAGCTTCTTTGCCGCAGAAGTGACATTTATCACCAAGGTCTTCTTGCTCAAATGGCATACATCTGATGGTAGCTCCTGTTTCTATCTTAATATGTTCTTCACATTCCCTTTCTCCACACCACATAGCCTTTGCAAAGCCAGGTTTTTCTTCCATCTTTTCTTTGAAATCTTCAAGACTTTCTATACTATACGTGTTTTCATCTCTATGTTTTCTTGCTCTTTCAAGCATATCGCTTTGAATAGTTTCTAATAGCTTAGATATAGTTTCAGCTAATCCATCTATTGGTATAGCTTCTTTTTCTAATGTATCTCTTCTAGCTGCCATTACTTGGTTATTTTTAATATCCCTAGGACCTATTTCGATACGAACAGGTACACCCTTCATTTCATATTCGTTGAACTTCCATCCTGGTGAATAATTTTCATTGTCATCAAGCTCTACCCTTAAACCTATATCTTGAAGCTGCTTCTTAAGTTTATAAGCTTTATCAAGAACTCCTTCCTTATGCTGTGCTATTGGTATAATTACTACCTGAATTGGAGCTAATCTTGGAGGTAATACTAGTCCTCTATTGTCTCCATGGACCATGATAACTCCACCAATAAGCCTTGTAGATACACCCCATGAAGTATGATATGGGTTCTGCATATCTCCGTTTCTATCTAAAAATGAAATGTCAAAGGCCTTTGTAAAATGCTGACCAAGATTATGGGAAGTACCTGCTTGAAGAGCCTTGCCATCATGCATTAATGCTTCCATTGTATAGGTAGCATATGCTCCTGCAAATTTTTCTTTATCACTCTTCCTACCTGTTACCACAGGAATCGCAAGTAGATTTTCAGCCATATCTCTATATATATCCAATATCTTCAGTGTTTCTTCCTGTGCTTCATCATAGGTTTCATGTAATGTATGCCCTTCTTGCCATAAAAACTCAGAAGTCCTTAAAAATGGTCTTGTACTCTTTTCCCACCTTACAACACTACACCATTGGTTATATAAATAAGGCAGCTCTCTATAGGATTTTAACCATTTTGCATACATTGAACAAATAATAGTCTCAGAGGTTGGTCTAACGCAAAGTCTTTCTGCTAGTTCTTCTTTTCCGCCATGAGTTACCCATGCAACCTCTGGAGCAAAGCCTTCAACATGCTCTGCTTCTTTTTGTAATAGATTTTCAGGTATTAAAAGTGGGAAATAACAATTTTTATGTCCAGTTTCTTTAAATTTCTTGTCTAGATAGCTTTGGATATTTTCCCAAAGAGCATATCCATAGGGCTTTATTACCATGAAGCCCTTTACAGGTGAATAATCCACAAGGTCAGTTTTTCTGATAACATCTGTATACCATTGTGGAAAATCGACTTCCATAGGTGTAATTTCTTTAACAAAATCTTTATCTTTCTTAGCCATAATAACACTCCTTATATAATATTTAGTTGAAAGTTCCATTTTCCAAGTTACAAGTTTTCAAGTGTTTTTTATGGTCCTTATAAGCAAAGCCCAATTCCTAAAGCAAGGTCTTAAAAGCTTTCATCTATATAACTGATAAAATACTAAATCTTACTAGAAAATTTATATTTAAACTTGTTTTTTGTAACCTGTAACTTGTAACGTTTCAATTTCTTTTTACAAAAACAAAACCTTCATCTCTGTTTTTTAGAGACGAAGGTGATTCGCGGTACCACTCTAATTAATCTATGACCATTTATGCTTTTAAATTAATATCCACAGATTATCTTTTTGCGATGATAACGGTTTCGCCACCGTATGACTTCTTCATTCCGTCATAAGCTCTGGGACGGGTTCAAAATGAATAAATCCTGTAAAATCTTTCAGCCAATGGATTCTACTCTCTAAAGGCATCTTCATTTCTACTTGTTCCCTTCATAGCCAAGGCATATATCATTTTTTTGCAAATATAAAACTTACTAACATTATATTTAAATCACTTTATTTTGTCAACACTTACTACTGCCTCTGCAGCAATGCCTTTTTCTTCACCTGCGAAACCTAATCTCTCAGTAGTTGTTGCCTTTACATTAACACAATCTACGCCAATATTTAATGTCTTTGATATATTTAATCTCATCTGTTGGATATGTGGTGCCATTTTAGGCTTTTGGGCAATTATAATTGAATCGATATTATTAACCTTATATCCATTTTCTATTAACTTATTATTTACTTGTATAAGAAGTTTAATACTAGAAGTTCCTTTATATCTTTCATCGGTATCTGGGAAATGTTTACCAATATCACCTAATGTTACTGCACCTAGCATCGCATCTATTATGGCATGCAGTAAGACATCTGCATCCGAATGTCCAAGTAACCCCTTTTCATAGGGAATATTTACTCCTCCAATAATAAGTTTTCTACCTTCTACTAATCTATGTACATCATATCCTATTCCAATACGCATAGTATTCATCCTTTCATGTTAAAGTTAAATTTAAAGTTGCATTTCATTTCTACTAAATATTCTTACTTTAAATGTACTTCTACATATTTCCCAGGAAATTATAAATATATTTCTTTTTTCGACTAAAGTATAGCATATATCTACTAATAAGTTAAAGTTCAAATATTTTTACATAAACTAAGAGAACTTATTGTTAAGCCCTCACTTAAACTTAATACTATATATTTATTTCATATTTTCTTGTTAGCACAGTTTTTCACCATCTTCTCTTATAATTAAGTATCGCTTCTGCTGTAATTAAATCTTCTGGAGTAGTTATTTTTAAATTCTCATAATCCCCTACCACCATTTTTACCTTTACTCCCATCTGTTCAACTAACATAGCATCATCGGTACCCAAAATATCTTCGGTAGCAGCAAACCTGTGGGCGTTTTTTATAATTTCTGTTTTAAATGCTTGAGGCGTTTGAGTAATCCACACATCCTTTCTCTTTGGTGTAAAGTTTACAAACCCATCTTCTTTGATAATCTTGACAGTGTCTTTAATGGGCACACCCGCTGATACAGCACCATATTCTTTAGCTCCCTCTATACAACTTTTAATGATTTCTTCTGTCACAAGTGGTCTAGCTCCATCATGTATAAGAACAATTTGTGATTTTGGATTTATTTGTGAAAGCCCATTCAAAACAGAAGCTTGTCTTTCTTTTCCTCCATTAATTATCTTTGTAACTTTTCTAAGTCTATATTTTTTTAAAACATTTTTCTTGCATAATTCTACATCATTTTTATTAATAACAAGTATGATTTCATCAATTAATGGGCTTCTTTCAAAAACCTCTAAAGTATGGATAATAATAGGCTTTCCCTTTAAAAGCAAATATTGTTTATTTAACTGAGCCTTCATTCTTGTTCCTTTTCCAGCAGCAAGTATTATAGCAGTATTCATAATAAACAAGACTCCTTTTTCACCTGTATTTATGGATAAATACGTATGACGATGTGTTGTAGTTTCAAGTCCTAAACTTTTAAATATATAGATTTCCAATAATAAAACTTAATTTATACATATCTAAATATCCAGAGCTTTTAAGGATTTTTGATATGTATAAATTAACTTTTTTACTGGAATATCTATAGTATATCACATAACAAAGCCCAGCAATAAGAGCTGGGCTATTATTAATTATAATATGATTTCCTAAGCAGTTTTATTCACCATATTCTTTGGTTTTGCAAATATAAGTCTTCCTGCTGCTGTTTGTAGCACACTTGTAACTAAAACATCCATTGTTTTTCCAATATGCTTTTTACCACCATCTACTACAATCATTGTGCCATCATCAAGGTAAGCAACTCCTTGACCCATCTCTTTTCCTTCTTTAATTACTTGTACTACCATCTCTTCACCAGGTAGAACAACTGGTTTAACTGCATTAGCCAATTCATTTATATTCAAAACAGGAACTCCTTGGAGCTCTGATACTTTATTTAGGTTAAAATCATTAGTAACGACCTTTCCCGATAATACTTGCCCTAGCTTTACTAGTTTAATGTCAACTTCAGCAATATCTTCAAAGTCCATATCGGTTATTTGA
Source organism: Paramaledivibacter caminithermalis DSM 15212 (assembly GCF_900142245.1). Taxonomy (GTDB): domain Bacteria; phylum Bacillota; class Clostridia; order Peptostreptococcales; family Caminicellaceae; genus Paramaledivibacter; species Paramaledivibacter caminithermalis. The sequence continues at coordinate 70,528 of NZ_FRAG01000014.1, read as the reverse complement.
ACCTCAATATCCAATTCTTTTTGTATTTTATTTAATATATCCAAACCTCTTCTCCCTCTATTTCTTTTAAGAGAATCTGAAGAATCGGCTATATGTCTTAATTCCTTTAAAACAAATTCAGGAATAACTAAAGGTCCTTCAATAAACCCCGTCTTACAAACATCGGCAATTCTACCATCAATAATGACACTTGTATCTAATATTTTGGGGACACTTGCATAAACTACCTTATTACTTACTTTATCTTTGTTGCTGCTCCTTTTAAATATGTTAGGTAAATTAATTAAATCATTAATTTTCTTAGTTGCAATACTTACACCTAAGTATCCAAGGAAAACATGTAATATGATAGAAAGTACAATGCCTACATAGGGGATAGGGATAATCAATCTGCTAATTAAATAGGCAATAATAAGTCCTATAATAAGTCCAATGGAACCTACAAGAATATCGGTAGTTGGTATTTTCTGCAGCTCAGTTTCAACCCAATTAGCACTATTTAAACCTTTCTTCATCAGCCATGGGGTTATGATGAAAAATAAGAATCCAAATATAACAGCTCCCACAATGCTAATTATTAACTCTTGTAATGTAGTTAAAGGAGCCATATTGAAAAACTGTTGGGCCTTTAAAATTTTTGAAACTAACAATCCTATTGCATATCCTGCCATTGCGCCTGCAAAAGCTAAAGAAACACGTATAATTTTATTCAGCATTTTATTTCCACCTCCTCCTTGTAATTATATCCACTGAGCTGACATTTTATAACAACAGTATTTATAGTCAAAAAAAAAGAATTTTGCATAAATTATATACTATTTTCTCATCTTTATCCATACCAATTACAAAAAAGTAATAAAATATTCATAAAAAAACTAATTTATTGTATAGATTGATTTATAAGCTTTTCTACACTAAATTCATCTGAATCATTCACTAATACTAATTCACTAACTAATATTTGTTTTGCATTATTAAGCATCTTTCTTTCTCCAGTAGAAAGACCTTTCTCTTTATCTCTAAGCATAAGATTACGAACTACCCCAGCAACCTCATAAATATCTCCACTCTTAATTTTATCCATATTTGCTCTATATCTACGATTCCAATTTTGAGGCATTTTTGATTTATCATCATTCAATACTGCTATAACCTGTTCTACTTCCTTTTCAGAAATTATTTCTCTTAACCCCATAGTATCTACGTTATCAAGGGGAATCATTACCTTCATATTCCTTAGAGGTAATCTCAGAATATAATATTTCCTCTTTTCTCCCAAAATTTCCTTTTCTTCAATAGACTCAATTATCCCTGCACCATGCATAGGATAAACCACTTTATCACCTATATTAAACATAGAATTACCTCCTATATGACATTCCACATTTCCAGTATACAGTATTTGGTACATGATGTCAAGGAATTAATTATTTTATCATAGTCACAAATGATTGTCAATATTTTTTTGTTATCAATCTATATATATCAACTATTGTAATTTGCTTGAATTTATGTATTTTTTTATATTTATTATATTGTATTTTCATTTTTTATTTTAATATCTATGTTCTTATGGATATTAACCCTTTTATTTTGTAAGCCTTTATGCTAAAATAATCATGTAAACTATAGAAATTCAAGTGTTTACTTAGGAGTGATTACTTGTGAAAGATTTATTGTGTGATAAATTTCAAAACTCTGTTGATGAAGTTTTAATACGTCATAGAAGTATATTAGATATAATAACTAAGCTCCAAGAGTCCTCTGCAAAAATCAATAGAGCTGTAATCAAATCAGTTACAAATTGCGGTTGTATAAAAATAAATGCGTCTAAGCATAAAATTCCAGAAAATATTGACTACAACAATATAAATAAATATTTAGATAGCCATCTAAAAGGTGAACTGTGTGAAGTATGCAAAGAAAAAATTATTGAAGAAATGGGACGAAATTTATTTTACCTATCTGCATTAGCCAATGACTTTGATATAAGCCTATATGACATAATTCTTAGGGAATCCAAAAAAATTGACGCATTGGGTAAATTCAACTTATATTAAAGTCCAGTGGGTTAACTTGTGATTATTTTATTATTAATAATTACAATTTTGATTTATCATTATTTTTTTAAAAGATGTCTGTCTAGGAGAATTTGGTCTCTTACTCTTCTTAATCCATCTTTAATATTCTTTGCCCTTACTTCACCTATGCCCTCTACATCATACAGTTCTTCAATACTAGCTCTTAAGATTTTTTGAAAGTTGGCAAAATAGTCTACTATATTTTTTATAACTGATCCTGGCAATCTAGGTATTTTAAACAGTATTCTATATCCCCTCGGCATTACTGGTATATCAAGAATATTTATATCATAAGAATACCCTAATATTTGAGCGATATTCGTTAAATCTAAAAGTTCCTCGGATGAAAGTTCTCTAAGTCTATTGATTATAGACTCCTTACTCTTTTCTTCTGAATCAATTCTATAATCTTCTATGACATAACCTCCATCTTCCTTGACAAAACAAATTAATTCTTCTAATTGCATACTAACTAATCGTCCTTCACTTCCTAATTCATTTATATATTTTTCAATCTCACTTGTTATTCTTATCACCATCTCTGTTCTCTGAATAACAAGGCAAACATCATATAGAGTTACCAAATCCTCAAGTTCTAGAGCACTTAAGCTAGTCATTGCTTGGTCTAAGACAGATTTGTATTTTTCCAAGGTTTGTATAGCTTGATTCGCCTTATTTAAAACTTTATTTGTATCCTGTAATATATATTTATCAGTTCCTTTATAAAGGGTTATAATATTTCTACGTTGAGATATTGATATGACTAAATTTGAAGTCTGAGTTGCAACTCTCTGTGCTATTCTATGTCTTATACCTGTTTCCGATGATGGTATGGATGGGTCTGGATTTAACTGTGTATTTGCATAGAGGATTTTTCTTTGATCAGAACTCAGTATTATGGCTCCATCCATTTTTGCCAATTCATAAAGATGTGCGGAAGTAAGCTCTGCATTTATATAAAATCCTCCATTTACAAGGTCAATCACTTCTGGGTTATCTCCTACCACTATTAAAGCTCCTGTCTTAGCTCTAAGAATATTTTCTAGCCCCTCCCTCAAAACAGTTCCTGGAGCTAAAATTCTTAATGATTCAGTTATATCTTGAATCTTATTTTTTTCTTCCTTAACCACTATGTCTACCTCCTAAAACTATGTCAAGGGCTTCATATACATTGTCAACACCTACTATTTCTATGTCTTTAAATGCAGGAAGCCCATTTGTATTTCCCTTTGGAATCACACAGGTTTTAAATCCCATTTTTACTGCTTCAGTTATTCTCTTTTCAGGATAGTTTACTGCTCTAACTTCTCCCGTCAATCCCACTTCTCCAAATATAATAGTTTGATGGTCAATAATTTTGTTCCTAAAGCTGGAGGCAATAGCACATACAATAGCTAAATCAACAGCAGGCTCACTAAGCTGTATTCCTCCCACTACATTTACATATCCATCTTGACCTTGAAGCTGAAGCCCTATTTTTTTTTCAAGAACTGCCATTAGCATAACTACTCTATTATAATCAATACCAGTTGCCATTCTCCTTGGATTACCAAAGCTTGTAGGGCTTATAAGTGCTTGTATCTCTATTAATACTGGTCTTGTGCCTTCTATGCCTGCTATAACAACTGAACCAGATGCTTCCTTTGGTCTATGGGCTAAAAATAAATGAGAAGGATTTATAACTTGTTCGAGACCATTATTGGTCATCTCAAATATTCCTATTTCGTTAGTAGACCCAAATCTATTTTTCACTGCACGAAGCACTCTATATATATTATGCTTTTCACCTTCAAAATAGAGCACTGTATCTACCATATGCTCTAATACCTTTGGTCCTGCAATTGATCCAGTCTTGGTAACATGTCCTACTATAAATGTGGCAATCCCTAGCTTCTTCGATAACTTCATAAGTGTAGCAGTGCCTTCTCTAACTTGACTAACACTACCAGGAGCAGATGTTATATCTGGATTATACACCGTTTGTATAGAATCTATAATTAGTAAATTAGGATTAATTTCTTCAATATATTTTGAAATATATTGTAAATTATTCTCTGATACTATATAAAGATTTTCATTATCTATGCTTAGTCTATCTGCTCTCATCTTAATTTGTTTAAGGGATTCTTCACCAGATACATACAACACCTTTAACCCTTTATTGCCAATATTACTAGCGACTTGAATAAGAAGAGTCGATTTTCCTATTCCTGGATCTCCACCTACCAAAACCAGTGACCCCTTAACGATTCCCCCTCCTAAAACTCTATCCAGTTCAATATTATCAGTTTTAAATCTGTCTTCAATCTGAAGCTCGATATTTTTAAGTTTTACAGGTTTTTGGGAAACAGCTTTGACTACCTCACTACTGCTTCTCTTTTTTTCAACAAATTCTTCTACAAAGCTTTGCCAACTATTACACTCTGGACACTTTCCCATCCATTTTAAAGATATATATCCACATTCTTGGCATACATATTTTGTTTTTATCTTACCCACAAACATCACCTCAAATTCTATAATTTGCTAAATTTATATATGAAATTTATGCATAATAAATGCAGGGATTCTACAATTAATTGTAGAATCCCTTTAAATTACTTCTTCTTAAATGTAAGCTTTTCTTCTTCTACATCTACTATTATATCATCTTCCTTAGATATTTTCCCCATCAATATTTCTTCTGAAAGCCTATCCTCTATCATTTTAGTAATTATCCTTTTTAGAGGTCTTGCTCCATATTCAATGTTATATCCCTTTTCTGCTAGGTAATCTTTAGCTGATTCTGTAATTTCGATAGATATTTTCATTTCCTTCAATCTATCTGTAAGCTCCACAATCATCAAATCAACTATCTCTTTAATATGTTCCTTTTGTAGTTGATGGAAAACTATAATGTCATCAACCCTATTTAAAAATTCTGGTCTAAACTGTCTCCTTAACTCACTCATTATGTTTTCCTTCATCTTTTCATATTCATCTTTCTGAGTATTTCCATCTAATCCTGCAAAACCCAATGTTTTTTGCTTCTTGATTCTACTGGCTCCTACATTTGATGTCATTATTATAACTGTATTTTTAAAATCTACTGTTCTTCCCTTCCCATCAGTAAGTCTACCATCATCTAACATTTGTAATAGAATATTAAATACATCTGGATGTGCTTTTTCTATCTCATCAAATAATATTACAGAATAAGGCTTTCTTCTTATTTTTTCTGTTAACTGTCCTCCTTCATCATAACCAACATATCCTGGAGGAGAACCTATTAGCTTAGCCACTGAATGTTTTTCCATATATTCTGACATATCTATTCTAATCATTGCACCTTCATCACCGAACATCGCCTCAGCTAGGGCTTTAGTTAATTCAGTTTTCCCCACACCTGTTGGTCCTAGGAAAATAAATGATCCAATAGGCTTTGTAGGGTCTTTAAGTCCAACCCTAGCTCTTCTTATGGCCCGTGATATAGATTCAACAGCATCCTTCTGCCCAATTACCCTTTTATGAAGTATCTCTTCCATATTAAGGAGTCTTTGTGATTCTTCCTGAGCTAATTTATTTACTGGTATCCCTGTCCATGACGAAACTACACCAGCTATTTCTTCTTCTCCTACTTGGGATTTCTCGTTTCTATTTGCCTTCCAGTTCTCTTTTTTATCCTGTAATTCCTGTAAAATATTTTTTTCTTCATCTCTAAGCTCTGCAGCCTTTTCGTAATTTTGATTAATTACAGCCTCTTCCTTCTCTTTCTTAATCCTTTCTAATTTATCTTCTAAATCCTTTAAATCTTCAGGCTGAGTAACATTATCTAATCTTACCTTTGAAGCGGCCTCATCGATTAAATCCACAGCTTTATCTGGTAAGAATCTATCTGTTATATATCTATGGGAAAGCTCGGCAGCTGCTTTAAGGGCTTCATCAGTGATTTTTACTCTATGATGGGCTTCATATCTATCCCTCAACCCCTTGAGTATCTCTATAGTATCCTCTATTGAAGGTTCTTCTACAATTATAGGCTGAAATCTTCTTTCCAATGCTGAATCCTTCTCAATATGCTTTTTATATTCATCAAGAGTTGTGGCACCTATTGCTTGTATTTCCCCCCTTGCTAAAGCTGGTTTCAGTATATTGGAAGCATCAATTGCTCCTTCTGCCCCTCCAGCTCCTATTATAGTGTGCATCTCATCAATAAACAATATTACATTGCCTGCCTGCTTAAGTTCTTCCATTACCTTTGTCAATCTTTCTTCAAATTCTCCTCTGTATTTTGCCCCTGCAAGCATTGATGCTAATGCCAATGTCACTACCCTTTTTCCCTTTAATATTTCTGGAATATTGCCTTCTACAATTTTTTGCGCAAGACCTTCTGCAATGGCAGTTTTGCCTACTCCTGGCTCTCCTATCAAGCATGGATTATTTTTTGTCCTCCTACTTAAAACCTGTATAACCCTTTGAATTTCCTTTTCTCTTCCTATGACTGGATCTAATTTTTCTGCCTTTGCCATATCAGTTAAATCTCTACCATATTTATCTAATGTAGGTGTCTTTTTATTAATTTCTTGGTTTTTACCAATTTGTGTCCCTTTTATACCACCAGTGTTTCCTAATAATTTGAGAACTTCTGAATAAACTCTATTAATATCTATACCCATACTTAATAGTATCTTTGCCGCTACCCCCTCACCTTCTCGTATTAAAGCAAGTAATAAATGTTCAGTTCCTACATAGTTATGGTTAAGTCTTCTAGCCTCATGAAAGCTAAGTTCGAAAACTGTTTTTGTTCTAGGTGTAATGGCCTGAACCTCTATTACTTCTTTGCCAACTCCTACAGCTGCCTTTATAGTTTCTCTTAATTTATCCAGTTCGATTCCCAAAGCCATTAATGCCTTCGCAGCTATCCCTTCACCTTCCCTTAAAAGACCTAAAAGAATGTGTTCGGTACCTATATAATTATGTTTTAAATTTCTTGCCTCTTCTTGAGCCAATCCTATTGCTTTTTGTGCTCTTTCAGTAAATTTATCAAACATAAACATAGCTAATTACCTCCTATCTTCCCTTTAATCTTTCTCTAATAAGCTTCGCACGCTTAATATCTCTTTCATTAGCATTTAAATTTTTACCATAAATTTTTTGTAGTATCCCTGGTTGTATATCCACCATAAGAGTGTTTATAGTATTAACATTGATATCTTCTATTATTCCTAAGTCTATTCCAAGTCTAACATCTGAAATAAGCTTTAATGCTTCCTTTGAATTCATTATCATAGCATTTGTTAGAATACCGTAGGATCTGCATATCTTATCTTCCAATTTGAGTTTATTGTTAGCCATAAGAGTCGCCCTTGCATCATTTTCTTTATTGGTTATTTGCTTTGTAACCTCTATAAGGGTCTGAACAATTTCTTCCTCTGTCCTTCCTAGGGTAACTTGATTTGAAATTTGAAATATATTACCTTCAGCTTCACTACCCTCTCCATATATGCCTCTTACTGTAAAGCCTATTTGATTTACAGCTTGAAGTATTCTATTAATATAACCTGTCATTGTTAATGCAGGTAAATGAATCATTACTGAAGCCCTTATTCCTGTTCCCACATTTGTAGGACACGAGGTTAGATAACCTATATCTTCGTCAAAAGCATATTTTACATTTTCTTCAATAATATCATCAATTTTATTTGCCATATCCCAAGCTTCTTCTAATTGCAAACCTGGGAAAAGGCATTGAATACGGATATGATCCTCTTCATTTATCATAATACTTACTGATTCATCAGTATTTGTCATTACAGCACTTTTATTTGGCTTCTCTATCAAATTAGGACTTATAAGATGCTTTTCTATTAAAATCTGCTTCTCACTATTAGATATTTCATCAATCTTAACTAATTTAAAATCATTCTTAAGTACTGTATTCCCTTCCAATATTGAATCGCTAACTTTTTTTATAACCTCTTTACTTTTTTCGTTGGTTAGAGCAATAGGAAATGGAAATTCTTCTAAATTTCTTGCAAGTCTTATTCTACTGCTAATTATAATATCCTTTTGTGGCCCTTCACCATCAATCCATTTAGTCATATTACACTCTCCCCTACTTATTTATTTCTAAGTCCTTTTCCAACAATTTTATTTTATCCCTAAGCTCTGCTGCCCTTTCAAATTCCTCCTTGTCAATAGCTCTACTTAATTCCTTTTTCATATTCATAATTTCTCTCTTTAACCTAATAATACTTCCCGTTTTTTTAGGAACCTTGCCTGTATGCTCTTGGCTACCATGAACACTTTTTATAAGGGGTTTTAATTTTTCATTAAAGGTTTTATAACAATCGGAGCATCCTAATCTTCCCAATTCCTTGAATTTACCATAGCTCATTCCACATTTACTACATGTCGTAGTCTTAATATAATCAACCTTTATAGGTGAGCTTTGAACAGAATCCAATAAACCTGCAAGAAAATTATTTATAGTAAAGGGATTCTCAAAGCTTATATCTTCACTTTTTCTAGCACATTCTTCACACAAATGTATCTCCGTCTTTTTGTTGTTTAAAATCTTTGTTAAATGAACAGTAGCTTTATTTTGTTTGCATCTCTCACATAACATATGGCTTTACCTCCTTATTTTAAGCTTCCTATCATCTAAGTAATGATGCGAGCATTGATTTTAAAACATCTGCCCTAACTGTATTTTTTATTTCAGAGTCAATGTTTAAAGCCCTATTATTTATAGCTGCCACCATTATTTTAGCTTCTCTCTCTTTTATGATACCCCTCTCTAATAAGAAATTAACCAAAGATACCGCCTTAGTCATATTTATACTTTCTCCAATTTCACCTACTATATTATATATAAGATCAGCATCATTAATTTTAAGTCTAATAATTCTTATATGTCCCCCACCGCCTCGTCTACTTTCAATGGCATATCCTTTTTCTACGGAAAACCTTGTAGTAAGGACATAATTAATCTGAGATGGGGCACAATTAAAGATGCTAGCTAATTCATTTCTTTTTATTTCTATAGTCTGACCTTCTGACTTTTTTAAAAGTTCCTTAAGAAACTCTTCTATTAAGTCGCTTAGTCTAGCCATAACATCACCTTTCATTTAACTTTGACTTTCTTTGACCTTAACTTGATAATAATAAATTTTTATTTAAGTTTCAAGTTGTATTTTTTATCATTTTACTTTATTTTAATAATATATATATTATTTTTCTTTAAATACTTTTTCTTATTCATCTTTGCTTCATATTTTTAGATATTGTTTTATATCTTTATAATATAGATCTTCAACAAGAATGATTAGGTTGAGGTTCCATTTTAGGTAGATCTTTCAAGTATAGTTTAAGGTTGAGGTTAAAGATATTCTTATAGATAGGAGAAAGGCCTCTTGCAACCTATTTTAGTTGCAAGTTCCATGTTGCAAGTTTTAAGGTCATTCTTTTAGGTCTAAAAAAGCCTAATTCCTGCTTCTAAAATTTTACTGGTAATAGTTTTAATTTTTCTTCTAATTCTTTATTTTACTCAGCTTCAGCTATATAATTTTTTATAAAAAATGTCGGAATTTTTAATCAAAAAAACCTGCAATCGCAGGTTTTTATTCTCTAATTTGTCCTTCACCATATATAATGTTTTTTATTGTTGTAAGCTCTTTAAGTCCCATGGGTCCTCTAGTATGAAGCTTCTGAGTGCTTATGCCTATCTCCGCTCCAAAGCCAAATTGACTTCCATCTGTAAATCTTGTTGATGCATTTACATATACTGCAGCAGCATCAATCTCTTTTAAGAATCTTTGTGAATTTTTATAATCATTTGTAATGATTGCTTCTGAATGATTTGTGCCATATTTATAGATATGCTCTATAGCTCCATCTATTGACTCTACAACCTTTATTGCTAATATTAAATCTAAATACTCCGTAGCCCAATCTTCCTCTGATGCAAGCTTTATATTTGATAAAATATTTTTAGAAGCCGAACATCCTCTCAGTTCTACTCCAAGTTTTATCAATTTCTCAGCCAATTGTGGAAGGAATTTTTTAGCAACGTTTTTGTTAACAAGTATTGTCTCGATAGCATTACAAACTGCTGGTCTTTGTGTTTTAGCATTTATTACTATATCCTCTGCCATTTTTAAATCTGCACTTTCATCAATATATATATGACAATTTCCTACTCCAGTTTTTATAACAGGTATAGTAGCATTATTTACCACAGAATTTATAAGTCCAGCTCCTCCCCTAGGAATTAATACATCAATATACTCATTTAATCTCATCATTTCCTTCACTACTTGTCTATCAGTAAATTCTATAAATTCTATACATCCTTGTGGTAGTCCATTTTCTATAGCAGCTTTCTTTATAATATTCACAAGAATGGTATTTGAATTAATAGCCTCTGTTCCCCCTCTTAAAATAACAGAATTTCCAGCCTTAATACATAAAGCAGCAGCATCAACCGTTACGTTTGGTCTTGATTCATATATCATACCGATAACACCTAGAGGAACTCTTATTTGACCTATTTGCAGGTTATTTTCTGTTCTCCACATTTTTTCAACTTCTCCTACTGGATCTCTTAGAGAAGCTACTTCATTAAGTCCATTGGCCATGTCATATATTCTCTTTTCATTTAATAATAACCTATCTAGCATGTATTGTGACAAACCTTTTTGTCTACCATTTTCCATATCTTTGATATTGGCGGATATAATCGAGTTTTTATTTTCCATTAAAGCTTCTGCCATAGCCTTGAGGGCTGTGTTCTTTACATGGGTCTCTTTTATAGCCATTTTTCTAGACGCACTTTTAGCCAGCTTTCCTTTTTCTATCAAATACTGCTTTACATTCACTTTAATTCCCCCCACAATTATCTTTATTAGTAATCACCATATTATTGGCATGTATTACTTCATCATAAGTCTTATAGTCTATTTTTTTCTCTATATTGGAAGTTTTATTCCCCTTTATCAAATTAATTTCAGCTGAATTATAATTTGTTATTCCCCGTGCCACTTCAACTCCTGATCTATCAACAATAGATACAATATCTCCTTTTTCAAATAAACCATCTACAGATACTATCCCAGCAGGTAATAAGCTTTTTCGATTCTGAGTTAATGCTTCTACTGCGCCATCATCTATGGTTATTTGTCCTTTTATTAAGGTATTATATGCTATCCAGCATTTTCTACTTTTTAGAGGTTTTTCATAAGCCATGAAAAAGGTTCCTATATCTTTACCTTCAACAATTTCATTGATAATATTTGGAGAAGAACCGTTTACTATTATCATTGATGAACCTGCAGATACAGCAATTTCTGCGGCTTTTATTTTAGTTATCATTCCTCCTGTCCCAAAGCTTGTGCCTGCTCCACCAGCTGCTTCTTTTATTTCATCAGAAATATTATCTACATAGCTAATTAGTTTTGCATCTGGATTTTCTTTGGGATTAGAATCATATAGTCCATCAATATCTGAAAGCAAAATAAGAAAGTCAGCTTCTACAAGACTTGTAACCATTGCAGACAATGTATCATTATCACCAAATTTAATTTCGTCAACAACTACTGCATCATTTTCATTTACAATAGGAATTACGCCCTGATTAAACAGTGTAAAAAAAGTATTTCTTGCATTTAAAAATCTTTTTCTATTCAATATATCTTCTTTAGTCAAAAGAATTTGGGCTACGGTCTTTCCATACTCAGAAAATAATTTTTCATACATATGCAATAACACGCCTTGCCCTACAGCGGCTGCCGCTTGCTTTTCTGGAATAGTTTTTGGTCTTTCTTCCAGCCCTAATTTCCCCATTCCTGCACCTATAGCTCCAGAGGATACTAAAACAATTTCTATACCTTGATTATGAATATTTGTCAATTGCCTAACTATACTCTCTATTCTATTTAAATCCAATAAACCTGTAGGATGCGTTAATGTTGATGTTCCTACCTTAACAACTATTCTTTTTATATCCTTTAAATATCTACTCCTGCATATTTTCATAGCCTAGACTCAAACTCATATTAATTATATTACAATGAGAAATAATATGAGTTTAAAAAAGTCTTGCCTCCTTTCAAATAATGTATTATCATTAAAATATTATACTAATTATTCATTAATAAATTGAAATAACTACTATTACTATATTAATTTAACAGATTATATCACAAGAACTTAAAATATTCAAATAATTTATGGAGGTATATTTATGAAAGCAAATATTGGATTTATTGGGTGTGGGAATATAGCTAATGCCATGATTGGCGGGCTAGTAAAATCTAAAGCAATATCTCCACAATCTATAATGGTCAGCAACAGAACACCTGAAAAGCTTGAAAAAATAAATGCTGAGTATAATGTTCTTACTACTATTGATAATAAGAAGGTTGCTAATTTTGCTGACGTATTAATTCTATCTGTTAAAACAAATAAATATTATAAGGTAATAGATGAAATCAAGGACAGTATTAATTCAAATACTATAGTAGTATCTCTAGCTGCTGGTAGAAGTATCCATTCCATCGAAGAAGCCTTTGCAAAAAAAGTGAAAATTGTTAGAACAATGCCAAATATACCAGCTATAGTTGGAGAAGCTATGTCTGCTCTTTGCCATAATCATTTAGTAACGAAAGAAGAATTTAGGCTGGTTCTTGATATTTTTAAAAGCTTTGGGGAAGTCGAAGTTGTAGATGAGGAATTAATGGATGTTGTCACTGCTATTTCTGGTTCTTCACCAGCTTTAGTTTATCTATTTATTGAGTCTTTAGCCGATGGAGCGGTTTTAAAGGGATTTCCTAGAAACAAGGCGTATAAAATGGTTTCTCAAGCTGTGTTAGGTGCAGCAAAAATTGTTTTAGAAACTGGGAAACATCCAGGGCAACTTAAGGATGAGGTATGCTCATCTGGAGGAACTACTATTGAGGCGATTTATTCGTTAGAGAAAAAAGGTTTTAGAGGTCATGTAATAGAAGCTATTGATAAAGGTACAGAGAAGTCCATGAAACTGGCAGGAAAGTAAACAATTACGTCTTATGATGCATTGTTAGGCTAAAATTCCGTTTAGGGTCAACCTTTTAGGTATAGATTAAGATTAAGAATTAAGGTCATCCTTTCGGGTCTTAAAAAATAAATATAAAATAGAAATACTAAATCTTTTATGTTTAGGCAGCATTTTGCTTGCAATAAAAAATCCCTGTAAATACAGGGATTTTTTATTGTAACAATAAGCTATTAATCTTCTTGCTTAGCTGCTTCTATAATTTTTTGTGCTAAATGAGCTGGTACTTCATCATATCTTTCAAATTTCATTGTAAAACTTCCTCTTGCTTGAGTCATTGAACGTAGGTCTGGAGCATATTTAAACATTTCTGCTTGAGGTGCTTCTGCAATTACCCTTTGGTAACCGTCTCCAGTTGGTTCCATACCAAGTATTCTACCTCTTCTCTTATTCATATCACCCATAATATCTCCCATATACTCTTCTGGTATAAGAACTTCTACATGCATGATTGGCTCTAGCAGCACAGGATTTGCTTTTTCAATTCCCTTCTTAAATGCAAGGGAAGCTGCAATCTTAAACGCCATTTCACTAGAATCAACTGAGTGATAAGAACCATCAAATAACGTTGCTTTAACATTAACCACTGGGAATCCTGCAAGAACTCCCTTTTCCATTGATTCTCTTAGCCCTTTTTCAACTGCTGGTATATACTGCTTTGGAACTGAACCTCCAAATATTTCTTCAGCAAATTCAAATTCTTCAGTTGAAGGTTCAAATCTTATATGAACATCACCATACTGACCTGCACCACCACTTTGTTTCTTATGCTTTCCTTGAACACTTGAAGTCCCTTTAATAGTTTCTCTAAATGCAATTTTAGGATCTACAAGATCTACTTCAACACCAAAGTTATTCTTCATTTTATTCGTTATTACAGTAAGCTGCATATTCCCTTGTCCACCGATAAGCAGCTGTTTAGTTTCTTTATTTCTCTCAACTACAAAGGTTGGGTCTTCTTCTGTCAACCTATGGAGTGAAGTACCTATTTTTTCTTCATCTCCCTTTGACTTAGGTTCTACAGCAAGGAATAAACAAGGCTCTGGAAATTTTATTCCATGATATTTTATTGGAGCACTCTTATCACAAAGGGTGTCCCCTGTTTCTGTATATTGAAGCTTAGCTATGGCACCAATGTCACCTGCAACTATAGAATCACATTCCAATTGATTTTTTCCTCTAAGCATAAACAAACTGCCTATTTTTTCTTTTTCATCTTTATTTGCATTAAGGACTTCCATATCCTTAGTTAATTTTCCTGAGTAAACCTTAAATAAAGATATTTTTCCTACAAAGGGGTCAACAATTGTTTTAAATACTAAGGCTGAGAAAGGTTCCTTTTCATCTACTTTTCTAATTATTACTTCATCATTATCAGGGCTTACACCTTCATATTCTCCATTATGCATATCTTTAGGTGTAGGCATGTAATCAGATGTCATTTCAAATAATGTATGTATACCTATATTATTTACAACAGAACCTACAAGAACTGGTACAACATCCCCTGCCAATACACCTTTTCTTAAACCTTCATGGATTTCTTCGGTAGTAAATTCTTCACCTTCAAAATATTTTTCAAGTAATTCTTCATCGCTTTCTGCAACTGATTCAATAAGCATTTCTCTAATAGGTGCTATTTTATCCTCCATGCCTGCTGGAACATCCACATTTACACATTCTTTGCCGTTGTATTCTCTTCCAATCATATCCACAACATTTACGAAACCTTTAAAATCTACACCTTCTCCAATAGGAATTGCAAACGGAGCAATCTTTTTACCAAAGGCATCCCTTAAACCTTTAATTAATTTATCATAGTTAACGTTTTCCTTATCCATTTTATTAATAAATATAATCTTTGGCATCTTTCTTTCTTCCGTATATTTCCATGCTTTTTCAGTCCCAACTTCAACACCTGAAGTTGCATCTACCATAATAATAGCTCCTCCTGCTACTCTAAGGGCGCTTATAACTTCACCTGAAAAATCAAAATATCCAGGAGTATCCAATATATTATATTTAGAATTATTCCATTCTATCGGAATAACTGAAGTCCCTATTGAAAATTGTCTAGATATTTCTTCCTTATCAAAATCTGATACTGTATTTCCATCTTCTACCTTACCCATTCTTTTAATAACACCTGTAGTATATAGCATTGCTTCTGTTAGTGTAGTCTTGCCGCTTCCACCATGTCCTAATAATGCAACATTTCTTATTTTGTCTACTTTATAATTCTTCATACTTTTCCTCCTCGCCTTATTCTTTATTGGAACATTTTGATATTTATATTATTCTACAAAATTTTGAAAATTCCTTTAATTATCATATATTATACAACTTTTTTCCAAAAATATAAAGACCCCAAATTGAATTGGAGTCTTTTCAAAATATTCAAAATTATTAACTTTTTAACCTAGATTATACCAGACATTTTTATAATCTCTAATCCTCTTTTTTCAAGTTCCTTTATAATGATATTGAGTCCAATGGAATCACTTGCCATATGCCCTGCTACAATAACATTTCCTATATTTTGATTTTCTACCTCATCTTTCACCTCATCGGGTATATGCATACATATTATAGTGCCTACACCTGCTTCAAAATATGCTTTAAATACATCACTACCACCATTAGTTCCTCCTGCCATAAGAACTGCAATTTTTCCTGCATAATCCTTTTCCCCTCCTACCCTTATAACTGGTCCAGCAGGGGCATCTTTATATTCATTGATTTCCTTTAAGGCTTCAACAACATCCTTTAGTGTAGCCTTTGGTTCATCCTTAAATTTTTTATTTAAAAAATCTTGAACGTATTCTTCAGTAATCTTATCGGCAGGCATGTGTATGTTCAAATATGGCATATTAAGTAGTTTTGCCGCTGATTGTACTCTATCATAATTGCTTACGTGCATACCCCTTTCTACCTTTCCTACCTTTTTTCTTAGAACTTTTTGAGCCTTATTTATGGGAACACCAAATTCAACCATCTTATCTATTTGTACATCCATCACTTTATGAAAATCAATCATGGAGCTACCTGTTTTTGGATGATGGCTTATAACGCAGTCTACTCCTATTTCCTTTGCAAGAAGCAATTCTGGCGTTTCCATGTCTATCCCAAATAAAACCTTCTTTATTTCTTCGCCTTCGACTGCAATTCCAGAGTCTGCAGGTATTTCCTCCAGCTTAGCCAGCTTTAAAGCTAAGTTCATTATTTCCCTTGTATTCATAATCTAAGACCTCCTGTTTAATTATTTTTGTTCGTAAAAAAATATTTTTATATCTATATTTTACTATATTTCCAATAGTCTGTGTCAATTTTGAGGCAATTATTTATTGATATAAATTAAAACAATAAATTACACTTTCACAGCAAAAATAACCAACTTTTTATCAACTTTGACTCTCTCATTGCAATTTCCATATGTTTCATGTAAAATATTAGTTGAACTTATTTGATACGGGGTTTTCTATTTATAGGAGGGAGTAAATTGAATATTGCAATAGTAGGTGCGGGTAAGGGTGGATTAAGTGCAATAAAATGTTTCAATAATATTAAAGATATTAATATTAGTATTGTAGTTGATAAAAATGCTAATGCTCCAGGTATAGTCTTAGCTAAAAAATTAGGTATTCCCTTTTCTCATTCTATAGATGATATCAATTGTAATAATTTAGATATCATGATTGAAGCTACAGGGAACAAAGAATTTAGTGATTTTTTAAAAAATAGGTTTGGCACTATGTGCAGTATACTTGATTCTAAAAGTACTCTACTTATGATGACACTGGTGGAGAGAGATTTAAACACATTAGAAAAAATAAATAATCAAATTTCTATAATTCATAATACCGCCAATATAGTTGAAGACCAATTACATGAAATCATAAGTTCCATCGACAAAATACATACTGTCAGTGATAATCTTTTAGAGACTACTAAAGTATCAAGTCAATATATTAAAGAAAGCGATAATATAATTCAATCGGTAAATAGAATTGCCCAACAGACCAAGATACTTGGCATAAATGCTTCTATTGAAGCCGCTAGAGCTGGCCAGCAAGGTAAAGGCTTTGCTGTAGTTGCTAATGAAGTCCAAAATCTTTCAAAATACACTGAGAATTTTGCTGGAGAAATAAAAACAATACTTTTTAAGCTTTCTGAAGAAATAAAGAAAATTGATAAAGAAGTACATGGTTTAGACAGTTTTTCCCAGATACAGGTTGACGCTTCTAGCAAAGTAAGTTCAGCTGTGGATACTCTTGTAAAGGCATGTGAGGAAAATAATAAGAACTAGAGATTTTTAGAGACTATTAAATACTAGCTTTAATTACGTTAAAATTATAACCAATGACGAAAGCACTGTAGACTCTTCCACGTCATTGGTTATAATTTTATAAAGCCTCAACATAACCTTTTGAAATTAGTTTTTCTATATGCTCTTTTATATATTTTTCAACATTTATGCCATGCTGTTTTTCTAATACCAATATCATTGTTATTGCAGTCTGAGCCACATCTAGAAGCTCCTTTGTTATTTCTTTATAAGCCTCATCCTCCGATAGCTTTATCCCATCCTTTTCACCATTCATTCCTCTAAACTTTCCTATAGCTCTGCAAAGCTCTCCTTGCTCCTCAGATAATTTTAAAGCTGTACTTTCTATGGTAGGTGATATGGAATTTAGATAGGGCAAAGATATGGTTTTTAGCTTAATATTCAAAAAATTATTTTCTCTTTTCTGTTCAATATATTCCCTTATTTCATCAGCTGATATATTTAGATCATCAAGCTCCTCCATTAATTCCAAATATTCTGTTTTCATTTTTTCCTCCTTAAAGTCTAATATGAATATTGAATATAGTAGTTGTTTCTATCAAAATACGAGAATTATTTCTTTATAAAATTGTAGAATGTTTCTACACATTAACATTATACAATTTATTTAATATTAAACAAATAAAAAATTAGACCTATAGGTTTTCTATAGATCATCATCAATACCAATCATCCTTATAAGGTACAATGCATTACGGGTTGTAGATACTCCTGGCTTTAATTTATAGTCAAAATATATTTCATTATCTTTATAAGATTCTTGGAAATGATAATTCTTAATTTTTCCCTTGTTTTCTTCTTCCATAACGCCTAATTCAAGGTCATGGGTTGATACTAATCCCACAGCACCATTTCTCAATAAATTTCTAATTAGAATTTTTGCTCCTTCATGGCGGTCCTGAGAATTGGTTCCCTTAAAAATTTCATCCAGAAGAAAAAATATCTGTTCTTTATGTTTTGTAGCCTTTATAATGCTTTTTATTCTTAGAAGCTCAGCATAAAATGAAGAAATATTCTTTTCAAGATTATCACTTATCCTCATACAAGTATATATCTTCATTATAGAGCATTTAAAGACTTTAGCACAAACAGGGGCACCTGCATAGGCCAATACTAGGTTTATTCCTGCAGTTCTAAGCAACGTACTTTTACCAGACATATTTGATCCTGTTATTAATAAGACTCTAGTTTGATCTTGAAATTCCAAATCATTGCATACTCGTTTATTAGTCAACAAGGGATGCCCCATAGATATTGCTTTAAAATATGATGGTTCATCCATAATTTCAGGTCTTACCCAATCTGGATTATCATATTTAATTACTGCTAGACTTGATAATGCCTCTATTTCTCCGATAGTATCAAGCCAAGCTTCTATCATTATGCCCGATCTTTCCTTCCATTCTTCCAAAGCAATCATGCATCTATAGTCCCAAAGAGTAACTATATTTACAAAAATAAATGCAGCATTGTCTCGATTTGTGATATTCTCTACTATTTTTTCTAGTCTATCTATTTGCTGATAAGCCCTTTGAGCTTCTTCGTTAATTATATTATCTCTTAATTCTTTTAGATATTCTGATTTAAAATAATTATTTTCAAAATGCTTTAACATTTTGCTATATACTTTTATATTGTCTTTATATTTATAAACTGTATTTAAGCTTTTAGATCTTTCCTTATTTTTAAATTTAATAATGAGTGTTTGCAGCGCCAATAATATAATAGGATAATAATAGGATATATCTTTAGTGATAAAATAAACTAAAATAAGTAATATACTGATTATAGGAAGTATACGAACTCCAAATATTGTCCAAGGCTTTAAATAAAATTCATTTTTTTCATTTGCCCATTTATATAAAATCTCAGGATTCTGGATTTCTTCAGTTATTGACATTCCCTCCGCCATGAATCTTTGCCGCCACCACAGCCTCCTCGCCAGTTCATTGATGGCTTCCTGTCTTTTGTAGATTTGTTCTTTGTCTAGGCAGGTTTCCGTAAGATATCTCTTTAAGCTTTGTCTCCCCATATAGGTTTTAGCTGTATTAATCCATTGAAATAGCGAGCCTTTTCCAAAAATATCAAAATCAGCAGAAAAATTATGAGCTTCATCATAAAATTCATCACCAGTATCAGAAAAAGATTTCCACTCTCCACATATACGCTCTAATGAATTATTATTTATTTTATACAATGAAAAGGTATAATTCACCTTATGCTTTGTCTGATTATGCTTTAAAACTAAATAAATAAATATAATTATATAAGCTAAAGATATAGGTAAAAGCAAATTATTATTTTTAGTTATGTATAGAAATATTATGTTCCCTAGTCCAGCTAATGCAACAAATAATCTTAAATTACCCATTAATTTCAATGATTTTCTTTGTTTTTCAAGGAGCTTGGCATAGTAACTTTTCCGTTTTTCATATCGTTTTTTAGGAATATTCATGCTTAATTAATTTCCTCCTTATGGATGTATGTCCCTAAAAATATTTACCTTCAGAATTTTTAATCTTAGCTTCCAGGCATTGGCTCTAGCCAAATGAGTAAAATACTTATCTATATAAATTGCCCATAGTAAAACTTAATTTATACATATCAAAATATCCACAGGTTTTAAGGAGTTTTGATGTATATAAATTAACTGTTTTACTGGAATATCTATAAGAAAAAACTCAATAAAAAGTCAAACCTTTAAATCAAAAATCTTTATATATAAAATTTGGTAATTATAATCACCTTAGATTATAACATATCTATGATTTACTTAGAAGCTATCAATTTTCTGTATTCACATGACATAATTCCTATAACATTAAAATCTGAATGTCATTTAATGACATTCAGATTTTAATGCAGTATACTTTAGCAAATAATATCCAAAATAGATATATATACTTGCACTTATTGTTGTGAATAGATAAAAACCCGTAAACGGAAACAATACAATAAAAGCTCTACAAAACAAACCATATGGAGCCCATTTTATCTCGTTTGATATTAGCACTAGCCAAAAACCTACTAAAAAGCCATAGTACCCAATAGCACTTATAATGCTTATAATTGTAAAATATGTAATTAGTATTTCATCTAGTAGTAAACAAGCCAAGCTTCCAAACATAATATATACTCCATACGGTATAAGCTTATTTACTATGGAAAAAGACATTAGCCAGATCCTTAATTCCTTTAAAACTTTATCAAACTGTTGCACTATATCCCCTCCATTTATTATTCTATTGCTTTGCCACAAGAACAGCAAAATTTAGCATTCTTTTCATTTTCTGTTTCACATTTGCTACATTTTACCGTAGTTTTCACTAAATTTTTTTGAGATTCTAAATTAGTATGTCCTTCAATTTCTTCAAACCTATACCCACAGCAAGGACAAAATTGTATATCTGGCTTTACTTTATTTTGACATTGCGGACAGTGCTTTTCATTTTTTAATTTTCTAATTTCCTTTTCCAATTCTTTAATTTCTTCTTGTTTTAATAGACATATATTGTATGACTCTCTAATACTATCTGGCAATTCTCCTATTTCTCCAGCCTTGAATAATTCGAATATTGTTTTTCCAATCTTCTTAAATTCATCATCAATTTCCTTTTGTTTTTGTGATATTTGGATTTTAAATTTATTAATTTCAATCATTAGCTTTGCTTTCTCACTAGCTTCCGTTGCTCCTTTTTTTAAATCTTTAAATAATTTCATAAATATCTCCTCTCTATAATATTTTTAATTACACAAATAATAAAGATTAAATATTTTTTTCTGTGATTTTAAATTTATCAAATCTCACCCCATTTTCATATTGATTTTTTTACTAAATTTTGCTAAATGCTTTAAGGTTTTAAGACAATTTTTACTGACATATTAAAATTTATACAAAATTTCCAAAAATCCTTTAGCTAATTTTGTCGAATATTTTCTTTTTATATAATTATTATCTAATAGTAGTGTTCATTAAATAAAAATATCTCAACTTATTTTTAACATATATGCTTTACAAACAATATTATGTATTATAATTCTTTATTAGGAAAGGAGCTATCATTTGTCTATGTATAACTTGAATTCCATAAATCCTCTGGATAAAATAAGACTTACTAATGGAATTGATGAATTAAAAAATTCTTTTATTAAGTTGATCAAAACAAATAATGGAGAAGCTGTAAATTTACTCAACGCTGAAAATCTTCATTTCCCTACTTTGTTTTTACTTAAGATTGAAATTGATAATCTTAACATTTTTGATAATTTAAATTTAAGAAATAGAACTGCAATAGAGTTAACCAATCAAATACTAGAAAAAAATAAAAAATCTTCAATAAATAAATATGTCTCATCTGACCTTGCTCAAATTGCATATTCAGTTTTAAAATGGATATTTGATACGGGATTTTATGATGATGGTCTAAGCAATGAATATGATGAAGTTTTAGATATTACTGCAATACTGTTAATAAAAATATACAAAGATCAAACAATTTTACCTATTATAGCTGACATGATTTTTGATAGGAACAGAAAAGGATTATTTAATCATAATTTGGTTTGGGCTTTTTTTGAATCAAAAGACCCTAATAGTTTAATTATGATTGCTAACCGCCTATTGTCTACAGAAGCAAAAGATGTTGAATTGGCAAGCAAGCTTTTAAGCTTTATACCTGGTATAGAGAAGAACAACAATGCTAGCAAGGAGAAAAAATATACATCCTTTCTTAATTGGCTTGAAGAGAACAATCCATTTTTATACTCTACAGGTCAAAGTCTTCAACAGGTTAATCGTCCTATAACCTATGTAATAGACTTAGGAGCAAAGTATCTTAACGAATATGTAGCATCAGATACAGGAAAAACCTTAAAATCATTTACGTATAAAGAAGCTAAACTTTTAAATGAATTCAGTAAATTAGATAATGATACAAAACTATTACTTGCAAACTTCTCAAGTATGTTATATCAAAAAGATAGAAACCAGTGGAATAAATGGATACATTATCCTATAAAAGAGCAGATTAGAATTGCTAAAAGCATGATGGGGGGAGAGCAATGATTAAGATTTCAGATAAAATAATGGATCCCAAAGAGATCATTAATGCTTATCCACCAGATAGCATTGAAGTAAAAATAATTGAGATATTATCATCAAGTGATAATATCTATATATATAAATCCTTAGATGAACTAAAATTTGAACTGAATTTAAGAATAAATATCATAAGTGCATCTAGAGAACTAAACGACAGTAATTTTTCCTTTAGAACTTTTCGAAAATCCATATGTAATCCTCAGTATTGGACTCGTACAGGTGAAGGTGGCTTTTTAATAAAGGATAAAGTGACACCCTCCGACGGTATCAAAGATATTTTTACCAACAGCTCTATGTACGGTACTGAATGTGCAACCGCAATAGTCATTGTTTATTATAAAGCCCTACTTAATATCTATCCTCAAGAACTTTTTAATGAGCTATTTGCAGATCTACATTTAATGAACTGGCATTACCTCGATAAAGACCTTGATATTGGTTACTATGAAAATGTAGATTTTTTGCCTGGAGATTGCAGATATTTTAAAAATCCTGATGTGGACCCGTTAACTCCAGAATGGCAGGGTGAAAACACCATTGATCTAGGAGATGGTACTTATTACGGTCATGGTTTAGGTATAGGAACAGCCGATGAAATAATCAAAGCATTAAATGAAAATAGAAAGGAAGGATCAAAGCAATCGGCTTATTTAATGGATTCAGCAACCCGTCCAAACTTTAAATACCTATCTATAAAATATTATGATTTTATCGCAAAATTAGAAAGGGAAAATTATAGAAGGATTTTGATTGATTATAGAAATTTTGAAGCAAAACTTCCTAAGGTATTTTGTTAAATCAAAATCTAGGTCATTCTATTGAGTATTAACCTTTAATAGGATGACCCTTTCTTTTAATCTTATAGTGAAAAGCTTTATTACTATAATAATTCTACTTTAGTATAGAGTTTTTACTTAAACTACTCTATACGTTGAATTATTTTATTTTTATTATTAAACATTTTTTATCCTTATGATTTGAATTTTGAGCAATAAAATTATTTTCTGCTGTTACTCTTGTGAAAATATATCCATTATTGTTATTTAATGTGTTGGTAAGATTAATTTTTTCTTTAGTATCAATATCTAAACAAAAAATATTATTAATATCACTAGCATTTACAAATACATAACTTCCTAGCAGATCAATAGCAAATATATTATGACTATTCTCTTTTGAATTAATTAAAAAAAACTTATCAAGTTTATGATCATAAACATATATATTAGTTTTTGTATAATTTTCATGCCAAACCGTGAATCTTTCATTCGATATTACATTTTGAATTTTTTTATTAGCGGGAATAATTAATATTTTATTTTGATCATTTTTTATATTATATATATTTATATTGATACCTTCATTATTTTGAGTTAAATAAGTAAGAATATTATTCCTTATAAAAGCTCTTGCATAGGGAGATGTCAAGTATACATTGTCACTTATAGTTTTAATTACATCTTCATTAATAAAATAGATTTTTAATACGAAATAAATATTTTCATTTTTATTTATAGTTTCATACCAACATAAATAATTGTTTGTCAAAGTTATAACTGGAGGTATTTTTGAATGTGTATTTTTAGATGTTCTTATAACTTTAGTAGATTTATCTTCAAGTGATAACCTATATAAATTCCAACTATTATCTGGTGTTAATATTGTCCAAAACAGATATTTTTCATTAGCCCTCAATTCATTAATATATATATCTTTAGAAGAATTCTCATATTGATATATTAAGTTATTATTGTTATTATTTATATCGTAACTGTATATTTCTACTTTTTTTGCAAAATTACTCATTTTTCTACTATAAGTAACGACATAATAAATTTTATTTTTATAAACAGTCTGATCACCTATTTCTCCACCTTCTGGTAAAGGTAATACATATTCATTTATGTCAAATTTTTTAAAATATTTACCCTTAGATTTTATAGATGAAAATTTATTAGATATATCTATACACTCTTCAAACCTATTTGTTAGATTAACTATGTTTGTATTATTTGTGTTAGTAATTATATCATTTCCTTCGCATCCAGAAATAATAGAATAGAAAAATATAACAATTAATAAAAATACTTTCTTTATATTTAAATTCATAAAGGTACGCTTATTATTTTCATAATCACATCGTAACATACTATAGATACCTTACCTTTCTTAAGTTTTTCAAACTAATAATTTTTTCTAAATAATAGAAAACTCTATTAGTTTTTTATTATTATATAGCTTCGCAAGAAACAATCTTTACTAAAATATTTAGTTAAGTATTTATAACAATTCTTTAGATAATAATAGTAACTGTTTTATTTTTTAAGAAATATAGAGGAATATAATGTACACAAATATCAATCCTTTGGTGTTTTGGGTTTTGTACATATATTCCTCTTTTATTATGCAAACTGTTTCGTCATGTTTTGGTAATTATCAAAAAGTGCAAAGCTATAAATTAATTAATAATCTTTTAGTATGGTAAATATATTAAATATCTATTAGAAGGTTCAGAAATGCTGTTATAAGCTTCTGACAAGGGAACCTCATGGGAACCATAGTATTCGGTTTTATTATTGGTATCTTGTAAATTCACCATTTGTGAATCTAAGTTTATAAAATTAACAGTTATATAGTGTCCAGTTGAATATCCATTATAATAACTTAAATATTCTGTTTTTGCATGTAAAATCGGTGCATAATTATACATCAAACTGTATGTTATGTTATCTCTAAACTCGCTTTCTGTCATATTGCTTCCCTTTTCATAAATATAGTCATACTCAGCATATTTATTAAGTTCATTTTTTACTTTGTAAACATATGTCCCTATTCCAGGCTTTGTCCCCATATTTGCTCCTAAAGTATATTGCTTATCACTATCACTACTTCCACTTACGTTATCTTCTTTTCCTAAACCATATATAGCTTGTAGTGTATTTGCTGGTCCACAATAATAGTAATTATTTTGTTTAATTAAAGGCACAGATACATAAAAAATAGAACCATTTCCACCCCTTACATTAGAATTCAAGGCTTTTTTTAGCCTACTTTCTATAATTTGGTTAATCATTTTTTCTCCAACTTCTTCTCCTAAATCTCTGACCTCCATTTGGAATTCTGGATCCTTTTCATATTCTTTTCTTACTTTTTTTTCTATTTTACCCCTAAGTTGGTTTATATCTTTTGCATTTTCTGCATAGGAACTAACTGAAAACAACATAGCAAAAATCATAGATAACGCAATAAATCTCTTGAATTTCATTGTAAAACCTCCTATGTATAGTTTATTTAAGTACTTTCTAGACTTTAATAAAAAAATTAAAAAAGTATCTTAGTTTCAAGTCATAATAATTATTCTTTTTATTTTTTCGCAATTATACACCAAACTTAACACAAATGTTGCTGGTATGCTTTTAACAATTAATTCCTCACAAAATCAGTCTTACCTTAGCTCATTTTCTTTGATATAATTAAACTACCACTACATATCCTTCCTATTTAAAACATATTTAATGTTTTAAATAGGAATTATTTTTTAGTTGGAGTTCTTATTCTATTCAATCCACAGTCCCCCCTTTTTAAAACTGTTTAGTTTAGAGCATTGTAGAATCCTAAAACTTTCATAAATACTATATTTTAATATATGAGGAAATTGCATAATACATTTAAAGAATTTTAGAGTTCAAAATGTATTAGAAAGAGTTAAAAAAGCTATTTACATATTTCATTTCAAAATTATTAGTGTTAATTATACAAGTTTCTCATATTAAAATAATTACCCCCCATTTTGAATATATAATAGCTAATCGTTAATACTTCAAAGAAAAAACAACTATATAAATTAACTGTTTTACTAGAATATCTATATAAAATTTACATAGTAAAACTTAATTTATACATGTACAAATATGCAATGTTCTGGGCATTTTGAACATGTATAAATTAAAGTCTTTATTTAAACTTTTATAATACATGTATTATTTAATACCAAATTTTATCATTTCCTATATATAGTATAATTGATATTATATTGTATGTAAATATTTTTTTGTATGTATATTAATTTTTTTACATATTTGTAATATATATTGACAATACTCATATCTTTCAAAAGATAAACTAATAGAAAAGAGTAGAATGGAATAAAATTTTCCTTCTACTCTTGCTTTGCGTTTTGGTTATAAACCTTGTAGTATCTAGGTTTCTAATTAATTTATATTTGATGAAAATATTATGAATTACCCACACTTAGAATACCCACAACTCCTACACATCACACATCCACCTTCGTGTTCAACACTAGCTCCACACTCAGGGCAGTAACTCACATTCTTACCTTGATCTATTGATTGCTCAATTCCAATTGAAATTTCGTTTGTATAAGTATTATCGCACTTATCTGAAAGATTGCAAAGCGAACAATTATCAAGGCATTTGGATTCTTCATCTTCTATTTCCCTAGCTATATCCGAAATATTCTTCTCATCTACTATTATATTCATATTCATAACCTTTTCCAAAGTTCTTCCTATTACCTCCTAATTTATATGCAAGCATATAAACCTTGGCAACTTCTTCCTTTGTAGCATCGCATTTAAAATTTACTGTTTTAGATACTGCGTTATCAACATATTTTTGGAAGGCTGACTGCATTTTAATATGCTACTTTGGAGAAATATCCTGGGTTGTAACAAGAATATTTTTTATATCATATGATGACTCTTTTGAAAGCAGTAGAACAGTTTAATTTTTATATTTTTTAAATATTTGTAATTGTTAGATATTTTACATTTTTATTGCATTATGTTTTTTTTTGAAATTTTTACATTTTTTTTAGTTGCCATATGCTATATTTGATTTAAAGCTACCATTAGCTTGCTAATATTGCTCTTAAAAGGAGGTTGTTATGAAATATATTAAATTAAATCGTAAATTTACATTATTATCTATTGCAATGATTATATTTCTATTAATTCTATTATTTATTAATACTACTACCAGTATTAATAAACACGCTATAATTAACGAACCTTTTTTTTTAAAGTGTAAAGCTAGTATTTATGGCTATGAAAATGATACATCTATACTAAGTCTATTCTTTGTAGATTCTAAAACAAACTCTTTAGTACTGAAACTTATTAAGGATTCGGAAAAAATTGCATTTGATAATGAAGAATATATCGAAATATTAGATAAAAATATAATCAGAGGTAGCACCTATAAAAATATGTCGTTGTATACATTAGATTTAAAAGTAAAGTTTAAAAAAACAGGAAATATTTCATATGAAAATTTATATTTTGTGAATAGTGATAATGAAGTTGTCGATAAACTTCAGGTGGGAGAGTATACTTTTTTAATACTTAATCAATCACACAATAACAAAGGCTTGAATATATTATCACATTCCTCAATACGCCCGTTTCTTGATAAATACTTATTAATATTAGAAAATATCTCTGGTGAACAGATCAAATTGAAAAATATTGAATCTGGAAAATTTTCAGATTATGTCGATGAAATATTAATTCAAATTAATGAAGATAAGGTTAAAGAATATAAATATGGTGAAGATATAGTTTTATCTCCTAAAGATACTGTTAAGATTGAAATTAACTTCAATAAATCTAAAAGTAACGATCATAAAGACTATGATGTATTTATATTTAATCCTAATATAAAGTATCAAGATAATGGGATTATTCAAAATAAAATCAGTATGAGAAGCTTTTACGGGGTTAGTTTTAATGAAAAGCGAATGAAAAAACTATTATCTAAATTTATGAATAGTAACTGAAAATTTAAAAACACTATTTTTTGTGGAGGTATGATTATGAAACTTAAAAAAATATTAGTATTTACTTTTATTTCTATTATTTTAGTTGTAAATAGTGCAAGTTATGCAGCTGATACTACAAGGATTGGAAGCATAAACGCAGAAGATATCATAAATAGAGTACCATTAAGAACTGATAATAGCTATTCTAGTCTACATAAAAATATTAATACTCCTTATGATATTCCTTCTGGAGACGATTATTGGAGAGTAACAAAATCGTATAATAGAACAGCATACGAATCTTTTGTAAAATATTTAACTTCATCTTGGGCTAAAGCAAGTTCTTATACTTGGTCTAAAAGCGTTTCATATTCTTGGAGTTGTTCAAGTAGTTTTTCTGCAAGTGCTGAAAATGCAATATCATCTGGATTATCTTTTACAAAGTCTAGGACAAAAACCTATTCTGTTGCTATTACTGTTGATGCAGATAGTAGTAGATATAGTAAGCTTGGATTTTTTGCAGACTATAAAGTATATAATGTAACAGCAAAATTAATTGATTTTTATACAGGTAAAGTTAATGAAACTGAAAAAGGAGAGCTTTGGGAACCAACAAGTGAAACTTATTTAAATATTGTTTATAAAAGATAAGTAAAATTTTCTCTTTTCGCTCAAAACTACCCTATTTTAGCTTTTCAAGAAGGGAACAGGTTCGTTGATTTATATTACTTTTGCTTTTTCTAATCAACTTACCTGTCCTCTTGATTCTGAACTTTATTAAACTCCAACATTACCCACACTTAGAATACCCACAACTCCTACACATCACACATCCACCTTCGTGTTCAACACTAGCTCCACACTCAGGGCAGTAACTCACATTCTTACCTTGATCTATTGATTGCTCAATTCCAATTGAAATTTCGTTTGTATAAGTATTATCGCACTTATCTGAAAGATTGCAAAGCGAACAATTATCAAGGCATTTGGATTCTTCATCTTCTATTTCCCTAGCTATATCCGAAATATTCTTCTCATCTACTATTATATTCATATTCATAACCTTTTCCAAAGTTCTTCCTATAGCATCAGGGCAGGATAATACATTTATTCCTTTATCGCCTTTACCTCTTTGCATTAAAGTTGAATGACATCTTATACCCTTTAGCTGTTCTATGATGGATTCTGCACTTATACCTGCACGCAAAGCTATAGATATGAGTCTGCTGGTTGCTTCACTTTGACTTGGACAACCGCCTGCTCTCCCAAGATTTGTAAATACCTCACATATACCTTTTTCATCATAATTAGCTGTTATATATAGATTTCCGCACCCTATTTTAACTTTTTCTGTAATTCCCATTGTTGTTTTTGGTCTTGATCTTGGAACTATTCCTTTAATATCTGTTGCAGCAGCTTCTTCTTCTTTATTATCTTTTAATTTGCCAATATTAAGTACTTGTCCGTCTCTACTTCCATCTCTATATATTGTAACTCCTTTACATCCTAATTTATATGCAAGCATATAAGCCTTGGCAACTTCTTCCTTTGTAGCATCATGTTTGAAATTTACTGTTTTAGATACTGCGTTATCAACATGGTTTTGGAAGGCTGACTGCATTTTAATATGCCACTTTGGAGAAATGTCATGGGCGGTAACAAAAATTCTTTTTATGTACTCAGGAATTTCTGATATATCTTGTATACTTCCCTTTTCTGCTACTTCTTCCATTAGCTTCTCAGAATATATGCCTTCTTTTTGAAGATATTCTTTAAATAATGGGTTTACTTCAATAAGTTTGTCATCATCCATTACATTTCTGTAATAGCATAGTGCAAATAATGGTTCTATACCACTTGAAGTTCCTGCTATTATACTTATAGAGCCCGTTGGAGCTATGGTTGTAGTTGTTCCATTTCTAAGTTTTAAACTGCTATCTTTAAATATACTTCTATGATAGTTAGGAAAAACCCCTCTCTCTTCTGCTAGCCTACTGGACTGTTCTTTTGATCTTTCATTTATGAATTTCATGACATCATTGGCAACCTTTACACCTTTGTCTGAATTATATGGTATTCCAAGCTTTACAAGCATATCTGCAAAGCCCATCACTCCTAATCCAATTTTTCTATTTGACTTGGTCATTTCTTCTATTTCTTTTAAAGGATATTTATTTACATCTATAACATTGTCTAAGAATCTAACTGCTAAATCTACTACTTCACCTAGTTTATCATAATCAATTTCTATTTTTCCATCTTCCTCTTTTATCATTTTAGATAGGTTTATAGAGCCAAGATTACATGCTTCAAAGGGTAATAGAGGCTGTTCACCACAATTATGCACAACAATACCATTAGCAATTAATGAATGTGTAGTTTCTTCTGAAATATCATATACTTCTGTTTCCTTTTCTTCAATTACTTCTACTACCTTACTTATATACTTAGTATTTTTCCTTGATTCTCTATTAATTTTATTTAACTTATTATTCTTTTCAATATGAACCATATTTCCTATTATATCTTTAAATCTACATATATCATTACCATTTATAATTAATTCAAAATAAGGTTTTGTATCGTATAATTTTTCCTTCCCTTCTTTAGTTGTATATTTAAACTTAAAAGGTTGTTCTTTAGACCTATTATATATGTTAGAGAATACTCCAAAATTAAGCAGTAGTAGTTGCACATCCTGTAGTAATTTAAAAGAGCTTGAAGTAAGTCTTATATCTCTATGATTGTCATCTATGTAATTAATAGTACCATCGGAACTAAATAAACCATTAAGAAAGGTACTAACTGTCTTTTCAGAGGCAGTAAAAATTGAATTTGGAACTCTTTTTTCATGAGCTTTTTTAGCTTGAACTCCACAAATTTTAATTAAATTAACAAAGTCCTTTCTTTTAAATAGCAGTTGCCACGTATTATTCTCCCTCTGATTAACTATTCCATTGCCAGCACCTTTAAGGCAAGCTATTTCTTGCATTTTTTCCATAATATATTTTTCTTCAGAATCAAAAACCATTCCAATAACTTTCTCGTCAGGTGTAAGCCATCCATCTCCTATAAGCCATCCTAGAAATAATCCTAAATCCTCTCCAATTATATCTTTTTCAGCCCAAAATCCTTTTCCAGATTGAACTAATACTTCATCTCCAATCTGTAAATCTTTTGCTTTAATCCATTCTTTTGTAGTAAAAATTTTATGCTCAGGTGTAACCTTTAATTCCTGTCCATTATTTAACCTTATCCTCAACGTCTTTTTTATACCTGTCTTAAATACTTTTGCTTTTCTTAATGTAACTCCATTTTTATAATATTCTCGTCCATTGTTTTGTACTTTTTTATTTACTACTCGATTATCAGTAATTATTTCTATATCATTATTCTTATACTTTTCAAATAAATCTTTAACTTTTTTAAGTCCATTTTTAGTAGATATAAAAGTTTCAGGATGTAAGCACGGATTTGTACTTTCTATCTCACCTATCTCAGGTACTATATTGTCTCTATTAATTCTATCTAAAAATACTATACCTGGTTCTCCGTTTTTCCAAGCCATAGAAACTATTGTGTTAAATATTTCTTTAGCCTTTAGCTTTCCTACTGGTTCCTTAGTTCTAGGGTCAAAAAGATCATATTCACGATTTTCTTCAACAGCCTTCATAAATTCTTCAGTAAGTCCAACACTTATGTTAAAATTATTTAGTTCATCATTGTTCTCCTTACATTTTACAAATTCCAATATGTCTGGATGGTCTATGCGTAGGATACCCATATTAGCCCCTCTTCTTTTTCCACCCTGTTTCACAGCTTCTGTGGCAGAATTAAATACCTTCATAAAGCTTATTGGTCCCGACGCTACTCCTCCAGTTGAAGCTACTGTTGAACCCTTCCCTCTTAATCTAGTAAAGCTAAACCCAGTTCCGCCACCGCTTTTATGTATAAGTGCTGCATTTTTAACTGCTTCAAATATACCCTCCATCGAATCCTCTACTGGTAAAACAAAACAAGCAGCCAATTGCCCTAAATCTCTACCTGCATTCATCAAAGTCGGTGAATTTGGAAGAAATTCAAGGTTAGTCATTATTTCATAAAACTTTTCTTCTGTATCTTTAATTTCTCTTGATTCACAATACTTTTTCTCAGCCGATGCTATATAATGGGCTACCCTTCGAAACAAATCTTCAGGAGATTCTATTATTTTTCCTTCTTCATCTTTAGCTAAATACCTTCTCTCAAGCACAGTTAATGAGTTTAACGTAAGCTGCATTTGTCACCATCCTTACCTATATTTAGTATTATTGTTTTTTCGATACACTATATATTGTATCACCTTATATTTTTATAGTCAAAAGAAAAAAAGATGATGCTTTAGCATCATCTCAGGCTGTTTACAAACCCGAATTTCTTCGTTGTTGCTTAAAAGGAGAATGCTCACGTATTTCTGTATACGCTCCGCTTGCTCCTTTTTAGCACGCCTCGAACTTCAGCTTTCTCAAAAGCCTGCTATCTTGTTGACTTTGTCAACAATCTAATGATGCTTTAGCATCATCTTTTTTAACTTATTATCTTAAGAATATCCTTTATAGTATCCTTTGTAAATTCACCTTTTCTATACTTTCTCTTAGCAACTATAATATCTACTTGATTACCTTTGCCAACTATTTCTCCTATTACTCGAGGTATTTCGATAAACGTACCTATAGGTTTAAAATCATCATCCATAAAAATAAAAGTAGGTATTTTAGCTTTTCCATCAATTTTATATTCCTCTAGATATTGTTCATTGCCTTCTCTTGGAACTATCTTCATATTTACAGCTTTATTAATATCACAGATTTTTCTAAGGGCAGGCAAATTTATTACACAGTCGGGACACCATATTTCAGCAAATACTAAGACATTAATCTCTTTGTGTATAGATTTTATTTTATCTAATAAGGTATTGTCAATTTCTATATTATTATATATTTCTAGTATTTTTTCTCGATAAGTTCCATCATCTTGGGACATAAATTGTTCAAAAGTTATCCCTTTTTCGTATAATTTTTTGATGTCCATTTTTATCCCCCCTTCTTTGTCTAGTAACTTAATTATATAAGATTTTTTTTAATAATACAATTTTATGCTAAACTCGTTATATATATTACAACTATTAGTTTTCAGCAGTTTTTATGCCTTAATACTAATAATTACTAAATTTTATTTTAGCTTTTTTAATTTGTCATAATTAACTGTAAATTTTTATCATATCTTTTCTTTATACCTTCCCAATTGTTTAATATGTATCGCCTACAATCTTTTATTGCTGCTTTCTTTGTAATAATTTCTGTTATTTTTCCTCCATAATAATTTTACACTGAGTTTATGATTATGTGATTTAAAGTCTATATTGCATGTTAATA
This sequence comes from Paramaledivibacter caminithermalis DSM 15212, assembly GCF_900142245.1. Classification (GTDB taxonomy): domain Bacteria; phylum Bacillota; class Clostridia; order Peptostreptococcales; family Caminicellaceae; genus Paramaledivibacter; species Paramaledivibacter caminithermalis. The sequence continues at coordinate 36,734 of NZ_FRAG01000014.1, read as the reverse complement.
GGGAGCATATATGAAAATATATACTCCCTATTTAAAATAAATATCTTTATTTTATTCTATCGGTTTCATTGTTGGAAAAAGTATTACATCTCTAATAGATGCTGAGTTAGTAAGTAGCATCATCAATCTATCAACACCTATACCAAGTCCTCCAGTGGGTGGTAAGCCTACTTCTAATGCATTAATAAAGTCTTCATCCATTGGATGTGCTTCTTCATCTCCTGATTCTCTTTGCTTAAGCTGCTGTTCAAATCTTTCTTTTTGATCAATTGGGTCATTTAATTCTGAAAATGCATTAGCAATCTCCCAAGTGTTGGCAAAGGCTTCAAATCTGTTGGTGATTAATGGATTTTCAGGATTTCTTTTAGCTAATGGTGAAACCTCTACAGGGTGATGCATTACAAATGTAGGTTGAATTAAATCCTTTTCACAATATTCTTCAAAGGCAAGATTTACTAGATGTCCTCTTGTCATATGTTTCTCAACTTCTAAATGAAGCTTTTCTTTAGCAATTTTTCTAGCTTCCTCATCACTTTCTATGCTATAAAAGTCAACTCCTGTTTTTTCTTCAACTAAATCATGCATCGACACTCTTTTCCAAGGTGGTTTAAAATCTATTTCTGTACCTTGATAATTTATAACGGTAGTCCCAAGGGCTTTTTCTGCACAATAGGCTACTAGATTTTCAGTTATTTCCATCATATATTCATAATCTTCATAGGCTGCATAAAGCTCTATGTTGGTAAATTCTGGATTATGCTTGATTGAGATTCCTTCGTTTCTAAACATTTTTCCCATTTCATAAACCTTATCAAAGCCACCTACAATAAGTCTCTTAAGATAAAGTTCATTGGCTATTCTCATCTGCATATCTAAATCTAATGTATTATGATGAGTAAGGAAAGGTCTTGCTGCTGCCCCACCCGCAATAGTTGTTAATATGGGAGTTTCAACCTCTAAAAAACCTCTAGCATCTAGGAATTCTCTTATTGCTTTAATTATTTTATTTCTCTTTAAAAATGTTTTTTTAACTTCAGGATTTACAATAAGATCAACATATCTCTGTCTATACCTAAGTTCCGTATCTTTTAAACCATGCCATTTTTCAGGCAATACCTGTAGTGATTTGCATAATAGCTTAACGTCACTGGCCCTAACTGAAATTTCTTGTTTCTTTGTTTTAAATACCGTACCTGTTATACCTACTATATCTCCTATATCATATGTAGTAAATATATCATATTCTTCTTCGCCTATAGCATCTTTTCTTACATACGACTGAATTCTTCCATCTCTATCTAATACATCTATAAAGCTGGCTTTACCCATCGTTCTTTTTGCCATAATCCTACCAGCTATTTTTACTTCTTTTCCTTCGAATTCTTCAAATTCATCTGCAATTTTGGTACTAAATGCAGTTCTTTCAAACTTTTCAATTTTGAATGGATCTCTCCCTATCTCTTGTAGATTTTTAAGTTTTTCTCTTCTTATCCTTAGTACTTCATTAAGATTTTGTTCTTCAGCCATGTTATGCTGCACCTCCTATTGTATTTTTATCTCAAGTATTTTATACTTTGTCACCCCGTCTGGAATTTGAACTTCAACTATTTCTCCAACCTTTCCCCCAATTAAAGCCTTACCAACAGGAGATTCATTAGAAATCTTCAGTTCATATGGGTCAGCTTCAGCGGAACCAACAATAGTGTATTCCACTTCTTCGTCAAATTCTAAATCCACAACCTTTACTGTTGACCCAATGCTTACCACATCCTTAGATATCTCACTTTCATCAACAACTCTTGCTTTTCTTAAAATCATTTCTAGTTTAGCTATTCTTTCTTCTACTTGAGCTTGTTCATTTTTAGCTTCATCATATTCAGAATTTTCACTTATATCTCCAAAAGCCAATGCTTGCTTTATTTTTTCAGCTACTTCTTTTCTTTTGACTGTTTTTAATTCGTCTAGTTCATCTTCTACCTTTTTCAAGCCTTGTTTAGTTAAAATTATTTCTTTATCAGTCATTTATTTCATCTCCTTTGTAATTTTATATTCTATATAATATTTTATTAAACTAACAATCAACCTTATGCTAAAGGAATGTTTATTTCCCTAATATATGTTATTTTATTAAAATTATTCTTACATTTAAATATAGAATATATTTTTTATGATATTACTCTAAAAATTTTAACATTATACATAAACAAGTTCTTTTACATTGCAATTATTAAGTTTTTTAAAGTATCTAATAACATAAGCACTGGGGTGCAGTGCTTATACTTATGCGAATTATTATAATGTAGTTGTAATTTATTGTCAAGATATTAATTTACTCCTATTTCTATAACTTTAAACAAGTACCTTTTCAAGCTGTTCTTCCACCATATCTATGGTTTTGGCATTATTTATTTGATTTCTAATACTAGCTGCATTTCTTACCCCCTTTAAATACCATGCACAATGTTTTCTCATCTCTCTTATAGCTATATATTCTCCCTTATTTTCTACCAACATATATAAATGCCTTCTACATATCTCCACCTTCTCTTTTGTTGTCGGTGGAGGTAGGATTTCTCCAGTAGTAAGATAATGCTTAACCCTTTTAAATATCCATGGATTTCCCTGTGCTCCTCTAGCTATCATTATGCCATCACAATTAGTAGTCATCTTCATCCTTTTAGCGTCTTCTACAGAAAATACATCACCATTTCCAAATACAGGTATAGTAACAGCTTCTTTAACTTTAGCTATTATGTGCCAATCTGCCTTACCAGTATAAAATTGCTCCCTTGTTCTTCCATGGATAGATATAGCCTTAGCACCACTTTGTTCTATTATTTTAGCTACTTCTACAGCATTTATATTATCCTTATCCCATCCTATTCTTATTTTAACTGTTACTGGCTTATCAGATGCCTTTACTACATTTTCTATAATTTCCCCTATTAATCTAGGATTTTTTAAAAGAGCAGCACCATCACCATTTTTCACAATCTTAGGTGTAGGACATCCCATATTTATATCTAATATGTCATGGTTATGATCATTTATTCTTTTAGCAACCTCTGCCATTATTTTAGGGTCTGAACCAAATATTTGAAGCGCTACTGGTCTTTCTCTCTCTTCAATTTTCATTAATTCTTTAGTTTTAGGATCATTATAATATATTCCCTTAGCACTCACCATCTCTGTAAATACGATTCCACACCCAAATTCTTTACAGATAAGCCTAAAGGTAAGATCAGTCACTCCCGCCATTGGCCCTAAAGCAACAGGGTTTTCTATATTTATATTCCCTATTTTCAATCTATCACCTACTTCTATCTATATAATAATAATGCCAGGATTAATATTCCTGGCTATGGATATAGGCTTTAAGCCTATATAAATAAGGAAAATAGTAAATATTCTGTATTTCCCTTTATTATTATTGACAACACAAAGTTATATATGCTATTAGTCTTTATTCATATCATATATTAATCTTAACCCTTCAAGGGTTAGAAATCTATCTACATCATCTATTGTTTTTGATTCTGTAGCTATCAAACTTGCCAATCCACCTGTGGCTATCACCTTAACTTTTTTGCTCTTTAACTCTTCCTTCATTCTAGTAACTATATAATCGACTAGACCTACATATCCATAAATAATTCCCGATTGCATACTTTGGATAGTATTTTTACATATAACTTTTTTAGGCTTATTTAGTTCAACTTTTGGTAATTTAGCAGCTCTCTGAAACAATGCATCGCTGGAGATTTTTATACCTGGTGAAATTATTCCGCCTAAATATTCACATTTTTCAGATATGGCACAAAATGTGGTGGCTGTTCCAAAATCAACCACTATCACTGGTCCCCCATATTTATGAAAAGCCGAAACAGCATTAACTATTCTGTCAGCTCCAACCTGTCTAGGATTGTCATATTTTATATTTATTCCTGTCTTTATACCTGGGCCTATTACTATAGCCTCTTTATTGCAGTACTTAACAGCCATATGCTGAAGTGAATACATAATAGTGGGAACTACTGAAGATATTATTACATCTGTAACATCTTTTAAATCTAAACCTTCATAATTAAATAGTTGGTTTACCAACATACCAATTTCATCGGATGTCTTTGACTTATCAGTAGACATCCTCCAGTATTTTATTAATTCCTTTCCTTCATATACACCTAAAACAATGTTTGTATTTCCAACGTCAAAAGCCAGTAACAATGAAATCACCTACTTATATTTTGTTATATTATAACTAATAGAACTCAACTAAATTTTAGTATTTTTGTTTTTGCTAAATTCTATTCTTTTAAACCGTCATACTAGCTACCTTAAGTATATTATCATGTTTAAGTAATCATATCAATATTAAAATCTAGAATAATAGCCTGTTATTTATATTGCTTTATCCACAATACTTATCTTATATCCTTAAATCAGTAACTTTTTAGTTATATTAAAGTTTACTCCAACAGGTTAAGCTTTACAAATATACACTCTTATCTACACATAACTATCTATTCCTCTTACAGAAACTTCTCCAGATATAATATTTATTATTTCTCCATTATCTTTTCTTATTACTAACTCACCATTTTCTGTAATATCTATAGCCTCAGCTATCATAATCTCGTTTTTATTAATTATATTAACTATCTTTCCTAATGTAACCGATTTTTTCTTACATATATCTACTGTTTTTTTTAGGCTTCCAGTATTGATAAAGTTATAGTATAATTCTTCAAATTCTTTTACTATATTGATTAAAATTTCCTTTCTAGAAACCTCAGTACCTAAAGCCTTTTTTAAAGAAGTGGCTATATGATCTATCTCTTTTGGAAATTTATCTATATTTACATTTACTCCCATTCCCAGTATCACATAATTAATATTATTAAGTTCTGCACTCATTTCTGTAAGTATTCCACATACTTTTTTATTATCAATAATTATATCATTAGGCCATTTTATTCCCGCTTCTAAACCAGTGACTTTATTGATAGAATTAGCAATTGACGCAGCTGCTATAATGGTTATCTTTGCTGCCTCATTAGGATATATAGTTGGTCTTAGTATCATTGACATATAAATATTGTCACCTGCTGGTGATACCCAATGTCTTCCTAATCTACCCCTTCCACCAGTCTGTTCTTCACTAATGACTATCGTTCCTTCTAAAGCACCATCTAAAGCTAGTTTTTTAGCATAATTATTTGTGGAATCAATTGTTTTAAAACAGTGTATGTCATTACCTAACCTATCTGATTCCAGTTCTATTAAAAGCTCATCCCTTGATAAAATATCTGGTTCCTTTATAAGCTTGTATCCCTTTCTGGATATGGATTCTATCTCATATCCTTCTTCTTTTAAAGCATTTACATGCTTCCATATAGAAGTTCTAGTTACACCCAACTGATTACTTAGCTGTTCTCCAGATATGAAGTTATTTTTGTTTTTTTTAAGTACTTCTAATATTTTCTTTTTCAATTTTATTCCTCCATATATACAAAAGCGTCTTGCGACGCTTTTTAGTTGCAAGTTATAAATTCCATATCCCAAGTTTTAAAGTCATCCTTATCAAAATCCTTAGAAACTCTGGATATTTCGATATCTATAAATTAAGTTTTATTATGAAAAATATATATAGGAATTTAAGTAAAGACTTTAATTTATACATGTCCAAAACGCCCAGAAATATTACATATTTGTACATGTATAAATTAAATTTTACTATGTAAATCCTATATATCTAATAATTCGTTTCCTATATAATAACATAAAAAATAGACAGAGGATATCCCCCTGTCCATATATGTCTATTTTTTTATCCAAATAGTGATAATAGTACCCCTGCAGCCACGGCAGAACCGATAACCCCTGAAACGTTAGGTCCCATTGCATGCATTAAAAGGAAGTTTGATGGATTTTCTTTTTGTCCAACTACCTGAGATACCCTTGCTGCCATAGGTACTGCCGAAACTCCAGCTGAACCTATAAGCGGGTTAATCTTTCCACCTGATACCTTATACATAACCTTTCCAAGCAGTACTCCTGCTGCGGTACCAACTGCAAATGCAATTACTCCTAATATAATTATTTTTATTGTTTCCAATTTCAAGAAGGCTTCTGCTGTTGCAGTAGCTCCAACAGATAACCCAAGGAAGATAGTAACTATATTAATTAGTGCATTAGATGCTGTGTCAGTTAATCTTCCCGTAACTCCACATTCTCTAAATAAATTTCCAAGCATTAACATTCCTATCAAAGTAGCTGCTGGCGGAAGCATTAATGATACTACTAAGGTAACCATTATTGGAAATAGGATTTTTTCTGTCTTAGATACTGGTCTAAGCTGCTCCATTTTCACCATACGTTCTTTTTTAGTCGTAAGGGCCTTCATTATTGGCGGCTGTATTATTGGAACAAGGGCCATGTATGAATATGCCGCAACAGCTATTGGTCCAAGTATTTCTGGTGCTAATTTTGAAGCCAAAAAGATTGCTGTAGGTCCATCGGCTCCTCCGATAATTCCAATAGCTCCTGCCTGCTGACCTGTAAATCCTAAGAATATGGCACCCAAAAATGTCGTAAATATACCGAACTGTGCAGCTGCACCTAGAAGTAATGATTTTGGATTGGCTATCAACGGTCCAAAGTCAGTCATTGCTCCTACACCCATAAATATGATGGGCGGGAATATCCCAAGTTCGTCTCCTTGAAAAAAATACCATAAAAGTCCACCAGGTATTACATGTCCACTGGCATCAACAGCATGGGGATTCATAAGCCCTGCTGCTGGCAAATTTGTAAGGAGCATACCAAAGGCTATAGGCACCAAAAGTAGTGGTTCAAATCCTTTTTTTATTGCAAGATAAAGCAGTAAACATGAAATACCAAGCATTATAATGTGAGGTAAAGTAAGGCCATAAAATCCCGTACTCTCTATAAAATTAACTATGGCTTGACCCATTGGCGCATCTCCTTTCCTTATAAAGTGTTCTTATTCTATAACTATCAGAACATCTCCTGCATTTACTGATGCACCCTTAGAAACACTTACTGATGCTATCTTTCCACTTGCAGGTGCCATTATTTCATTTTCCATTTTCATTGCTTCTAATATAATTAATACATCACCATTAGAAACAGTATCTCCCTCTTTTACCTTTATATCAAGTACCGTTCCTGGCATTGGTGCTGTTACTGTATTTCCTCCTGCTGGAGCTGTAGCTGCTGGTTTTGGTGCTGGTGCTGGTTTTGATGGCTTTGGTGCTGATGCAGGCGCTACTGGTCTTGGTGTAGCAGCTGGTCTTGAAACTGGTGCTGATGAAGCCCCACCTATTTCTTCTACTTCTACTTCATATGCTTTACCATTTACAGTAATATTAAATTTTCTCATTTTAGTTCCTCCTTTAAATCATTTAGATATATAGAAAGTATGCGTTACTTTTTTAACTTCACTACAATATTATTTTACTATACTCTCCTATCTTTATTTATAACTAATCCCTAGTTATCTACTTAAAGCATTTTACTCATTTGTTCTACTCTACCAGCCTTACCCCATGCTGGAGTTGGATCTGCTACTCTTACTATATTTTTTACAACTATGTTGTGAGTTGATGTATTTAAACTTGCTGCTATAGCAGCTGTTATTACTGCTACCAGTTCTTCATTTTCCCCTAAATCTTCCTTTATTTCTGGCTTTACATCAAGAGAAGGTGATACTTTTACTTCATTGGTTTCTTTTTTCTTAGGTTGTGTTGTATTTAAAGCCTTACTCATAACAATAATTAATCCCCATAAAATTATCAATGCTATAAATGTTATAGCCATACCCAATAAAGTAACCTGAAGTGATGCCATGATTTTTTCACCAGTAGTCATGGTACTTATAAGATCAGGATTGGCTAACCTGTCAACTAGGCTTAAATTTTCCATTATTTCACCTCTTTCTGTCTAAATGGATTTGAACTGGAATCGACTAACTGCCCATAGCTAAAATTTTGTAAAAAAATATCGATATATTCCTACGACCTCAAATATTCACCAAAAAATCTTAGCTGTTAGCTGTCTGATATCAGCTAATTATAGCGGAATATTTCCATGTTTCTTAGCCGGTCTTGTTTCACGCTTAGATTGAAGCATATTAAAGGCATCTACAAGTCTTGGTCTTGTTGCATTTGGCTCAATTACATCATCAACAAATCCTCTTTCTGCTGCTTTGTAAGGTGTTGCAAATTCTGCTGTATATTCATCTATTTTCTTTTGTCTCATTTCAGCTGGATTTTCTGAATCCTTTATGTCTTTTCTAAATATAATATTTGCAGCTCCCTTTGGTCCCATAACTGCTATTTCTGCTGATGGCCATGCTAATACTATATCGGCACCGAGATCCTTAGAACACATAGCTAGATATGATCCACCATATGCCTTTCTTACAATAAGTGATACCTTGGGTACTGTAGCTTCACTATAAGCATAAAGCATCTTAGCACCATGTCTTATGATTCCACCATATTCTTGGTTAGTTCCAGGTAAGAATCCAGGTACATCTATTATATTAAGCAATGGAATATTAAAAGCATCACATGTTCTTATGAATTTTGATGCTTTATCGGATGCATTTATATCTAAGCATCCCGCTAATACCTTTGGCTGATTAGCAATAATACCTACGGTGCTTCCATTGATTCTTGCAAAGCAAGTAATTATATTTTGGGCAAAGTGTTGTTGATATTCATAAAAATCTCCGTCATCTACTATTAATGCAATAACATCCTTTACATCATATGGTTTGTTAGGGTTATCTGGAATAATTGTATCAAGTTCCGGTATAATTTTATTGATATCATCACTTGTTTCAAATACAGGTGCTGTTTCCATATTATTTGATGGTAAAAAGCTTAGAAGCCTTCTTATATCAGCTATACATGCTTCATCATTAGCAGATACAAAATGAGCAACCCCGCTTCTACTATTATGAGTCATGGCTCCTCCTAATGCTTCTGCTGATACTTCTTCTCCTGTAACTGTTTTTATTACCTGTGGTCCTGTTATAAACATCTGGCTAGTCTGATCTACCATGTAAATGAAATCAGTAAGTGCTGGTGAATAAACTGCTCCTCCTGCACAAGGTCCCATTATTGCTGATATTTGCGGAATTACTCCCGATGCTATTGTATTTCTGTAAAATATCTTTCCATATCCTGAAAGGGCATCTACTGCTTCTTGGATTCTTGCTCCACCTGAATCATTAAGTCCCACTACTGGCACTCCAACTTTCAGTGCATTATCCAATACTTTACAGATTTTTGCTGCATGCATTTCTCCAAGCGACCCACCAACCACTGTGAAATCTTGGGCAAAGGCATATACTAATCTTCCATCTACCATCCCATAGCCTGTAACTACACCTTCACCTGGAGCTTCTAGCTTTTCCATTCCAAAGTTTGTACATCTATGCTTAACAAAAGCATCTAATTCTACAAAGGTTCCTTCATCAAATAGAAGATTTATTCTTTCCCTTGCTGTTAATTTTCCTTTAGCATGCTGCTTCTCAATCCTCTTAGCTCCTCCGCCTTCTTCTATTTTCTGACGGCGTTTACGTAGATCTTCTAATTTATTTACAGCCATCCTTTATTTCCCTCCCATTGCATATGTTATCTTGCTTTATTGCAGAATATCTAAAATAACCTTTTCCCATAATCACAACAATTTGAAGCTGGTTTTAAACCAGTTAATATCTCACTATTTTCTTTCGCTAAGCTCAACTAATACACCATGAGAACTCTTTGGATGCATAAACGCTATTTTAGCTCCACCAGCACCATATCTTGGTTTTTCATCTATCATTCTAAAACCTTTCTCCTTCATGTATTCTATTGCTTCTTCTATGTTTTCAACTTTAAATGCTATATGCTGTATTCCTTCTCCTTTTTTTTCAATAAATTTGGCAATAGGTCCATCAGGTGAAGTAGATTCAAGAAGCTCAACTTCTGTATCTCCTACTGGCAAGAAAGCTACTTTAACTTTTTGCTCTTCTACTGTTTCAGTTCCATGAAGTTCTAAGCCTAATGCCTCAGTATAAAATTTCAATGTTTCATCTAAATTTTTTACAGCTATACCAATATGATCTACTTTTAAAGCTTTCATTTTAAATCCTCCTTATAATTTATATAATAATTATTAACCTTCATCGGTCAATTGCAATTGTCAACTGCCTCAGGAATTTCTAAAGAGTCAATACTTTTAAGTCAAGATTGAATTTAAAATTAAGTTTAAGTACTAAAGTTAAACTTTGTAGGTCTTTATTGGGTTATAAGTGTATAAAATATTTTTTTAAATAATAAACTTAACCCTCAATCTTAAAGTTAATCTCAACCATAAAGCCTAAGCTTAAATATCTACTTAAGCCTATTAAATACTATTTCACATGCTGAGTAAGGATCTATTTTTCTAGCTGCTACTTCCTTTGCCAATTCGTCAATCATTTCTTCCTTATTAGATTTATCTAATAATATATTCATCAGTTTTTGCTGCACTAAGTCAACTATTTCATTTTTACTATTTTTTATTCTTCTTAGTTCCTTTTGACCTGTTTCCTCCAAATATCTTTTGTGTTTTTGAATCTGCTCAAGGAGTCCTTCAATGCCATCATTGTCTACAGCTATAACTAATTCAACAGGCGGTCTCCAATCTGATTTATTAAAATCCAGCATCATTTCAATTTCTCTTGCAGTTCTTTTTGCACCATCTCTATCGGCTTTATTTACTGCAAAAACATCTCCTATTTCCATAATACCAGCTTTAATAGCTTGTATATCATCACCTAGTCCAGGAACCATTACCATAACAGTAGTATCACATGTTTTAACTATGTCTACTTCAGATTGACCTACTCCAACAGTTTCAATGAATATATAATCACATCCATAAATATCAAGTATTTTTACAGCGGCTTGAGTAGCTTCGGATAAGCCTCCAAGATGCCCTCTTGTTCCCATGCTTCTAATAAAAACATCACGGTCAAGGTTAAGATCCGACATTCTTACTCTATCTCCCAATATGGAGCCACCTGTAAAAGGACTTGTAGGATCGATTGCAATAACACCTATCTTTTTATCTCTTTTTCTAAATGCTTTAACAAGCTTATCCGTAAGTGTACTTTTTCCAGCTCCTGGTGGTCCAGTTATACCTATAACATAGGCATTCCCTGATTTATAATATGTTTTTTTCAAGGCTTCAAAAGCCTTTGGATCTTTGTTTTCTACTAAAGTTATAAGTCTTGCTGCTGCCCTTTTATCACCTTTTAATAGTCTTTTTTCAAGTTCCATTTATATAACACCACCTATGGATAAATGACAAACAAGTATTTAATATTATTTGTCATCCATATAATTGTAAGTCTCAACTCAATAAGTAAATTCTTCTACTTTCATTAATTTATTAGCTTAAAAATTATTCATCTTTACTTAAATTTCATATTATCATAATTTAATTATTATATCTATATCCAAACAAAACTCTTGAATATTTAACTTATTTTTTGAAAAACAATTAAATTATTAAGCTATTTTTTGAAAAAAATTTATTAAATTAAGTCCATGCCAAAAACATAAATATTGTTGTTATAGGAGCTGACATTTGTCAGCTCCCATAATAATATTCTATCTATTTCGCTTAACATTTTCTGTGATAAAATCTATAGTAACTTGAGTTGGAGTACCAGGAGTAAACACTTCTGCTATTCCTCTTTTCTTTAGATATGGTATATCTTCTTCAGGAATAACTCCTCCACCAATTACTAAAATATCATCTGCACCTTCATTGTTTAATAAATCTACTACCTTTGGAAGCAAAGTATTATGAGCCCCAGATAATATACTCATAGCAACTACTTCAACGTCTTCTTGAATAGCCGCACTTACAATTTGTTCAGGTGTTTGTCTAAGTCCCGTATATATAACTTCCATACCCGCATCTCTTAATGCTCTAGCAATAACTTTAGCTCCTCTATCATGCCCATCTAAACCTGGCTTAGCAACTAAAACTCTAATAGGTCTATCCATTTAATATTCCTCCTTATCATCATTCTTAATTAGGAGACAATGGAAAGGAAATAGATTTATTAGGTGTTTTTCTATGCTTTTTTATCCCTAAAACCTGACTCCTTTTTCCTTTCTCCTTTATCTTATCCTTATTATAAATTAACAGATTGTTGATATTCACCGAATACTTCTCTCATTACTCCACAGATTTCTCCTAAAGTAGCATAAACTCTAACAGCATCTAATATGAATGGCATTAGGTTATCATCACCTTCACATGCCTTTCTTAAAGCTTCTAATTTTTCTTTAACAGCTTCATTATCTCTTTCAGCTCTTAATTTAGCAAGCTTTTCCTTTTGACGTTCTCCTACTGATGGGTCAACTCTAAGAAGTCCTTTAGGAGCTTCTTCTTGGATTTGGAATTTATTCATACCAACAACAATTCTATCGCCAGCTTCAACTTCTTTTTGGTATTGATAAGCTGCGTCCATAATTTCTTGTTGTATATATCCCATATCGATAGCCTTTGGTGCTCCGCCAATCTCATCGATTTTATTTATATATTCCATAGCTCTTTCTTCAATTTCTTTTGTTTTAGCTTCAATGTAATATGAACCAGCTAGTGGATCAACTGTGTTTGTAACTCCACTTTCATATGCTACGATTTGCTGAGTTCTTAAAGCCACTCTTACTGAATCCTCTGTTGGTAGAGCTAAGGCCTCGTCCTTAGAATTAGTGTGTAATGACTGAGTTCCTCCAAGAACTGCTGCAAGGGTCTGAATAGCAACACGAACTATATTGTTTTCTGGTTGCTGTGCCGTTAATGTAGAGCCACCAGTTTGTGTATGGAACTTGAGTCTCATGGATCTTGGATCCTTAGCTCCAAATCTTTCCTTCATGATTTTTGCCCACAATCTTCTTGCTGCTCTAAATTTAGCAACTTCTTCTAATAGATCATTATGGGCATTGAAGAAGAATGAAAGTCTAGGTGCAAAGGAATCTACATCTAGCCCAGCTTTAATAGCAGCTTCAACGTATGCAATACCATCTGCAAGGGTAAAACCTACCTCTTGTGCAGCAGTTGAACCAGCTTCTCTAATGTGATAACCAGAAATACTTATTGTATTCCACTTTGGAACTTCCTTTGAACAATATTCAAAGATGTTAGTTATAAGTCTCATGGATGGCTTTGTTGGGAATATATATGTCCCACGAGCTATATATTCTTTTAATATATCGTTTTGTATCGTTCCTCTTAATTTATCTGCAGTAACACCTTGTTTTTCAGCAACAGCTATATACATAGCTAATAGTACTGATGCAGGTGCATTTATAGTCATTGAAGTACTTACCTTATCAAGTGGTATTCCATCGAATAGAACTTCCATATCAGCCAATGAGTCAATAGCAACTCCAACTTTACCAACTTCACCTTCAGAAAGTGGATGATCTGAATCGTAACCAATCTGTGTCGGTAGGTCAAATGCAACCGATAGACCCATTGATCCTTGTTCTATAAGGTATTTATATCTCTTGTTTGACTCTTCTGCTGTAGCAAAACCAGCATACATTCTCATTGTCCAAAGTCTTCCCCTATACATTGTAGGTTGAGCCCCACGAGTATAAGGATATTCTCCTGGTAAACCTAAATCTCTATCGTAGTCAAAATCCTCAATGTCTATTGGTGTGTATAATCTGTTTACCTCATCACCAGAGCCTGTATAGAATTTTTCTTGTCTTTCAGGCCTTTTTTCTAGTGATTTTTGAGTTTTTTCTTCAAAGGCCTCTACACCTTCTTTGATTTGAGCTAATTTTCCCTTATCAAACATCACATTTCCTCCTTTTTGATGTCTTTTTTCAAACATCATAAAAATTATCATTTAGGTTACAATAATTTTAATATAGTATCTAAATATTAATAAAATTAACCTTATAATTATTTAAATTAAAGGTTTTATTTTATTATAGGAATTTAAGTAAAGACTTTAATTTATACATGTCCAAAACTCCCAGAAACGTTGCGTATTTGTACATGTATAAATTAAGTTTTACTATGTAAATCCTATATAGATTTCATTATAATCATGCCATATTTTTTAATTTTAATTCATCGATATTTAAAGTAGCATGATTATATGTCACATATTACTCCTATATAGAATAACATAAAACAATCCATTAGTAATTACCTTCTAGGTATTTATACATGTATAAAGCTATGAGTTTGTATACAATTTCCAATATAGTGTTATATTCAAGGCTCTACAGTCTTATGAAGCTTTAAACTCTAAAATAATCTATAGGAATTTAAGTAAAGATTTCAATTTATACATGTCCAAAACTCCCAGAAACATTGCGTATTTGTACATGTATAAATTAAGTTTTACTATATAAATCCTATATTATCTAATTAAGTTACTTAATTTTCATCGTTCCAGTTTCCATAAATCTACCATGGAAAGATAAAGCTTCATTAATTATATGTGGTTCATGCTTAAATTTACCTTTACTTGCCCTTTCAAAATAGTCCTTAAGCATTGGCTTATAATCAGGATGTACACATTTTTCTATAATTCTTTTAGCCCTTTCAGTTGGTGAAGTATTTCTCAAATCTGCTAAACCTTGCTCTGTAACCACAATTGATACGTCATGTTCAGTATGGTCTACATGGGATACCATTGGAACCACTGAAGAAATATCACCACCCTTAGCAGTTGATACAGTTGTGAATATTGAAAGATATGCATTTCTAGTAAAATCTCCAGAACCTCCAAGCCCATTCATCATTCTTGAACCCATAATATTTGTAGAATTTACATGTCCATAGATATCAAACTCTATAGCAGTATTCATCGCTATAACACCAAGTCTTCTTGCAACTTCTGGATGATTTGAAATTTCCAATGGTCTCAAAATACAATATTTTGCATAGTGTTTCATATTTTCATGCAACCTCTTTAATCCTTCCTCTGAAGGTGTTAGTGAACAACCTGAAGCTACAGTTACTTTACCAGCATCTATTAAATCAAGCATAGAATCTTGAATGACTTCTGTATAACAAGTTAAATTTTCAAATTTCGATTCAGTTAATCCACCTAAAACTGCATTAGCTACAGAACCAACTCCTGATTGTAGCGGTAATAGATTCTTAGGTAATCTTCCCATCTTTACCTCATGCTCTAAAAATTCAATTATATGTCCTGAAATTTTTTTAGAGTCTTCATCTATGGCGCCTAGTGGTCTAACGTTATCCTTGATGTCACATTCAACTATTGCTACTATTTTTTGAGGATCACAAGGTATATATGGAGTTCCTATTCTATCACCAGGATTAATAATCGGAATAGGTTTTCTTTGTGGAGGATTTTCGGTAATATAAATATCGTGCATTCCCTCTAATTCCATAGGTTGAGTTGTATTTATTTCAACTATTACAATATCTGCATTTTTAACAGCCTGTGGAGAAATCCCTACGGATGTAGTTGGAATAATTCCACCTTCTTCTGTAATAGCCAAAGCTTCTATAACAGCAACGTTTATTTTTCCTAAAAAGCCATAGTTTATAAACTGAGCTACATGGCTAAGATGCATATCTTGATACATGATTTTTCCTGCATTTATAGCATCTCTAGATGATTTATTGGTTTGATATGGATATCTTCTAACCATCACACCTGTTCTTGATAATGCTCCATCCAATTCATCTCCTACAGATGCTCCAGTAATTATAGTAAGATTCAATTTTTCTCCATTTTCAGCTCTTTTTGCTAAAGCTAATGGTACTGCCTTAGGATAACCTGATGGGGTAAAACCACTAGTTGCCATTATCATACCATCTTTTATAAACATCGCTGCTTCATCTGCTGTCATTATCTTATTTCTTAATTCTTCTCTTCTAACCCTATCTATTATCATGATATTTCCTCCCTAATCTCTTTTATTGTTCCTTATCTGTATAAAAACTATTACTTACAAGAATATTTTATATTTTGAAACAAAAAAAGTTAGATAGACTGGGAAATTATATCATTAAACTACCAGTCATCTAACTTTGTTTTATTCACTAAATGAAACAAAAGGTCATTTTGTTTCCATAAATAATAAAGTTAAATTTATATTATGAATATCTAAAATATATCAGATAATCATATTTTTATCATATATAAAGCATTAATAGAAGTTTTTAATTATCGTTTACTTCAACACTATTTTCTAAAATTTGCTTAAATTTTTCATTGCATATTTTAAGGGCTGATATTAATGCTTTCTTAGCAGAGCCAAAATATTTTTCTTTAAATAGACGTTGTAGTTCTTGATAATTGTTTAAATCCTTTCCAACTACAAGGTCTTTGAAAAACTCCTTTGCTACCCTAGTAACCAAAGAACAATCCGCATCTAATATAATACCTGTTTCTTTATCTACTATTAGCCCAACTGCTATAACATGATAAAGCTCTGTAGCAGTTATTCCTTTTGGTAACTTTGCATATCCAGTCAAAAAAATTTCATTAGGCTCCACAGTATCCCCTTCCTTAAGGCTTATTATTGTATAAAATATATAATGAAAAAATCTATTAATTTTCTAAAGACTCATTGTCTTTATTTATTTTATCATTTTTTTAACAAATTGTGAAGTATATAAGATGCTTTTCTAAAAACTTCTATTTACATAGGTCTTACTACATGGGTAACCTGTGTAATATAATTGTAAATATAACCATTCCCAATAATGCAAATGGATAAGTAGCACCATAACCAGCTGCTGGTTCATCGCTTCCAACTGCATCTATAGCTGCTCCAAGTCCAGGAGTTGAAGTCATACCACCACAGATAGCACCAGACAACATAATCCAATTGATTTTAAATACGTATTTTCCTATGATG
This sequence comes from Paramaledivibacter caminithermalis DSM 15212, assembly GCF_900142245.1. Taxonomy (GTDB): domain Bacteria; phylum Bacillota; class Clostridia; order Peptostreptococcales; family Caminicellaceae; genus Paramaledivibacter; species Paramaledivibacter caminithermalis. The sequence goes on along the minus strand of NZ_FRAG01000014.1, from coordinate 19,794 downwards.
AAACCTATCATCATTGCAACAATACCTACAACTATAGATACTAAAGCCAAGTATGCACCTGAACCACTTAAAGCCTCAAAAACTTTATATCCATATCTTAATCCAACTATAGCTAAGAAAAAGGCTAATGATACTTGTCTTACTACTCCTAATATCTTATTATTCATTCTAAAGTGCAAATTGCCGATTTTGCCAATATAACCTAAGATAAGGGACCCAATAAGAACTCCTCCTGTTGCTCCTAAGCTAAAATAACCTAATGGTCCAAGATTAATTTTAAATTTTCCTAATGTATATCCAAAGAAACAGGCTACTGCAAAGGCAGTTAAGTCAAAGCTTACCTCTTTTACTTCCTTTATCCCTGAAGAGCTTTTTGCCGCTTCCATTTCTGCTCTATGAGCCTTCATCTCCTCTTCTACCTTTATTCCAAAAAATTTCGGAAAAAAGTTTACTGCGATAATAACTATAAGAACACCAAATGGATATCCTATAGCATGTCCAACACCAATTCCAGCCTCTGCGTTTTTAATGAATTGATTTCTTTGGTCTTCTGTTAACTCATAAGTATCTAAATCTACTGAACTTATGTCTACTCCAACATCCTCTAAAATCTTCTTCTTTTCTTCAACGTCAGCATCATCAAACTCATCTACCCTATGGGTCGCATGGCCTTTTGCAGTTTCTATTGCTGCTGCAAGTCCAGGCGAACTAGTAAGAGCTCCTGTATATACCCCCGATACCTCATATGGAGTAGACTTAATATTTAATACTCCACTTACTACGGTCATGCCGTAAGTAGCTCCTGCACCAAGTAATGTTATGATAAATCCTAAAATTACAAATTTTGCACCGTATTTCTTAAGAACCACATCCATATCCTTTGCTGCTAAAAGTCCAACCGCAGCAACAAACAAGATAAGAAATAAATAAAAGAAATCCTTAGGTATAACTCCTGCATTTATCAGCTTTAAAGCTGACTTATTTTCTCCAAGTCTTCCAGCATATCCAAATGCCCACCAACCAATAACCAAACCAGTAAAGAGCGTTCCAGATACACCAAAATTGAACTTGCCAAATCTTATTTTTCCAAAAAGCATTCCTGTAAAAACTGCTAGAAACATTAGTATAAATGGATTTAACACCCAAGCTATTACATCAAACTTCATATCTTTTCCCCCTATTCAAAGTGTTTTACTTTCAATTGATATGCTTTTCCTTTATCCCCTCCCTCCAAGGTAATTATTTCATATATTATAATTTTTAATTTAACCCACTGTGCTAGCAAATAAAATTTTCTGGTTCCAAAAATACCTCAAGTAGAAAAAAAGTATTAACCCTTCTATTTTATTGAACATATTATATCTTTTGTCAAAACTAATATACTTATTAATATCTTTTATCGAAAATCGTTTTCCTATTATGGTTTTTAAAAATGTATTTGTAAATATTTCCCTGTATTCTAAAACAAAAACGGCATAGGACTTAACGCTTTAAAATTAGCGAAATCCTATGCCGCTTGACCTCTAAGTATGGGTGATGGGTAATCACCTTGAAAGAAATCTAGACATATTAGTTATTGTTTTCACAAATACAGTTAGCCACTTAATTTTTGAAAATTAAGTAACACCATATTTACGGATGCTTTCCATTATTTTAATATCTTCACTAGTCATAGTATACACTAAAATCCATTTACATTCAATTATTTTTGCATATTTTTTTAAATTTTTGTAATTTATCGTCGTTTCCTAGTATCTAATTTGTTATTTTTCTAACTTTTCTTTGCTTGCTTTAATGAATTTAGGTACATTGATTATATATCTGCTATGGTATCCTTCACCTATCTTTTCTTTTTCATCATAGGCTTCAATCTTAAATTTTAGCTTTTTATCATTTATTTCTACAAGTTCTGCTTTAGCTCTAACCTTCATTCCTACTGGAGTAGCAGCTAAATGTTTTACATCTAGATGAATTCCTACTGTAGCATAATTTTCTGGCAAATAAGCATCAACAGCACTTAATGCTGCATTTTCCATTAAACCAATCATCATGGGGGTAGCAAAAACTAGAACAGAACCACTTCCGAAGCTTGCAGCCGTATCTTTTTCATCAACAATCTTCTCAATTTCTGCAGCCATACCAACTTTAAGATTAAATTCCATATTTCTTCACTCCTCAATTCAATTGTATAAGTTACTACAAATCAATTATACCAGATTCAATAAAAATCTAAAGGTTTTTAAAGTAAATAGAAATAGAACCCTAAATTTAGAGTTCTATTAGATTATACTTTTAAAAATCCCCTTGATTTTCATCTTTATCATCATTTTCTTCGGTCTTAGTCTTTTTTGTTTCTGGTAAAGCTGCCAATCCCTCAGAAAATACTAATTCAAATTCGTCGGCATTCAATGTTTCTACCGTAAGCAATGCTTTTGCAATCTCGTGAAGTTTATCTATATTTTCAGATAAAAGTTTCTCAGCTCTTTCGTATCCTCTATCAATTATATCTCTTGTTTCTTTGTCAATTTGAGCTGCAACTTCTTCTGAATAATCCTTCTTAGAAGTAAAATCTCTACCTAAAAATACTTCTTCGCCTGAACCATATGTCATAGGCCCTAAATTCTTACTCATACCATATTTGGTAACCATGCCTCTAGCTATTTCTGTAGCTCTTTGTAGATCATTTTGAGCTCCAGTACTTATATCATGTAATACTAACTGTTCTGCTACTCTTCCACCCAATAAATGTACTATACTCTCTTCCATTTCAATTTTTGTCATATAATATTTGTCTTCCTTTGGAAGAATCATAGTAAATCCGCCAGCTCTACCACGTGGAATAATCGTTACTTGGTGAACTGGATCTGTATTCGGTAAGAGTCTTGCTACAACTGCATGGCCTGCTTCATGATATGCAGTTAATTTTCTATCCTTTTCACTTATAACTCTACTTCTCTTTTCTGGACCAGCTATAACTTTTGTAATAGCTTCTTCTAAAGTATCCATATGGATTTTTTTATTATTTTTCCTTGCAGAAAGTAACGCAGCTTCATTTAGAAGGTTTTCTAAGTCAGCAGGAGTAAAACCTGGAGTCCTTCTAGCTAATACTTTTAAGTTTACATCATCAGCCAAAGGCTTATTTTTTGAATGTACCTCAAGTATAGCCTCTCTTCCTTTTATATCGGGTATACCAACTACAACCTGTCTGTCAAATCTACCTGGTCTTAAAAGTGCAGGGTCAAGTATATCAGGTCTGTTGGTAGCAGCAATTATAATAATACCTTCGTTTATGCCAAATCCATCCATCTCAACTAAAAGCTGGTTAAGAGTTTGTTCTCTCTCATCATGACCACCGCCAAGTCCAGCTCCCCTCTTTCTCCCTACAGCATCTATTTCATCTATAAAAACAATACAAGGAGAATTTTTCTTAGCCTGTTCAAATAGGTCACGTACTCTTGAAGCTCCCACACCAACAAACATCTCAACAAAGTCTGAACCACTAATACTAAAGAACGGAACACCAGCTTCACCAGCAACAGCACGTGATAAATATGTTTTACCAGTACCTGGAGGTCCTACCATAAGAACTCCTTTGGGAATTCTAGCACCTAATTCTATATATTTCCTTGGGTTTTTTAAAAAATCTACTATTTCTTTGAGTTCTTCCTTTTCTTCTTCAAGACCAGCAACTTCTTTAAACGTTACCTTTTTCTTATTATCCTCTTTATGCAGCTTAGCCCTGCTCTTACCAAAGGACATTACTCTGCTTCCTCCACCTTGAGACTGCTGCATAAACACAAACCAAAAAACCACAAATATCAGAACCATAAAGACTGAAGGAAGTATATCTATAAACCATGGAGTTCCTGCTGGAGGTTCTCCTGTAACATTAAGACCTTTTTTAATGGCTGGGAAAATGTAATTCTCGTTAAAGGTGTCGGTATTCATAACCATAGGAATATAAGATTTGAATTTTTCTTTCTTTTCACCCCTAAGTACACCTTCTACTCTATTATTAATTAAATGCATTTCTTTTACATTGTTATTTTCTAGATTAATAGTAAGTTCCGAAAAACTAAGCTCTTTTACTTGCTCTGGCTGCTTTGTATAAAACTGTACTATCATTAATATTATAATGAATATCAGTATATAAAAGCTGGCACCTCTGAAAAATTTTCTCAAGAACCCTCCTCCTTTCTATACATAAATCGAGTCTCTTAATTCTAACATATTTTAATTTTCTAGACAACCTTCTCTATAGGTTAATTTAATTACCTTATCAGTTTTCTTATCTATTTTATAGTTTTCACTCATTCTATAACCTATAACCCATATTATTCCTTTATCATCGCATAATAGTGGTATTTTATCTCTAATATCCTTAGAAATTTTTTTATCTATAAAATAATCCTTTATTTTTTTTGTTCCTTTCATTCCTATAGGCTTAAATCTATCTCCATTTCTTCTATTTCGTATTAACAATCTCCCTTTAACTTTATTGTAATCAACAAAAGCTACATATCTGTCCCTATTGTTATAAGATTTTAATCCATCGATTATTTCTGCTTTTATAGAGGCATTTAAAGGTCTAATATAAGTAATTTTCCCTATATTTAGCTCATATTCAAAATCGTAAGTACTGTTTTCATCTTGCAACTTTTTACTATTTTTAACATCTATACTATTATACCCAAGCTCCACTGTGATATGCCCAGGAAGGTCTATTTTGGCTCCTACATTTTTCTTATCAATAAGCTCAATTACACTTTCTATATGGGTTAATCCAAGGTCCTTTAAATCTCCCTTAATTTCCCTAATAGCACCCCTAATAACTCTTCTCTTTATTGCAATATCTAACCTATTGAATTTTTTATAATCCAATGAGCATTTATTACTATTTTTTTCAATAGTAATATCCCTTAATTTTTCTTCAGATAATAGGTTAAGATAATTGCTATCGTCTCTTAGGAGATTTGCACTTCTCCAAAGAACGTCAATAATGCAAGGATTAAAATTTTTTTCTATGTAAGGTATAAGTTCAATTCTTACTTTATTTCTAGTATATATACTTTCTAAATTCGTCTTATCTATTCTAGGCTTTAAATCATTTTCTCTACAATATTCATCTATTTCCTTTCTAGTTATATCTAATAATGGTCTTATTATTTTATTATCTCTTTTATAATTTATTGCAGTAAGACCATCCAGACCTGAACCTCTAAAAAGCCTCATTAGTACAGTCTCGGCTTGATCATTACGATTTTGAGCTATTGCAATTTTCGATGAATCTGTTTCCTTTGCTATCTGATCAAATAATTTATATCTTAATTCTCTTCCTGCTACTTCAAATGTAACACCTTTTTCTTTACTATATTTACTAACGTCATATGAAAAAATGAATGATTTAATTCCCAAAGTATTGCAAAGCTTTTCAACATATCTTGCATCTTTTTGAGCTTCTATTCCTCTAAATTGATGGTCAAGATGAACTACATAGATGTCTATATTAAAATCCTTTCTTATTCTCCATAAAAGATGTAATAAACATACAGAATCGGGTCCTCCTGAAACACCTACAACGATTCCTTCACCCTTCTCTATTAAGTTATTCACTTGAATAGTTTGTAAAAATTTTTCCATTATGTCCATTCTTATTCTCTCCAGACACATTAGATTCTAGATATTCAACAATTCAATTTTGTATGTATTTAAGCTCTTAAGCATTTCTAATTACAAAAACTAGAATGATAGTAAAACTTAAGAGGGATATAATAAAAAAGGCATTAACTATTAAGTTAACTCTATAATTATATCGTATTTTTCTTTCATTGCGAAGAGTTTTATATATTTTTTTTAGCTCTTCTATAAATTCAAAAAATTCTATTCTATTTTGATATAACCCCTTCTCTATTAGGTTAACAACTTTTTTATTTATTTTTCTTTTTCTAAGCTCGCCCATTGCATCATTTAGTGTCATATTTAAAAGCTCTTTTTCATTTCCTAAAATCAAATTAACACACATTATACATATAGCAAACATATCGTACTTTGTATCAGCACTTCTAAGTCCTATATTCCATCTTGCTCTATCATATAAAGGAGTAAATTCTTTTATGCTGTCACCCTTAGGAACTATTCCACCTAAATCTATAACCTTAATTTCCCTATTTTCCTTATCTATCATGAGATTTTCAAGCTTTAAGTCACCAAATATATAGCCTTTTTTATGAAATTCCCTAATCATCATACTAACTATTATTACTATTCCCACAATTTCTGTTAATTTTAACTGTTTTTTTAACATATACTCCTTGAAATTTTCTCCATTTATATATTCTAATACTAGAAAATAATATTTTTTTCCTGCTTCTTCATAATCATCTAATTCCACTGCATTTGGCAATGCTTCAATACTATTGAATTCATTAAGCATGTTGTATTCCTTGGTAATACTATGTAGATCTTGGGATATTTTTAAAGCATAATATACTTTATTATTTATATCTAATGATTTATATACCCTTCCAACTCCACCTTTCCCCAAAATTTTTATTATCTTATATGAATTTTTATTCCATTTGCCAGTAATTATCTTACCTTCTAATTTCATTTTAAATCACCTTTACAAATAAGAGTATCTAATAACAGTTTTTTTAGTTACAAGTTGCAGGGTCATTTTTTATAGACTATAAACTATATTTTTCTCTATAAAATTTAAAAGCGACTATTTTTAGTCGCTTTATTTCAGGGCAAAATACAACCAAAAACGAAAAATCTCCATGGGCTTTCGTTTTTATCCTATATTATACTTTCATTAAAAAGTGGTTCTTCTTCTATTATTTTCTCTGATTCATGAGGTTTATTCGTAAATAATTCTATGGCTTTATAAATGGCTGGCGCCGTTGGAGTTGTACCACCTACACCCATATTGTTTATTTTATTTTTTATAAGTTCAATATCATTACTAAAATCATTGACAACATGTATCATTTCTCTATTTAAGCCTGGAAAGGCTATTACAGCAACTTCACTCTTTCCTTTTCTAGCTTTTAAAGAATTCATTAAATCTATGATACTCTCCCTTGCTTTATTAATTTTGATCTTCATACTTCCACTGCAATCCATAAGCACACAACATTTTAGGTGTATTTCATCACTTAAATTTTCAATATATTTAATAAATTTATTTCTGCTTTCAGGTTTGATTTCATCTAGTTCTGCTCCTATAATTTCTTTAAGCTGCTTGTTTACTACAGTATTTATGGTTTTATTAACCGTTCTTTGTGTCAACATATGGAGCGTAGTACTTAAATTTTCTATATAAGTTAATTCCCATTCTCCCCCACCTTTATTCGCAATGTTTTGGACCTCTTCAATAGGACTTTCGCTATCATCAGTATTGTCTATAATCCCTATAGCACTCACAAATATATTCTTTTTAGCAGCTTCCCCAGCAGCTATAATCGGGTCTCCCCCTACGTTAGACCTTCCATCTGTAACTATAATGATTTGATTAATCTTTATTTCACCCATAACCTAACCCCCTAATTTAAAATATAATTGTCTATTAATTTAGTATCTTCAAGTTTAGGGGTTTTTATACCTATAATTTTATTTTCAGCTAAAGAGAAATTACCATAGTTTTTAATCTTAATCTAATAAAGGTGCCTTCTGGCACCTTTATCGTATCATTTTCCAGAAATAGAAAGCTCTTTAATTTTTAAGGATGGTGAACCGATATAGCCTCCTCCCCTTGGAATTGCAAATTTTAAATCATCTCCTAATTCTTCAACGTTTTTCAGCATATCATAGAAATTACCAGCAACAGTAATTTGATTTATAGGTCTAGAAAGCTTACCATTTTCTATTAGATATCCATGAGCAGATAATGAAAAATCTCCCGATACAATATTCACTCCAGCATGAAGTCCTTGAAAAGCAGTTATAACTATACCTTTTTTCATCTTTTCTATCATTTTTTCAAGACTAATATTTCCTTTTTCTATATACATATTGGTTGGTGAAATCGATGTTACTGACTTGTATGAAGCCTTGTATCCATTTCCAGTTGATTTTACTCCATCTTTTTTAGCTGTTTTCAAATTATACAAATAGGTTTTAAGAACTCCTTTTTCTATAACATTTTTCTTTTTAGAGGCTACTCCTTCTCCATCAAAGGATTGTAACATGATGCCACCTTCCATGAAGGGATCATCAACTAAAGTAATAATGCTATTAGCAATACTGTGATTTATTTTTCCCTTTAATAAAGAAAGACCCTTTTGGACATTTTCGGCTGAAAATATATTACTATAAGCATTTAATAGGCTTGCTGCTGCATCATTTCTAAGTATTATTGGATAATTATCGGATTCAATACTATTTGCACCTAGCATTGATATTCCTTCATGTACAGCCTCCCTTGATAAGGTTTTAAAATCAAAATCCCTATAGTTATTAGAAATCCCATAATTTGCTCCAGTCTTAATGTCATCATTTTCTTTAACCATTACTGATATATAGGCATGTGCAGTATTAGATTTATTTTCTAAATCTAACCCTTTTGTATTGATTAAAAGGTTGTGCTCCATCCCTTCACCATATATACAGTAATTAACTGCTTCTACTCTTTTATCTGCTTTTAAAGCCTCTTGTTCCATGGATTTGACAAAGTTAACCTTTTCTTCATTAGATATATTTTCTAATTCTTCATTAAAATTATTTATTTCTTTATAATCATTTGATCCTTCAAAAATATATTCTGCATCATTACTATCGATAATCTTAGCATTATCTATTACTTCCTTAATAAGAATATCAATGGAGCTTTCATCTAGCTTCTCGGTATATGAATATCCCATTTTTCCATTATAAATTCCTCTAAAGGATAATCCGTTTTCATCTGAAATACTGTAGTTATCTATTTCACCCTTAAAAACCCTTATATTAAGATTTTTCTTTCTCTGTATAAAAACTTCCATATCCTTTATTTCTTTTTCTCTGCCTCTTTCAAAAAGGATTTTTACAAGCTGCCTCATATCCATTATCTCTCCTCCTTTCTTCCTCCTACCGTTATACCCTGAACCCTGATTGCTGGCTGTCCAACATTAGTCGGTATAGAACCGCTTATAGATCCGCACATTCCCTGTCCATAATCTAAGTTATTTCCTACCATATCTATTTTTTTAAGGATTTCTGGTCCTTTTCCTATTAAAGTGGCACCCCTTACTGGTATGTCTATCTTACCATTTTTTATAAGATATCCTTCTGAAACAGTAAAGTTAAAATCACCTGTAGCAGTATTTACAGAACCTCCACCCATATATTTTGCGTATAATCCATTCTCAGTATTTACTATTATCTCTTCTAGGCTTTCCTTGCCAGGAGCTATATATGTATTAGTCATCCTAGAAGTAGGTGCATATTTATATGACTGTCTTCTTCCAGAGCCAGTTGACGGCATCCCCATTTTTATTCCATTTAATTTGTCTACTAAATATCCTTTTAGTATTCCATTTTCTATGAGAACATTTTTTCTCATAGGAGTTCCTTCATCATCAATATTCTGTGAACCCCACGCATTAGGGATTGTCCCATCGTCTATAGCGGTTACAACCTCAGAAGCAATTTTTTCTCCTAATTTCCCCGTAAATACAGATGTTTTTTTAGCAACCGATGTAGCTTCTAATCCGTGTCCACATGCCTCATGAAATATTACACCTCCAAAGCCATTGTCTATAACAACTGCCATCTTGCCACTTGGACACGGCTTTGCAAATACCATAGTTTTGGCAATTCTTGCTGCTTCCTTTGCATATTCCTCAATATTTATTTTTTCATAAAACTCAAATCCCATATGAGCACCTGGTCCAAAGTATCCTGACTGCATCTCTCCATTTGCCGAAGCTACTGCTTCTATAGAGGTTCTGGTTCTAACTCTTTTATCTTCTACAAATAGCCCTTCAGAATTAGCAATAAGAACATTTTGTTCGTAGTCTAAATATCTTACCCTTACTTGGGAAATAACCTCATCGTAATTTTTTGCAGCACAATATGCTCTCCTCATTAAATCAACTTTATCCAAATTCTGAACATCATTAGGTGGAATAATTATATTATGTATATTGTTAATATGATTTCTCATTAAGTTAATATGGATATCCTTTTCACAGTCTTTTACTGCTGTAGCCGTCTCTTTAGCTACTCTAATCAAATTTTCCTTTGAAGAATCATTAGTATAGGCGTATACACTTTTAATACCGTCATATATCCTAATTCCCACTCCATAGTCCCTACCCGATATAGCTTTCTCCACCTTGCCTCCTACCATACCAATAGATGTATTAAGTCTATCTTCTATAAAAACTTCTGCAAAAGCACCTCCTGTAGAAAGAGCTGCATTTAGTACATCTTCAATCAAACTTTTATTTAGCATTTTTCTCCCTCCTCTAATTTATCATTTAAACATTTAACATTAAAATATACAACCCTTCTATATATATTCATAAACAAAGACATCTTCATCATATTCATCAAAAGGCATTAGCCCCGCCTTTACAGCATATTCTTTCATTGAATCTATTTGAGGACACATATAAAGTAGTGCCTTATACCCTTTTTCCTGATATTTTTGTGTAGCAAATTTTAGTCCCTCTACATGACATTCGTCACCATCAATATAGCTTATAGATAATTCATTATTTTTACTCATTCTATTACTAAGTATAATAGTGGATTTAATCTTACCATTTTCCTTTAGTGTATATACAGAACCTTCATCGATCAATTCTTGAAGCAGCTCCTCTGTAGCCTTTACAAATGTCCAATCAAAAGCAAAATAACCATTTCTTTTTGATAATTCCTTTGATTTTAGAATATACCTAACCTCTTCCAAGCTATTTGCTTTCTCATATACCTTGATATTGATTAATGGATTACTATTTTCATGATAAAAAAGCTTAAACTTTGTCGTATTTTTAAATCCGAAGCTTTCAATTATTTTAATGCTTTCATAATTTTCTATATATGTTGAAAGAGATATAGAATTATATCCCTTATTTTTAGCTTTATCGATATAATATCTAGTGATTTTTTTTCCAATTCCCATTCCTCTATATTGCTTATTTACTCGAATACCTTCAAACCAATACTTTTTACCTCCAAGGTCTGTAAATTTTGCGCAACCAATTGCTTTTCCATCTAATTCAGCTATGGTAAATTCACCATTGCTATTTGCTACCCATTTTTCATATATATTAGGTAAATAATCGTCTCCATCCCAAACTGTTTTAGATATATTTATAATATCTTCTTTATCTTCCATTCTTGCTTTTCTAAAGACTAACATATATATCCATCCCCCTATATATAATTTTTCTTATGTATATTACTAATATTTTCTAATAATCACTATTATATCTGATTTTTCCCATAAGAAAAAGACTAAGTCTTTGACTTAGTCCTATTTTTTCCAAATTTTTGTTACCAGAACCGTCATATCATCCTCTATTTTATTTCCTCTTTTTTCTATAGCTTTATTTAGTATTTCATCAGCAATCCTTTGAGGATTTCTACTATCTATGCTCTCTAATATCTCTACAATCCAATCTGTCTTATCTATGAAATTCTTATCTGCATCTAATATTCCATCAGACATAGTTATTATAAAATCCCCATCATTTAGCTTCTTCACTTTACTATCTAAAAATATATCATTTAATATCCCAGCAGGTAGCGAGGACGATTCTATTACTTCAACCTCTCCATTTACCTTCTTTATAAATGAAACTACTGCTCCACTCTTTATAAATTCAACCTTTGCTGTACATAAATCGATAATTGCTAAATCTATAGTTGAAAAAGCTTCATCTAGAGACTTTGACATAAGTACAGAGTTAATAGTCTTTATAACTATATCCTTGCTAAATCCTGCCTCCATTAGCTGTTCCAGTAAAGTTATTGTAGCCATACTCTCACGTGCTGCTTTTTCACCTGTTCCCATCCCATCACTTAAAGCAACCATATACTTATTATCTTTAAGTGTCAAAAACGAATAGCTGTCACCGCTAATAATTTCATTATTTTTTGAAATTCTTGCTATGTTTGTATTAGCTTTATACCTTTGAGCCTCAACAAGCTGAAGTACACAATTCTTTTTTCCATTATCCAAGCTACATCCACTGTTTTTATTTATAACTTCCTTGCCTATTATTTTAGAAACCAATGGTATTATCTTATTTTTACATACTTTCCTGTTATAGCAATTCTTCTTTTCTATGTCTATTTGAAATTTTCCTCTTTCATTTTCTAAAACTGTAATATTATCTATAAATATTTTTTCTTTATCGAAGGCTACATAAAGAGCATCTTCTACATCCTTATTAAATTCAATCTTTGTTTCAATTTCAGTAGACAAATCATCAATAATGCTAGCTACACCATTAAATTGTTCCGAAACCAACTGCCTCATTTCAAAGAGTTTTTTGCTCCATTCATATCCAATTTTATGTATTTCGTAGACTCCATTAATCTTATCTATGAGTTTATCTTCCTTTAAGCATTTTTTTTTCAAATATATAGGCATATTTTTTTCATCTAGCTTTCCTCGAGCTTCTAGAATTGTAATAGCATCTATTATTGAATTATATGTACTATAAAAACTATTATCCCAACAGCTTCTTTTCATACTACAGTTTGAGCATATAGAATTTGCAATATCGTTAATAAGACCAGTAACATCTTTACTCTCTATAATTTGTTCTTTTTCAGCTATTTTAGAATAAGTATCACCTAATTCATGAAAAGCGTCTGAATATTCCTTTAATTGTCTAGTCATTATTCTTTTGATTTTTTCACTATATATCCTATCTATTTCTATAGTCTTTATCTTGGAATTAATTATCTTAGCTATATAATTAGATAAAGGTTTTGGGGTTATCATAAAAATACCAAAAGCAATTAATATTTCTTCAAATTGTATTAAAGTTTCTGTTGAACCATTTACATAAAAGGTGAGTATGGAGTTGCCTAACACCAATCCTAAAGCTGATGCCATTTTTCCCATATCTTTAAATATACCAGCCAATAATCCTGAAAAAGCATATATTCCTATAATGATTGGTGTTTCAGTTGTTGTCATGCTGGTTATAACGCCTATTGTTACTCCTACTGATGCTCCTATAGAAGCACCTCCATTGTATGCAAAAAATAGAGTTAAAAGTATACCCGAAATATTCTTAAGTGAAAAACCTAGTATTTGAGCATTGGATAGGCCTAGTATAGCCACTGAAGATACGATAGCTATGCAAATAACTTCTTCATTGGATAAAATTCTTCTATTTGAATTATTTTTTAAAGCGGGAATTGCATATGAAAGTATATATGAAAAAACAAATACAACAATGGATTCAAAGCCTATCATAAATAAATCATAGAGATAGAACCGTGTTAAAAAAATATATATAGTCCCTGAAATCATATTAATTAATCCTGATAAAAAAGCTAGTTTAAAAATATTGAAATTTAAATTCTTAACCAAATATCTAAAGGTTATTAAGATTAAAATCATAGTTATTATATATCTGTATCTTTCTCCCCGTACAGTCATTAATCCTATTAGAACAATAGCTCCTAATATGAGACTCTTTTTATCTTTTGTCATCATTATTGCAAAAAATGCTATCCCAAAGGGCATTAACCCTTCAAGGATAGAAGCCCTCCCCAATAGAAATGCTAATAGTCCTAAGAGAATAAAGTTATTGTTCCATATCTCAAGAGCTTGTCCATATTTTTCGTAAACTTTTGAGATAGTTCCAGTATTCAGTTTTTGCATAATAAAAAACACCCCCTGTTAAATACGATTATAACAAGAGGTCTTTAAAATATTTGTCAACATAACTCTCTATATTCAAAAAACTTTAAGACATTTTATATCAATACCAGACAAATTTAATAGAATGTTCAAATGAACCTCAACTTCGACATCATATATTACAGGAATTATTAGAATAAAAACGATGGAAGTCATATTTTAAATTGAATCATTAAACTACTTTTTCCTTATTAAGTAACCCATAAATGATGATACACTCATTTGGTAAGGGATCGACACAATTATATGGATATAATCCTTACATGTTTCTGCTTCTATTATCTCTACTCCCTTATACTCAAATAATTGTCTTAATATTTTCCCTATATCTTTTTTATTTTCCCATATATTATTTGCCTTTTATACTTTGGTGCAAACACTATATGGTACTTACAATTCCATTTAGTATGTGATAAACTATTTACGTCCTTCATTGGACTTCCCTCTTTGCTTTTTAGTCGGTTGGTCAGACCTGACTATATTATACAGCATTAGGAATTTTTTCCTCACCTCTAAAGCTTTTTGTATTATGAATACCACCCGCTTAGCGAGTGGTATTCATAATACAAAAAGCTTTGCTATATCCTTTAGATTAAAGTTTTTATCTTTGAAAACATTCCTATTAATTTAACTAATATCTAGTGTTTCCTATATACATGTCTTGTTCAAGATTAGTCGATTACTTCATATTTCATAGAATTATTTTCTTTATAACATCTAATTACATGCTGTTTTAAAAGTTCTGTAGGAAAAAAAGTATCTAAATTATCAAATATATTTTGTGTGTCTAGATTTTCAAACGTTAGAAAATCTATAAAATACACACCTTCGGTTTCTTTTCTAACAGGTCCTAATTGAAATACTAATACATTATCAAATTGCTTGCTACTTGAAATAAAATTATATGCATCTTTTAAAAGCTCTTGATCTTCTTCATTTCCTTGATAAATTGGTGAATCCAAATATCGATTTAAATTCTCAATATTTTTATCATATACACCTATTATCCCTTTTAATTTCTCTATATCTTGATTTAATTCTTTTACCTTGGTTTTTAAGCTTTCATTAGCATACTCAAGTATTCTTACTGTTTCATTATTTAAACCTTTATATACGTAATATAGTGAAATAGCAAATAAAATTATTATTATGCTTGCTATCAATATTTTTTTGTTTTTAAACATACTATTATCCCCATTATTTATTACTATTCTAATGACATATCTTCATTCCACTTAACTCTTACAATATGCATAAACTTCATATTACTAGGTTGAACAGACCCATATAGGGCAGCTAAATTCTTATCCTTTCTATTTGAAGTATGGGCACATATCTCTATTTCATTATATTCAACTACTCCATCATTGTCTAAATCATCAGCCTTAGAAATAAATAAGACATGACCTGGCACATAAACATAATCTCCTTTTTTAATTTTACTTGGTGTTGTTGGATAACCCTGAACCCCATATCCAGTATTATGGTTATTAATATAATCATCATAATTTTCTGTTATCCAGTCATAAAAATAGCTAGTTCCTGTCCAATTCCATGTAGTTGAGGTACTATTCGTATCAGCCCACCATTCAGAGCACATTGGATAATCTTTGTTAGCACTTGACCTCCCACCAAAGCCATACCATATACATTGAGACACAAAGTTCTGACAATCATTTTTGTAAGAAAAATATTTAAATTGACTATTGTTGTATGATGAACTATCATAACCTCCAGTGTTTTCACTATATTTTCTTGCATATTCAACTGCGTCCTCTCTATCGCTAGAAGAATAGCTATCATAGCTATCACCAGGTATACTCATTACTTCTATTATATCTTTTTCTATTCTATTATTTAGCTTATTTTTACTAGTATTTTTCTTATAAATTTCTTTGATATCTGGCACTATTTTATCAAAATCAGTTTGTAAGTCATAAAGCATTTTGAATTCATCAATATATTTATCTTCGGTTATATACCATTTGTCTTTTATTTTTTTTAAAGTCATATTATGGGTAATTACATCATTAAAGGGTTCATCAAGATAATTATATTTAATAGTAGTACTTAAATTTAATTCTATACTGGAATTAGAACCTTCTATATTCATTTTTATGTAATCAAATTTATTATCGAAATATTCAATTCCTGTTTTACTTACAATGTCTGATTCAATAAAATATTTTAATCTTCCTGTTTCATAATTTAAATAAATATTTTTATTTGGTTTTAAGAAAAATGCATTTAGATTTTTAGCATTACTTATATTTTGCTTTTGTTGTAATTCATATTTTGTATTGAAATAATTTTCAACAACTTTTTTAATCTTATTTTCTTCATTAGCAACTGCACTTGAAAAATTAACTCCTAAGCTCATAAACAATGTTAGTACAAGTAATATACTTAAAAACTTTTTCATATTTTTACCTCCCATAAATTTAAGGTATTGTCAAAAGTTTTCTTATTAAAATTACATCAAATCCAGTCATATCAATGAATAAGCAGTTATACCCTGCTACCCCCATACATCTTCCCTTTCCGTCCTCGTAATTACCTAAAATTGTGCTTTTAAATCTTTGTCAAGCTTGGGCTTAAACCCGTTCATTTCAAGCTTTACAAAGATTTATAAAGCATAATATAATTTACACAGAGGATGGGAATATCTCAGATTATATTAGTCATTTTTTCATAAATCTTTTGACACTACCAAATTTAATTTTTCTTCAGGCTTCAACCTTTCTCTTGCTTACAATTGATAAGATTTCGTAATTTAAACTTAGATGGACTGAATAATAAATATAGTACAACTCTGGAGATTTCAAAACTATATTTAGTAGAAAGTTTTTATAGATAGTAATTATGTAATTTGCTAACTTAATTATTTAATTTTTCCTCCAAAATTAGAATTTTCCTTTTTATTTCTCTTTGCTGAACATTTCTGATTTTCATAAAAGGGAAATTTCTTATTTGGAGCCCTTATTCTACTCATTTCTTATCATCCTCTCTTTATTTTGAGATTTTGCAAAGCTAAAAGTATTATTAAGTGTAGATTTACTATAATAATGCTACCCCTTAATTAAATACTTTGAAATATATTCCTATATCTATATTTCTATACATTAATTAAAAAACCTTTTATTTTATATAATATTTTACTAAAACATAAAAAATAGTAAATATTTACTATAAAAGGCATGTCTTTATGCAAAAATACCGAAAGTAAACATCTTTATTTTTGCTTCCAATCAATTTAAGCATTTCCTTAATTTATGGGTGTAAATGTTAAAATTGTAATAAGAGGTAAAACTTCATATTGAAATTAGCCAATAATTAAATTTACTTCAATCACTGGAAATTATAATGGGATGAAAAACATATGTGTACTATGAAAAAGAGAGGACATTCAATAATGTGCATAATTATAATTACTGTTCTATTTGAATACTCAAATAATAAAACTACAAACAACTATAATGCTGTAAAAAATTCAAATGAGGATGAAATAGTTTTAAAACAAATATATCAAGGTTTTGACTCAAAGGACGAAGAAGATATTCCGAAATTAATGTATGATAAAAATAACAATATTTCAAATTTATTAATTAATGATAACATAAAATCCTTGGATAAAAGCGATTAAGAGAGAAATATTGAACATAGGTTCTATAACAAGCCTGCTATTGATACTATATATAGTCAGTTATGATAAAATGACTATATATTTATACTTATTATGAAACGAATGTACATGCAAAAGGTTGCTACGATATAAGAATTCTTAGATGGGCTGATAAGACAATTAAAGACATATGGAAAACCAGAAGAAGTTAAATATTTTAGCATTAATCTTTTTTCTGGAAAAAACTTTATAGAGAACTTTGTTTCGCACTTGTAAAATTTCAAGGAAATGACTATATTCTTGTATCAACAAATCTTGATTTAGTTCCAATATTTATAATAAAACTCTATGCCTATCGTTGAAAATAGAATGTAAGCTTAGAAAATTAAAACAGGTTATGGGTGCATTTAGCTATGGTTTTTGGTTCCAGTCTATGCCTAGATTTAAAAAATATTCAAATAAAAACAATCTAGAGCCTATAATGAGTAAATTACATCTCAAGAGAATAAAAAACTTATTCTAAGAACAGTAAAAACTATAGAAGGTTATGTTATGGTTAGTACTATCGCTATAGATATTTTGCAAATTTGGGGATCTAGATATTCTTTTAATATAAATACATCCAAGTTTCCTATACAATTTTTAAGGACAAAGTTCAATAGTATTCATTCATAAGCTACAGTAGACTGTTTTCTTTAAAAAAGTTTTTTAGCTTTATTGAAAAACACATCAATTTTACCACAAGTGAAATAATTAAATCTAAGCAAGCAAACCCTTTATATTATGAAGATTTGCTGACTTTTTAGGGGAACAAAACTTTATACTGTCCAGTACTCTAATGAATGAGAAAAAGATTAACATATCAATAAAGGCAAGAATAATGTGGGTAAAAAGCTTCATTTTTACCCACATAAAAATTTGAATATGTATTACTCTTACATCGACTAATATTTTATTAAGTCTATGGATCTTTTATACTAGTTCTTTTATAAATCAGAGAAAGCCCCTTAATATTATTGTCTAAACCAGAAAGGAACTATTTGAATTCTATCATCATCTTATGTTTCATTAAAGCAATAATATCTCCCTAGCAAACTTGATAAACGTAAAAAATAACTTACAGAATCATAATCTTACATTTCACTTTACATAACCTTTGCTATTCAATAGCATCCTTCCAATGACTTCTTAGTAGAGTAATTATAAATATAACATAATGGGTTGAGCATATGGTTATACCAATATTGTGATTATGGGCATAACAATAACCCAACAACAAAATTAAGATCTTAAAGCGTGTCTCCTTTAAACCTAAAAATTTTCATAGATTTCGCAGTGGAATTATTTAATGTATAAGATAACTAACAATTAAATACTAATATAAAAGCTTGTATTTTAGCTAGGTTTATTAAGTGTACCCAAAAATAAGCAAAACATCCTATTTACATTAAAATATGATAAAACGTAATAATGGAGCAACATTGCAAGAAATCCCACCCCAACTATTGCCAAAGAGCCATTTAGTTTGGCGACCCAGAAGAGACTCGAACTCTCGACCTCTAGCGTGACAGGCTAGCGTTCTAACCAACTGAACTACTGGGCCGTAATAGATGTTGGAAGTTTGATGTTAGATGTGAGAATCTTGGTCTGACCCTAATAGATCTTTTGAGTCTTTTTCCAACTTCTCGCTTCTAACTTCTCACTTCTATTTTGGTGGGCGCAACAGGACTTGAACCTGTGACCCCCTGCTTGTAAGGCAGGTGCTCTCCCAGCTGAGCTATGCGCCCTAATGGATGCGAGTTATCAGATGCGAAATGTCTTTAGTGTCATAGTCTAAGGTCTTTTTCTCGCTTCACGCCTCTCGTTTCTTGCTTCTAATAAGTGGTAGCGGCGAGTGGACTCGAACCACCGACCTTCCGGGTATGAACCGGACGCTCTAGCCATCTAAGCTACGCCGCCCTAATGGATGCGAGTTATTAGATGCAATATGCAGGAAACCCTTGAAATTATGCTCCAAAGTCTTTTTCTCGCTTCACGCCTCTCGTTTCCCGCTTCTATTAATGGTGCCGGGGACCGGAATCGAACCGGTACGGTCTTATAAGGACCGCAGGATTTTAAGTCCTGTGCGTCTGCCAGTTCCGCCACCCCGGCGAAAATTACTATTAGCGACAAGATATATAATACAATAAATCTAATCCTTTGTCAATAAAAAATTAAACAACCCTGCACTGAAGTACAGGGATTTAGATGGCGACTGAAAGTCGCGATTACGGCTGAAGCCGTCTAAAGATATTTGCTAAAG
>NZ_FRAG01000114.1 GCF_900142245.1 Paramaledivibacter caminithermalis DSM 15212 | reverse complement strand
ATTTATATGAAAATCTCTTTGATGATTTAATTTTTGAGAGAACATGGTAAATTAGAAGATTTAAAATTAAAAAAATAAATGTTGGGGTTATAAACCTCAACATTTATTTTTTGCTTGTATTAATGAAAATTGGTATTTTGGGGAGGCTAAAAAAATGATAAACATAGAAAATATCTTATTATTAAATAATTTAGAAAAAAGAGAAATAGATCACTCAAAAAGAGTGGCCAATTATGCAGTAAATTTTGGGAAGGTTTTAGGATTAAAATATGAGCAGCAAAAACTCTTATATTCATTAGGATTATTGCATGATATAGGGAAAGGGAAAATAAGCAATGAAATTTTAAGTAAAAGAGAACCGTTAACTAAGCTTGAAAGAAAAATAATTGAAAGTCATTCAGTTTTTGGTGAAAAGTATATTTTACTTATTCCTGAATTAAAAGCATATTCTAAGGTTATTAGAGCTCATCATGAACGGTGGGATGGAAATGGATATCCAGATGGGTTATGTGGTGAAAATATTCCATTTTTCTCTAGAGTTATTTCTTTAGTTGATGTATATGATGCATTGACAATGAAAAGACCATACAGGGATAAAGTTTTTACAACTAAAGAAGCTTTAGGAATAATTAAGGAGTCTTGTGGTCAATTCGATCCATATTTAGCTGAGATTTTCATTCAAAATGCAGGATATATAAAAGGTTTGCCTAAAAAGGTAGTGTAGGTATGGTAGACCTCAAAAAACTTAATATAGGTCAATCTGAGGGCTTGTTTTTTTGATAGATTATAGAAATAAGTCAACAACCCCCCACTTAGGCTAACGCCTTGAAGTGTGGGCTTTTAAAGTCCTAGTTGACTAGACTAAGCACCTTGGGTGCTACGTTATATAGGTTATGATACCCTCGGATGATGCCCTAGTCCGTTGCTCTATCGAATATGTGTAAACAGCTCTAATGGGTAGGAGCAGTCATATGTTCACAAAAAGCCTATATAACTTTGTCGAAGGGCAATCAACTCCGATATGTATTAGGTATGTTTTTGAAAGGGCTTGAAATGATTCCTGATAAATACATACCTTTTATTTTGCTAGTTTTCGCAATAGTTTTTTCACTATTGACTAATGACATATCTACAATAGAAAAAATTGCAAATGCAGTTATGCAAGGCATACTAATTACAGGGGAATCAAATTATTAAGCAAACTAAAAAGCAAGATTAAAGTATTAGTTAACATAGACCGGGGAAAACCCAGTCTACAAAATTGTAGAAATATATAAAAATTTGTTGACCTTTTTCAATAGATTTAATCAAGAAAAAATGGTATAATTATATAAAAGAAATGGGGAAAAATATTGAGGTAAATAATTGTAGGCTGGCTAAAAGCTGGTTTTATTTGTTTTTTGAAATATTTGACTATGGTTGGGTGGTAAATATGAAGATTTTAGATGCAGATATTAGGACAAGTTTATATAATAGAATCAGTAATGAATTTAAAGATGAACAGGATACTATTATTGTAGATGAACTTTCCGTGTGTCAAGGTGACGCACGTATGGATGTGGCAGTTGTTAATGGATTGTTGCATGGTTATGAAATAAAAAGTGAAGGTGACACACTAAAAAGATTACCCAATCAAATAGAAATTTATAATAAAGTTTTTGATACTGTAACAATTGTTACAAGTGATAGCCATTTAAACAAAACAATAGACATAATCCCTGAGTGGTGGGGTGTTATTAAGGTAAGAAAATACACTAAATCTTTTTATTTAGAAGATGTAAGAGAACCGAAGCTAAATGATTTTACTGATGCCTATTCAATTGTACAATTATTATGGAGAAATGAAGCTCTACAAATATTAAAAGATCTTGGCTTGCAAAAAGGATTTTTAAGCAAACCAAGATATGTATTATGGGAACGCTTAGTTGAATGTATTGAATTAAATGATCTTAAAAAATATGTTAGGCAAGCATTAAAAACTAGAACATCTTGGAGAGTTGGTCAATTACAAAAGATATGTGATGATTAGTACCCACTTTTCTCCATGTTGTGCCATTTCCAGTACTAGCACAATTATTCCCACATTCATAAATGTATTTATCACCCCAGCTAAAGTTTTTGCCCATATATTTAGGATGGTTAATGATTTTTTTACATAAAATGTTACATTGTGTGTATTTTTTCTTCTTTATATAATGACCTTTTACAATCATATAATCATTATCAATAGTGTAACGGATATTTGGAGTAGGTTTCATGATTCGAGGATCCATATCAACAAGAGAGGGATTTTGGACACAATAATCACCAAAATTCGGGGCAAAAATATACTTAGAGTCTTTTGCTTTATCAAAGATATATTTCCAAATTTTATATTCCAAACGCGGTATATTTGTTAAACTATCTTTTTCAACATCACTCATGCTTTCGGGAATTGATGTCCCACATAATGATATGCTTCTCCAATTTGTTTTATCTGGGATAGCTCTTATAATACTTATACTGTTATTAAGATTTTGATCATATTCTATTGGTGGAATATAAGCCAAATCTATAATTAAATCTACATCTTTTTCATTTATATTTAATTTATTTAATAAGTTTTCAATTAACTCTTCTAATTCTAATAAATCTTTTTCTTTGATTCTTATACATACACCAGATACGTTTTTAGATACAACATCTTTTACTATGTCTAATATATAATCATCATCTGTACAATAGACTGTTGGAATAGCTGATAAGCCTTCTTTTATCAATTCATTATGCAAATGCTCTAAAGCATGTAAACCATTTGTTAACTCATCTGTTTCATCCGTTAAATATGGCATGTCAACAAAAAACGGCCTATTAAGTCCCCAAGACGCTTTTATAGTTTTAGGTACTTTTTCTAAATGTTGGTCAATAGTTTTTTTATAACATTCGTTTTCATAATCCCATTCTATAGGTGGAATTTCAAAAAGTGGTATAATCCTATCCTTTAGAATGTCTGGTAATTCCTCAACAGCTTTTTGTTCTCCCATTTTCCATTTTAAAATTGGTAAATAAAAGTTTTCCCTCATAACTAATACTCCTTTCATTTTTTTAGTTCGACATATTTTTATTGTATTACAAATAGATAATATTAGTAAGAGGTGCAAAATGTAGAAAAATGTCAAAAATAAGGTTTTATCAGTTTATATCTAGAAACATGACACAACTCTACCTAATAATTCCAAATAATGATATAATATTAAAAGCATATATTATTTATGTATATGTTATTTACAGAAAATTGAGGGGGTTGATATGATAATAGAGAAAATTAATAAATGACAAAGGGACGTTTCCTTTGTCATACACAAGATACTTTAGGAATATTGGAGTCAAAGGTGACGATTTTTTTGACCCTTTTTTGTGTT
>NZ_FRAG01000079.1 GCF_900142245.1 Paramaledivibacter caminithermalis DSM 15212 | reverse complement strand
ATAATTAGAGTAATACTCATAATCGTGGTGAAGAAAAGTTGCCTTTCCACAAAGGGGACAGCGAGGGTATTTAGGTACCTTTTTAGATATTGGTTTATCAGGAGCAAATTGGTGATTACATTTGCGACAAAGGTATTTTTGATAACCATCTTTATCTTTACCATAACGGTAAAAAGAATCTTTATTATTGCATTTTGTACATTTAATTGGTACAATTTTTTGCATGAGGACTTCACCCTTTCTGGGAGGTATAGTTTTTTTAGCAAAAACATTGTACCACAGAGGATTGAAGTCCTCAATTTTCATTTAAGTTTACAGAGCGGAAAATTTCTAGTGGAGGTGAAAAAATGGAAGATCTTAAATTTTATCGTTCAAAAATTGATGAAATTGATGAAAGCATAATAAAAAAGTTAGGAGAAAGATTTTGTATAATCCATAAAATTGCTTTATTCAAAAGAAAAAAAAATATTCCAATGATGCAATCTAATCGAGTAAAAGAAGTTTTTGAAACACGAAAAAAATCTGGACAGCTTGTGGGCTTGAGGGAAGAGCTAATTGAAGAGTTATTTCAAGTTATTATTAATAATGCATGTAAAATTGAAAACGAAATTATTGATGCGAGTAAAAGAGAGGGGAAATAGAAGAATGAAAAGAGTGTTAGTAATTGAAAATTATCGATTTGGAAAAGAATATTTGAAAAGAGCAAAAAAACTAGGATATGAAACAATTCTAGCTACATACCAAGAACCAGAAGAAGTTGATGAAAACGATAAGAAGAATATAGATTATTATGTGAAGGTTGATACGACTAATTTAATTGAAACAATTAATGAGATAGTAAGGTTTTATGATAAAGTCTCTTTTCATGGAGTTCTTGCAGGACATGTATTTTTAATGCCACATGTAGCTGGAGTAACAGATCAACTTGGATTGCCATCATTTGGATTTAATGCAGCAAATGCTACGACGTTTAAAGACCAGACAAGAAAAAAATTAGCTTCTAATGGATTATTTCCTTTTTATTATGCAGTTGTTGATTCTATGGAAGCACTTGCTGAAAGAAAAAACGAATATCCTTTTCCTGTAGTTATGAAACCTATTGATGGATTTGCAAGTATTAATGTTCGAATTGCAAAATCGTTTAAAGAACTTGAAGCTGCTTACAAAGAACATATGAACAATAATGCATATGGTTCATTAGGCAAAGAATTTTCTTTAAAAGTGTTGATTGAAGAATACATTCCAGGAAAAGAATATTCTGTTGAAAGTATTGTTGAAAATGGAGAGGTAAATTTTGTAACGATTACGCAAAAAAGATCACATTCCAAATTTAAACATGTTGAGACAGGACATATCGTTCCAGCTGCAAATCTTTTAGAAGATGAAATTTATAACATAAAAAAATATGTTGAATCTGTGCATAAAGTATTAGGTGTATCGACAGGCATGACACATACAGAAATTAAGTGGGATGGACATCAAGCCAGCCTTATTGAATTAAATCCAAGAATAGGAGGAGGATATATTCCAGAATTGATAAAACAGGTATTTGATATAGATATGTATGAAGCTGCAGTTTTGAATTGTGTTGGAGAAAGATTTTTAAAAAGCATTAAAAATAATGGAAGTGCATTTGTTGGTTATGTGCTTGCCCCAAAAATAGGATTGCTAAGAAATATACAAGGGTTAGACGCCTTACAAAAATCGGATTTGAACTTATCAATACAATGGCTTTGTAAAAAAGGAAGTCAGGTAAAATCTAGTAAAGATAATCGAGGAAGAATTTTAAGATATCATGGTTATACGAATACCTGTGATAAGGATATATTTAATCAACTATCAGAGCTAGAGTCAATGTTGACAATAGAAATAGAATGATAAATGAAAGTGAGGAAACTTGATGTATAGCATATGTCTTGGAAGGCGTGAAGAGGTATTGAAAGCGCTGAAATCAAATAATATAGGTGTAATAGCGATTGTTGATCGAAGGTACCCAAGACCTTCATCGAAATTTTATAATTATTTTCATCATGTTGATGATATTTCAGACTTTGAAATAGTTCGAGCTGTTTGTGAACCATATATAAAAAATTTGAATATTTGCTCTGTAATAGCACCTGGTGAGTCTTCAATATTAACTGCGGGCCAACTTAGAGATACATATGGGATTCAAGGGAGAGGGTATAAAATTTCGCTTAGTTTAAGAAATAAATTTGAAATGTATAAAGTAGCTAGGAAAAATAATATACCTGTTGCAGATACGTTGTTTGTTTCCTTACTAGAAGATGCTGAAATGTTTATTAGGACTAAATTGAAACAAGGTAAAACATGCATTGCAAAACCAGTTAGTGGCTTTGGAACTTCAAATGTTATGAAAATTACTTCTATTAATGATTGGTATCAATATAAGTATCTCTATCTTACCGACAAAACATTTTTTATGCGTGATGGTGTTATACTGCAAGAATTTGTTGAAGGTGCTGAATATCATATTGATGCTGTTATTCAAAATTCAAAGATTCAATTTATAAGTATTAGTCGATATCTTAAAAATAATTTAGGCTTTAATTCTCATAAAATGGTTGGAAGCGTAATGCTTCTTGAATCAGATCTAGAATATAGTGTACTAAAAAAATTTAATGAAGATGTCGTTCAAGCTTTTGGAATTTGTCATGGTGTTATACATCATGAGTGTTTTTTAAACGAATTAGGTAATCCAATATTAGGAGAAGTTGCTATTCGACCAGGAGGAAATTATATTCCTGAGATGATAGAGAATGCTACAAATATCAATCTATATGATATTTTTGTAAAAGTTGAAAATCAAATACCTGTAGCTATTCATCATCAAAAGTTGAATGAAAGTCATGGATATGTTCATATACCAATTCATCGTACTGGCAATGTTAAAAAATTGGTACCTAGTGATGATTTATTGAAATTAGAAGGAATAATAGATGTTCGTTACGAAATCAGTGAGGGACAAGATGTTTCAGAAGCAAGATATTCTTTTCAACGAGCAGGTGTAATTTTGGGAAAAGCAAAATCATCTACTGAATTACAAAAAATTTTAAAAAAAGCTTGTTTACTTAGTTATCCAATTATTGAATCAGAGGAATAGGAAGTGATTAAATGAATTACTTATATGTAGAAATAATAGATAAATTAATACCAGTACAGATTGTTGACAAACTGCGTGGAAGCACAAAAATATTTTTTTTGGACTCTTCTAATCGAGATTCAGCGATAAATTCTGGTTTGGGTGTTGAGTCAATTAAAGAGAAATCTAGATATTCTTACATCGGAATTAATCCTATTGATGAGGTTTTTGCAACTGTTAAAGAAGATTCGCCAGAAGCTATCCTGAAACAATTTCAGAAACTTTTTAATAAATATAAATCATTTAACGTTTATGAAATAGATAAAAAAAATTCTAGTAATCAAAGACTCGTTCCACAATTATTTATTGCATTAAGTTATAATTTTGGAGAAGCTCTAATGAATATCGAAAATTCTAAAAATGATTTTTTGAATATGCCAGATTTTTATTGTGCTGTTTGTAAGGATTTTTGGATTTATGATCATGATACTAAGAAACTATGGTTTATGACAAAATCAGATGATAAAAATTTAACTAGTGATGATCTTATAAAAAGGCACAAAAATTTATTGAATTCAAATTCAGATTCAAATAAAAATGAGACTCAAAAACAAAATGATAGCAAAACATTAAAGTTTAATTTTACAAAAGATGAATATTTGAAGTCAATTAATAAGATAAAGAATTATATATATGATGGACATATTTATCAAGTAAATTTGTCGCAAATTCTAAGAATGCAAAATTATGTAAATGACTGGGAGATATATAAAAGTATTAGAAAGACAAATCCTTCTCCCTTTTCTGCTTATTTCAAACTTGGAGAACATTATTCAATTTTATGTAGTTCTCCTGAACGATTTCTATATAAAAATGGTATCCATGTTTATACAGAACCAATTAAAGGAACTCGACCAAGAGGCAAAAATGAGAAAGAAGATTATGATAACCTTCAGTCCTTAAAAAATTCAATAAAAGAAAAAGCAGAAAATATTATGATCGTTGATCTTTTACGAAACGATCTTGGACGTATTTGTAACTATGGGACAGTCTTAGTTGATTCTTTACTGTTTGTGGAAGCCTATGCTTCAGTATTTCAATTAATTTCAAGAGTATCAGGAATTTTAAAACCAGAGTTGGACTTTACAGATATCATTAGAAATACTTTCCCAGGAGGGTCAATAACTGGGTGTCCAAAGAAGAGAGCAATGGAAATTATCGCTGAACTTGAACCTAATAGAAGATCTTTTTATACAGGAAGTTTAGGACGTATTGCACAAGATATGAGTGATTTTGACTTAAATATAATAATTCGAACAATTTTAAAAAGCGGCAATCAGCTACAGCTTTCACTTGGTGGGGGAATAGTTTATGATTCTCATGCAGCTATGGAGTACAAAGAAACAATAGATAAGGGTAGGGCAATCATGCTTGGATTAAACAATAGTTAGGAGGATAATATGATTCTTGTTATAGACAATTATGATTCATTTACGTACAATATTATACAATACATGGGTAAATTCACTAAAAACTTTATTGTTTATAAGAATGATGAAATAACATTAGAAGAATTAAAAAATATAAGATTTGATAAGATTTTAATATCACCTGGACCTAAATCACCTTCTGAAGCTGGTATTTCTAAAGACGTTATCAACTATTTTGCGGGGAAAAAACCGATTTTGGGTATATGCTTAGGACATCAAGCCATTGGAGAAGTATTTGGTGGCAAAACTATTCATGCACCTTCTGTAATACATGGAAAAACAAGTATAATAAAGCATGATGGTAAAGGTATATTTGAAGGTGTTGCTTCAAATATTGAGGTTGGAAGATATCATTCTTTAGTGATAGATCCTAAAACATTTCCAAAAGAGCATTTGGAAATTACAGCTCAAACAGAAGGTATTATTATGGGAGTTCGACACAAAAAACATAAAATAGAAGGTGTACAATTCCATCCTGAATCAATATTGACAAAACAAGGGTTAAAAATGATTGAAAATTTTGTAAAAAAATTTTAGTATAGTGTAAAAGGAGTAGGTTATGAAAAAGAATGTGTTAATGATTGGAAGAGGAAGTAAATTGTGCAAGGAAATAATGAGGTATAATCAAAATTATTCTATATATATTATCGAAGAACCTGATATATTGAAAAAGATGAAATCTATTCAAGTAGATAATATCGTGGAAATTAGAACTGCTAGATATCATCAATCAAATGACTATCTAAAAGTTGTTCAAGAATGGGCAAAATTTATTAAATTTGATCTTGTAATTCCAGCCTTTGAGTATAGTGTTTATCCTGCAAATGAAGCTGCAAAATTATTAAGTTTACCAAGGATTGGTGATATTGGTGCACAAATATTTACTAACAAGATTCGCTTTCGAGAATTTTGTAGAGCAAACAATATTCCACATCCAAGATTTGGTAAAATCGAAACGAAAAGTGACTTAGAACATTTTTTTAAAGGAAAACCAATTATTTTTAAACCTGCTAATCGACACGCTTCTTTAGGAGTCGTTAAAATTAACAATATTAATGAAATTTCAAAAGCTTTTGACTTTACTACTTCTGCAGATGAGAATTTATTAGTGCCAGAACGACAATTAAAATGGGAATACATAGCTGAAGATATGATTTATGGTGATGAATATTCAGTTGAAATATTTGTTAATAATGGAGAAATTCAATTTTTTAATATAACTGAAAAGCAGAAATTTAATAACGGATATTTTGTTGAATCAGGGCATAAAGTTCCAGCAAATTTAGACAAAAATATAAAACTTGCAATTCAAAAGCACATGAAAAATATTGTTAAATCAGCACAAATTGAAACATCTGTTCTTCATGCTGAATGGATCATTCAAAACAATAGAGAATGGATTATTGAATGTGCGGGAAGAATACCAGGTGATAGAATTCCAGATTTAATTTCTCATGCATATGGATTTAATTTTAAAGAGTATTACCTAGAAATGTTATCAGGAAAGACAATGACGATAAATCGGTCACCATTAAGACATGCAGCTATTAGGTATTTTGAAGCACCAGAGGGAATTCTTGAAAAAGTGAATGGAATTGAAATATTAGACAATCCAGATTCAAACGTGATTTTATGGGAAATTGGAAAATCACCAGGGGATTTTATTAGCCAAGTTAAATGTTCCTGGGATAGAATTGGATTTTTTATAACATATGGTGATTGTGAGGAAATATTAAATCAAAGAATTAATAGTGTACTAAATAATATTTCATTTGATGTAAGATAAGATCTTCTTATTATAGTGGATTGTAAAATAAATTGAAGAGTTATCCACAATAAAGATTCAAAAAACATAGAAAAAAGCACAAAAAAAAAGACGCATCTATTAAGCCCCATGATTTTTAAACATAAAATAATGCGTAGCATAATGAAAAGATATTGACTTGTGGATAGTGTTAAGAAGCTAATTTATAAAGCTTTCTGATACTTCTAAAATATTGTGGTTTATCTATTGCGTTAGCAACTATAACATTAATTAATTTAGTTATGGCTGTTAAAAATAAATCGGCTCTCATACTGGTTGTGTTTAAAGTTCTAGGAAAAGCAATAGATGAATTTTTCTTTAGCGAAGCTATAGTTCTTTCAATAGTTGTTCTAAGCTTATAAGTAGAATTCCACTCATCAGAATTTCTTTGAATACCAGGATAAAGCCTAAAGTCTTTATCAGGATAAACATAATGCATTCTTCCAGCTTTGGAAGATGTACATGGATTTTCACAAATATGATAGCATTTACCTTTTTTATCCCTACGGGCTTTAGGACATTTATACTTTAAACGAGGGCTTCTATTTTTTCCTCTACAAGTTCCTTCAGGAATAAAAGGTTCTTTAGTAAGAGGACAAAGAGGAGCACCAGATACATCAAATTTTAAGTCGGAATTATCAACACGATTAGTATTGCGGGTGTTAATAGGGATAAAAACTTTTTTAAAACCATAATGTTTTAAAAGTGAAAAATTATCATAGCTATCAAACTCACTGTCACCAAGGAAACTAACAAATTTTTTATTAGGATTATGTCTAAAAAATTGGTCTATTACAGGCTTTAGAGAGGTATTATCAAAGGAAAACTTTTGTTCCTCTGGAGTATCAAAAACATCGCCTATAGAAGAATAAAAATCATCATCAAAGAAGTTGATGTACATTGGTATTCCAAGGCCATTAGTAAGAATACCAAATTTATAAAAATAATTAAAATGACCATTAACAAAATCTAATTTAATAGAAGAATTAGACTCAGCTTGTTTAGGCATGTTTTTATATGCGGCAGCATAAGGATTGAAATTTTCATTATTGGTAATTTTAGCATAGTTTTTTTGCTTATTTATCTCAGAAGCTAAAGTTTTAGGGTTATTTTCTTTAACTTTAGGTTTTAACCCAGATGTATCATAAATAAGCATTGAAGCTAAGCCCTTTAAAGGTGAATCGTCATCTAAAGATTCATCGAATTCATTACAAATATCTATGATATGACAAATCATAGAATTAAATGAATTAGAAATATCTTTTTCGTAATTAATTTTGAATCTGCTAAAAAAGGAAGTATCAGGTACTCTATTATTGAATCCACAAAACCCTCTGAGAACCTTTGAAAATTGAAGGAATAGGGTTAATAGAGTAGTTGTAGGCATATTGAACATATGCATAAATAATAGAGCTGAAAGTATTGAAAAAAGATTATAGTCTCTATTTCTCCCTAGATTAGAATAATAATGATTACGAAAAGAATCTGGTATAAAAGATTCAAGGTTAAAATTATCTCTAATTAAATTTAGAAAAACCGCTGGTTTTTCATAAGAAAGTACATTTAAAGAAGTAAATTTATCAAATAGATTTAATTGCTTAAATTCTGATAAAGAAAACATGGTAACATCCTCCCTATGTTGGTATTTTGTTGTAGTGGTATATGACTAATATCGTCATAGTGGAGGTAAATACAAAGGCCTATCGGCCAAAATATAGTAAAAAAGCCGATTGTAGTATTTCACAATCGACTATAAGATCTTCTTATTATAAAGGGAGGAAGTAAGCTTTGAATATTTTGAATGGAAAGCCTATAGTTGTTAATGTAAATGGACTCAAAATTGGAAGAGGAAATCCTCCAGTAATTATTGCAGGACCATGTGCTGTTGAATCAAGAGATCAGATAATAGAAATTGCTAAAATACTAAAACAAATTGGAGTAGACATGATTCGAGGTGGGGCATTTAAACCACGTACTAACCCATATACATTTCAAGGTTTAGGTGTTAAAGCGTTAGAGTTTTTGAAAGAAGCAAGTGAATTAACAAATTTACCAGTTGTAACAGAAGTAATGGATATAAAAGATATTGATGTAGTATATGAATATGCAGATGTTATGCAAGTTGGTTCTAGGAACATGTACAACTATTCACTATTAAAGGAGCTAGGAAAACGAGACAAGCCTATTTTATTAAAAAGAGGTATGAGTTCAACAGTTAAAGAATGGGCCCTAGCTGCAGAATACATTGCAATAGGAGGAAATTCCCAAATTATTTTATGTGAAAGAGGAATTCGAACATATAACGATTTTACCCGTAATACGCTTGATTTAGCAGCGGTACCTTTCATGCAAAAATTAACAGGTCTACCAGTTATTGTAGACCCATCTCATGCAACAGGGGTTCGTGAATTAATTAAACCAATGGCTAAAGCTGCTATTGCTTGTAACGCAGATGGAGTTATGATTGAAGTTCACCCAAATGTTGAAAAAGCATTATCTGATAAAGAACAATCTTTAACCCCAGCACAGTTTGAAGAAATTGTTTTAGAGATAGAACGTATTTCGTAATATTAGAGTTTAAAAGATATTATCTTATGGAAGCTGATATGGTTATAGTTTTATACTTCAACTATTTAGAACTTTTAAAGTAGTGATTATATTTGAAAATTATTATCACACGGGATTTTTTAATATGTTATATGTACAAAGATAATAAAATTAAATAGCCTCTCGGAATAAATAAAGAAAAAACCATTAAAAAGTAAAAAAATAACTGGGAATTTTGTATTTATGAAGAGAGGAAATAAAAATCAGTATGATTTATGAAAAAAAGGCATGACAAATAAGCCTACATGATTGTAAAAAAAAATAAGTTAAGTAGACTAAGCAAAAATAATTTCTTTAAGGTTTAAAGTATCTTTAGAATGAAAATACCAAGCATCAATATGTTGACACATCATGATTGCATAGATGCGTATGTACCACATCTTGGTGGAACGATGGCGACCATGCTCTAAGGAGTAATCAACCTTTTCACGCTTATTGGAACGTTCTATAGAAGTACGTCTTTTATAGGTGTTTTTCCACTCCTTAGAAGAACGAGGAGTTTTAGTAAAGAGCCTGAGATTATCTTTGTTAGAGGTATGAAAAGTACGATCATACTTAGCACTAGAACATGGGGTTTCACAAGAAATTTTAGTACCACGTGCAAGAGGACAATGCCATTTTCTACGATTTTGTGATTTATCAAAGCCATTTGATTTCATATTAAGCCCGATAGGGCAAACTGGAATGTCCACAGGTGAAATTTGAATATTAGACTCAGTAGAGAAAATTTTCTTGGTTTTAATATTGAGATCAATAAAAGGCCCAGTTTCATAGTGTTTTAGCAGTTTATAAATAGCCTCAGCATCATGGGTAGCATCAAGAAGCATTTTGCTAGTATTGCCTAGGGAGTATCTTTGTGAGAACTCAATAAAGCTAATAACAAAACTAACTAAATCATGTCTGGAAGCAGGATTTAGCCTAGGATAAAGAGGTAAGTCATAATGGCTATCACTAGTGGATATCATGCAGAGGTAATATCCATTAAAGTATTTTTCCCTAGAGCTATTCCAACCTGAATTGCAGTCGGGTTGAGAGTAAAACCTTGGATGATTACATTTAGATATTCCCTTGGTATTACAAGTACAAGTAGGTTTGCTGCGTGGATAACTGGCAGTTTCAACAGGAGTACCATCACCAATGATACCAAAATTATTAGAGTCACCAAGTAGACCTAACTTAGAAGAAACAGATAGGAAAGCAGACTCAAAGAACTCAAATAAGCGGTCAGCAGGTAATACTTTTTTCTTGGAATTATATTTAAGAAAACGCTCAACTAACCTTTTGACAATACTGGGTTTATTTGGAGGCAATTTTTCACCCTTTTTAGGCTTTTTCTTTTTCTTCTTTTTGCGCTTTCTCTTAATATTAGATTTAATATTAGGACTTTGATAGCCCCAAAGACGTGAAAAAAATCATAAAAAGTTCCTACACCAGGAATATCACTAGGTTCAAAGCCACTAATGATAGCATATAGAGGAACACGATAAAGCTCATTTACCCATTCAGTAATGCCAATGGTAGGATTAGTTAATAAAAACAGCAGATAAGAGCGTAGCATAGAAGCTGGATCACGGGGGGCAGGACCTTTGTCAGAATAAGAGTCAAAGAGCCATGTAGTCACGTAAGAAAGATCAGTAATCTATAACTTATGGATTATTGGCTAATCACTATTTACAAGGATTAAGAATGCCTCCAGAATAATGCTACCTTAGCTTAGATAATACAAAGCTTTGCTAAGATTCATGGGAAACAACTACAGGTTTCATTTACATCACCTCAATCACAGTTAGTAAAGGAATTAATCCTTTCACTGCGATTATTGGGGCGATTTTTAAAAGTCAAGTGTTTTTGGTAAATTTCTAAATGTTTTTTATAAGTAAAATTTCCAATTTTACTTTGAATAAAAAGAAATACCTCCTGATAAAATCAGGAGGATTACAATAAACTTGTTTCAAGGAAAACCTTGAAACATCTCACTCGGGTAATTCCGAAAGACTATTTAATAGAAAGGAGGAAGACTGTTGGCTGATGAAAAATTTTGTGAACTTATAGAAATAGAAAGTGATTATTACTTATATAAGTCATAACAAATTTATTAGAAAAAAGATATATATAACGTGAAGAACTATCTACATTCAAAACACTACTAGCGTACAAAAACTGGATAGGTTATACTTAATTAGACAATAAAAACTCGGACATGATATAATAAATAAAACTAATTTGGAGGTAAATCATGTCTAATAGATCTAAAAG
>NZ_FRAG01000113.1 GCF_900142245.1 Paramaledivibacter caminithermalis DSM 15212 | reverse complement strand
CTCCTTTGGTGTTTTTGGGTTTGTACATATATTCATCTTTTATTATGGTAATTATTACGTCAGTTTTTGGTAATTATCATAAAAGTACAAAACTACAGTAATTGATAGAGATAAATTAATATTAGAAATGAAAAAATCAACAGGAGCAAGTATAAGGCAACTAAGTAGGGTATTGGGTTTAGGACGTAAAATTATTGAAAAAGCTATCAAGGCATGACAAACGAAACGTCCCCCGTGTCACTTCATGATATAAAATTATCAACGTAACTAAAAATGGACTAAAATTCACTATTATCACAAAATTTTTAATTTATTTAACCTTAAAGTTGTTTATCTCTAACACTTTACTTATATTTATCATCTGAATCAACTCTTCTATTATAAGTATCAGTATTTATATTCATTTTTCTTCCATTTATTAGAATATACTCATTATCTAACCATTCTATACGACAATTATCACCTTCGTCCCAACTCCAATATATAGTTTTAGTTTTATATGTTTTAGTATTTACTATATCAACTTTAAGGCATAATTCTGCTGTTTCAACTATATAAAGTTTAGCAATATATTCTCTATTAGGAGAATAAACTTCATTTATTAGCTTGCCTTTAGGCAACAAACTCATATCATAAAAAGTAAAATAATAAAATAAAACAATTATTAATAATATAATTGCTAATAATCCGACAAATTTTTTAACTATTTTCAACAATCTCAAAGACATTTCTATCATCTCCAAAGTTTTACAACTCAATCAACATCTAATACTTCAAATACACCATTATTGACATTGGAATAAACTATCTATATTCCCTGCAATCCAATTAATTTTCGGATGAATATCATTTATGATATTCATCTGATGCACCAATTTATTTACAAGAATTTATTTCTATAATCCATTATTATACATATCAATCCCTCGTTGTATGGCATATTGATCTTTAGGATCATCAAAATAGCTATTAAACCATTCTTTTTTAGCTGTTCCACTAAGAACCTGAACTAATCCAGCAGCTGATTTCAAAGTAAACTGGCTAAAACCTATTGATCTTCCTGTATATCCATAATGAATATTACCTATATCCTCACCATGCACATAATCTACTTTACCACCTATTATTATTTTATATTCTGTATTCCATCCTAATTCTCTTTTGTAATCCCAATCTCCACCTTCTCTAACTTTACCAGCCCAATAACCAACCGTTACTAGCCATGGATTTACATTAGGATTTATAATTCTAGTAGCTTCAGCAGCATCATAAACATCTTGAAGTTCTTTTGCATTTTTATGACAAGTATATGTTATATTAAAATACGGAGGTTCATCTGGCAATGACATGATACCAACATCTTTAGTACTGTAATTATTCATATATTCCTTTAATGTATTATTTCCCCTATTATATACGTAATTTTCTACATCATCAATAACTTGAGCTGATAAGTTTTTATCAAAATAAATTATTCCTAACTTTACACCTTTATTAATTTCATCAATCATAGTAATATATTTCTTTATCAAGTATGGTGATATGTTAATTTTATATATTTGTTTACTTATAGTAACAGTTCCATCCTGATTTTTTATAACATATCTAGAAATATTGTTTGATATATAATTATGCAATTCCTCTAAGTTCTTCAAATTCTCTGATTTTAATATTTTAGAACCATCTTCATTTATAAGACTTTGCATTTCATTATGCAAATTTGAACACGCATATACATTCACAGTACCTAAAAATATTATTAATATTAAAACTAAACTCATAATTTTATTAAATTTTTTCATATATCAAAAACTCCTTCCTTTTTTCTTTTAAATTAATATTCAAAACCTTAATTGGTTTAAAAATAAAAATTTTCGTTATCTTAGTCAAATTCATTAAGCTATAATTCTATCAACTGCATAAACAAGCTTGTCTACAAATATGATTCTACCCCTTTATTCCAAATTTGTCAATAATTTCTTTGGTATAATTTTACTATATAAACTGACAGAAAATTATCTAATATGATATTAGATTACAAAAAAAGCCAGTCAAAGTGACCTACTACATCACTCCAACTGGCTCTTCTCATTTATCTATTCAATTACAACCTCAATCTCAGTACCATCTAGCAAACTTACAATAATCTTTTCCCCTCCAAATACCGTCATCTTCTCTACAATACTAAAGAATAAATCCATATCAAATTTTTCTATTGGCTTTGCATTTTTTAGAATTTCTATAAACTGCTTTGACTTGCATCTTACTAAAGTATTATCACTTTTAAGTCCTTCCTTCCACTTTTTTATGAAATAAGCCTTGTTTTCTATCAAAGCATTAAATGTATTTACAAAAGCCTGATATAAAACCTTATCATCTATATGCTTATTCTCACAGCTCTTTTTTCCTTTCACCTTATATTTATTATTGCATCTCCAAATCACTCTTCGTAATCTCTCATCATTAGAATTCCAAACTTTTCTGCCAAAAACACTTCCACAGTGTCCACAAATAACTCTTCCTGCGAAAGGATTTTTAACCGTAGCATAGTAAATCTTTTTAATACCATACTTTTTTGCAAAAGCTTTTCTTCTTTCCAGTTCAAGTTGTACTGCGGTATGCATATCTTTATCAATAATTGGTGGATGGCTTTCTTCTACATAGTATTGTGGAACTTCTCCGTTATTTTCTACTCTTTTCTTTGTAAGAAAATCAACTGTATAAGTCTTTTGCAGGAGTGCATCTCCTTTATATTTTTCATTACTGAGAATTTTCCTTATACTATCTTCATACCATTTAGCTTTACCATTCCAATTAGGAACTCCCTCATCTTCCAGTTCCCTTGCTATTCTATTTGTACCTTTGCCATTGAGAAAATCTTTATAAATTTTTCTTACTATTTTTGCCTGTTTTTCATTTATGATAGGATTTCCTTCTTCGTCTTTGTCATAGCCTAAAAACTTTTTATGATTGATTTGAACCTTTCCCTGTTCAAATCTTCTTCTAATTCCCCAAGTAGAATTTTCACTTATACTTCTAGACTCATCTTGTGCAAGGGAACTAAGAATTGTAAGTAGTACTTCTCCTTTTGAATCTAAAGTATTGATATTTTCTTTTTCAAATATTACTCCAACACCTAGTTCTTTAAGCTGTCTTACATAATTTAAAGTATCAAGGGTATTTCTTGCAAATCTTGATATGGACTTGGTTATAATCATATCAATTCTTCCTGCTTTGCAGTCCTCAATCATTTTATTAAACTGCTCACGCTTTTTCGTATTGGTGCCTGAAATACCTTCATCGGCATAAATTCCTGCAAGTTCATAATCTGGATGATTTGTAATATAAGCTGTATAATAAGCTACCTGTGCTTCATAGCTTTATAACTGTTCTAATTGGTTTGTTGACACTCTGCAGTAAGCTGCCATTTTCTTTTTCTGCATTTCTACTCTCTCTGTTGTGCTCTGCCTGCTTGCTCTTGCTGGTATAACTGTAATGTTTCTTGCCATTTTTTATGACCTTCTTTACAATTATTGGTTCTTTTATATCAAGCCTGCTGACAACCTCATCATCTATCTTTGTTCCTGAGCAGGCATCTTTTCCATTTTTAACATGACAAGGGGACGTCAGACCGTGTAAAAAATCCAACAATTGGTTAACATAACATTGAATAGATATGCTACAATTTATCTATGATACTAGAAAAAAGGGTGGTAGCATGAGATATATAGAAGGAATAAATAGAAAAAGTAAAATTGCCTTTCCAGAGTATATAGATGATTACATCACAGAAGATAATCCTGTAAGAATAATAGATGCATTTGTGGAATCATTAGATATGGCTGAATTAGGTTTTAAAAATAGTATTCCTAAAGATAAAGGTAGACCTGGATATGATCCAAAAGATATGCTTAGATTATACATTTATGGATATATGAATAAAATCACA
>NZ_FRAG01000059.1 GCF_900142245.1 Paramaledivibacter caminithermalis DSM 15212 | reverse complement strand
TATTAAAAGTAGATGAAATATCTCTAAGTGATTCAAGTTCTTCTATTTGTGCATATATCATAAGAGCAATACATTTAGAAACAGTAAATTTCTTAACATATTTATCTATACCCAAAATTTTTAAAATTTTTAAAGATTTTTTTAAGAGATTTATGATAAAATCAAGTGTTGTTTTTTTATCCTTGTTCATTTTTGCTTTCTGTCCTTTCATTAGAAAATTTGAACAAGGACTATCTTATCACTTATCTTATCATATTTTATCTGGCAAAAAAATCCCTAAATTTCTATCTTTTTCCTTGACTTTTGTTTTTATTTTTTATGCAACACCAGTGATATTCAATAAAGAATTGTGATAACTTAAATAAAAGATTAACCAAGATATTTAGAGAAACAGTAAATAGGGATTATAGTGAAGTCGATGAAAGTTTTAGAGAAGTACATTTATTAGGCTATAGGATTGGTTTAAACCCTAGAGATTTATTATATCTTATTCGTGATATCGAAATAGAATTTAATATCGAAGTTCCTCAAGAGGAAATAGCTAGAGGGAAATTTACTAGTTATAATTGTATTTTAGAGTTAATAAAAACACAGTTGTTTAAGAAAGGTTAATTTATAATAATGACTGATAAAGTTCATGTAGCAATAATAGATGATGGTGTCAATAGTAAATGTTATAATACAATATCACTAGAATATGATCTAGAAATATCAGAGCAACTTAGTATAAGGAATAGAGATATTTGTAATCCTTTTGAAAAAAGTCATGGAACTATTTGTGCTGCAATAATTAATAAATATTGTTCTAATGTAATGTTAAGTAGTATTAAGATTATTGACAGTAAAAATGGACTTGGGAACAAGAAAAAACTAGTAAAAGCAATAGAGTGGTGTATAGAGAATAATATAAATATAATAAATCTAAGTCTAGGTACAATAGAAATTTATGATAGAGAAGAAATTAGAAGTATAGTTAATGAAGCTTATAATGAAGGAATAATTATTGTTGCTGCATGTAAGAACACTGATATTGTTACATATCCAGCTTCCTTTCATAATGTAATAGGTGTAAAGTGTGAAAAAAATAATATTCTTAATGAAGGTCAATATTTCTATTCTATTGAACCTATTAATGGAATTGAGATAACAGCTTTTGCAAGACACAAGTTAATAGATCATCTTCAGAGAGAGTATATATGCAAAAATTGTAATAGTTACGCAACTCCGTTTATAACAGCTCTAGTTGCAAATTTATTGAATAATTCAACTGCTTACAATTTAAGAGAAATAAAAAGACAATTATGTAGGGGTTCGATAAACCGTTCTAAAAATTCAGTATTTTATGAATGTTATGGAAATACTGAGTGGATTAATAAAGCTATACTGATAAATTTAAATTCAAATGAAAAATTTATTTCAAGATTTAGTTTTAATGTTAAACAAATTGTTAATATTGAATGTAGTAATATCGAAAAGGGATTATATGATATTTGCAACTATTTATATTTAAATGATATGGCTACAAGTGATTTAGATACAATTATTATTAATGCAGAAAATATTATGAAAGTCAAATCCATTAGTGCATTTGAAAGTAATTTAAAAAAAATAGGCGAAATATTTAAAAATATAGTATTTATTAATGCAGATAAAGAATTAAACAGAATAGTAAAAAAATATAGTAGTATAAATTATTTTAATCCCATTTTAAAAAGCAATGCTTTTATTCCAAAACTTAAATTTGAAAAACCTATAATAGCTATATATGATTTTTCAGGTAACAGATTATATGAAGTCTTAGTGTTCTTAACTGATCTTTTTAAAAAAGATAATTATAATGTTGTAACATTAATTAATAATTTAAAAGGAATTCTTTATGGATTCATACCTTTCTTGATAGATAATATTAGTAATGATAATACTAATAATCCAGAAAATATGTACTATATGTATAATGCTATAATGAACATATATAATGGAGATTTGACATTGGTTGGAGTTAATTGTACTAAAAAAAACTTTAATTATACAACTTTTATAGATAATTTATTTGATATTGATATTAACATAATTATATTTGAAGATACTTTGTTTTTGAGTAAAGAAAAATTTAGGAAAGCAAGTTATAATAGTAGATCCTTTTTGAATTATTTATATAATGAAAATAATAATGATAACGTTATACATATTTCAAAAAACAAATATATTGAAATTGTTTATAGTAAAATTTTAGAAATATATGAGGGATAGTGATATTTGTTACAGAATGTAGTGTTATGATTATTTTCCATAATATTCAATTTAAATATATTACAAAATTTATTAGTTAAGCCAATAGTAGTCGCTTTTATTCCTACTTTTTAAACCTCGAGGGAAAGATAGGTTAAAAGAATATAAATTTAGAAAGGGAGATGTTTTATAATGAAAAAATTAAAGAAAAAAGTTAACACTAATTCTAACACTATTGAACTTTTTAGTTGCAGTTGTAGTTGTTATGCATTTTGTGCTTGTTCAAATGAATTAGGTAGAGATGATCATGGAGATGAGTATAGAGCAGATAGAAATGATGATAAAAGAGATGACTTTTACGATGATTATCACTATGATATTTAGAAATTAATATTTTGATAGTTTGTATTTCTAGCTAAATTTAGGGATGGCGGCAAGATGAAGTTTATTATAAAACCGCCATCCAAACAATGTATATGGCTATTAAGTCTGCTGGTTTAATAAATAAAAATTATATACATAATTTTAGATTTACTTGCTCAATAAAA
This sequence comes from Paramaledivibacter caminithermalis DSM 15212, assembly GCF_900142245.1. Taxonomy (GTDB): domain Bacteria; phylum Bacillota; class Clostridia; order Peptostreptococcales; family Caminicellaceae; genus Paramaledivibacter; species Paramaledivibacter caminithermalis. Next base: position 14,553 of record NZ_FRAG01000059.1, on the reverse strand, counting down.
TAAGGATAACTAAATTTAGTTTGACTAATCTTAATGTTGTATCTAAACAAATTAAAATCTTAGATAGTATGTAGGCTAAGATATAATTATATTTATTTGTAAATATATGCTATAATAGACATAATATTAATCAAAATGTTAAGAATGTGAATAAACTCAAATTTATACTGCAATTCAAATCATGTTAATAAGAGTTAGTGTTTTTATATTCAAAAACTATAACTATTTAGACTGACAAAAATATCTTTTCAAATGAAGGGAGTTTTAAACTCTTATGACAAGAAAAATAACGGTTATAGCAATAGCATTTTTTCTTTTAGTGAATTTTTTCGGATGTTCAAGCAATCAAGAACTAATTAGCGGTAAACCAGAAGCTGAAAACGGAGTTTATTACAATGAAAAAATCATTAGTGAGAAGTTATATTCTAACGATTATATAACTGGATATTTAAGCTCCAAAAGAAACATGGTTATATTTGTAAAGGATGAAAAACCTAAATATATTATGCTTGATGAAGAAGGCAACAAAATCAGAGAAATTAGTTGTGGTTTTAAAGGAAAAGGCAATATATTTACATTAGATAAAAATGACAACCTATATGTTCTTGTACATCAATATGAAAAAGATGAAAATAATATAGTAACTGAGGTTACAAGACAATTAATCGTTTATGATACTGAAGGCAAAAAGATAATTAAAGGTACCCCTTTGAAAATAAAAACTGAAGGTGATGAAGCATTTAGGGAAGCAGTTGCTAAAGGTATATATGTCAACAGTAAAAAGGATATATATATATTAAACTTAAATGGCAACATTCAGATCATAAATGAAAATGGAAAAATATTAAAGAATATTGACACATCATTGTACCAAGCTATTGCAATAGATGAAAATGATAATTTAATAACTGTAAAAAGCCAAGAAAAAACAATTGAAAAAATCGATGCGAAAAATGGAAAAAAAATTTGGCATATGACACTTGACAAAAAAGATATGCCTAGAGAAATTATATATGATAAAAATTCGAAAGCAATATATGGAATGAATGATAACGGAATAATAAAATATGATATTGATGGCAATGTAGCAAAAAGAATAGTAGACTTTAACAACTATTCAATACATGACTTTGGAACTTATATTGTAGATTTTGAAATAGACAGCAGTGAAAATATATATTGTTTTGTAGCAGATGATGGAAATAAGGATATGGAAAAGGGGTATATTGGTAGAATATATAAATATGAAAAAACAGACAAAATGGTTGAAGACAAAAAAGAAGATAAAAAGCAAATAATTTTTTCGGTAAATACACCGTCAAACTACTTTTCGATTGTTGCAAGGATGTTTGAAAAAGAACATCCAGATATAAAGATTATAGTTGATAATTCAAATACAAGTGATTACTTAGAATATAGAAATAAGTTAAATGCTACTATTCTAGCAGGTAAAGGACCTGATATAATATGTTCTAGTTCCTTATCTTTTAAAGATTATATAGAAAAAAATGCACTTATTAATATAAATGAGATAATAGAAAAGGATAAAAACTTTAATAAAGAGGATTATAATACGGCTGTGTTAAATGCTATGGAATATAAAGATGGTCTTTACTTAATGCCTATTAATTACGATTTAAATGTAATGATAGCAAATGAAAAAATTCTTAAAGAAAAAGGAATTCACATTGATGATAAAAATTGGACTTGGACAGATTTTCACAATATAGCTAAGAAAGTATGTGAAAGTTTAAAAGAAAATGATCAAAAGTACTACGCATTCCCGAAGATGAACAAATATACTTCATTTTTCTACCAAATGGTAGTATCAGATATTGACTATTATTTAGGTGTAAATGATAAAAAAGTTAAATTTAATACTCAAGAATTTATAGATATATTAAATTTATGTAAAAACATAAAAACTAGCAACCTTGCTCATCCTCAAATAGGTTATGAAGAGTTTCCTGAATCGCCATCAAGGGAGAATATTGCATTTTTCTTAAACCAAACTATTTCTCAATATGAAGATATTTTAGGCTTTAATAATGTCTTTAATAGTGATTGGAAAATATTAAGTATGCCGAAAGGAGAGCATGATAAAACGACAAAAATATATGGAAATTTTTGTGGAATAAACAGTAATTCAAAGTATAAGGATGAAGCATGGGAATTTATAAAATTTCTACTATCTGAGAAAATTCAGGCTTTTAACAATCCTCTAAATGGAATAGATGGAATACCTATGAATAATAAAGCAAGAAAAATACTAGCATTATCCACAATAGAAGATCAGAAAAAATATAAGCAGAATAAGCCAGAAAGATTTATGGAGAAAAATTTATATCTTATTACAGCGGCAGATATAAATACAATTGATAGTATTGCTAACAATATTGGCAAATACTCATATAATAGAACTGATAAGGAGATAACCAAAATAATAGGAGAACAATTGGATTTATTTTTAGAAGACGAAATTTCAGCAGAAGAGACAGCTAAAAGGATACAGAATAAAATAGAGATTATGATTAATGAATAAATTTGAGGTATATACTATTCGACATTATTGGTGAAGAGATTGAACTTAGTATGATAATGAAGGAAGTGCAGAGGAAACTGCAAAGATAATACAGAATAAGATTTAGCTATATTTGCCTGAGTAAAAGCATAGTCTATTTATGCTTTTGCTCTGTAATGTTGTGATAAACACTTTTCATAAAAGTGGGGGCGATAAATTGATATCAAAATTTAAAAAAACAGAAACAACATCAGCGTTGTTCTTTCTTGCACCAAGTGTTATTGGACTATTAATCTTCTATATCATTCCATTTATTTGGATGATATTTTATTCCTTTTTTGACAGTCCAATAAACGGTAGGTTTGTAGGACTACAAAATTATATAAATCTTATTAGCAATGGTGTCTATAAGTTAGCTGTTACTAATACCATTGTGTTTACTGGTATAAGTGTTCCTCTTATCATAGGATTTTCTTTATTGCTATCAATATTACTAAATAAGAAGATATATTTTAGGCATGGACTTAGAACATCCTTTATAGTACCACTGGTAGTACCTGTTGCATCGGTTATACTATTTTTTGAGCTTCTATTTGATACTAGAGGATTTATAAATGGTATATTAGCTTTTTTAAATATATCGCCGATAGATTGGCTTAATTCCTCATGGGCAATGTTGGTTGTAATAATAATATACATATGGAAAAACATAGGCTACAATATAGTTCTATTTTTAGCAGGACTTCAAGGTATACCTAAGGAATACTATGAGGCTGTAAGCATAGATGGAGCTGGCCCCGTTGCACAATTTTTCAACATTACACTTATATATTTGATGCCTACCACCTTTTTCGTAATAATAATCTCTATAATCAATTCTTTTAAAGTCTTTAGGGAAGTATATCTTTTGGCTGGAGATTATCCTCATCAAAGCATATATATGCTTCAGCACTATATGAATAATATGTTTAGAAAGCTGGATTATCATAAATTAGTTACATCTGCTATTCTGATGGCTGCGGTTATTTATTTAATAGTTCTTATTATGTTTAAGATTCAAAAAAGGATTAACGATGCTTTTGTTGACTAGGGGGATTATTTTATGAACGGAATAAAAAAAATATTAATATCTTTACTTCTAATCATTTTAGCTCTTATAATATTACTTCCACTTCTCTTAACTATAACTAACTCCTTTATGGAGGATGTAGAAATAATGGAAAACTATAATGCATACGAAGAAGAATCATTTCAAAATGATAATAGAAATAGCTTTTTCAGCTTAAAGCTCATACCAGATGCCGTAACTTTAAAGCAGTATTATCGAGTTCTCGTAGAGAAGAGTAAATTTCTTAGAATGTTTTGGAATTCCGTGTTTATTGTATTTCCCATTGTTACAGGTCAAGTTATCATCTCTTCTATGGCAGCTTTTGTTTTTGCCAAACTTAAATTTAAAGGTAGGGATATCTTGTTTTTCATGTATATTGTCGTCATGATGATGCCCTTTCAGGTTACATTGGTTCCCAATTATATAATATTAGATAAGTTAGGACTTATTAATAAATATTTATCCATTATTTATCCTGGAGTATTCGGAGCCTTTGGGGTATTCCTTCTAAGGCAGTTTATGCTTTCAATTCCGAAGGAGTACATTGAAGCAGCTAAGGTAGATGGATGTTCACTAATACATATTTTTTTCAAGATAGTTTTACCATTATCTAAAGGTGGGATAGCCTCATTAGCAATTCTAGCGTTAATAGATAATTGGAATATGGTAGAACAGCCTTTGATTTTTTTAAAGGAGGTAGATAGATATCCTTTATCAATATATCTTTCAAGAGTAAATAGTGGGGAATTAGGTATTGCCTTTGCTGCTGGCATAGTATATATGCTACCTGTGCTATTTATGTTTTTATATGGAGAAAATTATTTGGTAGAAGGTATTTCACATTCTGCAATCAAGCGATGAGGGGGAACAAGTATGAAGGCATACGGCATGGAAAAAAGCCTTTCAAATAGAAAAAAGAAAATTTTAAAAATAACTAAGATTTTTTTTTTATTATAATATTTTTAACCTTTTTTTCAAGGAGTTTTAATAGTTGGACTCTTCCAAAGGTTAATGTTGAAAAGGTAAGTACGGGCAGTTTAACTAGAGAAATAACAGGTGAGGGTATTGTAGAAGCAAAGGAAAGAATAGAGTACTATACAGATTTAAGCACTACAGTAAAGGAGGTTAAAGTTTCAGTTGGGGATTTAGTAAAAAAAGGAGAAGTACTTTTTATATTGGAAAAAGCTGATTTAGAAGAAGAGTTAGAAAAGAGAAGGCTTGAACTTAAAGAACTAAAGCTTAAGTATGATAAACTGCTTATTGAAAAGGGTTCAAACAGTATATATATCAATGAGCAAATTCTGAAAGAACTTAAAGAAGATCTATTTCAAAAAGAGAAAGAATATTTAGCATATAAAGCACTATATGAAGAAGGTGCTGAATCAAAGAATAGCTTTGAAATAAAAGAAAGAGAATATTGTACTGCAAAATTAGACTACGAAAATAAAAAGATAGAATTAGAAATGGAAATGGATACAAAGAAAAAAGATATAGAGATTATAAAGGTGAATATAGAAAAAAAAGAATTGGAAATAAAGGAGCTAGAGAGAAAAATAGAAAAATGCGTTGTCTTTGCAATGTCTGATGGCATCATAAAGGAGATTAACTTTAAAATGGGTATGGTATTAAACTATACTATGCCAGTTTATATATTGGATGATATAAGTAAAGGCTTTGAATTAAAGGTAGCTATGGATAATGAACAGTGTCAATATATCAAACTTGGTGATGAAGTTAGAGTATCAATTAAAAATAAAGGGAAAAGTCTAGTAAGTGGTGAGGTAAGGGCTATAAAAGATAATAAGGATGACATAGATAGTAAAATTGTGACTATTGAATTGGAAGAAGCAGATTTAATAGGAGGAGAAATAGGAGAGTTTTATTTAGGAAAAAAGATTGGAAGCTATGATTATTTAGTACCTCGCAGTGCTGTATATCAAAATAGTGAAGGAAAATATGTGTTTGTTTTACAGGAAAAAGATGGTCCTTTAGGGAAAGATTATTATGTGATAAAGCAGAAAGTAACTACAGGTGATTCAGACAATAACTTTACAGGAATATATTCAGGATTGCTTGGTAATGAAAAGGTGGTAATATATAGTAATAAGAATTTGTCTAACGGATGTCAGGTAAGGTTGGAAAGATAAAGGTGAGGAGGGAGGTGAATGAAAAAGAATATAAATAGAAGATATTGGACAATTTTTATAGTAATATTTATCTTTATTTTTACCTTGTCTTTGAACAAATCAATTTATTTAAAAGTTAAAGAACTAAATGGTATAGTAGGATATCAAAAGATATTGGTTGAATTAAAGAATGATAGAAATCTTGAAAATGGACTGAGTTTAAAGAAGACAGAAGAACTAAAAAAACTTTTGTCACCTGAACTTATGACATACTATACTTTTGATAAATCTTTAATATGTTCTGAAAATACCAATAGTAAGGCTTTAGTATATGGTGTGAAAGGCGAATATAATCAGTTTTACAATATAAGGCTAAAAAAAGGGTCTTTTTTAAATGAAGATGATAACAATAATAAAAACTATTCAGCGGTTATTGAAGATAAACTAGCCAAAAAGCTTTTTAAATCCGATGATGTAATAGGCTTGCAAATATTTATATACGATAAGAAATTTACAATAATAGGAGTAGTTGATTCATATGATTCAATTATTGGAGACTTTATAGAGAAGGATTTACCACTTATATATATACCATTAAGTGTTATGAATAAAGTAAAGTTAAATTGTTCTATAACAAATATTGAATTTGAAAACACTGATAGCTCTTTGAATAAAGCAATAATAATAGATAAGTTAGCTGTTATAGATAGAAATCCTAATGATTTTTATATAGAGGATTATAGTGAAGTAGGAAAACTGATAAAACAGAGATCAGATATACTCCTTTTCATAATGGGGCTTTTTTGTATATATAAATTGATAATAGTTATGATAAATATTATAAAGAAATCTATAGATAGTTTAAGAAGTGAAATGGAAAGATACTATTTTTTTAGTGCAATTAAAAGATGTAGTTTTAAGTTATTAGGTAATCTTTTTAAAATAGGAATTATTTTAGTATTAGTAATACTATTGTGGAAGTTAATTTCCTTTGATTTGTATATAGTACCTGAAAAATTTCCAAATGATCCTACAAGTGTAAAACAAGTTTCTGAAATATTAAGAGATAATGTTAAAGAATTCTTGGTGGATAACAATTCATCTAGCCTGTATGAGCATAGAATAATAAACTTCTTACAGAAAACTATCAGTATGATTTTTATAATTAGTTTAGCTTGTGAGTTGTGCATTATATTTAATTTTTTTAGATATATAAATATTTACTTTGAAAACGAGATAGAAATGCTGAATAAATTGGGAATTTACTTTACTGTATCTACAGTATTATCAATGATTATTATATATATATCGGGTCTACCTGTAGACGTATCAATAAAAAAAATTACATTATTGTGGACGAGTAGTATTATTTTAATCTATAAGAGTGGAAAAAGTGAAATGATAGAAGAAAATACAATATAATTAAAAATTGCAAAATCGTGGAGGAATTATAGTTCTTTTGTTGAACACATATTATTAATGGTATGTGTTTTTTGTTTATAAATACAGTTAAAGAAACAATGTACAAGTTATTACTTCAAAAATTAATAAAATGTAGATAATAATATTGAAGAAGGTGCATAAAGTGATAAATTTTATAATTTGTGAAGATGATAATAGATTCAGAAAAAATATTAGGAGTTTCATAAATAATTACATCGATATGAAGAAATTCGAAGCTCGGATAGCAGTCGAAACGATTTTATATAAAGAGGTTCTAGAGTATGTAAATGAAAATGCAACCAGCAAAAACATTTATATTTTAGATATTGAATTAAATGATACTATGAATGGCCTTCAATTAGCAAAAAAGATTAGAGAGCATGATATTTATGGTTATATTGTATTTGTTACAAATCATATACAACTGTCTTTAATGACATATAAATACAAAATCAAGGCTTTAGATTTTATTGTAAAACAAGATGGCGATATTGATAAAAGATTACATGAAGCTCTTGATGTTGCAGTAAATGAAATTAAAAAATGTGAAGCCTGTTGTGAAGATAATAAAGTCTTCATAAAGTCAGGGTCAAGTATGTTTTGTATATCTTTAAATAATATTATCTGCATTGAGACTTCCTCTTCAGTATATAAGCTTATAGTGCATACAGATAATAAAAGAATTGAATTTTATAGTACAATCAAAAAAATTCGTGAAAAATTAGATAATAATTTCTATCAAATTCATAGATCATGCATAATAAATATGAGACACATAAAAGAGATAAATAGAGAAAAATATGGAATGTATGTGTTGATGGACAACGGAGAAAAATATCCACTTTCAAAAAAATATATGAGGGAATTGATTGAACATGTTAAATATTGTAGTTGATTTTATACTAAGCATTAGTGGAGCCTTTATTTTAGTTTTTGCAGCAAAAGAAATAAATTCTCGAAAAAAAAATCATGAGAGTTTATTACAAGACATTAATAAATCAAAGGACACCATTAGTCTTATATAGTATAAGTACTATTGTTATTCTAGGAGCACTTATCAGTATATTTAACAGCTTTCCTAAAGGCTACATGAAAGCTGTGACGAGTTTTGGAATCCTAATATTTTTTGTATACATTATTATTACAATGATATATATACTGTTGAATATAAATTTAGTAAAAGAAAAAGAACGTTATAATAAAAAGCAAAAAGAATATGAATACTTGAAATTGTATACAGATATCATTGAGAATCTTCTTGAGAATATGAGAAATTTTAAACATGACTTATCAAATATTATGCTTTCGTTAAAAGGGTTTATTGATAATAAAGATATTGAAGGACTCGAGGAATATTATTATAAAGAGATTGTAACTGAGAAAAAGAAATTAGATAATAGAAGCATTTATCTTTTAAAACATGTTAAAAATCAAAGCTTAAAGGGATTATTAATTGCTAAATTTAATGTGTGTATGGAATTAGGTTTGAAGATAAATGTAGAAATATTCCAAGATATAAAGGAGTTATTAATTAGTACAGTTGATGTGTGTAGGATTATTGGCATAATGCTAGATAATGTTATTGAAGCAGCGAAGCATTCCACTGAAAAGAAAGTATTCTTTGGAATTTATAATGAAGAAAATAATATATCTATAATAATTGGAAATTCATTTTCTGCTAAACTAAATTTAGAAAAAATATTTAAACGAGGTTATTCTAATAAAGGAGGTGACAGAGGATTAGGATTGTCCATAGTTAAAGATATTATTGATAAAAAGTATAATAATGTTCTACTTAATACATCAATGGAGTATAATTTATTTATTCAAGAGATAATTATTTTAAGTAGGTGATGAGAGTAATTTATACTCTGGTTTTAAAGTATTTGCTTCTTTAATAATGACTTTTGGATTCATGTCAATATAGTAGACACATTTTATCGAACAAATTATGCAGATTTTTTAGCCATATCTTCACACTGCTGAGGTGTAATATAGCCAATAGTACTATGTATTTTTTTCCTATTATACCAAGACTCTATATACTCAAATATAGCTAATTTAGCTGCATTAAAATCATAATACTTAACAAGATTCACTTCTTCTTTCTTTAATGAGGCATGAAAAGACTCTATGCAAGCATTATCATAAGGGTTACCCTTACCACTAAAGGAATGTATTATAGGAAGCTTTGATATATATTCTTTAAATTCTAAGCTTGTATAGATCACTATGAAGAATTAATGTCTCTTTGGGTCTTTGAGACATATATGCATTCTCTACAGCTTTTACATCAAGCGCAGCATCAATATTTTTACTCATACATGGCCTACTATCTTTTTACTGTAAAGATCCATAACTTAAGCTAGATAAAACCAACCATCTTTAATAGTATGAATATATGTAATATCAGTAACCCATTTTTGATTAATGTTGTTTGTAGAAAAATCCCTATTTAGAACATTTTTCTTACTATCTATTTTATTTTTTAAAGGCATAGGTTTGAATTTCTTGCAGATAATAGATTTTACACCTAGCTCTTTCATAGGGCTTTGAGTTCTCTTAAAAACTTATATGTATATTTTTCTCCTTAAGTTTTTCGTTAATTTTAGGAGAACCATATCCTTTTTACTATCTTCATAAATTTCAAGTATCTTTTTTATATATTTATTTTCAATACTTCTTTTGCTTTCTTTTTTATTAAGATATTTATAAATTGATAGAACGATATATATAAATCAAGAAAAATCAGAAGGATAGACGGACTCGAAAATGGAATAATTTTTTTAAAAAATAAACAGATAAAAAATAACAATGGGATTATGTTGGTTTATATAGTAAAATATATTTATGTAATTTTACAAACTTAAAAATAGCTTCAATGTAATGATCCGAAAACATGGTAATTGGAACTTGCAACTAATAAAGGGGGCATTATAATGGAACAAGTGAATATGGAGAAAAAAGGCTTTTCAATAATAGGAGCTTTTGGAATAGCAGCTTTAATATTTTTGCTTCAAGTTGCTTTATTAATACCTCTTCATATTATAGATATAATTATTGCAGAGATTGGCTTTAATGAAGTGAATATATATATAGATGTCATTGGTGAAATACTTATCAATATTTTGATTATTTTGTTAATTGTTAAGATGATCGGTAAAAAGCAGAAATTCAACTTTAAATTTAAATATAAACCTAGTATTAAAGAATGTCTATTTGCATTACTTTTACTAGGCTCACATCTCCTGATATTTTCCAATACTATTGGAGTGTTTATAGAAAAAATAGAAGTAAGTGAATGGGTTGTTGAAGCCTTTGATGAGGTATTTGTAAATCCTATTATAGCCTTTATTAGTCTATGTGTTATAGCTCCAGTTTTTGAAGAAATCATATACCGTGGAATTATTTTAGAGCAATTATCAAAAAGATACAGTTTTACGACATCCATAATTGTTTCAGGGTTGATATTTGCCTTTATACATGCTAATATTCATCAGGGGGTTAATGCATTTTTTATAGGTTTGATACTTGGCTTTATATATCTTAAAACAAATTCCCTGTTATTATGTATGCTCTGGCATTTTGCTAATAATTTTTTAGTATTTATTACTTCAATATATATTACTGAGACGGTAAATGATACGGATTTACAGTTTAGTATTGTTCAACTTATTTTTGGTATAATATTATTGATAATTTCCTATAGATTTTTTAATAACAGAGAAGCTGAATGTGAATTGGCAGTATCTGATACATAAATAATAATGTATAACAAAAATTTTAAAAGGCGGGTAAAAAATGGAAAAATTTTTAGGATTATTTGATTTAGAATCAATGGAGGAAGAGGAGTTAAGAACTATGTCTCCTCTTGTATTTGCTTATATTGGAGATGCACTGTATGAGATATATATTAGAAAATATATTGTTCATAAATACAAGGTTAAGGTTAATGAACTACATAAAATTTCGACTCGATTTGTTAAGGCTTCAGCCCAAGCAAAAATAATACATGCTATCGAGGAAGAATTAACCGAAGAAGAGTGGAAAATAGTTAAAAGAGGAAGAAATCAAAAATCTGGAAGTGTTGCTAAAAATGCCAGTATAATAGATTATAAATATGCTACTGGCTTTGAGTGTTTGCTTGGATATTTATATCTTCTTAGAAAAACAAGAAGAATACAGGAAATCATATATATGGCTATAAATATAATTGAAAAAGATAAATAGTATATAAATGATAATGTGAGGTATAAATATGAATAAAAAAGAGAAAATGTATTTGATTATTGTAATACTGTTACTGGTGATTTTAATTTTCAAGTCCTTCTATTTGGATGAATACAAGCCACTAACAAAGGATGAAGAAATTTTCAAGGAATATGTAGAAAAAATAGGATATGAAAAATACAAGGGATTTTTATATAAAAATAATTTAGCAAGCTTTAGAGTTGTTAGTATAAAGAAAATAGATGATAAAGGGAAATCTATAATTGAAAAGAAAAATGGAAATGATAACGGATATGAAAGAGTTGAGATAAAAGGTAAATATAAGGCTAAGATAAGAAAATATCTATTTCACTTTCTTCCCTATGGAGAGGATGGGGTTTTAAGTAGAAAATAATACTAGCCACAAGATGATAGATATTAAGACGAAAGAGGTGCTTGTGATGGATAAAAACATAATTGAGGGACGCAACCCTGTTATAGAAGCCTTAAAGGCAGAAAGAGAAATTGATAAAATACTTGTATCAAAAGGTAATCTGGAAGGCTCTATAAAAAAGATTACAGCTATGGCTAAGGAAAAGAAGATACCTGTACAATATGTTGATAAAAATAAACTTAATCAGATATCTATGTTAGGTTCTCATCAAGGAGTTATAGCTTATGTAGCGGCCTATAATTACTATGAGGTAGAAGATATATTAGAACTTGCAAGTAATAAGAGTGAAGATTTATTTTTAATAATACTAGATGAAATCACTGATCCCCATAATCTAGGGTCTATAATTAGAACTGTCAATGCTTCTGGAGCTCATGGTATTATAATCCCCAAAAGAAGATCTGTAGGGTTGACGGCTACTGTGGCAAAAACCTCTGCTGGAGCTATAGAATATGTTCCAGTTGCAAAAGTAACAAACCTATCAAGAACCATTGACTATTTAAAGGAAAAAGGAGTATGGGTCATTGGTGCTGATATGAAAGGTGATAAGGTCCACTACGATAGCGATTTAACTGGAAACATTGCCCTAGTAATTGGAAGTGAAGGAAAAGGGATTAGTAGATTAGTTAAAGAAAAATGTGATTTTTTAGTAAAACTTCCTATGAAGGGTCAGGTAAGCTCATTAAATGCTTCTGTTGCTGCTTCTATACTTATGTATGAAGCTTTAAGACAGAGGCAATACAGATAGGGTGGACCAACTTTGAAAGAATTTTTAATAATTGATGGTTATAATATTATAAATGCATGGTCTGACCTAAAAAAAATAAGTGAGGAAAGTTTAGAAGAAGCAAGAAATGTTTTAATAGATAGAATGAGTGAATACAGAGCCTATATTAAATCAGAAATAATCATAGTATTTGATGCATATCAGGTAAAAGGAGCTAAAGAAAAGAAAAAAGAGATTAATGGTATTGAAATAATATTTACAAAAAAAAACCAAACAGCGGATTCATATATAGAAAAAAAAGTAGAAGAATTGGCAAAGAATAAAAGAAATATAGTTAAAGTGGTTACATCAGATTTAGCGGAACAGCAGATTGTTTTAGGCAGTGGGGGAATACGCATTTTGCCTCGAGAACTAGAAATACAATATAATCTAATGAAAAAGAAAATTAACAAAATATCAGAAAAAAATAAGCAAAATAGAATGATATTAAGCGATAGGATTGATGAAAAGGTTCTTGAAACCCTTGAAAAATGGCGGAGAGAAGAAGATTGAATCTTGACTAGCTTATATAAATTAATATATAATTATAACATGATGTAAAGAGGATGTATAGATATGAGACCTTAAATCTTAAAAATATTTAAGCCTTTGAATAAAATAGTTTTGTACCAAGGATATATAATTAAAGTAGCAGGAGGAGATTTATGTGGGAGTTGGTGCACAAAAAGAAGATGTTGAAATATATGATGTATTGGTTGACGAACAAATCGTAGAAAGTGCTAGGCAAGGAGATCCTGCAGCTCAAGAATATTTAATAAAGAAATATAAAAATTTTGTTAGAGCTAAAGCACGTTCATATTTTTTGATAGGTGCTGATAGAGAAGATATTATTCAAGAAGGTATGATTGGACTATTTAAAGCAATAAGAGATTTTAGATCAGATAAGATATCATCCTTTAGAGCCTTTGCTGAGTTATGTATAACAAGACAGATAATTACAGCAATAAAAACTGCTACTAGACAGAAACATATACCTCTTAATTCTTATATATCTCTTAATAAACCTATATATGATGAAGAATCTGATAGAACGTTATTAGATATACTATCTGGAAAAAAAATATCAGATCCAGAAGAATTACTTATATCAAGAGAAGAGGTAACTAATATAGAAGCTAAAATAGGAGAAATACTTAGCGAGTTAGAACTAAAGGTTTTGATGTTTTATCTTCAGGGTAAATCCTATCAAGAAATTGCTGAAGATTTGGACAGGCATGTTAAATCTATTGATAATGCTTTACAAAGAGTAAAAAGAAAACTAGAAAGGTTTTTAGAACTGCGAGGTAGCTGATAAATTATAGTTAACAAATGGAAAGGGATAAATAAAAAAATACATTGACTTATATACATAAAAGTAGTAAAATGTTATAGGTAAATGCCCATGTGGCTCAGCAGGTTAGAGCGTCGCCTTGGTAAGGCGGAGATCGGCGGTTCGAATCCGCTCATGGGCTCCATTGTAGATTTCACATATTAAGATACACCAGGGTCAGTTTACTGAGTGACTTGGGTAGTTTTTTTAAAAAAGGAGGAAAAAAGAGATGGCAAAAGCAAAATTTGAAAGAACTAAACCCCATGTAAACATAGGAACAATAGGACACGTAGACCATGGTAAGACAACGCTTACAGCGGCAATTACAAAGACATTACATGAGAGATATCAACTAGGAGAAGCAGTAGCTTTTGACAACATAGACAAGGCACCAGAAGAAAGAGAAAGAGGAATCACAATTTCAACAGCACACGTTGAGTATGAGACACCAAATAGACACTATGCTCACGTTGACTGTCCGGGTCATGCTGACTACGTAAAGAACATGATTACAGGAGCAGCACAAATGGATGGTGCAATTCTAGTTGTATCAGCAGCAGATGGGCCGATGCCACAAACAAGAGAGCATATATTAT
>NZ_FRAG01000068.1 GCF_900142245.1 Paramaledivibacter caminithermalis DSM 15212 | reverse complement strand
ATAGTAAATATAGCTAAAGAACAAAAAGCAATTATAAACTTAGAAGAATTAAAAAATATTAGAGAACGTATAAAATACTCGAAGAAAATGAATAAAAGGTTACATAATTGGAATTTTTACCAACTACAAACTTTCATAGAATATAAAGCTAATGCAGAAGGCTTAAAAGTAGTATATGTAAAACCAAACTATACGTCTCAAATGTGTAGTGCTTGTGGGCATATAGATAAAAGAAATAGACCTAATCAAAGCACTTTCAAATGCAAAGCTTGTGGCTATGAAGCCAATGCAGACTATAATGCCAGTGTAAATATTGCAAATGTACTGTAGTTGGCTATACGTCAATTACAGAGGGCTACTGTGAATCTAGCCCAGCCGTTAGGCTGTCTCAAGACGTAAACTCGTATGAGGCTAACAAAGGGACAATGAGGACATCAAATGTCGGAGTTACCTTTGAAGCCTCGGGTCTTGTACCCGAGGTAGTTCACTAAAAAGGTATTACCTTTTTGAGCAATTTACTTAAATAATCGAGTTAATATTTTTCAAAAGGTATTACCTAGGAAATGTTTAAAATTCAACATTTTCAGCTAATATCTGATAAAAAAGGTAATACCTAATTTAATTTAATAAAAGGGTATTACCTTGGAAAAATGGAAGGAGGGATTGATCTTGAAGGAACAAACTGTTGAAAATATACTGAAGATTGAAGGTGTAAAAGCTAAAGGCTTTGGGATTATTCCTAAAATTGCTATGCAAGATGATAGACTTTCTATTGAAGCAAAGGCTATATATTCATATTTTTGCAGCTATGCTGGAGCAGGTACTACTGCTTTTCCAAGTATAGAAAAGATAGTCAAAGATTTAAAAATAAGTGTAAAACGATATTATAGACATTTTAATCTTCTAAAAAAATACGGATATATAAAAACTACACAGATTAAGAATGATGGTAAGTTTGATAGGAATATATATACTTTAGTAGAAAATCCTGAAGAAATTCCAAAGCAACTAGAAAATGAATATATAGATTTAGATTATCAAATTGAGCAAATGGATAATTTACCGATTAGTCAAAACGACCAATCGGAAGATTTACCGATTAGTCAAAACGACCAATCGGAAGATTTACCGATTAGTCAAAACGACCAATCGGAGTATTCACCGTTTGGTCGTTTTGGGAATACGCAAAACGACCAAACTAATAATAACAATATAAAAAACAACAGTAAATATTATCTATATAATATTCATTCTATCAATCATAATAATATAAATAATTCTAAGAAAGATAAAGATATATATAATAATTATAATAATATATATAATAATATATTATATAATAATATATATAATAGCGAAAACGAAAAAAAGAAGGAAGGAAAGAAAGAAGGAAAGAAGGATGGAAAGAATAACAATGAGTTAAGTGAATTAGAAATAATTTATGAGAAGTCTCAAGTAGATTTTTTCAATGAGGATATTAAACAGTTTATTAAAAAGAGTGTGGCTGATTTGTGGTGTAGTAAAGAGCAAAGAGTAAAGGAACAGGTACTCACAAAGCAGCAGATTCGTAAAAAGCTTAGTAAATTGACCCTAGATGCTTTGGATTATGCTATACGGAAGTTCAGAGAAAGCAGGAACTTTACGAAGGTAAATAATCCAGAAAAGTATTTTAGGGTTATTTTGTTGGATTCTATAGACGAGGTAGTGGCAGAAAAAATACGAACTGGTTAAAAATGGAAATATACAGTAATATACGGAGAAAAAAAGCACATCAAAAAAATGACGCTTTAACATGAAATATATATAGCTTTAAAACGCACAGAAATGTCCCTAGATTGATTTTAAATACGTAAAAGGTAGTTTTATATACATAGTGCAAAAAAAATCAAATACAAGCCAATTTAAAGCGTATTTCAAAATAATGGAAAAAAATATTGACGATAAAGCTAAAGCTTTTTTAAAAAAATTTAAAGCTTTAAAAGCTTTAAAAGAGATTGTTGTGGAGAAAGGTTGTTGAAAATATGTTGATAACATGTGGATAACCTGTTGATGACATGTTGATAAAGTATAAGATTTTCACTTACAGGGAGGTGAAATGATTGTTGGAGCAGGTTTCTTTTTTAGAATTTGAAAAGGTAAGGGTAAAAAAGAAGTTTAAACCTATCCTTTCGCTAGAAGAAAGACCTAAAAAGGTTGTAAAGCCTTTTAGGCATAGTGAGCTTTTACTTTTAGGTGTAAAAATAAAAAAGGGCATGAACATGAAATGGTGTCCTTATTGTGCTAAGGTAACGAAATTTTCCTTTGATGGATATTTGGGAGTCAGACGCTGTGTATATTGTGGGATAAGTGATAATGATTATTATGTGAAGCTTGCGAATCAAACACAGGGCAGAAAAAGAAAAAAAGCGAAAAAAAAGTGAAAAATGAGGAGAATGAAGTGGGTGAGTATGATTGATTGATGAAAGGAAATACAAAAAAGGAACCAGAAGACGTGAAAGAGTAGAAATTAAAGGAAATCCATACAATCATCTTATGAATTATCCAATGAATGAAGTAAAAGAAAAAATAATATATTTTCTATATGATATGAGGGCTGCCAAAACAAGTCAACTAGCAAGATACTTAGGTTATTCAAGTCCATACATAAGAAAAATATTAAGAGATTTATATGAGAACAGACTTGTTTATAGGGATTTTCCAACAATAAGTAGAAAAAAACACGGAAGCAGCGAAGGAATATACTTTCTGGATAACCAGGGAGCTTTTTTTATTGCTGCAGATAATGGACTTGAGAAGAAGGATGTAAGCTGGGACCCTAGAGACAATGTAGTGTCCCTAGGAGCTATTAAGCATACCTTAGATATTACGGAAATAAGAACATGTATGGAAGAAAAGAGTAATGATATTAGGATCGATGAATTTATTGGTGAAAGAAAACATGGAATGATAACTTTTGAGAGCCAAGGTGAAGAGATAACCTTTAATCCTGATTCAAAAATAAGTCTTATAAAAAAAGTTGGAGATAAATTGGCGAGGGTTACATTCTTTTTAGAGTATGATCGAAACACAGAATCCTTGAGAAGTTTCTTAGAAAAAATAAGGGTGTATGAGAGGTTCTATAAATCAGAGAAGTTTAAAAGGTTATTTGGAAGTATTCATCCAGCGATACTGATTATTACAAATCATGAAAGGAGAACTGAAAAGCTAAAAGACTTGGTAAAGGAAAACAAGATTGAGAATATCAAATATTATTTTGATACATTGAATGAAGATTTTAGAGAAAACCCCTTTAAATTTTTAGACAATCAAGGATAATATTGGTGGACTGCTCGTAGAAAAAATGAATAGTAAATCAAGTCTTAATCAAAGATTAATAAAGAATATCACGAAGGATTAATGGTATATATATTCATAGATTATTGAGATATATACCCATAGGTTATCGGGGAGCATATTCGGGTACTTTTCTTTGAATAAACCCTGAGTAGAACTTAAGTAAGCTTTCAATAATTATTTTAAGGCTAGTCAACACATTGAAATAGCTAGTTTTTACAAAAACTACTCAAAAGCGTGATATTAGACAGAATATAGAGGACTTTATTTAAATTTGAGTTTGATTTTTTAGTGTTTGTTTTTAGTGTTTGTTTTGATACCACACACACTTTTTTTATGACGAAGAGAGGAGGGAGCTGTTTTTGGCTAATAGAATAACCGATGAGCAAATTGGAGCATTTGTTATCGGACTCTATAAAGGAACTAGGGATTTTATAAAGTCATTTTTCTATGGATTAGGAGAGCTTATTTTTCATAAAAAAAATGGAAAAAGCCACTGGGGATTAGTAGGCTTTTGTATTTTACTCATAATTTGTGGATTTGCCTTTTGTTTTGCTAAAAATTTAATAGAATACATTCCTAAAAGCAAATCAGAAATTGGAGCCTATTTTAGAAAACCTGTATTTGTAAAGTGCTTTGCGTTATTTTTAGTAGTTTTTTATATAAAAGCTAAGGGGGACGATAGGCTTAAGTTTTTAAATTCTTTTGATGAAAAATTTGAAGCTGTAGGACTCTATTCAAGACTTGTAAGGGAAAGGATAGATTCGAAGGGTAAAAAGGTAAAGGTTAAAGACTATCCAAAACTTCTTAAGGAGATAAAAAATGGAGAAACTACTATCTATCTTTTTTCAAGTAATGGTATTCCAATATCTGAATGGAGAAAGAAAATCGATGAGCTTGAGAGTACTATGGACAGAGGCATCTTGAGTGTTGAAAATAAGAAAAATTCAAGAAGTATTGTGAAAATGGTAACTGTCCCCTTTGATAAAAAGGCAGAGAGACAAATGTTTGATGAAAAGTTTGAAAGACTTGGATTATATACAAAACTCGACAATATTAAGTGCTTTCCCCAGCTTCTAGAAACAAAAAAAGAAGAGAAAAAGGTTATATATAGATTTTCTTGTGATGGTATTCCAGTTACACTATGGAAGGATAAAAGGGATTCTATAGAATCTATGTTCAATACAAACATAGTTAAAATCAGAAATGAAAAGGACACTAAAAACATTGTAGAGCTTGTGACGGTTCCACTCAAATACAATATTAAAGAAGCCTATCCGTGGAAAGATGAATATATTCCAGTAGAAGATTTTGAGGTCTCCCTTGGAGAAGGCCTTTTAGAAAGGGTTAAGTTGAACTTTAATTCAACCCCCCATGTATTAATAGGTGGGCTTACGGGTTCTGGTAAATCGGTACTTGAAAGGTCGATTGTTTGGCAGGTTATAAAGAAGGGTGCTAAGACATTTCTTATAGATTTCAAAGGTGGTGTTGAGCTTGGAGCCTTTGAGGATTTCGGGGAAGTGGTATTTGAGAGAAAAAGAGTAGTACAAATCTTAGACAATCTTGTGAAGGAGCATCATGCAAGAATAGCAAAATTTAAGGAACTAGAAGTAAAAAATATAACTGAGTATAATAAAAAAGCTAAAGTACCTTTAGCTAGGATATTTTTGATAGTCGATGAGGTTGCAGAACTTCTTGATTCTACAGGAGCTTCAAAGGAAGAAAAGATACTTTATGAAGCGATACAAAGCAGTATGAATACCTTAGCCAGACTTTCAAGGGCAACTGGAATCAATATGATTTTAGCAACTCAGCGACCAGATGCCAAGGTATTAAATGGACAAATAAAAAATAATCTTGGTGCAAGGATATCTGGAAGAATGACCGATAAAGAACCATCAATGATGATACTTGGCAGCCCAGATGCTATAAAGCTTCCTGAGGAAACAAAGGGAAGATTCCTATTTTCTCTAGGAGCAGAGCCAGTTGAAATTCAAGGTTATCATTTTAAGGATAGTCATATTGTTAAAGGGAATTATGAAAAAGGCATTATGCTTACATCAGGTGAAAAGCTTGAAATTAAAAGTAATGTAGAAATAATTGATGATGAAAAATATTATAATGATGATGAAGAAATGGATTCAAATGCTGTAACAGAGGCTGCTGTTGAAGAGATTGACATAGATAAAGATGATGGATTATGGGTTTATGATGATGATGTAATATAAGTTTACCAAAAATTTAGGGAGGTGTTGATGATTAAATTGCCATTCAAATCTAAAGATATAAAAACTACAGAGCTTAACAAAGGTTCTATTCAAAGAATAATAAGATTAATGTTTTGGACCTTTTTATTTTTTTTGCTCTTAAAGTCAGTAATTGGTGTTTTTAAGCCTTCAGAGAAGATTGAAATACCAGAGATAAAACTGGAACAGCAAATGCCAGCTTCAGTTGCAGAGAGCTTTGTGAAAGAATACCTTACATACAATATTTCTAGTTCCCTAGAAGAAAAAAAGGAATATGAAGAGAGAGTATACACATTTTTAGCAGATTATGTGAAACTACCTACAATGATAGGAATACAAGCAGATTCAAAGGTGGAAAACACCTATGTATACGAGATAAAAAAGCTAAAAACTAATCAGTATGACGTTATAGTAAAGGCCGATACAGTCTATACATTTGTTGATGGTCAAAGGAAGAAAAAGAGTATATATCTTAAGGTTCCAGTAGCGGAGCAGGAAGGAAAGTTTGTGGTAGAAGATACACCAATAATAATTCCTAAAGTTGAAAAGGCATCTATAAAGTATGAAAGGTACAGCGAAGGTGATGAGCTAAATATCACCGAAGCCTTTGAAGTAAAGGAAATAATGGCAAACTTTTTCAAAACCTATTGCACAGGAAAGCCTTCGGAAATTGCATATTACATGGACGATGGAAAACCAAGAGCAGGTTTTGAAAAAAGCTTTGAGTTTTTAGATATTATGGATTTTAGAGTTCATTATCTAGAAAATATTGGCTATAAAGCTATAGCTGAAATAAAAATAAGGGATGTAGTATCAAATAAAGAATTTTTACAAAATTACAATATTGATATTGTAAACAAAGATGGAAGATGGTATATAAAAGGCTTAAATTTAAGAGGAGGTAATATCCATGAAGAATATGAAAAGACTGATAAAGAACAAAAATAAATTGAGAAAAATTATAGTATTATCTTTGCTTATGTGTTCAGTATTTACAACGATTGTTTTTGCAGATCCTATAGATAATTTTGCGGACTATGCAAATCAAAGAATAGCTACAATATTTTTAGTAATTGTAGCCTTTTATGTAACTAAAAATATTGCAAAAAATGCAACAAACAAGCTGATAGGATTTATTCTAATAGCTATATTAGGAGGTATTTTAGTATATAAACCAGAGTTTATTGAAAAAGGTGCAGATTGGGTGTATAACATATTATTCTAAGGGAGTTTTTTATATGGAAAAAGAAGAAAGGGACTATGAAATAATGAGAACCTATGCCAGAGCATGGCAGAGTGAAATAGTTATGTACCATTTGTTTGGGATACCACTTTGGTTTCCTGTATCTGCAAGGCAAGCAGTGTTTTTTATTATAGGGCTTAGCTTTACATTTACAGTATCAAATATCTTGCCAGGGATTAAGAAGATTATCTTTATAGGAGATCCGATACTGCTATACATTGTGTACCCATATTTGATAATGAAATTCTTTACTCAGCTAACGCTAGACGGTAAACCGCCACATATATATTTCAAAGATCAATTTATATATCTTATACAGGATAAAAAATACAATATGTACAGACCTATAAACTTAGAAAAAAATATAAAATTTGATGCCCAAATTGGATACAGGGTGAGAAAACTTATATCTAAGATAGATTTAACTCTTTTAAGGAAAGGAGGAAGGTAGCTTGGCTTCCTATGTATTTCCAATAAAATACTATGAGCATAACTTAATATTTGATCAAGATAAGAACTGTTGGGCCCTTTATAGGATACAAGGGGAAAACTATGAATATTTATCCTATGACCTAAAAAAGATTCTGAGAAACAGACTTTCAAGACTTATGATAAATGTGGGGGAGGAATATAAGCTGCTTTTACTTCCCTTCAATAAATCAATAGATGAACATTTTGACAAGCTGAAGAAGAAAATGAAGGGACCCTTAAAGGATTTGGCGGTAGAATATTGTGATGGAACTCGAGAATTTTTAAAATCGAAAAGTTCTGTTGAAGGCAATGAATACAAAATTTTTTTAGTGGTAAAGCTTAAGAAAGTGTCCAACGAGATTCTAAAAAATAAAGATTTTTTAAAATCGCTTATTAAGGAACCTATAAGACTTGTAGATGAAGTAATGAACCTTGCAGCACCAGAGATATTTGAATATGAATTAAATACATATTTAGAACTTGAAGGAAAGCTGTTTTCAAGGATTAGAAGATGGGTTGGAGTTGAAAGAGAATATGAATATACCATTCAATATCTTATAAGACGAAACTTTTGGCGTTCTATATCAGAGCCTCCAATGAGGGGCGATGAAGAAGATAAATATAAGATAATAGAGATGAATGGGAAAATTCTTAAGAGAAAGTATAAGGATATTTTTAGACCAGCTAAGGATATTATAGACAAGAATGGTAAAGTAGCAATAAGGCCACTAAAGAGAGATATTTTAAGCTTTACAGAAGGAGACTTTGAGAATAAGTCAAGGCATATAGAAATAAAACAGATAGTGGATGGCAAGGTAAAAACAAGTTACCAAGCCTTTATAACCTTTTCACACATTCCTGACAACACTTTAATATTTCCTGGAGTAGAGTATCTATATCTAATCCAGGATTTATATTTTCCTGTTGAAATAATGGTTCATGTGGAGCAGCTTAACAACAAAGAAGCCTTAAATATAGTAAGAAAAAAGAAAAGAGAAATAAAGGATCAAATAGATCATGCATCTAAATTTAATAATGTGTCTGATTCCATAAGGGAGGATGAGTATACAATAAGGGAGCAAGAAAACGAACTTGAAGCAACAAAAGAGCCTATGCTGCTTACTTCTATAGTGTTTTGTGTTTCTGATAATGACAAAAAACATCTAGACGAGAAAATAAGTTTTCTTATTGATCTTTATGAAGATATGGGCTTTGAACTTCAAAATCCTTCAGGAAGTCAATTCAAGTTGTTTAATGAGTTTATACCAGGAGCTGGCAGATATGAAACAAGCTACATCCATAAGCTTCCACCCAAAACTTTAGCAGGAGGCATGTTAATTGGAACTAAAAATCTTGGAGATAATGAAGGACAGTATTTCGCAAGAATGGGACAAATGGAGCAGCCCATATATCTTGATGCGTCAAATGGACCTAAAAGAAATAAAAATGGAAATCAGGTATTTCTAGGGCAGCAGGGTACAGGAAAATCCTATGGAGCCAACAATATATTTTATCAAAGTATTATATCAGGGGGTATGGGACTTTCAATTGATCCAAAGGGAGATAGATCCCATTGGGAAAAAACACTGGGACTAGGGGAACATTGCAAGGTTGTTACATTAACAGAAAGAGAAGTAGATAGGGGAAAACTTGATCCATTTATTATCTATAAAAATGATTTAGAAAGTGCAGCTTCAGCAGCAGTATCGGTTATGAGTATGGTAAGGAAAGAGATGAATGATGATGATCTAACCTTCATAATGGGAGCTGTAAACTATGCTAAAAATCAACCTAAGCCCTGTCTAAATCTTACAATAGAATATTTTAAGAAAAAACATGAGACCGAGGAAGATGAAAATTATAGAGCAAGATTTAGAGCACTTGCAGAATTCTATGAGAACCTTAAAGGACTAACCTTTGGGAATCTTTTGTTTGGCAGTGGAGATGAGGAGACCTTTGATCTTTCAACAAGACTTACTGTAGTTCAAATTCAAAACCTAACACTACCTGACAGTAAAAAGTCGAGGGAAAATTATAATCTAAATGAAAGATTATCGGCTGCATTGATTTATGAAATAGGTCAGTTTGCAATAAAATTTATTCATCTAGACAGATCAATATTTAAAATAGTTCAGATGGATGAGGCATGGGTACTAACTGGAACCGATCAAGGGAAGGAACTGGTAGGAAAACTTCTTAGAGAAGGAAGGGCTATGAATAGTGGTTTGCAGCTTATAACTCAAAATACAAAGGATTTAGAGGATGAAGGTATTAAGGATCATTTATCATTAAAGTTTATATACAAATCCCAAAACAAACAGGAGGTTTTAAACATGTTAGAACTTTTAAGACTTCCACCTACAGAAGAAAATATAGAAACTATTATGAAGCTTGAACATGCTAAGGGAGAATGTTTATTTCAGGATTTTGACGGTAGAATAGGAAAGATTAGACATCATGTAGTTTATAAATTCTTGGATGAAGCCTTTGATACAACGCCTCCTGAACAGAAGGATACAGAAAACATGGATGAAGCTGTATAGGAGTGGTGAAATGAAGAAAAAAATGAGTTTCTTTTTTATAATACTAATTATATTTTCTTTTATGCCCATATCCTTTGCAGATGAAAAAATTAATGAAGATCCAGTAGATGAAATCTTTGATGTTTTAAAAAATCACTATTCAAATATAGATGATTTAGAGAAGAAAATAACTAAATATAAAAGTGCAAATTACTATTTGGACATAAAGGAATATTCCTCACTTTTTAATCCTATAAAAAAGCTAGTGTCAAATGTTAACTCAATAAATAATTTGCTATTTGGACTCAATAAAATGATTAGTAAGATAACAATATTTATCCTTCTATTTGCCTATGAATTTGATTTATACGAGTTTCTTTCCGAATATATAGACCTAATTATGAATGCGTTAAGGGTTCCTGTTTATGACAAAAATATACTTACTATAATAGCTTTTATCGGTCTTTACAGCATTATAGTAGTCACATTTGGTGATAGAAAGACAACGGTATTAAATAATGCTATAAGGGCTATTATAATAACCCTTATAGCTATGATATTTTTAAATAGCCCTAGCACCTATTTAACAAAGATAAATGATTTTTCTAAAGTTGTTTCTAATGAGATTTTTGAATCAACCTATGGGAGATATGAAAATATAAAAAACAATTCGAATACAAAGGTTAATTCAGACAGGGCTTTAGTTTCAGCTGGAGCTATGATATGGGACATAACGGTGCATAAACCTTGGCAAGCTTTAGTTTTAGGGAAAACCACCGATAAAAAACTTACGGAAGAAATTCTTCAATATGATCCTTATGATAATAAAAGAATAGACAAAATAAAAAAAATGTCGGATAAAAATTCACTTTTAAGACTTTCGGGTATATTTCCTCGCTTTGGGGCTTTGTTGCTTTTTATGATATTTAATGCAGTTTTAGCTGTAATAATTTCTATGGTAAGTGGAGTTTCGATAATGGCTCAGGCTATGGTCGTAACTTTATCCTTTGGAGCTCCCTTTATCTTGATATTAGCATTAATTCCTAAATTCACCAATGTATTAGGAGCATGGGGACTAAAAATAAGTGGATACTCTTGTATAAAGATTGCTATAACTTTCTTTTTATCAATACTTTTAGTAGTATGTGGAGCAATATATTCTAGTATAGATAAGAATGGAATTATTATAACCTTGGTAATAATGGCTATTGTTGCCTTTACTATTTATCATTCAAGGCACAAGTTCGTAGATATTATAAAGTCGATACCAAGGGGAGAGAGAGCAGTAAGAAGGGAGATTAAAACCCCTTCACAAGCAATGGAAAAAATTAAGGACTATAGAAGCATTGTAACAGGCTATTCTAAGGAAAAAATTACTGATGCAGTAGCTACTGTAACAAGTGCTATTACTAAAAGTAGTAGTGAAAGTTATAAAGGTATATATGATAGAAGGACACAGGAAAGATATAGAAATATGGCTAATGAATATCTTGAAAGAAAATACAATGAGGATAGTGAAAAAGCTGAGCTAAGGGCAAGTAGATTAGGAAGGGATGACGTAGAATATCCAAGCTTTGTAAAGGATGCAGATATGAGAGTGAAGCTTGGTCAAAGTAAATTTACAGAATCCCAGATAAACAGTGTCATTAAGGTTATTAGAAAAATTGAAATGGAGGGTGAAGATCCATATAAGTTTATTAATGGTGAAGCACAAGGCATAGGCAATAGAGAAGAAACTATAAATAAATCTCTTAATGCAAAAAATCATGCTGCAAAGCTTAGCAATAAGGAGATATATGACAGGATGGGTGTTTTAGAGAGCCAAATAAGGAATAGAAGAGAAAATATTGAAAAGAGTTATGATCTATCAGAGGAGGAAAGAAATAAAGAACTCCTTGAAATTTATAGGCTTTGGCAGCAGAAATTTGAGTACATGAACATTATACAGGATAGAAAGATAGATAAAAATAAAAAATCCTTTTCAAGATTCAATGAATATAAAGAACTTAAAGTTGTAAGGAATGAAGTAAATAAAGAGATTAAAGAAATGGCAAATATCTTTAATGATGATTTCAAAGGTGATAAAATAGCTGCCTTTGATAAAAAACTTAATGTTCAAGTTAAGCTTAGAAGAAGGGAAGATGAACTTATAAAGGCACTTGAAGGCCGTAGTGAGCTTACAGATATAAGAGAAAAGGCATTAGGGAAGGAAGCTAGTATACTAAGCAAATTTGGTATTGATAGAATAAAAAATAGAGATATGCTTCTTTATGAAGATGAAGAGTATACGAAAGGGCTTGAAGAACTTAAGGGTTTATATAATCTTGAAGAATCTAAGGTTAAGGAGTTAAATGAAAGAGGTATTAGTGTTAGGAATGTAAACGAGGAGCTGAGAAGAGAGCTTAAGGTTAAAGCTCCAGATGATGTAGAAAGTTTACTTTTAGCAAGGGCTGATATGAATATATATGACACAAAGGATTTAACTAAGTTTGAAGCAAATGATAAGAAGAACGATACATATATTGAAAATAAACCTGATATTCATGGAATAAGCTCAAAAACACCAAAAAAAGAACAAGTTAATAATAACCATGATAATGATGTAGATAGGTCTTCAAGAAAAACTTCCATAAAAGCTAGACCTTCACATTCTAAAGTAGATATAGATAAACTAATACATAGGGATGATGAAATACTTCATGAGCTTCGTAAAGATTCACATAAAAGTCAGTCAATACATTTTAAAGGAGAACATATAGAAAAATTAGGGGAAGAGATAGCTAAAAATATTGATACAAGTTCAAATGACCAAGGAACAAGTAGTAATACCATACAAAATATCAAACAGGATATAGTTATTCAAAATGCTAGGGAGCTAAACAGTCAATTTAGTAAAGACTTCAATTTAAGAAATAACCAAATCTTTTTTGAAAGTCTTATCAAAAAATATGGGAATGAAGCTGTAAGAGCAGAGTTAAGTGGAATGAAGGAAATGAAGAATAAAAATAACATAGAAAATCCAAAGGGGCTTTTAATTGCAAGATTAAAATATAATCACAAACCAAGGGAAAATTAAAGCACACAATACAGAGGAGGCGATTTGAATAGGAGAATTCTTATCCACTGGGTATGAGGGAAAAAACAAAAACAGACCTAAGAGTAGCAAGCTAAAAAAGTTCATATTCTCAAAATATAAATGGGCTTTTTTTGCTTTTTGCTTTTTTCTTTTTTTTATAATACTTGTACCAATTTTATTTTTAACTTTATTTTCTACTTATGATTCAACACCAGAAGAGATATTAGTATACAAAATAGCCCCTCAAAGATCTATAGAAGACTCATTAAAATGTGAAGAAATGTATGGGGAAAGATGGATCGATATTATGGTATTTCACTATGTACTGTTTGAATTTGACTGGGATAAAGTTAAATTTTCCAAAATGTCCAAGGTGATAAAAAAGAGAATCATTGAAAAAGGAGAGACATATAAAGACATCCTTGGAGAAAGTGATTATGAAGGCTACAAAGAGCTTAGGGACTATTACTATAAAATCTATGATGATATGGCTGATATTAAAACTATAGATGATGAAAAAGAAATAGTATATGAGATGTGCTATCCAATACCTGAAGGATATCAATTTACTCATTATGATGATTTTGGAGCAGATAGATCTTATGGAGGAGAAAGAAACCATATGGGAAATGACATAATGGCTAATATAGGCACACCAATAGTTGCTGTAGCTTCAGGAATAATTGAGAAAATAGGATGGAATGAACTTGGTGGTTGGAGAATTGGTATTAGAGATAATCAAAATAGGTATTGGTACTATGCTCATATGAAGGAATATGCTGAAGATATGAAACAAGGCAAAAGAGTATATGTCGGTAATGTAATTGGATATGTAGGTAGTAGCGGATATGGTTCAAAAGGTACAACGGGAAAATTTGCTGACCATCTACATATACAGATAGGAGTTGAGTTCCAAGAAGGGAAGCTTACATGGGTTAATCCATATGAATTCCTTATGACTTTACGTGATAATAATAGGAAGATACTATACTGATAAATCCTAAGAAGGGAGGAGTATATGATTGAGGCTGATATTAGCAACTAACTTAGGGTTGACAAAAAATATTTTGACAGAAGTTGAGGGAATAGAAATAGTTGAGGAATGTAGTGATCTGGAAGTACTAAAGATTATATTAGAATACAGTGATGTTGACGTAGTGATTTTGGATAGATATTTAGACGAGACAGAAAATGGTTATAAAATAAAGACTTTAATAAAAAATACAAGAAGAGTAAAAAAGGATGTAAGATTTATAATTTTACTTGGTGAATATGAAGAAAACTTTGTGTCTGCAATGGTGAATTTGGGAGTATTTGACTTGGTGGTTGGAGAAGAAATAACAACTGAGATTAATGAACTTTTAAACAATCCAAGGATCGAATTTGATTTTAGTAAATATTCAAATTTAAGCACAAGCAAAGGTAAAAAAATAAAAGAAAAAGTAGTATATAAACTTCCAAAGGATTATCAAAAGATAATAGGTATTTATAGCCCATACGCAACTGGAAAGACAGTAATAGCGACGAATTTGGCTAAATACTATGTAAAAAATAGAATACCTGTTACATTGATAGATACTGACTTTATCAAAAAGGACCTTCTTTACTACTATCCATTAGGAAATAAGGATTTTTTTAAGCTGGTTAATTTATATGAGGCTATAAAGGATAACAAAGACATAAACGACATTAAACCTTACACAATCGAAATAGATAGACTTAAACTTTTTACTGACCATAGAGATTCTAAATATCAAATAAGTTTTGAAATGGTAAATACAATCGTTAGAAATTCTGACAGCAATGTAATAATTATCGATATATCAAGTTGTTTAAATAAGGAGCTTGCAAATGAAATATTGTATTTATGTGATGAAAGAGTTATAGTAGCAGACAAAATGATATCAACATTAAATGGACTTCCATATAAATTAACACTTAAAAGGTGTAATAGAAAAAATCTCAGTTTAGTTATTAATAAGAATATAGAAATTAAAAGTCTTTCCAATAAAGAAATATTAAAATGCTTTAAAAATATAGAATTATCTGAAAGAGAGAAATACAGTTTAGATTTTAAAGATATTTTTTTCATACCTAATAGGTTTAAACTTATAGTAGAAGGATTAGCTAATAGAGAAGAAGCCTATGGTAAAGATCCAGAATTTGATGAAAGCATAGAAAAATTAGCTGCTTCCTTATATCAGATAGGGGCAAATTTTAAGAAAACTGGAATGAAGGAAATCTTGAGCAAAATATTTAGATGGAAGGGAGAATATTAACAATTGAAAAAAACAAATAAAAAAAATTTATTGATAATAGCTATTAGTTGTATTTTAATTGCAGCTTTAATTTTTTATTACAACAACATAAAAATTCCTAAAGTTATGAAAAAAGTTGAAAGGGATATTAGAAGTAAGATTGATGAACAGTATATGGCAAAAGTTAATGTAGCATTTGTAAAAGAAGGAAAAGAGATCAGTAAATACACAGTACTTACAGACGAAGTTATAAAAGAGAATATTCAGATTAAGGAGATACCTTTAAACTATAAAGTTCCAAATGCTGTAGAAGATATAGACCTT
>NZ_FRAG01000098.1 GCF_900142245.1 Paramaledivibacter caminithermalis DSM 15212 | reverse complement strand
AATTTCAAGGACGTTCTTATGACTGTATGATAGCTCATACAACCATTGTATTTACAAGATACATCATGTTATCTGTAGAAAATAGAAAGAGTGCTGACCATCGTTCACTAGGAAGATTATTTTATCTTTGTTGTGATGAATTGGAAGATATTAAATTCTTTGAATCCATCAGCTTAATCTTAGATTTATTAAAAGATGCTTTAACTGAAAAGCTATCGCTTACAAAAAAACAATTAAATGAGTTTATGAACTATTTTATAGCTTCGCTACCTACTGTTTTAAAGGAAAAGCTGGCTATTTTGTGCTGCGAAAGTTGAGTTTATAAGAAACGCAAGGAGCTAGACAGGAGCTTTAAGCTTCACTCAATCAATAATCCACAGGCTATGAAGATATTTACATTAACAAGGCTAGATAAGGTGTTTGAGATATAGATAAGCATTTTAACATTACAGAAAACAAGTTTTTTAATAAGAAACCCAAACTTTCTTGCAAGAAATTGCATGTTTAGATTTGAGTGAATTAAAGCCACAGAGAGCAAATGTATATTATTACTGATAAAATATTGGTGTAAATTATTTTAAAAAAAAATATGCTAATAGCATTTGTAACTTGGAACATAAAACTTACAACTTAAAAACCGTCGAAAACCCCTTTGCTTTTACAGAATATTTTTTAGAGAGAAATAGAAATTGGAATTATATAATTTTTTCAATGGAAAAGAGGAAAATCATATCATTTGTAGAATATTCAAATTATGGGTATTTTTTTGTCGTTGCAATACAGAAAATGTAGAACTATAATCTTAATATATAAATTGCAATAAACCATTTACATTTCGTTCTCTCAAATGCCCCCAAAAGCATTGGCTATTTGAGAAAACAAAATGTAGGTTTATTAATACATTATATGTATTAGTTAAAGAAAGCGAGAATAAATGCTATGCAGCAGCTAAAAAGAATGTTTTTCGTAGCCATTATAGTTTCCATAGGAGCACAATTTTACCTTAATTTTTTTGTGGAAGGTTTTATTATTACCTTCTCGGTTATTTTACTTCCTCTTCTTTTATATAAAAATCACAGTTTAAATCCAATTTTAACATGTATCATAACAGGAATAGCATCGCCTCTTTTGAGAATTTTTGTTATATTTATAAGTATAAGAGATTTTAAAGAATCTATTTATTTAGTATCACCAGATGTAGCCTTTTATTTTACCTATGGTTTTGTATTTTACTATCTATATACTAGCTATGATAATAAGAACCTGACTAGATTTGCAATAACGGTATTATCAAGTGATTTCTTATCGAATTTAGTTGAGATAAGTGTTAGAACACATATAGTTGGACTTGAGGGGAAAATTGTAAAGGGACTTTTTATAATAGCATTAGTTAGATGCGTAATAGTAATTTCTATTATAATAACCTTTAAAAGGTATAGATCATTCTTAAAAACCCAAGAACACGAAGCAAGATATAGAAGACTTATGTTACTAACATCTATATTTGAGAGTGAAACCTATTTTATGAATAAAAACATGAAATACATTGAAGATATAATGAAGAAAACCTTCAAAGCATATAGGCTTTCTACAGAGAAAGATATACCTAAAGAATTTCAAGATATTATTCTTGATTTGTCAAAGGATATCCATGAAATAAAAAAGGATTATATACGTGTTATTAAAGGATTAGAGCAAATTTTTACAAATAAGCTAAAAATCGAAAAAATGAGTATCAAAGATATGGTGAATATTTTAGCTATTAATACAAATGAATATATAGAAAATGAAGATTGGAATATTGAGTTTAAATACAAGGTAAAATGTGATGTCTTTGTAAAAGATCACTACTATTTGATGTCTATACTTAGAAATCTAA
This sequence comes from Paramaledivibacter caminithermalis DSM 15212, assembly GCF_900142245.1. Lineage (GTDB taxonomy): Bacteria > Bacillota > Clostridia > Peptostreptococcales > Caminicellaceae > Paramaledivibacter > Paramaledivibacter caminithermalis. The sequence continues at coordinate 4,926 of NZ_FRAG01000098.1, read as the reverse complement.
TTAATAATGGAATTGAAGCATGTAAGGATGTTTCAAATCCTAATATAAATTTGATTATTGAGGATGAAGATGAGAAAATTAAAATCTATATATCGGATAATGGAGTTGGTATAAAGGAGGATCACATGGATTATATATTTAATCCAGGATTTTCTACAAAGTTTGACAAGGAAACTGGTGACATAAGTCGAGGAGTTGGATTAACTCTTGTAAACAATCTAGTTAGTGATCATTTCGATGGGAAGATTGAAGTTAAATCAAATTTAGGGAAGGGTACAACATTTATTATTACAATAGATAGAGATAATATAGAGGGTGAATAGGGTGAAGTTTTATATAGTTGATGATGATATAAATATTGTGAAAATCCTTCAAGACATTATTGAGGAAAAAAAGCTTGGTGAGGTTGTGGGATACTCCTATGACGGTGACACGGCTTTAAAGGATATTTTAGAAATCAATCCAGATATTGTTTTGATAGATTATCTGATGCCTAACAAAGATGGAGCAAGTCTAACAAAGGAAATACGAAAGATTACCCCTGATATATATTTTATCATTATTTCTCAGGTTTCAGATAAGGAAATGATTGCAGAATCCTATAACTCTGGTATTGAATTTTTTATAACCAAACCTATCAATATTATTGAAGTAGAAAAGGTTATTAAATCCGTATCACAAAAAATCGAAATGTCTAGAGCTATTTCAAATATAAAGGGAATGCTTAAGCTTGGTTTTGAGCCTGATAAAAAAAGCAAATTGGAAAGGGAAAATCAGATTAATAGAATCAAGTATATTCTAAGCAGCATTGGTATATTAGGAGAAAAGGGTTCATATGATATAATTAAAATCTGCCAATATATGATTGAAAATGAAAATGATAGATATATAATAAATGATATAAATGATATTTGCTTGAAACTCGGTGAAAATCCCAAAATCATGAAACAAAGAATGCGTAGAGCCATAATGAAAGGTATTAGAAATATTGCAAATACTGGAATTGAAGATTATATGAATGAATGCTTTGTTAAGTATTCTAATTCTTTATTTGATTTTGAGAGTGTTAAGGCGGAAATGGATTATATAAGGGGAAAAAGAGTTTCAGGTGGTAAGGTCAATGTCATTAAATTTATCGAGAATATACTTGTTCAAAGCCAACTATTCTAGACTACTTAAAAAATATTCAAAAAATTCCAAAATAGAAATGAGTTATTTTGAATCGTTGTGAAGCATTTTGAAGTTCCTCCTTAAAATATATTAATAAAGGGAGGGATTTTATGGAAAATTTACTTGAACATTATGGTATTTGGTCATTATTACCACCACTAGTAGCAATTATTCTTGCTTTTAGAACTAAGCAGGTAATACCATCATTATTTGCAGCAATTCTTGTGGGGGCTACTATTATTTACAAGGGAAACGTTTTCATGGGCTTTGCAAAAACTATTGAGAAATATATTGCAGGGTCAGTTGCCAGTGAATGGAATGCAGGAATTATAGTTTTTGATATTGGGCTTGGAGGTATGATTGGTATAGTTGCAAAGTCAGGCGGTGCAAAGGCTATAGCTGAGTGGCTTGGAGAAAAGGCTAGATCAGCTAAAAGTGCTATGGTAGCAACTTGGGCTATGGGACTTGCAATTTTCTTTGATGATTATTCAAACACATTATTAGTTGGTACTACTATGAGACCTTTAACAGATAAACGACGTATCTCTAGAGAAAAGTTGGCATTTTTAACAGATGCAACTGCGGCACCAGTTGCTAGTATGGCACTTATTTCTACATGGATAGCTTATGAACTAGGACTTTTAAATGATGCCCTTGCTTCTATTGGTTTTGAGATGAATGCATATGAAGCATTTGTTAAGTCAATTCCTTTTAGATTTTATAGTATTATAATGCTTGGATTTGTTCTTATGATTGCAATTACTGGTAGAGATTATGGTCCTATGCTAAAGGCTGAAAGAAGAGCTAGAAAAACTGGTAAGCTTGTAGCCGATGGCTCAACCCCTCTTGCATCTAAGGAACTTACAGAAATGGAAATAAAAGAAGATATTCCGCTAAGAGCTTATAACGCTATTATTCCGGTATTAACAGTTATAGTTATGGTAATTGTTGGATTGTATATAAATGGTCGTGGAGCAGTACTCGGAGGAGATGATACTGAACTTATTAACGCATTAAAGCAAACACCATTTGCACCTAGTGTACTGCGTCAAGTAATAGGTAATGCAAATGCAGCTGTAGCAATGATGTGGGCATCATTTTGTGGTTCAATAGTAGCATTTGCACTAGTGCTAGGACAAAAGATACTAAACTTTAAAGAAGCTATGGAAGCATGGATAGATGGTGCTAAATCATTAATAATAGCTATCATGGTATTAGTATTGGCGTGGGGTATAGGAAGCATATGTAAAGATTTAGGAACAGCTAAGTATCTAGTTGGTATATTAGAAGGAAAGGTTGCAGCAGGAATAATTCCTATGGCAGTATTTATTTTAGGATGTATTATAGCATTTTCAACGGGAACTTCATGGGGAACTACAGCCATATTAATGCCTATAGCAGTTCCTTTGGTGTATCAATTAAGCGGTGGCGATACAGGAACAATTTTATTTGCAACAATAGGTGCTGTATTTACTGGAGCAGTATTTGGTGATCATTGTTCGCCTATATCAGATACTACCATAATGAGTTCTATGTCAGCAGCTTCAGACCATATTGACCATGTAAAAACACAAATACCTTATTCATTAACAGTTGCTATAATCGCTTTATTAGTTGGCTATATACCAGCAGCTGTTTTAGGTATAAATCCATGGATATCACTATTTGTTGGATTAGGATTGTCTTACCTAGTAATTAAATTCTATGGTAAAGAAGTAGAAGACCCTGAATTTATGAAGGAAGTAGAAGAAAATATCATTACATAAGTAAATAAAGTTAATATTTAACAAAGCACAAAATAAATGAGTAGGAGATAAATAATATTGTATTTTTCTTCCTACTTGTTTTTTTTATAAACTTAGGATAGTATAATGTTATATAATTTAACTCACCGAGCTAGTTTTTATCGAGGGAGTTTTAATATTTCCTTTTCGTTTATGTGATAAACCTGTTTTTTATATAATTTTAAGGGAGAAACAGGTTTATAAAAATCACTCAAATGAAATATTAAAATTCCCTAAGGCATCTTAGAAATCAGAAATTTTATTTACTAGCGTGGCGGATTAATTTTAAATTAAAATAATAGATATATTAATAAAAGAGGGATGGATATGAAGCATAGATTTATAGCAAAGCGATACTGGAATGATATTTCCACACCTATGGGAGAAAGTGGAAATCTTATGAGGGAGTATGACGACCTTATTAATTTTAGCTTAGGAGACCCTGATTTAATAACAGATGAGAGGATCATTAGTGCTGCCTTTGAGGATGCAAAAAATGGACATACACATTATACAGATTTTTTAGGAGACTTAGAATTAAGAGAGGAAATCTGTAAATACTATAAGGATACTTATAAATACCATGTACAACTGGAAGAATGTATGATTACTACAAGTGGATGTCATGCTATGTGGCTTGTTTTAGAATCAATATTAGATGATGGAGATGAAGTCATAATACATGAACCCTGTTTTACTCCATATCCACAACAAATTCAATTAACTAGGGGTAAGCCTGTTATATTAGAAACCGACGAGGAAGACGGTTTTCAAGTAGATATCCATAGATTAAAGGCTCTTATAACCAATAGAACCAAGGCGATAATCATAAATACTCCAAATAATCCAACAGGTACTTGTTTTAGTAAAAAGACACTGGAGGCAATAGCTAAAGCTGCTATAGAGCATGATCTCATAGTTATCGCCGATGATATATATACTGCCTTTAGTTATGAACAGCCCTTTATTCCAATTACCACCATTGCAGGAATGAAGGAGAGAACCATAACAATTGGTAGTTTTTCAAAGGATTATTGCATGACTGGATGGCGTGTAGGCTATGTATTGGCTCCAGACTTTATAATACAGACTATGAAGGATGTAAATGAGAATAATGTATTTACAGCACCTTCTATTTCTCAAAGAGCTGCTTTACATGCTTTAAGAATGAGGGATAAAATACAACCCCCTATAGTTGAAGAATATAAAAAAAGAATGTTTTATGCGTATGAGAGAATTAAAGATATCCCCAATATGTCTACTTTACCACCGAGAGGGAGTTTGTATTTATTTGTTAATATTAAGAAAACAGGACTAAGTTCAATAGAGGTTGCTGATAAGATATTACGTGATGCCCATGTATTAGTTCTTCCTGGAAATGCTTTTGGAGCCTGTGGAGAAGGGTATATTAGAATAGCAGTTACTGTGGGCTTAGATCAGCTGAAGGAAGCCTTTGATAGAATTGAAAAGATGGAGATTTTCTCATAGATAAATCTCTTTAATCAATGTTTAAAGATTTGGATTGTGATAAGGGTGACGATTGGGGTGATGACAAGGGGACGTTTCATTTGTCAGGTGATGACATGATAAGGGGACGCATGACAAGGGCATGACAAGGGGACGTTTCATTTGTCATATAAAAAAACACTTTAGGAATATTTGAGTCAAGAGTGACGATTTTTTTGACCTTTTTTTATGTTCTGGGTATGTGTAGTAATTAGGTAATATCTAAAAAACAATACTAAGAACACAAAAAAAATCAAGCATTTACAAATTTCTACACAATTTTTACAAAAAATGTATTATATTTATTAGTATATAAGCTTTATATAAATAATAAAACCAAAAAAAGTTCAGGAAAGGAAGATTTTTTATGAAAAAAATAATATCAATGCTAATCACTATAACCCTAATAGCAGCAAGTACAGCCTTTGTATTTGCAGAAAAGGGGGAGATATCACAAAATGAAGTA
>NZ_FRAG01000012.1 GCF_900142245.1 Paramaledivibacter caminithermalis DSM 15212 | reverse complement strand
CGAACTTTTATCATCCTTCAGGCGAAATTTAAAGCAATCTGAAGTAATTCTATAAAACATTGTACTATTTTTTCATATTAAGTTTACAAAGCCAACCTTTCCTTTATTAATAACTAGGATCCTATCAGCCATTCTAATAGTAGATAATCTATGGGCGATTATAAAGCTGGTTCTACCCTTTAAAACTTTTCTAATTGCATTTTGTATAAGTTGTTCTGTTTCAGTATCAACTGAGGATGTGGCTTCATCTAGTATAAATATTCTTGGATTAGCCAATATTGCCCTAGCAAAGGATATCAGCTGCTTTTCTCCAGTGGAAAGCCTGCCTCCTTCTTCACCAACCTCAGTATCATATCCTTTCTTCATCTTTATTATAAAATCATGGGCATTAACTAGTTTAGCAGCTCTTATTACTTCTTCATCCGTTGCATCTAATCGTCCATATAATATGTTTTCCCTTATTGTTCCACTAAAAAGATGGGGGGTTTGCAGGACATATCCTAGATTAGAGTGAAGCCATAGCAAAGATCTTTCTTGATAATTAACTCCATCTATCAATATTTCTCCTTCAGTTGGTTCATAGAAGCGACAAGCTAGATTTACTATTGTACTCTTTCCTGAACCAGTCTCTCCAACTAACGCAATTGTTTCACCTGCTTTTACATTAAGATTAAAAGAATCCAAAACCTTCTCTCCTTCTTTATAGGCAAATGACACATTTTTAAAGGTTATATCTCCCTTTATATTTCCCCAATTTTCTCTTCGTGGTCTGAAAACATCTCCATAAATCCTAATTATTTCAGAATCATCCTTAATATCTGGTTCAGTTTCAATCATAGAAATAATTCTTTCTGCTGAAGCTTGAGCCGATTGAAGCTCAGCAAATATTCTAGCAAGTTCTCTAACTGGTTCAAAAAACTGTATTGTAAAGGTGATAAATGCCACAAGTGTACCATAGCTTAAATCTCCAAATACTACACCTTCTCCTCCACGCCATAAAGCTAAAGCTGTCCCTATACTTCCCAGTGTTATCACTACAGGTAAATACATTGAAGAAAATATAGCTGCTTTAACTGATGAGCTATACATTTCACTAGTAATATGGCTAAACTCTTCTAGATTCTTGCTTTCTCTAACTAAAGTTTTTGTGGTCTTAGCACCCATTATACCTTCATTAAATCCTCCTGTTATGCGAGAATTAGTCTTTCTTACCTCTCTAAATGCATTTAAAATTTTCTTTTGAAAAAACACACTTATAATCGCTAAAAATGGAACTACTGTTAGAACTATCAATGCAAGTTTCCAATTCATATACAGCATTACACAAGATATTGCAATCATTACAGCAATTCCCCAAATAAGGTCAACAAGTCCCCATGCAATGGTATCTCCAAGTCTGCTAGTATCAGAAGTCATACGTGCCATTATCCAGCCTATATGAGTTCTATCAAAATATGAAAAAGATAGCTCCTGAAGCCTTTTAAAGCCTGCCTTTCTTATATCATAGCAGATTCCCATATCTACCCTTGCTGCTTCCTCAATAAACTTCCATACCACAACTGACTGAAAAATGACTAATAAACTATACCCCAAAATAAAACCCTTCAAACCTTCTAATTTTTTAGGAACTATAAAACTATCAATTGCATATTTGGTCAACATTGGGAATACTACATCTATGCCTGCTAATATAACCATCATGATTCCAATTGCAATCAAATTCTTTTTATATATTTTTGTAAAACATAACAATTTATTCCAAATCTTTAAATCAAACCCCTTATGATAATCCTGCTCTCTAATTTTATTCATCTATATCTATCCTTTCTAAGATTTTTCCCTATGATGCAGCCTCTTCTAATTTATCCTTGTCATAAGTTTTTATTTCTTCCTCAAGTTCCTCTTCAAGAGAATTTTGTAGTAACCAAACACGCTTATACAGTCCTTCTTCTTTAATTAGATGCTCATGCCTACCAGACTGTATTATTTTACCATCTTCTAAAACCAATATCTGATCTGCCTCAGATAATGTAGTAATACGATGAGAGATAATGAAAGTAGTAGTTCTTTCTTTTCTGGCTTTTAAAGCCCTTCTAATGGCTAAGTCTGTTTCAGTATCAACAGCACTTAATGAATCGTCAAATATTAATATTGGAGATTTTTTAATTATGGTTCTAGCAATTGCAATTCTCTGCTTTTGCCCACCTGAAAGAGTAACTCCACGTTCGCCTACATATGTTTCATAGCCATTCTCAAAATTTAATATTACATCGTGTATTGATGCAATTTTTGAAGCCTCAAATATTTCTGCGTCTTTTATCTTTTCTTTAGTAATCCCAATGTTTTCTTTTAATGTCTTAGAATACAGAAATGGTTCTTGTAGTACTATACCTACCTTCTGTCTAAGCCATTTTTTATTTATATCTCTAAGCTCTATCCCATCAAGCTTTATGTTACCTTTGTCATAATCATACAATCTTAGTAATAGATTAACTAACGACGTTTTACCACTTCCTGTTGCTCCTAGTATTGCTATTGTTTCTCCAAGTTTAACCTTGAAGGAAATATCCTTCAATATTGTTCTATCTTCATCATACTTAAAACAAACATCCTTAAACTCAATTTCTCCTTTTATTTCTGGCTTTCTTCCTTCATCTAATCCATCTTCAATCTCTACTTCCAGAATTTCGTTTATACGTTCTATTGATATTAATGATTTACCTAAATCAGTAAGTATTCTTCCAAGCTGCCTTATTGGAAAAATCAACTTCCTTTCATAACTAATAAATACAACTAGAGTTCCTAGGGTTATTATTTCCTTTGTAGCAAAATAAGCTCCAAAAGCTAATACTGCTCCTATTTGCATAAAACACAGAAGATCAGAGGATGACCAGAACCAAGCAAGTAGACGTATTAATCTATAGGTTACATCTCTATATTCCCTGTTTCTTTTATCAAATTTATCTACCTCGTATTTTTGTCTTCCAAAAGCCCTAACTACCCTGACACCACTCAAATTTTCCTGTAATACCGTCGATAATCTTGCTTCCGATTCATCTGATAGCTTAAAAGCCCTTTGAACCTTATAAAAGAATACCATGGTAAATATAAAAATTATGGGAACTAATGATATTGCTATTAAAGTCATAGTCATATTTAGTGAAACCATTATACCTATAGAAAATATCAAGATGAATAGAACACGACCAATTTCAACAAATTGAATAGCTAAAAATCTTCTGATAGTCTCAACATCTGATGTGCATCTTTGGATTAAATCTCCTGTTTCAGCCTTTATGTGATAATCAAAAGGTAAATGCTGTAGGTGATCATATAATTTTTCTCTAACATTCTTAGCAACAGATTCAGCTGCTACAGCCGACCACTTTCCTTTGAAATATATAAAAACACCATTTATTATTGTTAAAATTATTATAATTGCTCCACAAAACCAAAGGTTCCAAGCAAGCATTGTTTTTCCACCATGTGTATTAATAATGGTTAATATCCGATTAGGTAAATCCATGGGTTTATCCCCTATAATAGAATCTATCGTTATTTTTAATACAAGAGGAATTAATATCTCAAAGCATGTAGCAACTCCTATAGCTAATACTGCTCCGAAATATAACAGTCTGTTTCCCTTCATAAATTTAAGTAGAAGCTTTATCTTCTTCATTTCTTTCTCCCCCAATTCTGTCATGAAATATCCCTTTTATTGACACTTAATAAATCTTCTAAAATTTAATCACCATTGTCTACCTCCTTTAATACATAAAAAAGCCATAGGCAGTTATACCCATGGCTTTAGTTGGTGAAGTTCAAAGAATAATATTTTGTATAGATATATTATTCTTCCTAACTCTTTAAAATAAAAGCCATAGGTTAATATACAAACCTATGGCTATGCTTTATTAATTATTGTATTGTTCAAAAAAATTTAACAATCAATATTGATAGTCCTAGGTCGTATATTCATTATATAAATTTTACTGAAAACTCTATTACTATTACCTACAATAAATCTTTTAGTTTTCATTAATACGACCTCCTACCATAAAAATTTATTTGCATGTCTAGTATATTATTTATTGGCAATATTTACAACTAATTTTGTTATTTGTAATAATTTTGTAATATATGATAACAATGCATCAATTGATGCATTGTAAGTTCCAAGTTTTAGGGACATTCTCATAAGCATCCAAAAAAGCTCTAAAATTTCACTGTCAATAGTTTAAATTTCCTCTTAAATTCACTTTGTTTAAGTCTTATAATTTCATACAAAAAATGTTTTAAAATTAAAACCGCCTTACGGCGGTTTTAGATTGTTGACAAAGTCAACAAGATAGCAGGCTTTTGAGAAAGCTGAAGTTCGAGGCGTGCTGAAAAGGAGCAAGCGGAGCGTATACAGAAATACGTGAGCATTCTCCTTTGAAGCAACAACGAAGAAATTCGGGTTTGTCAACAGCCTGAAACCGCCTTACGGCGGTTTTAGATTCTACTCGATTAAAATCTCATTACCTTACTTTTATATAGGAGTTACCATCTAAAGGAATAACTACTTGTAATGGTGGGCTTTCTCCTAAAAGCCCTATGGCGTACACTGTATAAAATCTATTGGGCTTTAAGTTTATGTTTGGAACATATAAAACTCTTTTATCTGTTCCTGCACCATATATATCTAATGTATATGTTCCCGGGTCTATAAGTTTGTAATCTGCAACCTCTTTATACTCTACATCTTCAAATATATTCTTACCATCTGGTAATCTAACATCAACACTAGGAGCATTTGGTGATAGGTGTACAAATCTCAAATATACTTTATCTTGTGGTACAGACATAGGTGTATCCTCTATAGCATATAAGCTAATATCTTCTAGCTCATTAGTAGCTGCTATCGTCAATATAGTATTTGCTGGTACATTAATATTAGTATTTATAACTGGATTCCTAATTGTGCCTGCTGGGAATACCTTAACATTATATACTCCAGGTGCCAATGGGAGATATTCTGTAAAACTTCTATAGCTTAAATTTGAAACTATAGGTTTATTATTTAAGTATACATCTACAGGCGGTGCGTCGGGAGATGCATGGAAAATACGAGCATAGGTTACATCTACAGGTAAAGTATTTCTTCTAAATAAGCCACCTCTATATAATTTCATGGGATAGAAGTCAAAAAAACCGAACATTATCTCAACACCTCTCAAAACACTATTTTAGTCCTCACTACTAGAATATTCCAATATTTTAGATATGTTACAAAAAAAATAAGAGACAGAGGGGAAGGGTTTGAAATTATTTTTGCTTTTTTATTTTACATTCTAATAATATTTAGACCCATTTCAAGCATCATACCTCTAATTATCCTTCTACCGCAATAGTTGCTTCGTGCTTCTATTATTGTATCAAGCCATTTTATATCTGACATAAAAACGTGGTAGAACAAAAATTTGAATTGTAATTAAATGTTTAATGAAAATATTTATAATTATACAATTTAATTATAATATAATAAATATATACCAATTATATGTATTGCTATATACATGAATGACAATACAAGAGTGTCTTAAATAATTCATAAATATAGAAAGGAGGAATATAACATGTCACCTGCTACATTAGAGTTAACAACAGATCAAAAAAAAGAATTAAGTGAAAAACTTGGAATGATTTGTGATGAATTAATTTTATCATTTATTCCTAAAGGATCAGAAATCAAAGTTGATGATTTAGATGCACCAGTTTTATTGGCATTAGGAAAAACTTTTACTGTCAGTTGAAATATATAAATTTTTCAGACAAATAAAATGGTATAATTAGGATTCAAAAAACTCTTGTGTTTGTCATATTAAGGTTACCCCACAAAAAAAGTCATCATTAAATTTTTAGTGGGAAATAAAGAAATTTCAATAAAAATTATCAATTATTTTATGTTGATGCTTTAGCAGAAAAATTAGATATTGAATCAACAAAAGAGAGAGTTGAAAGATTAGCTCCAGATTTGATTGCTATTACTGTAAAGACTATGCAAGTCCCTAGTACTCTTAAATTAATTAGATTTATTAAAGAAAATACAGATGCTAAAATTGTTTGTGGTGGTAATCATGTAGCTGTGGAACAGAAAGTTTTTTAGACGCCAGTGCAGATTTTTGTATTGTAGGTGAAGGTGAAGTTCCGTTAAGAAAATTGATAGATGCTTTGTTCAATAAGAGAGGGAATATAGATGATATTGAGGGTTTAATTGTTAAAAATAGACAATTAAATACAAAAGTTCGACCTTTTGTTTATAAAAATATTAATGAGTTAAGTATACCTGATTGGGATTGTGTTAATTTAGAACTTTATAATGAAAATATTCATGTTGATAGAGTAAACAAAGCTTTGCCAATTATGGCCTCAAGGGGATGCCCATTTAATTGTGAATTTTGTTCTACCTATTTAACTTGGGGGCATAATGTTAGATATAGAGATGTTAATTTAGTAATTGAAGAAATAGAAACTATTATTTCAAAATATGGCATAAGAAGTTTTCATTTTTATGATGATAATTTGCTTCTAAATGAAAAATGGGTGGAATTTTTTTCTCGTGAAATTTTAAAAAGAGAGATAAAGATTAATTGGATTTGTTTGTCTAGACCTGAAATTATTATGAAACATCAGCATTTACTTCCACTTATCAGAGAAGCAGGATGTAAAGGTTTTGAGTTAGGATATGAGACTAGTGATGAAGATTTATATAACAGAATGAACAAGAAAAATTCTCAAACTTATTTCATTAAAACGTATCAACTATTAAAAGAATTTCGATTTGAAATGATTGAATTTTTATTAATGTGTTTTTATGATGGTGAGACATTACATTCTCTATTGAAGACTTATAGAGATATTAAAGCGTTAAAGAAAAAAGAGTTTTACTTTTTAACTTCAAGATATTTTGCAACACCATTTCTAGGTACAGTTTTCCACATTAAAAGTCAGAATAAAGGAATTAGAATATCAAATGATTATAGATATCATTATGCAATTTTTTTGAATTTTATGCCATATAGCTTTCTTAATAGTAAAATGTCATATTTTAAAATTGATTCAAGAAAACTCAAGACTACTTTTTTATTTTATCAACTAGATAATTTAATCAATAAAAATCAAATTTTCGATATTCAAAATAAAATTCCACCAGAAATGTTTGCACAATACTTTAATGAGTTTTCAGAAAAAGAAAGGACTATTAAAGAGTTTTCTAAATTTTTATATGAGAAGTTGAGCAAATATTATTCGTTAAATTGTATTTATGAATATATGGGAAGAATGATAGAATTTGCAATTAATCAAGGAGTATTATATCATGAAAAAAATACTTTTTATTAATACAGGAGGGATATATCCTTATCATATCAGTGGAGCAGAGGAGACAATAGATCAGTTTTTAAAATATTTAACGTTTTCACAATACGAATGCCTTTCAATAAATTGCAAGGAGAATTATTGGTTTTCTAAAAGATTATGTAATCGCATTGTAGATACTGTAGAATATGTAAAAGATATTTATTTGAAAATATTTTTTAATTCTAAGAAATTTTACAATCGTTATGCATTAGACTGCATCAAAAAAATTCAACCCGATGTTATATTTACTCAACTATCTGGATCACTTGATGTAATTAAAAAGTCTATTGCGGTGGGTATACCAGTTATTTTATTTATGCATAGTTATGATGAGAAGTTGCTTTTAAAGGAAATTAAAATTATCATGAAAGATTATATTAGAGATATTAAAGGTATTATTTGTATATCACGTTTTATTTATGATAGCTTACCAAAAACAGATCAAAAAAATCTCACATTTGTTATCCATTAATCACGAATGAAAAATATAAATTTAAAGGTATTAAAATTAAAAAAGAAAAGAATATACTTTTTGTAAATCCAATAAAGGAAAAAGGTATAGAAATAGTAATACAGCCTGTAAATTATTTTAAAAATAAAATTTTTGAAATTGTTGAAAGTTGGTATCCTATTGAAAGAAAGTATTTACAGATTTTAGAACGATATCCTAATGTAATTATTACGCCACATACTGTGGATATGAAACCAATTTATGCTAGAAGTAAAGTTTTATTGGTACCATCCATTTGTCATGAGGGGTTTGGTAGAATAATTATTGAAGCTAATATTAATCAGGTACCAGTTATAGCTAGTAATGTAGGTGGAATAAAAGAAGCTATGGGAGATGGACAAGTCATTATTGATGATTATTTAAATATCAACTGCTTTATAGATGAGTTGAACTATTTATTAAATAATTATGACTGGTATAAGCAGTTGAAAAAAGAGGCTTTAAAAAATTCAATTAGATTCCAAGAAACAAATTTAATTCAAATATTAAATCAATTTAAAGTGTAATATAATGTAGGAGGTTGAAATGCTAAATTTAATATGTTTTTCACCACATCCTGATGATGCTGAACTTTTCGTTGGTGGAATTTTATTAAAGCATAGTTCAAAATATAAGATTGGTATTATTGACTTGACTAAAGGTGAAAAATCTACAAATGGAGATGTTCAACAAAGGGAGAAAGAAGCTTTAAATTCAAGTGAAATTCTGGGAGTTCATATAAAAGAAAATTTAAATATACATGATACTTGTATTAATCATTTATCTAATGAACAACTTATAAAAGTTGTAGAAATTATTAGAAAATATAAACCTACTATAATCTTGGCACCATATTATGTTGATAAAAATCCAGATCATAGAGAGGCAGGTCTTTTAATTAAAGATGCTATCTTTAAAGCAGCTTTAGCAAATTTATATCCAAAATATCCTGTGCATCGTTGTGCAAATCTGTTTTTTATCCTGCAAGTAATCAAATAATGCCAAATTTATTGGTAGATATTTCAGATGTTTATGAACAGAAACAAAAAGCTATAGCATCCTTTTCTAGTCAGTTTGATTTAAATAACTATTTTCAATCAACAATTTTGAATCATAAGTTTTTAAAGCATATGAAGAATAGAGATAGATATTATGGCAGTTTAATAAGTACTGATTATGCAGAGGGGCTAATTTTTGAGGGTAAATTATATTGTAATAATTTATTTCAAATCATCACTTTTAATAATTGAAATTGTTTTATATATTTATACAATGGTTCTAAATATTTAGATTTAGATGGATGATTATGGGAATGATATATGCTAGTTTAACTATATTTCTAATGGGATTGGTAGTTTCTAGCGTTTTTAAAGGAGTATTTACTAAAAATCAGTTATATTACTTATTTATTGTTTTAGAATTTTTATTAATTTTCTTTATCAGCATTTCAAATATTGCTTTAGTGGTTATTTTTCAAAAAATTGTTCCTCTAGAAAAAATGGGTAGAGTCTCTGCTATATTAAATGCTTCTTGTATGATTGCAGCACCACTTGGACAATTTTTTATAGCACTTCTATATGATTATGTATCTGCTACAGTTACAACGATGTTTATGGGTGGTGTTTTTTTATTAATTGTACTGATTAATAAGAAACAAGTAATAAAAACACTGGAAGAAGATTTTGAACATTTTAAATCTTGAATCAACCTTACCCAAAAAAATAAAATTGTTGCCATGTCATTTAGAAGATATAATTAAAATTTATTAAAAAAAAATCATTTTATGAATTAGGTTATTATGAAAATATATTATATGATTTTTTAAGGAGGATTTTATGGGCTGGTTAAATAAACTTGGATGGTTTGAATATAGTAAGTTTCCTGAAGAAGATGTTGGAAGAATAATTACTGACTATGGCAAACGATTTAAAGTGGTGACTAAAGATGGAATTAAAACAGGAGTAATAGCTGGTAATCTGCTCAATAGAGCATTAGATAATTCTGATTTGCCTTGTATAGGGGACTGGGTTAAGATAAATAATGTATCTGATGATGAATGTGTTATAACTTACGTGTTAAAGAGAAAAAATAAAATTTCTCGTAAATGTCGCGGTAGAAAAGTAGAAGAGCAAATTATAGCTGCAAATATTGATTATGCTTTTATTATTATTCCTATGGATAACATAACATCAAAAATCAATGTTGATAAATTCTTATTAATATGTCGAAATGAAAATATTACACCTATATTGCTTTTAAGTAAAATTGACGTTTTAGAAGATTTACAAGTAATCAAAGATTTCAAAACATATTACAAGAATATCAAGATATTTCCTATTAGTACTACTAAGCTTATTGGTATAGAGAAATTGAAAATATATTTTAATTATAACAAAACTTCAGTTTTTATTGGCCCATCTGGAGCAGGTAAATCTACACTAATCAATTATTTGGCAGGAAAAAATATAATGAAAACCAATTCGGTTTCAGGGAAAGATTTAAGAGGTAGACATACTACTACTTTTAAAAATTTAATCATTTTAGATTCTGGTGGGTTAATCATTGATACACCAGGATTGATTAATGTGATTCCATGGTGTGAAGATAATGTATTAGAAGATGTTTATGATGATATTGAAGATTTAGTGAAGATGTGTAAATTTAGAAACTGTACTCATACCAATGAACCTGGATGTATGGTTAGAGAAGCTATTAAATCTGGAGTTATTTCTCAAGATAAGTTTAATAATTATATTAAAATCAAAAAAGAAGTTGAGTACATTAACTCCGTCCATAGATTTAAAGGGAATTCTTCTACTTGGGAGGATATTGAGAATATAAGAAAAACTCAAAAGGAAAAAATATATCGTAAACATAAATGAGACAGAAAGGGCGGCTCTTTTTGAGTCAAGAAGAACCGTCCCCTCTGTCCCTTCTGACTTAAAATACTCCCTTTTCATTTAGGAAATCTTTATACATATGGTCAACCTTTAAAATATGGTCTTCTATCCAATCCGCAATGAAAACAAGTATTTCCATCATAACTCTTTTTTGTTCCTCATCTATGACACTAATATTAATTTGACTTATTTTATCAACAAAGGCTTTATGTGTTTTTTTATGTTCTTCTAATCCATTAAATCCATATTCCTCCATTAATTTTTCTTCAGTTTCAAAGTGATATATAGTATACTTTGTCAGCTCATTTATAAGTTCAATGATTTCATCGTAATGATCTAAATCGTCCTTTGAACGAACTAAATCCGATAATTTATATCCAATTTCAAATAACTTTTTATGCTGATCATCGATTTTACTAATATTACACGAATATAATTCTTTCCACTTAAACATTGTTTCCCCCTGCCTTCTTAATTATATTATTCTTTTACTTTAGTACCCTTTTTATTATATCTCTAAACACAGCAAGAACGGTATTAACCGTTCTTGCTGTATAAAATAAATAGTAACAGTTAACTATTAACTTTCTCTAATTTTATTCCTGTCTCATGATCGTTTAAGTCCTGCTTTTCAAAGCTGTCATCTGAAACTCTTTCAATACTTACCGCCAATGTTTCTTCCATAATATAGTTTTTATGGATTTCTACAGCTTTAGATATTTCATCGTCCCCATCAAAGTAAATCTTGATATTATCCATCATCTCATAACCATTATTCTTTCTAAGCTGCTGTACTTTAGAAATAAATTCTCTAGCAAATCCTTCGTTAACTAGTTCTTCACTTAATGTAGTATCTAAAATTACAAATAAATTATTTTCCATTTCTACTGTAAAGCCTTCCTTAGCAGAAATATTTATCTTTACAAGTTCATTTGTAACTTCAAAATCTTCTCCATCTAAATCAATAGTTATAGCTTCACCTTTTTCTAGCTTAGGAACTACTGCTGAAGCATCTAGGCTTGCTAATGCTTTGCCAAAGGCTTTTATCTTCTTGCCAAGCTTCGGTCCAGCAACTTTGAAATTAGGTTTTAAGCTAAAGTCCATAAATTCTTTTAAGTCCTTAGCAAATACTACTTCTTTAACATTTAACTCTTCTTTTATAAGAGAAATTAAATCTGATATAAGCTCTTCATATTTACCATCAATAAGAACCTTTTGTATAGGCTGACGAACCTTAATTCTAACTGCTTCTCTAGAAGCCCTTCCTAGCTTTACTAAATTCCTAACAAGATCCATTTTCTCTTCTAAATGACTATCTATTAAGGCTTCATTTGTAGTCGGATAATCACTAATATGAACAGATAATTCTCCTGTTAGCTTCTTATATATCTCTTCTGATAAGTATGGAGCAAAAGGAGCTACCATTTGACTTATCCCTACTAATATTTCATAGGTTGTATTATAAACAGCTTTTTTATCCTCAGTAAGTTCAGTAGCCCAAAAACGTCTACGTGAACGTCTTATATACCAGTTTGAGAGATCTTCATTTACAAATTCTTGTATCTTTCTTACAGCCTTTGTCAAGTCAAATACATCCAAGTCTTCTGAAACACTTTTTAAAAGACTATTGAATTTTGATAGTATCCATCTGTCTATTTGCGGTCTATCCTTATATTCAACAAAGAATTCCTTAGGGTCTATTCCATCAGTATTTGCATATAATACAAAGAAATTATATACATTCTTAATTGTACTAAAGAATTTGCTTTGAACTTCCTTAAGACCTTCTTCATCAAATCTAGTTGGGGTCCAAGCAGGTGAAACGTAAAGTAGATACCATCTTAATGCATCGGCACCATATTTGTCAAATAATGCAAATGGATCTACAGTATTACCTCTGGATTTGGACATTTTTCTACCTTCTTTATCAAGAATAAGGTCATTAACCAATACTCTCTTATAAGAAGATTTTCCAGTAACAAAGGTTGAAATAGCAAGTAATGAGTAGAACCAACCCCTGGTTTGATCTATACCTTCGCATATAAAATCAGCTGGATATAATTCTTCAAAAAAGTTTTCGCTATTTTCAAATGGATAATGATGCTGTGCAAAGGGCATAGATCCACTATCAAACCAACAGTCAATAACGTCCTTAACCCTTGTCATAGTAGAACCACATTTTTCACACTTGATATGAATTTCATCTACATATGGTCTATGAAGTTCTATAGTTTCATCTATATCTTCTATTGCCCTTTCTACTAATTCTTTTCTTGAACCTATGCTAGTAGTATGTTCACACTCATCACATCTCCAAATATTTAATGGAGTCCCCCAGTACCTACTTCTTGAAATAGCCCAATCATTTAAGTTTTCAAGCCAGTTTCCAAAACGCTTTTCTCCAACATAGTCTGGATACCATTCAACACCATTATTATTTTCGATAAGCTTGTCCTTTAGCTTAGTCATTTCTATATACCAGCTTGGCTTAGCATAGTATAGAAGTGGTGTCTTACATCTCCAGCAATGTGGATAATTATGAGCAACCTTTTGTTTTTTGTAGAGTTTACCCTCGTTATAAAGCCATTTAATAATCTCAACATCGGCATCCATAACGAACATACCTTCCCAAGGCGTTGCGGTGTATTTTCCTTCTTCATTTACTGGTTGAAGTACAGGAAGACCATATTTCATACCAGTATTATAGTCATCTTCACCAAAGGCTGGAGCAGAGTGAACTATACCAGTACCATCTTCAGTAGTTACATAATCAGCAAGTGTCACAAAAAATGCTTTTTTGTCTGTCTTAACAAAAGGCATTAGTTGTTCATATTCCATATATTCTAAATCTTTGCCCTTATATTCTTCCAAAACCTCATATTCTTCCTCGACAACGGAAGAAACAAGTTCTTTTGCTAAATAATAAATCTCCCCATTATCAGCCTTTATTTTCACATAGTCTACATCTGGATTAACAGTCAAACAAACATTTGATGCTAAAGTCCATGGAGTAGTTGTCCATGCAAGGAAGTATTCATTTTCTTTATCCTTTACTTTGAATTTTACTACAACAGTGTTGCTCTTGATTTCCTGATATCCTTGAGCAACCTCATGACTTGCTAATCCTGTTCCACATCTGCTACAATATGGAAGAATCTTATGTCCCTCGTATATAAACCCTTCTTTATTAAACTTGTCTAAAATCCACCATACACTTTCAATGTAATTATTATCAAGAGTAATATATGGATTTTCAAGATCTATCGCATAAGCCATTCGCTTAGTCATTTCTTTCCATAGACCTTCATATTTAAAAACAGACTCTCTACACTTTTCATTGAACTTATCAATTCCATACGCTTCTATTTCCTGCTTATTATTAAGGTTTAGCTGCTTCTCAACCTCAATTTCAACTGGTAGTCCATGGGTATCCCATCCAGCCTTCCTCTTTACCTGATATCCCTGCATTGTTTTATATCTACAAACCGAATCCTTTAAGGTTCTAGATATCACGTGATGGATACCTGGTCTTCCATTAGCTGTTGGAGGTCCTTCATAAAACACAAAGGATTTTGCACCCTCACGGGTTTCTACACTTTTTTTAAGAATATCAATTTCATCCCAGAATTTAGATATTTCTTTTTCATTTTCACTAACTGACTTATTCAATAATTCTTCAAATTTTCTCATATTTCCACCCTTTCCATATTGGTTGCAAGTGTTATGGTCTTCCTTTTAGGTCTAATAAAAACTAGCCACTAGGTTAAATTTAAAAATAAGTTATAATCAAAAAATCCCTAAGCTAACAGACTTAGGGACGAAAATTTTTCCGCGGTACCACCCAAATTATAGGTAAATCCTATCACTTATTTATTTTAACGCTCATCAGCGAGATACCTTAATACCCTGCAAGGTTTCAGATATCTGGCTCAAAGGTGATTTTCATAAAGATATACATTGATAATCTTCCAGCCATGGATTATCTCTCTGAAAAAGTATAATCTATACTACTCTCCTTATCATAGCCATTAGCTTTATTCACTTTACTAATAATAATACCTTAAAAAATCATATTTTGTCAAAATTTTTTTTGAAGATTTATTAAAAATTTATTGAATATTGTTACCTACTTCCCAAAGTTCTATACATAATAAGCTGATATAACGGTATATATCATTCTTCATTCAGGTTTTGATATGATGGCTTATATAACCTCCTATTATGAAGAGTCCAAATTTTATCAGAAAACCCTTTTGGTTTAGTGCTTTCTAACGTCCTTTTCATATCAAACATCCTAGCATCTATTACATCTAAATAGTGTAAAATTTCAGCCTCTGGAATCATCGGTCTTTTGGGACTCCCAAACTCTGGCTCATAGTGATGGGAAAGAATCATATGCTGAAGCAAGGTAGTTATTTCCTTATCGGTATTTAGCTTCTCTGAGACCTTTTCAATCTTATTTATACCTTGAATTATATGACCTAACAATTCACCTTCACTAGTATAGGATGAAACTATCCCTAGTTCATTAGAGTCCATCTCTTCTAGTTTAGCAATATCGTGAAGTATTACCCCGCCAAATAATAAATTTTTATCTAAAAAGGTATATATTTCACATAGCTTTTCAGCTGTCCTAAGCATTGTTAAAATATGATAAAGCAATCCACCAAGAATTGCATGATGATTTGATTTTGCTGCAGGATAAAACATAAGTTTTTCTTTACTTTCTTTAAATATATAGCTTACAATATTATGGATATCTTTATTATTTATTTCCCTTATATAATCTAATATTTTTTCATACATAATTTCAGTTTTTTCTGGTGCAGAGGGTACATAATCATCTATAACCAAATTATCTTCGTCATTAGCAGGTCTTATCTTTATGATTTTCAACTGCAGCTTCCCCTGCCATTCTGATACATTTCCCCTTACTTTAACTAATTTTCCTTCTGAATATTTTTTTTCATCATCTTTATTCGAATCCCATAATTTAGCATTAATTTCTCCAGTTTTATCTACAAGATTAAAATCAATAAAGTTTTTGTTATTACTCGAAGTTTTTATATTCATGGATTTTATAATAAAAAATCCTTCTATAAAATCTCCTAGCTTAAAATCACTAATTCTTATATTCGTATTCATAAATATCCCCTCTATTTTTTCATGATATTATAACATATATATATTATATGTGATTCCTTGACTTATAAATGCTAACTTAACCTAAGATCTATGGACGCATATTTATATTATACCATTTATGAGTAAATATCGGAAAACTCTATATTAGTTTTTTCTAACATCCAATTATCTTGAAAGCAAAAAAGGTTTGAAAATTTAATAAAAATATGTTATAATCTTACAGCTATTGTATATTTTATAAACATTTGTTGAAATGCCATTTTTTTATCATTGATTTATTATTTATCACAAAATCCTTAAATGTCAGAAGTATTATTGGTTGTTTCTGTAATATTTTAAAGTTTTATTGGATTTTTTTACCAATTTATTTTTTTATTTATCTAAATTTCTTTTTTTGACATAATTTGACTTAAATATTGGGTATAATTAAATTATAATTCTATATCAAAGGATGATGCAAATGACTTCAATAAATTCTAACGAAAATTTAAATACCTTAGAAAAAAGGATAAAATTTTTAAGGGCTAAAATGCATAAGCTTATTGAAACTAAAGGAGATATAAGCGCTCCTGAAATAATTGAGATAAGTCAAATACTTGATAAGGTTCTAGTACAATATCTTAAACAAAAATCAGTTTAAAGAAATAAATAGTCTCAATTATTTTTTGTTATATAATATAAGATAAATTTCAAAGAAAATAATGAAGTCTTCTACATTTTTTCTTTGAAATTTATTAAATCTTAAAGTTGTTTATCTCTATACAAGTTTATTAAATAGCTAAACTTCCACTCTATGGTTCCAAATTATTATCTTCAGTTATCTTTTGCTTACGAATTACAATACCAAACCAAATAACTAAAATTATTCCTTTGATTACGCTGCTTAAGCTAATGCTCCACCAGACTCCATTAAGTCCTAATATTTCAGGCTTAGAAAGCATTAACGCTGCGGGTATCCTCAGTCCAGTGAATATAATACTAATCAAAGATGGTGGTAAAGTTTTCCCAAGACCGTTAAAGGCTCCAGTAGTGGTTATTTCAATACACATAAAAAATTGAGAAACTCCTAAAATTCTTAAGTAGATGACACCCTGAACAATTGCTTTATCTTCAGGAATAAATATGGTAAATATAGGCTTTGCAAAAAGAATTAGAAGTAAAGATGTACATACTCCTATAATACTCATAATACCCAGTGCTGTAAAATACCCTCTATAGACACGCTTTATTTTACCCGCACCATAATTTTGCCCAACAAAGGCACTTAAGGCTGTGGCAAATCCATGGGCTGTCATCCACGATATTGATTCAATTTGCGAACCTACCTTTTGTACTGCAATCGGTATAGGTCCCCAATTTGCAATAATTCTTGCTATAATCATAGCAAAAATTGTGAACATTCCGCTCTGTAAGGTAGCGGGGAAACCTAACTTAACAATTTTCTTTATATACATCAATTCTGGAAGATTGTAAAACTTCACCTCTGAAAGAAATAAGGTATCTTTCTTTACATACAATAGAAATATTATAGTTACAATTAATTGAGCAGTTATAGTGGCTATAGCTGCACCTCTTACCCCTAACCCAGGTAATGGTCCTATTCCAAATATAAGTAATGGATCGAGAATCATATTAGCTATTAGTCCTACCGAATTTATTAGAAAAGGTGGTTTGCTTTTACCAGCACCATTAAATACACTGGTAAAAACAGGATTAGCAAATGAAAAAACTGTACCTAATCCAATAATACTTAGATAATCAATTGCTCTATTTACAACATATGCATCCTCTATTTTAAAAAATCCAATTAGAGGTTTTCTAAATAATATAAGAAATATTCCATATAATAAAGCTATAATAAAGTCTAATTGCAAAGCACTTCGTGCAAACCCTTTAGCTCCTTTTATATCATCCTTACCGATCGATTGAGCCACTCCCACTTCTGCCCCAATTTGAGATATCCTAATAAAAGCTATAGCAAGCCATGGAAAAAAGCCAGCAGTACCAACTGCTGCAACAGCCCTGCTCCCTACACGACCAATCCAAATCATATCCGTCATGCTATAAGCCATCTGTAGGAATGATGTCCCCATTATTGGAATTGCCAGCTTTATTAGTTCATTAAAAATGTTACCGCTTATTAATGATTTTTCTTGTGTCATATTTAGTTCAATCCTTTTATGTATTTTATCACATCATAATATTTCTTGTAGAAGTATTTGTCAAGTAAAATATAAACTTATTATTTTTCTCTACAGGGCTATTAAAACTTAGGACAAAGGTGTCTGACAACGCATTTTAGTTGCAAGTTGTAAGTTATAAGTCCCATGTTCCAAATTTTAAGGTCATTCTTTTAAGTCTAAAAAAACCTTAATTCTTGATTCTAAAATTTTATTGGTAATAGTTTTAATTTTCCTTCTAGTACTCTATTTTACTCTTTTTTAGCTATTTAATTTGGGGTGAAAAATGTTTGAGTTCTTTAGCAATAAGATAAGACAGGACTAACTCCTGTCCTTTACTCAAATATGGTACATACTTCAGTCAATTATTATTTTATATTGCAGAATCTTTTTCTTTTTGTAAGTTTTTGAATGCTACGGAAAGCATTAGCTTTATACGGTTAAGCTGGTTAACTTCACTGGCTCCTGGATCATAGTCAATTGCAGCAATGTTTGCTAATGGATATGTTCTTCTAAGCTCTTTTATCATACCTTTACCTGTTATATGATTTGGTAAACATGCAAAGGGCTGTAAGCAAACTATATTATTGACACCGCTTTCTATAAGTTCTACCATTTCTCCTGTTAACAGCCAGCCTTCACCCGTTTGATTTCCTAATGATAGATGTTTCTTTGCCCCCTCTGCTACTTCATGTATATTCTTTGGTGCTTCAAATCTTTTACTTCTACTTAAAGCCTCTTTCATTTCCCTTCTATAAAATTCAATTAGTCTTATTGCTCCATTACTGAGTATCATTTTACTATAGCTTCCTGATAGGTCTTTATATTTTATCTCATGATTATAAGCACAATATAGTAAAAAATCAATTAAGTCTGGTACAACTACCTCTGCTCCTTCATCTTCTAAAAATTCAACAATATTATTATTGGCTGTAGGATGAAATTTAACTAGAATTTCTCCTACGACTCCTACCCTTGGTTTAATTAAACTATCATAAATTTCAAGGTTGTCAAAATCCTTAACAATTCCATAGATATTCTGGATAAAATTCTTCCTAGATCCATCTATTAGTGATTTCTGGCATCTTCCCACCCAATATTCATATAGTCTATCAGCTGCTCCTACTATTTTCTCATAGGGTCTCACCCTATATAACACCCTCATCAATAAATCTCCATAAACTAATCCCCTCATAAGATTATCTAACATTGTAAGGGTAAACTTAAACCCAGGATTTTTTTCTAAACCACTTGCATTCAGTGAAATAACTGGTATTTTTTCTAGTCCCGTATCCTTTAAAGCCTTTCTTAAGAAGGCAATATAATTTGTCGCACGACATCCTCCACCAGTTTGGCTAATTATTACTGAAGTATTATTAAGGTCATATTTTCCTGATTTTAAGGCCTTCATGATTTGACCTATTACTATAATAGCAGGATAACAAGCATCATTATTTACATACCTCAGCCCTTCATCAATTGCTGACTTATCAACTGATGGTAAAATCTCAATATTATAACCTGCTTTTTCAAATCCAACTTGTAAAAATTGAAAATGAATAGGTGACATTTGAGGTGCAAGGATAGTATGTTTTATTTTCATTGGTTTTGTAAATATTATCCTATTATAATTATCTGGTGATCTTTTGGATACAAGATTTTTTTTCTGTCTTTCTCTAATTGCAGCAATTAGAGATCTTATACGAATTCTAGCAGCCCCAATATTACTGATTTCATCTATCTTTAAAAGAGTATAGATTTTTCCATATCGTTCCAATATTTCTTTTATTTGATCTGTGGTTACTGCATCTAAGCCGCACCCAAAGGAATTAAGCTGAATAAGTTCCAAATTTTTTTCCTTTGCTACGAATGTAGCAGCTGCATACATTCTAGAATGATATACCCATTGATCTACAACACGAAGTGGTCTTTCTATCTCGGCTAAATGTCTGATTGAATCTTCTGATATAACTGCAAAACCATAGGATTTAATCATCTCTGGTATCCCATGATTAATTTCTGGATCAATATGGTAGGGCCTACCTACTAATACTATTCCTTTTATATTTTTTTCTGCTATGTAGTTTAAAGATTCTTCACCTTTTTTTCTAACGTCTTCTTTATATCTATCTAGTTCTTCATAAGCTTTTCTTACTGCATCAGTTATTTCTTCCTTTGAAATACCTTCTGAAGCTAGTTCTTTTAATAATCGTTTTATCAATTTCTTTGGGTTATCTATAGGCAAAAACGGATGGTAGAAAATAACTCCATTTATCTTAATGATATCCATATTTGCATTAATTGTTTGAGGATATGATGTAACTACAGGACAGTTATAATGATTTCCTGAATCTTTATCCTCTTTTCTATTGTAAGGGATACAAGGATAAAATATCTTATCTATCCCCTTATTAATTAAATCAGTAATATGTCCATGAACAAGCTTTGCAGGGTAGCAAACTGATTCTGATGGTATAGTCTCCATTCCCATCTCATATATTTTCTTTGTTGATCTTGAAGAAATTATTACTCTATATCCTAGTTGGGTAAAAAAAGTAAACCAGAAAGGATAATCTTCATACATATTTAGCACCCTTGGTAAGCCTATGGTTCCCCTAATAGCTTTTTCATTAGACAAAGGTTTATAGTTAAATACTCTTTTATACTTATATTCATAAAGATTTGGAATATTGTTTTCAACCTTTTCTATGCCCGCACCCCTCTCACATCTATTGCCAGAAATAAATCTTCGTCCATCTGAAAATTGCTTAATTGTCAGTAAGCAATTATTTCCGCACAATCCGCAACGCTTCATAGATGTTTCCATATCAAATTTTTTCAGTCCTTCAGCTTCCAAAAGAGTAGTTTTATGTCCTTCTTTATAACGCTCCTTGGAAATTAATGCAGCTCCAAATGCTCCCATTATGCCTGCTATATCAGGTCTTATAACCTCTCTGCCAATTATCTTCTCCATAGCCCTGAGAACTGCATCATTATAAAAGGTTCCACCCTGAACAACAATCTTCTCTCCTAGCTCCTCTGTACTCCTTAATCTAATAACCTTGAACAAAGCATTTTTTATAACAGAAATTGAAATACCAGCAGAAATATCTTCAATGTCTGCCCCTTCCTTTTGAGCCTGTTTGACTTTTGAATTCATAAACACAGTACATCTCGTTCCCAGGTCTATGGGATGCTTCGACTTAATACCTAATAGTGCAAATTTCTTAACCTCTATATTAAGGGATTTAGCAAATGTCTCTATAAAGGATCCACATCCCGATGAACAAGCTTCATTAAGCATAATAGAATCTATAACTCCATCCTTTATCTTCAAGCTTTTCATATCCTGTCCACCTATATCCAGAACGAACTCTACGCCTGGGAGAAAAAAGTCGGCGGCCTTATAATGAGCCACAGTTTCTATTTCACCAATATCTACTTTTAGTGCAGATTTTATCAGATGCTCTCCATATCCAGTAACTGTTGAATTAACTATTTTTATATTTCTATTTAACTTGCCATATAATTCCTTTAATGCTTTTATAGTTGATTCTAATGGACTTCCCATATTACTTCCATAATAGGAATATAACAATCCTCCGTTATTATCAATTAGCGCCAGCTTTGTTGTAGTTGAACCAGCATCTATTCCTAAAAAGGCTTCACCAGCATAAGTATTTAAATCTACTTTTTTTACTTTATTTTTTGCATGTCTATTTTTAAATTCTTCATATTCCTCGTCATTGGCAAACAAAGCATCTATATCATGGTTATCCCTATCATTTAATCTGCAAATTCCTGGTACCTTCTCGTAAATACATTCAAATAGAACAGGCTCCTCTTTTCTTGAAGATAATGCTGCTCCTATAGCAACAAAATACTGAGAGTTTTCAGGAAAAATAACATTATTCTCTTTTAGTTTAAGAGTTTCTATAAAGCGGTTTCTTAATTCAGACATAAAATATAATGGTCCGCCTAAAAATGCAACGTTTCCTTTAATAGATCTTCCCTGGGCTAATCCACTTATGCTTTGATTAACAACTGCCTGTAGAATTGATGCAGCAATATCTTCCTTAGCTGCACCCTCATTTAATAAAGGTTGAATATCCGTCTTTGCAAATACACCACATCTTGATGCTATAGGATATATGTTTTTATATTTTTTTGCTAATTCATTAAGTCCATAAGCATCAGTTTGTAAAAGTGATGCCATCTGATCTATAAAAGCACCAGTTCCACCAGCACAGGTTCCATTCATCCTTTGTTCTATTGAATCACCTAAATAAGTAATCTTAGCATCTTCTCCACCAAGCTCAATTGCAACATCAGTATTTGGAATCATATTTTCAATCGCATTTGTGCAAGACACCACTTCTTGAATAAAAGGTACATTAAGCTTCTCTGATATATTGAATCCTCCAGACCCTGTTATCATTAATGTTACTAGATTTTTTTGCAATATTTCTTTAGCACCTTCAATCATAGAAACTACGGTGTTCTTAATATCTGAAAAATGTCTTCTATATTTTTTATATAGAATATTTCCTTTTTCATCCAAGACAGCCATCTTTACAGTGGTTGAACCTACATCAAGCCCAACATTTAAAATCTTACCCATCTTTGGTCCCCCTTAGATTTGTATCACAATAATGTAATTTTGTTTCTTATGATCTAAAACTATATTATGCCTTGCACATTAGCTATGAAATTTTATATAAATAAACATAGACAGAAAACATGTCTCTTTATTAATTAATATTTCGTATTTAATCATTTATGAATATAGCGTTTATATATCAAAACTTAATTTTTACATATAAAGATTCAACTTTAACTTCTATTAAGTTTAAGCGTTGTCTATTTATATTTAATTTTTTATGTTCTGCTTAAAACACTAAGACATTATTCCCTTGGTAAAGGTTTTAACAAAATTAGTAATACATGAATTAATATCTACATCAGTATTATATTTTTCAAGTATTTTAAGACTGGTAAAAATGCCAAAATTACTTGATAAAAAATTTATCGCTAGAATTTCTGGATTCTTATCTATGACTCCTTTTTCTTTCATTTTATAAAAATAATCGGCTAGCAATTTATTCAACTCATTTGGAAATTTTCTAAGTGGTGAATCTAGTCGAAATATTAATTCATTATTCTTTAACTGCATCAATATAATTCTTTCATTTCTACATAGCATTTCCTGATAAATAGAGCTAATTTTCATTAAATCCTTTTCTAAATCCCACTCTAAGCCACTATCAAATAATGTTTTAAGCTTTGGAGAAAATACATATTTATCAAAGGCTTTTTCAAATAAATACCGCTTTTTCTGAAAATGACGAAAAATTGTCATTTCACTAACTCCAGCTGCATTTGCAATATCCTTTGTTGTGACAGCCTTATACCCTTTTTCAGAAAAAAGGCTCATAGCTGCTTCTAATATTTTTTCTGATGTACTTAAGTTATTCATTAAACCCCTCCCAGATCAATGTTAGTACTAACTAACATTAAAATTATATCACTTATATTATCTATTTGCAATAAAGTCAAATTCTATATTTGCTCTAATTTTTACATAAAAAACCCTATAAGACAAATTGTTTTTAATATCTATCTTATAGGGTATATTTCATATTTAGAAGGTAGGTAGGTCACAGAGTATTAATAATAAATACCAGACTCAATCCTGAAAAAACTACAAATAATATAGTTCCCATCAACAGTCCTTTAATTCCTTTATTAATAATACTTTTAAAATTAACAGATAGTCCCATGGCCGTCATTGCCATTAATATAAAAAGTGAGCTTGTTTTAGTTAATGCTTTAGTAATTGACAATGGTATTATACCAAATGAATTTATAATTCCAGCTAAAATAAAATATAGAACATACATTGGAAATTTCGCTTTATTGCTTCCTACATTCTCTTTATTAAATAAATATGCTAATACCAAGGAAACTGGAACTAGCATAAGTACCCTTGTCATTTTTACAAAGGTCCCAATTTCACCAGATACATCACCCAGTGCAAAGGCTGCTGCTAAAGCATGGGCAACACCATGAAGGGTAAGTCCAGACCATGCTCCATACTGTATCTCAGTTAGATTTAATCCACCAGCTGCAATGCCAGAATATATAAGCACTCCAATTGCCCCTAAAAAACTCACTATAGATACTGCAACCACCGAGTCATCTTCATCAGCATTTATACAGGGAGCCAATGCAACTACTGCTGAAGCTCCACATATACATGAACCTACACCTATTAATGTGCATAACTTATTATTAACTTTAAACATTTTCCCTAATATTACCGCAATTATTAATACAGCTGGAACATAAATAACTACCATAGCAAGTATTTGAGACCCAAGCTTTAGTATAGAGCTTATATTTAGCTTGAATCCCAATAATACTATACCTACCTTTAAGAGCTTTTTTAAAGAAAATTTAACCCCTTCTTTAAATATATCTTGTGTTCCAATGACATTATTATAAATAATACCAATAATAATTGCAATTGTGAGGGATTCTAGATTTATATATCTTTTAAGAGAATCATTTAAAAATATTGATATATAAGAAATAATTAGAACGAAGATTACACCAAGGATATATTTTTTGATATTTTCCATAAACATTGCTCCTCGTATAATATATTTAGATGATAAATCCAACAGAATTACCAGTTTTAAAATGGTAAATAAATATTGGTTAATCATTTACTATTTAATGTTTAACAACTGAATATTTTAAAAAAGGATAATAACTATATTACCTAAATATTAAAAATTTCAATGAGAAGTATAAAGCCCATGGGTAGCTATGTTTTATATCTTTTCTGGGGTGTTCATGCTAAGACCATCCACAAACTTAGCGAAGTGGTTTTGTGTGATAAACTTATATGTTGCTGATGAGCTAGTGGGATGATATCTTTTCTGGGTCCCATCAGCTCTTAATCCTCACCTCACACAAAATTAGCTAAGTCATAGTGGAGATTTGCGAAAGCAAATACTACCTTGACTTTAATCATAGTTAACATGGGTAATTATATCATCCTTTAGTTATAAAGTTAAGGGTTTTATATCAATAATATTCTTTTTTCTCCAAATAAAAAACATCTTAGCTTTATGCTACTTGCAAAACTTTTAATTATATAGATTTCCAATAGTAAAACTTAATTTATACATATCAAAATATCTAGAGTTTTTAGGGACTTTTAATGTGTATAAATTAACTGTTTTACTGGAATATCCATTGTATAACTATTTTTATACAATTAAGGAATTTGCTGTTTTTAATTGGTTGTTATTAATGATATAATATTAATATATGTTATAGGATTTACATAGTAAAACTTAATTTATACATGCACAAATACGCAACGTTTCTGGGCGTTTTGGACATGTATAAATTAAAGTCTTTACTTAAATCCCTATAAAATCGTTTTTCTATAAAATTTAAATAAAGGAGGTAATATTGTGAGGGGTTTAACTACTGTTGATTTTGGAGTAGCAAATGATAGTATCATAGAATTAAGCAGCTTAGATCTTGATACTATCAAAAGCCTGTTACTCTTAACAAATCTGGAACACAAAAAGTTCCTAATAACAGAGAATGATAAGCCAATAGCCACAATAGTTCCTGCTGATGAATATCAAAAAACTGTTCCAATTTCAAAAAAAAAGCTTAGTGAACAGGAGTTGATTTCAATATTAGCGGAATACGAGAAAGAATTAGATAGTATTATCTAATCTAGATTGTTGGCAAATCCAACAAGAGAAGGTAACATTATTTTAGGAAAATAAAAGCATAAATTATGATGATAAAAACTTATAGTGATTTTACTATGAAAATCTATATTCAAAGAAAAACAAGCTTATTTAGATATAAATAGGATACTATGTTAAAAAAATATGCTATGCTAGCAAATTTAGACATAGCATATTTCACCTCTATTCATATAATTATTTATTTCTATTATTTCTTGTTTTTTTGATTCTTATATAAATATAAAATCAATGCTATAAGCATAAATACCAATACAGTTCCAGCAAACATTATGTAGTCACGGGTATTTTTATTTTCTAATGGGTTATCTTCTATTATAGGCTTTGGTGCTTCTTTTTGAAACCTAAAGTTTAATAAATCTCCATTCCTACTTATAATCGCTGCATCTCCCAACAACAAACCTCTTTTATCATCCTTAAAATAATAAAGGGCATCTATGATAGATTGTTTATTCAATGATGTTATAGTCATTAATCCCTTTTCATCATTATAGGGTGAAGGTTTTAATTCAACAAAAGTAGATTGCTGTGAAGTTTGTGGCAAAAGTTCTATCTTTTCATTAGAAAGAATTTTGGTATAGCCTTCATCATATTTAAACCATAGACTATTATTGATAGCCTTTATTTGACTATTTTCATTTGGAGTACCAAATATTATCAAATTATCGGAATAGTAATTTTCTGGTGTTTTAAGCATATTTAAATTTTTATATTTTTCTTCATAATAAGCTCCCTTTGAAATTCTGATTACTCCTTCATTGTTTTTTACACCTATTCCTATTAATTCAGCAAGTTTTCCAGCTATTTCAATATCCTCCTTTGTAGGATGATCTGGCATCACGATTGTTGTTATATCTATATCATTATCTTTTGAAAAAGGATAAGGAAGGTCTTCTAGTAACATCAGACTCCTTTCCTTCTTTGGAACAAAAAAGCTAGAATCCTCTTGTATATATGCCCATGGTACACTTGCCAAGTATCTTTCACATGTTATAATACCATCAGGAATCATTTCAAACACAACTCTTATGTCATAATAATTATTTCTTCTCAACTCCTTAGGTATATATGCTTTAAATTCATCTAAATCTCTCTTATCTCTTTCTAATTTTTTACTTCCTACTGGCTTACCATTCACATATATTGAAACCATTGATTTTTCATAATCTAGATTATCGGAATATCTAAATTTTAAATTTATATTGGCTTCATTAGCCAAAACTTCATTAAATGGTATTTTAATACCTATACTTGTTACCTGCTGATTTCTACCCTTTACTTCAATTCCATTTAAACCTAATTCCTTTAAATAAATATAGTCATCTATTTTTTCTTCCTTTATCCTTGTATTAAAATCCCATGGAATTAACATATGTCTATCAATCATTTGAGCTTTTAATTCAGTATTGTTTAGTGCTTTTACAGCGTTTATAAGACTCTTTCCTTTATCAGAAATAATGGCAAACACTGGTTTGTTACTATCTTCTAATTCTCCTCTATAAATATATCCATCATTTTTATTTGCTTTCGTATTAATTTTAATAATATTTCTCAATTCATCTGGTACATCATTAAAATTACCTATATATATCATACTTTCAAACTCAGATATTTGATAATCTCCACGTCTAAATAAAGTAGTTTTAACATTATATCCTTGTTTATATTCTTTCATATGAGCGATTAATGTGAGAGCTGCAGATATTTCATCTTCCGTATATTTTTGAGGAATCATAACCCCTATCCCCATTGATTCATCTCCATATTTTTTAATAAAAGGTTTGGGGAAATCTGATATTTTATCATATATTTGCTCTTTAGAATAGGTTATTACATAGTTACTCTTCCTATCTACCACAACCCAATTTGCTATGTTTTCATCATCATCACAGGGAGAATAAGATATCCTTGAATAAGTTTTTATTTTAAGTTCATTATAACCTTTATTTATTAGATTATCTGGTATCTGTATATCCCAGTTTTTTATAAGTTCGTCATCCTTATCCTTTAGCTTCATAGTCCGTACAGGTATATTATTCATATAAACAGTTATGTATGAAATATCTTTCATTATTAATTCGTTTAATCTTAAAAATAAGTTGAATCTAAAATCTATTACCTCTAGTTCCTTATCTACATCAAAATACCATTTACTTTCTGCTAAAACTCCTCTTAATTCTATATCCTTATTTACTCTATATATGTATTGTAAATAACCATTATTTTTTTCGATTATACGAATTTGTTTTTCTTCCTCTGCCCACCCAGTTTTTAAACTAAAAAACAAAATGAATAAAGCTATCAAAATTATTTTATAATTATAAAGATGTTTTTTCATACAAACCTCCATAAATTTTAAAATCTTTCGGTTTTATACCATTTTATCTCTCTATTAAATAATGTATCTTTTATAAAGCTAATTAATCCCATAATCGTAACAACAATCCATAATTTGCAATATGTGAAGTACATTAGTAAAATTATGATGAAATTCGAAAGATTCAGTTCACCCTTTTCTGTTGAAGTAGAAATCTGTACCGATAATATAAAAAGCATATAAGCCATGAACCATAATAATAGACTATATCCAACTATATACGTCCTAATAAATCCTCCGAAGCTCAGTATAAATATTGAATCTGAAATCACTGCCCCAGCAAAGAAAAAAATATATATAGATAAAAAATATAGTAAATCAAATCTTATAGGTCCTGCCTTTTTATCGAATAAATACTTAAAATTCTTTGCCATGACATAATAATTTCCCTTTACCCATCGTTTTCTTTGTTTTAACCAAACAGATATAGTTTCAGGCTCTTGCTCCCACGTTGCAGAGTAGGGACAGAATCTTATATGATAACCCATCATATATATCCTAAAGCTAATCTCAGTATCCTCTGTAATAGCCTTGGTATCCCATCCTCCAATTTCTTCCAAGATACTTCTTCTTATTAAAAAATTTGTTCCTGGTATTGTACAAAATTTAAATAACTGCCATCTTCCAGCCTGTGCCACCCATTGAAAATATATTCCTTCTAAATTTATAAATCTTGTTAATAGATTTTTATTTTTATTTCTACATCTAAACTTGCCAATAACTGCCCCTGCCTCTGGGTCATTTTCTATAGCATATACCAATTCTTTTAATGCCTGCCTCTCAGGGGTATTGTCTGCATCATAAATTGCTATTAAATCACCTATACTTTGCTTAAATCCTATATTTAATGCATTTGATTTCCCTTTTCCGCCTATTATATTATCAGTATTTATAATCTTAAGGAATCTATGAGGGTTTTTATCTTTTAGTCTTTGTAATATCTTAGCTGAATTATCACTAGAATTGTCATTTACAACTATTATCTCATATTTATTATTATCATAATCTAAGTCTAAAATTGACTGTACAGTTTTTTCTATAACCTTTTCTTCGTTATGGGCAGGGATTAATATTGATACAAAGGGATATTCATTAAGGACTCTAGGTCTTTTATCAATATGATGCTTCAAGTAATTAATAAATCCACTGGTAACTAAAACCATATTTATTAGTATGACAATCCATATTGAAAAAAGAGAACCTAATAATAAATAATCGTATATATTTTGCAGCATACCATTCAACCTCAATCTTTAAAAAATTTTTTTATATCATATCTCCTGCCGATTAATATTTGAATAATTAATAAAAAAATTATAAAAAATGCTGTTTTAATACCAATTCTTACAATATGTGATATATCGTAGCCTTGTTCATTATACTCTTCCTTTTCTAAATTTTCTCCTCTAATTTTCTCCATTTCCTTTGTCTTAAATCTTTCAAGCTGACTTTTTTCAAT
Source organism: Paramaledivibacter caminithermalis DSM 15212 (assembly GCF_900142245.1). Taxonomy (GTDB): domain Bacteria; phylum Bacillota; class Clostridia; order Peptostreptococcales; family Caminicellaceae; genus Paramaledivibacter; species Paramaledivibacter caminithermalis. The sequence goes on along the minus strand of NZ_FRAG01000012.1, from coordinate 58,052 downwards.
CTCTTCAATATCAGAAATACCTTTACCAAAGTTAAAATTTTTCAACTCCAAATAGTATTCTTTTGCTTTAAAATCCCTGATAGGGATTTTCTTACTATATAAAATGCTAATGAAATTATATAATTTCTTTATATCCTTATTGATGTCTACATATATCCCTTGGTTATAGTTGTAATCTTCTTTATTTATATATGAAAAGAAGTTGAATTCGTCTATCTCATTTCCCTTAATAAATATATGCTTGTTTAACTCCTGTGATATTTTTAGCAAATCAATATTTGAATCTACCTTTGTCTCTTCCTCGGTTACAAATAGAAATGGTAAATTTAATCCTTGAAAAACCCTTGTATTTGTAAATACCTTGTCCTTTGGAATACTAATGCCAACTATCTCTATACCCTTTTTTCTATATTCTTCTATAGACCTTTTAAATCCGTCCCTAGGGTCAATATTATAGGTTCCTTCTTCATTAAAAATAGGATAATGTATAAAAAATTTTCCTCCCTTTTTACTAACATATTTTAATACTTCCATAAATTTGTCATATGCTTCTAATTCATAGTTTTCATAGACAGGCATAATGGTACAAATGAAAGTTATCCCTTTATTATTTAGATCCTCTGCTACTTCCATAAGCCCATTTAGATTTGAAAATGGATAGACCCTATCTACAGCTATAAAATATCCTCGATTTTTTATTATATTCTCATCCATGATTTTTTCATCATCATAAATCTTTATTTCTTTATCTCTATAATACTCTATTATATTTTTATACTCTTTTTCAGATCTAAAGCTTGATTTTACAATTATTATAACATCTCCCTTTTCAATTTTAATATTTTTAAATTGGGACGCTTGAAGCAATATAGCTTCTTTACAATCAGACTTTATCTGAATATATAGACTTATTACATCACTATGTTTTTCTCCATAATAATATAAATCCTTGTAAATTAATATATATCTTGATTTTCTTTCAGAATCACATAGACTAATTTCAGTAGTGCAAATTGACAATATTATAATGATAACTATGCCTATATAAATTTTATTAAGTTTTTTATAATTTCTTCTAAACATCATACTCCATATCCTTTTTCGCCATTTGAAAAAACTCGTAGGGATTATTTATGGTTTCTTCATCATATATCGCAAGTCCAACTATGATTTCTATCTTCATTTTGTTTATTACAGCTTCCTCTTCAAATTCTATATTATAAATCATTTCCTTTAGCCTTTTTACCACCTGTTTCCCACCATTTTTATTTGATAAAAGAATTATTCCAAATAAATTCATATCTCTCAATATAAATTTTTTATCTTCTTCTCTTAAAAAATCATCAAGCAATTTAGATAATTTCATGATAATTTTATTGTATTTATCTTCACCCAATATATTTATAACTTCATTTTGATATTTAATTTTAATTAGCATTAAATAGGTTTCTACTCCATATCTTTTACTTATATTCATATAGGCTTGTATTTCATTAAAAAATGATTGAGAACTTCTAAGTCCAGTTTCTTTATCAATCATAACCAGTTCTTCGTTCTCTTTTTTTAATTTTTTATTTTCTAATTGTATTTCTCTAATCAATTTACCTTTATATGCATACATAAGAGTAATGATAGGTAGTGTTATAATCCAAAAATAAACATCAGGATCAATAGGAATGGACTTTGACATATTTAAAAATATATGTAAACTAGAATATATAAAATCAAATATTATTGAATACAGTATTGCAAAAGTAATATTTGTGTAATAGCCAACAATCATACCTATCATAACCCACAAGACTATAAATACATTCATAGGGTTTCTATTTAATCCACCATAAGAAAATGTTATTAACAATATAAAAAATATGGTTATAATTGTGGTATCCAATATATCAAGTTTTTTTGATATTTGATTGTCTAGCTTAGTTTTCATCGAAAAATCCCTCTTTTCTACTTGCTTTTAGTCTCTATCACATGATATAAAATAGAAACAATATATGCAAAATTGAAGTAAAACAGTATATCTAATGTTACTGTAGTCATGAATAGATGTTTTTTCAAATCTGTATCTCCTGCACCAATCAAGGATACTAGGATTTGTGAAAATCCTGTAAGAAATACATATATCATAATAGCTTCCCTATAATAAGTAATTTGCGGGTATTTATTCCCTTTGTATTTCAATACTCTATTGATTCCTGCGGATAAACAAATTACTAAAAATATTAAAACTAATCCTGAATTATGAGGAATATTATTATCTTTAAAATGGCTCCATAAAGAGAAAAACTTAGCCTTCTCACCAAATTCTCTACCTGCACTTCTTTTAAAATTCCCTAAAACCTCTGGTCTTATAGTAAAGCTATTTTTCCATCCAAGCTTCATAATTTTCATAAACGCATCTGGCTTTTTAAAATAATATATTACAACAGAAGCTAAATTGTACTTGGAATAAAAATCTTTTAATAGTAAATCATCCTTAGGATGTATTATAGGGGTTCTATCAAAATATATGGTTTCAGCTAAAAGAGAATACTGTCTATTTAAGCCTACTTCCTTAGTCACCTTCTCTACATCAGGCTCAAAAAGCATAACCCCTCTTGTAATCATATGATATTTATTAATCAAATAAATATTTTCATCGATGACTATATACATTAATGCTGTAGATATTAAAAAAAACACAGATAAAACTAAAACTAAAACTTTTTTATAATTTTTAATTTTAAAAAATATTAAACTTACCAATAGAATAGAAGACAATATTCCATTAACAGCAAATTGATTTTTTGAACCCATAAATATAAAGCTAGCTATGAAATATATAACTAAATATCTTATCCTACTGTGTTCACTGGAGGAAAATTTTAATATCGAGGCTATGGAAAGAATGTAAAATGGATATGCTATGGATTCTCCATAAAAACTATTAAAATATGCTATGTATCCAATATCTCCAAATATTATAACTGCTATTATTGCTAGAAAATATTTTAATTTCTCACTATCTGTCATTCTTAAAACAATTTCAACCATCCAATATAAACTAATTCCTAGAATAATAAGGCATATTATTGCTTGAAATCTTATATCAAATTTTTCATCTTTTGTGAAAAAATCATCTATTTTTATTGCTATTTGTATAATAATATTCTGAGTAGATTTTATTTTTCCTTTTAGTCCATTATAGTATTGGAGCTTATCATATTTATTGGTAAAATAACCAAAAACATTTACATCCCTATCTTCTTCATGCTTCAAATCATTTGGAGCCATTATCCTAAAAAAATCCCCATTATCAGCAAGTCCTATTAATGGCTCAAAAAATAAAGCATACCCACCTATGATAAATAGAAGAATTACAGCAAATGTAGAAGGTTTAATATATTTATTCATAATCAACCCTTTTTTTCAATCCTTTCTTTTTGAAAAACAATAAATTCACTTAGAATATAATTTAATACTATAACTATTGTATTGACTAATATCTTTACTCCATATTTATTAAATTTCATTATTGAGATAAACAAATATAATGTGACACTTTCTAAAAGAAAAGTAGTAATCCTACAACATAAAAAGCTAGTAAATTCATTTATAATCAACCTTTTTTTTCTCTGCTTATTAAATACCCATTTTTTGTTAGTTATATAAGCAAATATTATGGATATAATAAAAGCTATGGCATTACTTACTAAATAAGGTATGGATACTTTTATGCACAAGCTATATATGGAAATATTTATCAGCGTTGTAAGTAATCCAAATAATAGATAAACACTTATTTTTTTTACATCATAATCTTTACATAATTTTTTTATTATTGTATTCTTCAGCAAAATAAAGCGGTCTATTTTTTGTTTCATTAAATACTCTCCCCAAATATTCTCCTATAACACCTAAGATTATAAATTGAATACCACTAAGAAACAATATTAGGCTTACTAAAGATGGATACCCCGCAACTGGATCTCCAAACAATAATGTTTTCATTATCACATATATCATATATATAAATGAAAACATAGCTATCATAAAGCCTATAACAGTACTAATCCTAAGGGGAGCAGCACTAAAAGAAATAATTCCTTCTACAGCAAGTTCTAAGAGCTTATAATAATTCCATTTTGTCTTACCAGCAGCCCTTGGTTCTCTATCGAATAATATTTCTTTCTTATTGAATCCTATCCAGCTAAAAAATCCTTTTGTATATCTATGATGTTCTTTTATTTTCTTTATGGCTTCAACTGCTCTTCTGCTTAAAAGCCTAAAATCTCCAGTATCTTCTTGAATCTCAATCTTAGACAACTTCTTTAGTATTCTATAAAACCAATAAGATGTCTTTTTCTTAAACCAACTTTCACCTGCTCTATTTCTTCTTTTTGCGTAGACATCATCGTAGCCTTCCTCCCAGTATGAAACCATCCTTGGAATCAATTCAGGAGGATCCTGTAAATCTGCATCCATTATGATTATAGCATCACCTACAACATAGTCAAAACCTGCTGCCATTGCTATTTCTTTACCATAATTTCTCGATAAATTAAGGTAAGATACACGGCTATCTTTTTGTCTAAGTTCCCGCATTATATCAAGGGAACGATCCTTACTGCCATCATTTATAAATAAAAATTCAAAATCATAATCCATTTTTTCAGATACCCGTTTTAGTCTTTCATACAGCATATGTAAAGTTTTTTCTTCGTTATATACTGGTATAAGAATAGATATTTTATTACCCATAAATCAAGTTATACTCCTTTTTATAGATTCTCCTTTGGAATTATATAAAGATAATTATTATCTGCCAGTTAAATGATTAGATTATTACTTATGTTATTAATAATTTGTGAAAATTGGTAAGATTAGTAGAAGTTAGTATAATGAGCTGATTTATTATTATGATACAATATTCTAAATAAATTTTCAATATTTTTTTAATAATAGATATTATTGATAATTTTTGTAAAGTATTCTATTTCTTTTGTAAAAAAATAAAATATGACAGGTATAAGTTCCCGTCATATTTCATATTTTACTATATAGATTTCCCATAGTAAAACTTAATTTATACATATCAAAATATCCAGAGTTTTTAAGGATTTTTGATGTGTATAAATTAACTGTTTTACTGGAATATCTATAGATTTCCCATAGTAAAACTTAATTTATACATATCAAAATATCCAGAGTTTTTAAGGATTTTTGATGTTTATAAATTAACTCTTTTACTGGAATATCTATAGATATACAATTTTAAAATATTATATATGTCCTATCCACATTTTTTCTCTAATCTTCTTTAGATTTGGACCAAATCTCTCATTAAGTTCTTTTCTGTATTCTTTATATATTTCCGCTAAATATATATCATGAACTACAAAGGATTCAGCCATTAACATAAAGGCTTCATTTTCTGTCCATATTGCTTGTGTCTTATTTAGGTTAAATATCGCAAATAATGATTCCTTTCCATCGCATACTAGGGTAAGCCATCTACCATGCTTTAGAACATTTTGCTCCATATCATCCATTTCATGATAGTAGATTTCCCCTATTTTTTCTTCTACTTCTCCATACAATACAGTAACTAATTCTACTCCTCTCTCTTCTAAAAGCTTTAAATCCTTTTTAAAGAATTCATAATCCTTATTCCATACTTCTAAATATACAAATTTTTTAGCCTTCGACAAAACATTCCTAATTTTATTGTTTATATTTTCGATTCCTTCTAAATGTAATAAATATGAAACTTTATTAGATGACTCGACCTCTTTAAGGTTATTCTTTAGATATCTCACAGTCTTATTAACATTTTTTTTATAAGTATCTAAAAAACTATCAAATTCTAGGGCTACATATTTAACTGGATTATCACTTATAATATTAACTAGGTTCTTTTCCAAAAGCTTAGACATAGTTTCATAGATCTTAGCTTGTGGAACCCCACATAGCTTAGCTAATTCATAGGCTGTTATATCAGGTCTCTTAAGAAGAGATAGATAAGCTTTAGCTTCGTATTTATTTAATCCTATTTCCATCATCTTCTCAATAATTTTTTCATCATCCATTTATTTTGATTCCTTCCAAATATTTACTGAGTTACTAGAGTACCCGTCTTCCCTTCAATTCCTTCGCCTGCTTTTTCAAGGGCAGTTATAAGGGCTTTTCTACCTTTCTTTGAAGCCGCAAACTTCATTGTTGCCTTAACCTTTGGCAGCATTGAACCAGGAGCAAAATGACCCTCTTCAATATATTTTTCAGCTTCAGCTACAGTCATTTTATCTAATTCTCTTTGATTTGGCTTTCCAAAGTTTATAGCAACCTTCTCTACTGCTGTTAAAATTATTAAATAATCTGCATCCAATATTTCAGCAATTTTTTCACTAGCAAAGTCTTTATCTATAACTGCTGGAACTCCAACTAAGCTGTTTCCTTCTGCTACAACAGGTATTCCACCACCGCCAACTGTAATAACTACATGTCCATTTTCTACCAAAGTCTTAATAGTTTCTTTTTCTGCAACATCTACAGGAATAGGAGATGGTACTACTCTCCTCCAACCTCTGCCTGCATCCTCTTTAACTATATAGCCCTTTTCATCAGCTAATTTTTTTGCTTCTTCTTCTGTATAAAAAGCTCCTATAGGTTTCGTTGGATTTTCAAATGCAGGATCATTCTTGTCTACTACAACCTGAGTAACAACAGTAGCAACTGACTTCCTTACACCTCTATTTAATAATTCTTCTCTAATAGCATTTTGAAGATGATATCCAATGTATCCCTGACTCATTGCCCCACATTCAGGAAAAGGCATTTCTGGAGTCTTAGCTTCAGTTTTAGATGCTGTTTCCATTGCTAAGTTTATCATTCCTACCTGTGGACCATTGCCATGGGCTATAATAACTTCATTTCCTTTTTCTATTAAATCTACTATTGGTTTAGCAGTATTCTTAACTAACTCTAATTGTTGTGTAGGTGTTTTCCCAAGAGCATTTCCACCTAATGCTACTACTATTCTCATTTTTTGTCCTCCTTTTTAAAGATAATAATTGCCAGCCACTAGCATATTTTTAAGGTCTGGTTTCTCATGTCATGGGGAATCTAAAAAATAGCCTAAAAAGAAATATACTAGTAACTAGCAATTGCCCGATTTCTTAAAAATAACTTCTAAAACTGCAAACTAATAGCTACATTATTTTCCTATAGTTGCAACCATTACAGCTTTTATAGTATGCATTCTGTTTTCTGCTTCATCAAATACTACAGAATGTTTACTTCTAAATACTTCATCTGTTACTTCCATTTCTTCTAATCCAAACTTTTCATAGATTTCTTTCCCTATTACTGTCTTAGTGTCATGGAATGATGGTAAGCAGTGTAAGAAGATTACATCAGGATTTCCTGTTTTATTAATCATATCCATATTTACTTGATATGGCTTAAGTAGTTTTATTCTTTCTTCAAACTGGTCTTCTTCACCCATTGATACCCAAACATCTGTGTAGATTACATCAGCATCCTTAACACCTTGATCGATATTTTCAGTAAACTCTATTACTGCTCCTGTTTCCTTAGCTACTTCCTTCATCTCAGCCACTAATTCTTCAGCTGGGAATAATTCCTTTGGAGCTACTCCAACAAAATGCATGCCCATCTTAGCAGCACCGATCATTAATGAATTACCCATATTATTTCTTGCATCACCTACATAAACAAACTTAACCTTGTTAAGGGGCTTATTAACATGCTCCATTACGGTTAGGAAATCGGCAAGAATTTGTGTTGGATGATAAAGATCAGTAAGTCCATTCCATACAGGTACTCCAGCATGAGCTGCTAAATCCTCCACTGTTTCTTGCTTAAAACCTCTAAACTCAATACCATCATAGAATCGTCCAAGAACCTTTGCAGTGTCTTCAATTGACTCTTTCTTACCCATTTGGCTATTGCTTAAGAAAGTAACCTGTGCTCCCTCATCAAAGGCCGCTACTTCAAATGCACATCTTGTTCTTGTTGATGTTTTTTCAAATAATAATACTATATTCTTTCCTTCTAATAAGTCTCCCTTGATGCCTGCTCTTTTCTTTCTCTTAAGATCCATTGATAAATCTAATAGGTACCTAATTTCCTGTGGTGTAAAGTCCTTTAATGTTATGAAATTTCTTCCTTTTAAATTTACTGGCATGTTTTTTCCTCCCTTTCATTTTTTCTTTTATTTTTTATAGCTTATAGGCTAAGAGTAACTGGTAAACAATGTAATAGTAATGCTTAAAAGCTTTACTACAAATCCTTGTACCTATTACCCATTACCCATTTATATTCTTTCTCTAACAAGGGACATACTCATACATCTTGGTCATCCACAACCTCTGGAAACCTCTATCAAAGCATAATATGAGACTTTACCTCATTTTCTTCTAAAAGTCTATTTTTTTAATTACCACCTAAGTAGTTACTAACTACTCTTTGAGTATAATACTTCATACTTATTTTGTCAATCGTTTTCCTGTTAATATTTCATGAATAATTAAGAAATTTGTATATTTATTTATTTTGCTTATATATTTTACATATTATGTATTATAAAAGCGTTTTTAGTTACAATTTGCAAACACTAGGAGCTTTCTAGTAAATTTTAATAGAAAAACTCCCGTTTTTAAGGAGTTTATAGAGTATTTTATTAATTTTATAAAAAGGGCTTAATCATTTTATTCTTCTAGCTCCATACATACACCAGTATCGCTGTCGATTAAGACAAATTTTTTATCCTTTGTTACTCCAATACCTACATTATTGTTCTTTAATAACTCTACTATAGTTACCACTAGTTCTTTTAAGTCCTGTGCTGCTTGTTCTTTAGTCTTTGTCATAGCAATCACCTGTCCTTCACTTAATAATATTATTTATATATTTTTTGTATGTTATATTTACATTTTGACAAATAAATTCATACTTGTTTAATTTCTTAATTAATAATGACAATTTTCTTTAAGCTATCCTATACTTATTATAATACAATTTTTTATTATAGTTAAATGACATTAAGTTCTAAAATAAAGGTATTTATTTAGATAAAGCAAAAAATGAGACTCAGGCAGGAAATTTTATCCCTACCTAAGTCAGAAATAATTCGATTTGATTTTCTTTAATCATGGGTTACTTTTCCATCTCCAGATAAATCAATTACTTCACCTAAATATGTTGGCTTTGGCTTTATAAAATTAACCAATACATAATCCTTACATCTAGCCAGCCTTTCCCTAGCTTCATATATATCCTTTTTAGGATAATAATGTTTATCTGAAGCAACACCATAGGCTTCTAATCCAAATTTTCTTGCAATATAGATTGCTCTAGACAAATGATACTTTTGAGTCACAATAATAATCTGTTTTGCAGCAAAAACGTTTTTAGCTCTATAAATACTTTCATAGGTGTTAAAGCCTGCATGATCCATAAAGATATCTCCAATAATTACCTGATTTGAAACAGCATACGCTTTCATAGCATTTACTTCATCGTAGTCTTTTTGTCCATGGTCTCCACTTAATAGAAGCTTGGCTACCTTGCCTTTTTTATACAACTCAATACCTATATCTAATCTATCAGCCAAAATGTCTGAAACTCTTCCATTACTGTGAACTAGAGCTCCCAGCACCAGGGCAGCTTCACTTTTAGGACAATCTTCTATGGAAACTATATATTGATCTGCATACTTTACTACATGATAATTAATGATAGCAATTAAACTACAACCTAGAATTCCACCTAAAAACAATATCCATACAGCCCTTTTAATAAATTTATTCACGGTCTTTAATCCCTTTCTAATCCTCTTGTTTATCAATAATATATTTCTAAACAAAGCTGATGTCAAGAGCTAACATTATGATTTTATATACGTTAAAAACTCCCTATCATAAATTGATAGGGAGTAATGACTTAACGTGTCTTTATTAAGTCTCTATATATCTATGCTAAGCAAGACTCTGCAACACACAATACTTCCTTTAATTTTTCCAAACCCCAATCTATTTCTTCTTTAGTAATAATTAACGGTGGTGCTAACTTAATAATTTTGTTATAATTTTCTTTTCATAAAAATCCTAGCTTTATTAATACTCGTTTCTTATCACTCCCACTAATTTTTATCATGATTATTTAATATATCCACGCAAAGAACACTAAATAGCTTAACGGCTTTTAGCATATCTTCTTCATTAATATCAAACAGGGAATTGTGATGTCCTCCTTTTATATCTGTTCCAATAGCAAAATAAACTCCTTGTCCACCATTTTTTTGCACTTTATCCATCATAAAATTGAAGTCTTCGCTACCTCCAGAAGTTGTAAAAACATTGATTATATTATCAAAGCATTTCAAATTACTTCCTATATTTTTTACACGGTTTATTAATTCATGGCTACTAGCTGCACATATGGACTCTCCCATGTATTTGATTTCATAATCAACATCATGCATTTTTGAAGCGTTCTCAATAATTCTAACAGCATAATTTCTCAAATAATCATTAACTTCTGTTGTTTCACCTCTTGTTTCAACCTTCATAATACTACTATCTGGTATTATATTTCTATCAGTTCCTGATACCAATGTCCCTACATTAATTCTACTAGCTCCTTTACCATGTCTTGGTATAGAATGTAAATTTAATACAGAAGTGCATGCCGCCAGCATGGTATTTTTACCTTTATTTGGATTACCTCCTGCATGGGCTGCCAATCCTTTAAAGCTTACATCAAATTTAGTTGTGGCCATAAACCCATTTACACCACACACAAGGGTTCCTGCTTGTGCAACAAGTCCAATATGTCCACCTATAACATAATCAACATCATCTAAAATACCTGCTCCAACCATTGCCTTAGCTCCTCTAACCCCTTCTTCAGCAGGTTGAAAGATTAATTTTACCGTCCCATATCCATCTAATTTTTCTTTAAAGTTAGATAATACTTCTGCAACTCCTAATCCAATGGCTGCATGACAATCATGCCCACAGGCATGCATAATATCATTATTTACTGATAAGAACCCTAATCTTGACGGAGCATGGTTTTCTCCATTATTTTCTCTTATCTTTAAAGCATCAATATCAAACCTTAAAGCTAATACTGGTCCATCTCCTAAATCCATAGTCCCAACTACACCAGTAAACCCACCTTTCAAAGGCTTTATAAATTCTTTATCTGCTCCTTGCTCTAGGGCTCGCTTATAGTGAAAATCCAGTTCTTCTTCTGAAGGAAGTCCCATTCTATCTTCCTCCTTTAAAACATCCCTTCCAAGCTTTACATCAAAACCAAGTTCTGTTAGTCTTCTTGCTATTTTTGATGCAGTTCTAAATTCTGTCCAACCTACCTCAGGATATTTATGGAAATCTCTTCTATAATATATAATCCTTTCTTTAATCGCTTCAATAAACTTACATATATCTTTCTCCATCTTAATTACTGCTACTAAAAATATATTAGATATATCCGTAGCAGTTCCCCCTTTCTCCTTTGATTCTTATTAAATTAGCTCTTTTTTATCTTCTCTTAATCAAAAAAACTAGTGTGATAATTCCTAAAGCTAATACTATACTACAAACCACTCCTCCTTCTATACCAAATAATCCACCCGTAATCAGCTCAGAGCCTTGAGCAGTTTCTAAATCTATTAAAATTCCTCCTGCTGGCAAATTTCCGCTTACTTCTATTCCAAATACATTTCCCTGTGTCCAATTCCATGCACTATGTAACCCACATATACCCCAAATACCGCCTTCCCATATTACATATAAGGCTGCAAATAGTCCAAATAAAATTAAATTTAACATTGGTAAAATATTTATGTTGGCGTTTAATAGATGCATAGCACCAAATAATGTAGACGATATAAAAATTCCCAAGGCTACATTATGCCTTGACCCTATCACAGGCAATAGCCAGCCTCTTATCATTATCTCCTCAGAAGCACCTTGTATCATCCATCCCATAAGTACAATAAACACACTGCCAAGGGCATTAAAGCCTTTAATAGAAGGATTAGAAACATCTATTCTTACCAGTCCCATCACTGTAAAAGCTATGACACAAAACCCCATCATCAAGAATCCCAAAATAAATCCCCTAAAATATTTTTTAAAGAAACTATCCTTACCGAATCCCATTGTATATAAAGGTCTCTTTTCAATAAATTTTACCCATGCAAAAAAAGTTAGTATATACATTCCAAAGCGTACCCCTAAGCCATTTATGGAAAAAAACAAGGCTTCCCCTTTTAATCCTTCAACAGATATATTTCTTCCAATATTTCCTAGAGGTGTTAAGAATAAAACTAAATCTATCCCAAATAAAACTATTATAATAATTATAATGGCTAAAAAAGCATTAGGTAAATACCTACTTTCCTTTGTTAAAGAAAATATTCTGTTTTCCTTAGATAATACTGAGTTTTCTTTTCCCATTATCATTCACTTCCTTTCCCATATACTACTTATTTATTATAGTGTAAATAGTTTTATTCCAACTTGGAAATAACAAATCCTAAAAAATTAATAGGTTTCAAAAAAATATATATTTATTTATCAAATTTCACAATCACACTTACTATATTCTACGTTATATCTATATGATCCTTATTACTTTCATTCTTTTCAACAAGTATATTTTTACTCCAATTACTCAGCTTAAGCCATGCAATACTAATAAATGCACTTAATCCGTCGGATACAGCAATTCCCCACCATATACCAGTCTGATTCAAATTAAAGAAATATGCAAATATATATGATAAAGGAATCCTTAAAACACAAAAAGCCATAATAGAAATTATCATTGTAGCTATTGTTTTTCCTGCTCCCCTTAGTGTTCCATTATTCACCATTCTGACACCCATAGTTCCTAAGAAAAGTGCAGTAATTCTCATATAGGATGATCCATATAGTAAGACTTCAGCTTCTTTATTAAAAACTCCAACTATTTGCTCTGGAACAATGAATATGACTATCCCTAGAAATGTTAATAAGCTGAAGGTCAAGCCCATGCTGACCTTGGATATCCTTTCAGCTCTATCCTTTTCCCCTGCACCGATATTTTGCCCAACCATGGTCGTCGTAGCTGTAGATATACCCATTGCGAGCATAGAAGCAATACTTACTATTCTATTTCCTATTCCATATGCTGCTAAGGTTGTTGTCCCAAAGTTTGCCACAATAGAAGTCATCAATATCTGTGCCATAGACAACATGGATTGCTGAACCGAGGATGGAATTCCTATTATAACTACTTTTTTTATTATTTTTATATTTGGCTTAAGATATCTAAACTTTAGGTGTAGATTCTTCTTTCCAGATATTAGAATTGCTAATCCATATAATGCTGCTATAGCCCTCGATATAATAGTAGCTAAAGCAGCACCTTGAACTCCCATTTTAGGAAAAAATCCTATTCCAAAGATTAATAAAGGGTCTAATATGACATTTATAGTAGCAGAAAATAAGGTCATTAGCATAGGTGTCATTGTATCTCCTATACCCCTTAAGGATGCTGAAAATATAAAGAAAATAAACATAAATGGAATCCCAGAAAAAATTATCCTTAGATACCCAGAGGCATCATCAATTATTTGAGGCTGTGCTCCCATCCACACAATAAATTGTTTACTAAAAACAAAACCTATCAAAGCCAAAATAATGGATAACATCCCTACAAAACCAAAGAGCTGTCCTAATATTCTATCTACCTTATCATTATTTCCCGCACCCTTGTTTTGAGCAATAAGAGCAGTTCCTGCGATGGTTAAACCAGCCGCTAAGGAAATCATTAAAAATACAATGGGAAAACTGATGGATACAGCAGCCACTGCTTCCGATCCAAGTTTTCCTACCCAAAGTGTATCAACTAAATTATAAAGGGTTTGAATCAGCTGTCCCACCATTAAAGGTAATGCCAACTTTAATAGTGAACCTAATATTGGCCCTTTTATAATATATTCATGTTTATTTTGTTTCATTAATTATTCATCCTCTCATTATAGTGGGATTTTTCCCGAAAAAAGTACAAAAGCGTCTTCGACGCATTTTAGTTACAAGTTCTATGTTCCAAGTTTTAAAGTCATTCTTTCAAGCCTAAAAAAACTTAATTCCTAATTCTGAAATTTTATTGGTAATAGTTTTTATTTACTCTCTATTACTTGAATTTGCTTAAATTTAAACATGCAATTCCCTGCAAAAAATGTTTAGATTTCTAGGCTACAAAATAAATATTTGGATTTTCCAAGTATTATATCAAAAAAATAAAAATAACCATTTATAAGGTACTATTTAGTTTTTTCATCAGCTTCCTAAACATATCCAGCTCAATATCCGATAATGTCTCAAATATTATTTCTAAATTCTTTATTCTCATATTAAGCATTTGTTTATAGAGCTTTTTTCCTTCATCAGTCAAACTCACCAATACTTTCCTCCTATCTTCTTTCCCAATATCTCGGCAAACATATCCCTTCTCTATCAATCTATTTATTGTTGTAGTAGGAGTACTTACTGTTACTCCTAAATTTTCTGCAATCTCTCCCATAGTCTTGTTACCCTTGTCAGATATCGCAAATATAGTATGTTTTTCCTTTTTTGTTAAGTTACATAATTCCTCGCACAATTCTTTATCTTTTTCCAATCCATCAAGTTTCCTGCGGATTTTTATTGCAACACCTTCTATTAATCTAATATCATCTTCTGTAATCATAAAGCCCCCTAATTTATTTGGATTTTCCAAGTATTATATTAATAGTATATCATTTTTTTATATAAATCAACAGTCAATAAAGAATATATATATAATTTAAAATCAATAGAAATATAAGTAAATCAAATATGATGAGTTTGTGATGCTTTTATGATAAAAATATGAATTTTTTAATATACAATATTTGTTTTCATTTTTCTATGCTATTATAATCTTAACAATATATTTTGAGGTGAGTAAAGATGCAACACATAAAAATTCTTATAGTAGATGATGAAGAAAAAATGCGTAGGGTTATTAAAATCTATCTTGAAAAAGAAGGCTTTATTGTAGATGAAGCATGTGATGGTAAGGAAGCTTTAGAAAAATTTGATATGACTCAGTTTTCCCTAGTGCTACTAGATATTATGATGCCAGAAATAGATGGATGGAGCGTATGTAGAAAAATTCGTAATGAGTCGTCTGTACCCATAATAATGCTTACAGCTAGAGGTGAAGAATATGATAAGCTTTTTGGATTTGAACTTGGAGTCGACGATTACATAACTAAGCCCTTCAGTCCTAAGGAAATGGTTGCAAGAATAAAGGCTGTTTTAAAAAGAAGCAATGCTAATAATAAATTGGACACTGACATTATAATAATAGGAGCTTTAAAGTTTAAAACTAAGTCCATGCAGGTATTTTTAGAAGATACTGAAATGACATTAACACCTAAAGAATTTGATCTTTTGAGTTTTTTTTCTAGAAACCCAGAAATCGTTTATTCGAGAGAACAATTATTGAATCAGGTTTGGGGTTATGATTTTATTGGTGATTTAAGAACGGTAGATACCCATGTAAAACAGCTTAGGGAAAAACTAGGTAAATACAAAAGTTATATACAAACAGTTTGGGGAACAGGATATAAATTTAAGGTAGGAGAATATAATGAAAAGTCTTTTAAGTAAATCATGGCTAGGTATTACATCTCTAGTATTAATAATGCTTTTATTAATCTGGTTATTTCAAATAGTATTATTAAATCAATTTTATATTAATGAAAGAAAGAATATATTGTTAGACGAAGGAAATAAATTGGCTGCTCTCTTTTTGGAATCTAATAATTATAAAGTCGTTCCCCAAAGTGTTATAGATGAAATTGAATCTTGGTCACATTCCTACAATGCCAGAGTTGCAATAATCGATTCCAATGGCAATATGCTATTTTATAACGTTCCTAAGGAATTTCTCAAGGATAAAAAATCTCTTATAGAACGTTTTAGAAAAAATATGTTTGATTTTTATAATAATTGGGAAATCAAAACAAAATTTTCTCAGGATAAAACCTTTGTTTTAAAAAAGGATTATAAACAATCAAACAGGCCATATATTATGGTTGGAGTTCCAATTAACAAAAACGGTAAAATCATAGCTAATATACTTATAACATCCCCATTAGCTCCTATTCAAGAAGCAACATCTATTTTGAAGAAGCAGCTATCAATTATTTCTATTGTGTCTTTATTTATAGGCACTGTTTTAGCACTATTATTTGCTAAACATTTTACAAGACCCATTCTTAAAATTACTGAGACTTCAAGAAGAATAGCAAAGGGTGATTTTACTGCCAATGTAAATTTAAATTCAAAGGATGAAATAGGTGTATTGGGAAACACCATAAACGATATGGCTCATCAGCTTGCACAAATTGAAAATTTTAGACGTGAATTTATCGCAAACACATCCCATGAATTAAAAACTCCAATTAGTTTAATAAGAGCCTATTCTGAATTAATTAAGGATAATATTGCTGAAAACAATAGGAGTAATGCTGAATATCTACAAATTATTATTGATGAAGCAAATAGACTAAATAGCATGGTTGAAGATATACTCTATTTATCTAAAATGGAATCTGGTTATTCAAAGATTAATTATGAATCATATCCAATAATAGAAATAATCAATAATACAATAGAGAAGCTTTCATTTTTTGCTTTTCAGAAATGTATTGATATAAATCTGCAAATCGATGATAAAAAAACATTAATATATGCTGATAAACAAAAGATATATCAAGTTTTTTATAATATAATAAATAATGCAATAAATCATTCATATGAAAATAGTCAAATTAATATTAGAGTCAACAGCATCAATAATATTTGCAAAGTTGAAATTATTGACAGTGGGAAGGGTATCCCAGAAGAAGATCTACCTTATATATGGGATAGATTCTATAAAGTTGATAAATCTAGAAAAAGGGATAGTAGCGGTACTGGTTTAGGAATGGCTATAGTAAAAAATATTTTAGATGCTCATAATTTTAAATATGGTATTGAAAGTGAAGTTAATAAGGGGACTAAAGTCTGGTTTGAAATTAGCAAAAATAGTTGAAGTGCTTTTTTAGTTGCAAGTTCCAAGTTGCAAGTTCCAATATCTTGATCATTCTTTTAAGCCATAGAAACACTTTCCTATTTAATTTTAATATTAAAATAAAATGCTTGATTTCAACTGACTTTTAGACTTTTGAGAGACTACCTAAAAAACTGCAACTTGGAACATGGAACTTGTAACTACAAAGATGACTATAATCATCTATCTAGTATTTCCCCATCTACAACATTTATAATTCTACCAGCATGCTTAGCTACTTCTAAATCATGGGTTATCATTACAATAGTATTCCCTTGCTTATTTAGTTCTACAAACATATTAAGTATTTCAGCACCAGTTTTTGTGTCCAATGCTCCCGTCGGCTCATCAGCCAATAAAATATTAGGTTCACCAATCAATGCCCTAGCTATCGATACTCTTTGTTGCTGCCCCCCCGATAATTCTAAAGGCTTATGATTGATTCTATCTCCAAGTCCAACATTTTCTAGAACTTTTCTAGCTTTTTGATGAGCCTCTCTTTTATTCATCCCCCTTAATAATAAGGGAAAAGCAACATTATGCTCTGCAGTATATTTGGAAAGCAAATTAAATTTCTGAAAGATAAATCCTATTTCCTTATTCCTAATATATGCTAGTTCATCTTCATTTTTAGCTTTAATATTCTGCCCTGATAAAATATATTCACCAGAATCCGCTACATCAATGCAACCTATTATATTCATAAGAGTCGATTTTCCAGATCCAGAAGGTCCTAGTACAGCTACAAACTCACCTTTTTTTATTTCTAAAGATATTCCTTTTAAAACAGTTAATTTATTCTTTCCCATTTTATATGATTTTTCTATATCCTTCATATATATAACATTATCATTCATAGGCTTGCCTTCCTTGTATCATCATAACTCTATTAATATTCTTATCTTTATCTGTCCATATTTGCAACATTGAGCCTTCATAGATATCTACTATATCTAAATTTTTAATTTTTCCACTACTTCGTGTTGTTATGGGAACACCTACAGGTATTAATATAGTAGCTGTTTCTCCAGTTAATTTAAACTCACGTTTTACAGCTCCACTTTGTGGTTTTTGTCCCAACTTATTATCAGTATTAATACCTTTTGTAGCTCCAACATTTTTTCCTTCATCTTTGCTGCCTTGTCCCTTACCCTCTCTCTGAGGCATTTCAGCTAATTCTAGAACAACTTCATTACCGATAATGCTTTTTACCCGTCCAAACATATCGGGCCTACTAAATTTTTTCTCACCTTCTTTATTTGCCACCTCTATATTCTCTTTTTCAGTATTTTTTTCAACCTCTGTTTTTACCTTAGAACATGCTGAAAATAATAGGCTTATACTCAAAAATACTATAAATAATTTATATTTATTTCGCATCTATTTTAACACTCCTTCTAAAAATTAATAAAAATATTCGTCATTACTATTCGTAATTCAATGCATCAATAGGTCTCAGTGACGCTGCCTTTGCCGCAGGGTAATAGCCAAAAAATGTACCTATTAATACAGAAAAACCAAAAGCCAATAGATATCCGAACATAGTATTAATAGCTCTTACATTGAAATAATTTAAGATAGGCATAGCAGCCATACTTAGTATTATTCCTAATATTCCTCCTATAGCACTTATGATAATGGCTTCAAGGAGAAATATTCGTAATATGTCCTTTCTTCTAGCTCCAATTGCTTTTAAAATCCCAATCTCCTTTGTTCTTTCCTTAACTGATACAAATAATACATTCATTATGCCAATTCCACCTACAATAAGTACTACAGTAGCTACCGATAAAAGCATAAGTGTCATGGTTCTAGCAGAGTTTCTTGCCGATTCAAGGCTACTCCCTGCATCTCTAATCATAAACTGATCACTTTTATCTCCATATCTTTTTTGCAATACTGTGGTAATCTCATCAATAGCCGAATCTATATGATTTATGTCCTTAGCAAGGGTCATAATCATAGGTCCTGGATTCTTTCCTGTTATGTACCTTTGTGCAACTTCATATGGTATAAAGACTCCTTCATCAGGGTTAAATCCTCTTTCTGAGTTTCCTAGATATTTTAACACCCCGATTATTTCGAATCTTTTTCCGTTAATAATAATCTTTTCTCCAACAGGATTTGAAATTTCTTCGTCTTCAAATAATAGTTTTGCTAATTCATACCCAATAACAGCAAACCTTTCATTGCTATGGTCTTCACTTATAAACTCTCCATATTCTAGCTCAAGATTATTTATCCCATTATAATCTGCCATAACTCCAGTCACAAAAGATGATGTGGATTTGCCATAGAAATTTATATTGGCATTTCCATTTATCACCATACTAACCTTTGATATAGAAGCCACTTCCTCTGCTATGGCTTCCATATCATCTATTCCTAACTTTAAACTTGCTTTTTTTCTACCGAAGGCAGGCATTATATATAAAGTACCTACGTTTAATCTTTTAAACTGCTCTTCTACACTGGCTTGACTTCCATTACCTATAGCCATTACTAAAACAATAGTCAGAGATCCCACAATAATACCTAATGTAGTGAGGAAGACCTTGGTTTTATTTTCTCTAATATTAATAAAAATTGACCTTAATATTTCACCTAAACTCATATCAATACACCTACTCTACTTTCTTTTCCTCAATAATTATTGTCTCTCCTACATCTAGTCCTTTTATTACTTCTACAAATTTACCATCGGTAAGACCTGTTTTTATTTTTCTTATTTGAATATCATTATTTTCATCCTTTACCTTTACAACTTGATTATTATCTAACATACTTACTGCCTTGTTAGATATATAGATAACATTCTTTCTTTGTCTAATTATAAAGGACACTGAACATGTCATACCTGATTTAATTTTATCAATTCCGCTATCCAGCTCAATCCTTACATCAAAAGTAACTAATCCACTATTATCTATCTTAGGCAATGAATCTATATAAATAACTTTACCTGTAAATATCTGCCCTTCAAATGCTTCAAATTCCACTTCTACACTTTGATCTACTTCTACTTTAGATAAATCAATTTCTGAAACTGGAACAACAACTTCTACTTTACCTGAATCTGAAATAACCATAAAATGTGTAGTATCAGCAGTTGCTTGACCAGATTCTTTTATGCTTGAGATTGTCTCCCCCGGTTTATAGGATATATTTAATATTCTGCCTTCCATGGGAGACTTTAAAATTGTACTATTAAAATCATCCTCTGCCATTTCTAAAGAGAGCTTTGAAGCCTCAACATTTGCCTTTTCAAGCTGTATATCCTTATCAGAGTTCGCTAATATATCATATCTTTCCAATTGCGTCTCGTAGGCAGATTTAGCACTATCATATGATGCTTTTCTCATATCTATTGCCTGCTTCGAATAAACCTCTTTTATCTCTACCATAGGTAAATATTCTGCCTCTATTTGGTCTAGCTTTGATTTTAACTCATCTAGTTTTTGCTTTTCACTTATTAGACTAAGTCTTTTATTTTCTTCTTTCTGAGCTAAATTTGCAAGGGCTTTTTTATAATTAATTTGTGCAGTTTTCAGTTTCTTTTCATACTCAGTATCATCTAGCCTAGCAAGAAGCTGCCCTTCAGTTATTTGCTCACCTTCCTGTACATACAACTCCTTCAGTTTACCGCTTATATCAAAATCCAAATTCACTACAGGTATTTCTGCCTCTCCATCACCTTCAAATCCTATAGTAATGTCTCCTCTTTTTACTTTTTCTTCCTTTGTTACTCCATTTTCACTTAAGGATTTTACAGGTTTCTTTATGTACTTTACTCCAACAAAACTAAGTCCTAATGCCAATCCAAGGATTATGACTATTTTTATGAATTTATTAGATTTTAACAAGCTAATTTACCTCCTTTATTTCAGCGTTTTTTGAACCCAATTTAATTATAATGTCCAATTGTGATATTTCTGTGATATGAAGATAATTATTTACAACATACTATTTTAAATCCACAAAAAAATACATATGACACTAAAATCATATGTATTTACAATATTTTTCTATTTTGCTTTTTGACTTTTACAATCTAGTCACCATCAATTAAATTCCCGAGTCCACCTAAAACATCAAGTACACTTCCCTCACCCCTTCTTGATCCTCCAGTTTGAGGTGCAGCAGAATATATTCTATCGGCTAATCTACTGAATGGAAGGGATTGAAGCCAAACTTTACCTGGTCCCCTAACAGTGGCAAAGAATAATCCCTCACCCCCAAAGAATGCACTTTTAACATTTCCTACAAATTCAACATCATAATTTATATTCTTAGTAAATGCTACTAAACACCCTGTATCAACTCTAAGGATTTCACCTGCCCCCAGCTCCTTCTCAATAATAGTTCCACCAGCATGTAAAAATGCCAACCCGTCACCTTCTAATTTCTGCATGATGAATCCTTCGCCTCCAAAGAATCCTGTACCAATTTTCTTTTGGAATTCTATTCCTATGGAAACACCCTTTGCAGCACACAAAAATGCATCCTTTTGGCAAATTAACTTGCCACCATAAATATTTAAATCCATAGGAATAATTTTACCTGGATATGGAGCGGCAAATGATGCATGTTTCTTTCCTGCTCCCATATTAGTAAAAACCGTCATAAATAAACTTTCTCCAGTGATAAGCCTCTTACCTGCACCAAGTAGTTTACCCATAAATCCACCTTGAGTATTTCTACCCGATCCGTCTCCAAAAATAGTTTCCATCTGTATACCCTGCTCTATGTACATCATTGCTCCTGCCTCAGCTATTACGCTTTCCTGAGGGTCTAACTCAATCTCAACAAATTGCATGTCATCTCCATATAGTTTGAAATCAATTTCATGTGCATTTCTCATAACTATCTTCCTCCTAAAATTTATATTCATTAAAATTATACCAAATATTTGTTAAAAAATCCTTAAAATAGCATCAAAATAATAAATCAGATTAACTAATTCCCTTTATTTATTTTCTTATATTGAACTTGGAGATGGTAATGAGCTATAAAAAAAATTTTATGATTGACTAAATTTCATATCAATAGAACCATATCAATAATTATATTTTATTTTTCTATACAATTTTATAAAAAGATAGGGTTAAGTCTTTCTTTAACCCTATCTTTTTATAAAATCGCTATATATCATTTTCTAATTTCATTTAAAATATCTTGTTGGACTTTCATTATATCTGGAACATAGCTTTTTAATATCTTCATATTTCCCATGATGCTGTATTCTCCTAAAACTGCAGGAATTAATATACTTTCTCCCTTTTCTATAGTCTCACTTCCATTTTTATAAATAATATCTCCCTTGCCTTCTACACATGTGAATATATAAAATCTTTCTTTATCACTTGTTTCAGTAATGCTTTCTTTTATATCATATATTTCTAAGGAAAATTTTTCATTTAAACATACATATGTTTTAATAAATTCTTCTCTCTCTACTTTTATTCCAGTACATTTTTCAGATTTCAAACTTAGATCAACAACATCTAAAGCCTTATCTATATGAAGTTCTCTTCCTCTATTATAATCATATACCCTATAGGTTGTATCGCTATTTTGTTGTATTTCCACTATTATAACACCCTCACCTATAGCATGAAGCAAACCACTTTTAACAAAGTATATATCTCCCTTTTTTACTGGAACTTTATTCATATATTCATCCAAAGTATTAGCTCCAACAGCTTTTTTAAATTCTTCCTTAGAACATTTGCTTTTCATGCCTAGGATTAGATTAGCTCCTTCAACGGCTTCCATAACATACCAGATTTCAGTTTTCCCCATTTCTCCTTCCTTTTCCTTTGCATATCCATCATCTGGATGGACTTGTACTGATAGACGATCTCTAGCATTTATAATTTTAATAAGTAGTGGAAAAAATTCCTTGGATATTTTGTAGCCCATAATTTCTTTGCCCTTTAACTGGATTAATTCATCTAATCTAATACCTCTGAATTCTCCATTTGCTATGATACTAGTACCATTAGGATGACATGCTATATCCCAGCTCTCCCCTATCAATCCTTCTGGTAAATTATCTCTGAATAACTCAATATCTCTACCACCCCATATTTTATTGAAATATATATTTGTGAATTTTAACGGGTACATATTTTCACCATCTTCCTACTATAAAGCTGCAAATTATCCCTCTATTTATTCACCAAAATTATTATTTGCCAGTGCCTTTAGACCCTCAAACGCCTCTTTTTCATCCTCACCTTGGGTAATTATCATTAATTTATCCCCTTTCACTGCACCCATGCTTAATATTGCCATTATACTTTTTCCATTATATTCAATTCCATCTTTAATAATAGATATTTTACATTTATAATTAGCAGCTTCCTTTACTAACAGACTTGCAGGTCTTGCATGTAGTCCTGTTTCATTCATTAATTTTGTCTCAAACTTATACATTATACCCCTCCTAGTTTTTTTATTGCAAGCCTTCCTTAGTCTTATTTATCTTGGTAATAGCTTTAGGGTAATAATCTCATTACTATTCATGCTGGCTATATTTATATTTGAACCCCTTATTTCCAAGCTTTTATCCCTATTTATTTCTTCTTCCCTTAAATTTACAAATCTTATATCCTTAAAAGCTTGTGAATCATATTTGATATTGATATCATCTATCCGCCTATTCTGGGTATTATAAAGTCTTACAATAAGGGCTTCTCCCCTTTCCGCCTTTTTTATTACACTGGTTGCTATATATTCATTGTCTATTGATATAGGATAGTATTCATCTAAAGCTGTTGTACCTTCTTCATCAATACTTGCTGGCATATAACTATAAAGAGGATATACATAGTCATCAGCTAAATAATTCATTTCTATATCATTATTTATGGCAGTAATAGCATATTCTGCCTTGAATTTTTTTAACATATCGCTTTTAGGAGTTGCTACATGTAATCCTGATCTGCGTCCTGGTCTATTAACTAAATCCTGTTTTCCCATATAATCTGTGGTACATAATAGAGTTAAAGCTATCTTAGGATTATCTTTTCCTATGATTTCATATTGCACAAGCCCTTTATTCATAATCTGTAGGCCCTTTTCTCCATCATATACACTTACAAATTTATGCTGATTATAAATAGGATAATATTTTTCCTGCCAACCATCCTCTTGCCAATATTCTACTTGCTTCAAATAGTTTTTCCTATTAAGGATACCAAATTGCTGGTCAGCATAATGTATACTGCTATTTATATGGGAATCAAATAAAGCACGAAGCCTGTGATTGCTTACTTTGTTATCAATAATCGTTTTAATTTCTATTCTTTTAATTCCTTTATACATAGTAATATAACTAGTAATTTCAGATTTTTCCATTTCTGTAGAGCGAAACTTTGTATATGTATCCTTTGGGAAATAGAGCTGATGGGTTATCTTTACCTTAGCCATGATTGAGCCATTTGAAATAATCTCTATATCAGCCTTTTTATCCTTTGAATAAATAAGGATATCTTTTTCAGGTGGTGAATAATCATACTCATCTCCTGAGTTTCCACTTTCTTCTATGATATTTTGATTAAAATAAATTTTGCCTGAAGCCTTATCTTGGATATTAAAACTACCATCCTCATTAATTTCTACTATAAAATATTCATTTTCTAGAACGTTATCATTTAAAATCAAGTTTATGTTATCAGTAATATATTTTTTATTTTGAATATAATATGTGGTATATCCATATCCAGCCACATTGGCTATGAAGTTAAATTTCACCCTATAGCACTCTTGACTTGCATTCTTACCTATAAAATGACTTTCAATAGAAAAATCATTTAGATCAACCTTTTCAATATCTATAATCTGATATTCTATCTCTTTTCCATATCTATCTACTAGTGTAAAGTCTTCATTATCTAAGAATACCTCTACCTCTACAATGCTTTTTCTTGGATTTAATAGTGTATTAAATACTATTAATGGTCTGCCCCTATTAGAATCCAGCTTCATCCTCGAAGAAATCTCTTGAAGATTATATGCCATTATGGTCTCACCTATTTGTTTCGCTTTACTATACCTTATCTCCATTTCATCATGGGTTTTATCAGTACATACGTTACCTATTGAATCGTGGGCTTGATTTTGTATAATATACTTCCAACCTTGGTTTATCATAGAATTATCATATTTGAACCCCCATAGGTGTGCTAATGTCCCTATAGGCTCCACATACTTTTCATAAAGAATTTGACAATCAAAATTTAATCGTTTTATATCTAACCTTGTAGATCCTATACTAGCATGAACCCTCATGTGTTTTCCTTTTCTAAATTCTCCAGTTATCTCATGAAATTTATCCTTTGCTTTTCTTACTGCTTCAACATATTCCTCTAATGAAGAAAAAATAAATTCATAACCCTTTTCCTTATATTGTTTGTTTAATCTTTCGATAATTTCTGGCAGATCAGGGTTTGGCTCTCTCTGGTCATATCCACACAGCATCAGTATCTGATCTGTACTTGTTAGGGGCTGCTGAGCTTTTATATTAGTATTTATGACTTCTTCATTTTTATCATCCTTTAAACAAAGCCACTTGGCATTTTCGTATCCTAAAGGTAAATAATGATTTAAAACCCTGCTTCCATCTAAACCCTTCCACCAAAATTCCTTTTCTTTTATATCTTCATCTGCTATACCTCTCCATATAATGGAGTCCTTCATGTTAAATCCGCTAAATATTTGAGGCATAAAGGCCGATTGTCCAAAAGAATCTGGCAAATATCCTATTTCCATCACGGGTCCAAATTCTTCCCCTATCTGTATACCAATTAATAAATTTCTTATCAATGCTTCTCCGCTAGGTATAAATTCATCGGGCTGAATATACCAAGGCCCAACAATAATTCTTTTTTCTTGTATTAGCTTCGATAATCTATCTCTATTTTCTGGTCTAATCTCTAAATAGTCCTCTAAAACTATGGTTTGCCCATCAAGCATAAAGGAGCTATAGTCTTTATTACTTTCTAATAGATCCATTAAATCGTCCATCACTCGAACTAGCTTTACTCTATATTCTTCAAAGGTTTTATACCATTCTCTATCCCAATGAGTATGGGATACTATGTGAAATCTCATTAAAGACCCTCCATCTATTAGTCCATCCCCTTTTAAGAGGATGGACTTTTTGTTTAACTTAGATTATATTATTGAAAATTCAGTACCTTCATCATTATTCTGAATATCAGATTCTTTTCTCAAAACAACTACTAATACTGCTGTTATTATAATACCAGACACAAAACCTATTAGCCACCTAAATGGATGTGTTAAAAATGGTAATCCCCATATTCCAATGGCACAAGGGATAGAGGCTTCCGCCCCAAAAAATAATGCGATAGCTGCACCAATGCCCGATCCTATCATGATAGATGGTATTACCTTTAATGGAGTCGTAACTGCATAGGGTATTGCCCCTTCAGAAATACCAAGGGAGCCCATAATAGCTGCTGGTAGAGCATTTGCTTTTTCAGACTTAGTAAATTTTTGAGGTTTTATTAGTGTTGCCAACGCTAATCCTATAGGTGCTGTCATAATACCTATCCAAGCAGCGGCCATAGGATGGTATATTCCTTCCGCTAAGGTAGCATAAGCAAATGTAAGGGCAATTTTATTAACTGGTCCTCCCATATCAAAGGCCATCATAGCACCAATTATTAATCCTAATATTGCAAGATTTGAACCCTTCAATGAAACAAGCCAATTTTCTAGCCCCTTCATTGCAGGAGCTAAGGGAACAGAAATCAAATACATAAATATTGCTGTTGCAGCAACTCCTAGTACAGGAATTATCATAATAGGCTTTATAACCATTAAATTTTTGTGTACAGGAATTTTCTTGATTTGATTTGTAATCCATCCTGCAAAAAAACCTACCAATATTCCTCCTATATATCCCGTTCCTAATTCTCTTGCCATAACACCTCCAACAAGACCCACAGTGATACCAGGTTTATCTGCAATAGAATATGATATAAATCCAGCAATCAACGGTACCATAAGTTTAAGGGCAAATACACCAACTTCAATTAGTTTGCTAGCTAAAAATCCTTCTTCTCCCAAAATTATTCCAAGGGATAACAGAATACCACCAGCTACTACAGCAGGAATCATATAGGATACCCCTGTCATTAGATGTCTTTTTACCTTACTCATCTCCATAAATCCCACTCCTTTTAATAGATTTTATTTAGTTATTTTATCTAAAGCCTTTTTTATTAAGGCTTTTGAATCCTTTAATGCAACCTTAGTCGAAACCTCTATTGTTGGAATTTTTTTAAATCTATTTATTTTGTCGATATATGAATCGATTGCCAATATGGCCACATCACTATTTGCTATATCCTCTTCAGTTATTTCATTTTCAATCCCCATTGCTCCTTGAGTTTCTACCTTAATTTCATACCCTAATTCCTTAGCCGCATTTTCAAGGGCCTTTTTTGCCATGAAAGTATGGGCAAGTCCAGCTGGACAAGCTGTAACAGCTACTATTTTCATGTTTCTTCACTCCTTTTATTTTTTATGAAAAATTAAGAAACTTTAATTTAACTTCTTGTGCTAGTTAATTAAATTTTTTGTTTATAAAATACCTTAGAGAGTTTTAATATTTCATTTGAGTGATTTTTATAAACCTGTTTTCACCTTCAAAACAATATAAAAAAACAGATTTATTACATGAGCGAAAAGGAAATATTAAAACTCTAGTGATAGAAACTAGCACAATAGGTTAATTTAATTTGAAACTATATTCTTAATAATAATTACTAAAAAGAAACTTGATCCATTATGTTCAGTATTTCATCTTCATTGTCTGCATTTTTAAGACTGCTTCTGAAATCGTCGTCCATAAGTTTCATTGATAGATTTGAAATAATTTTTAGATGTATGTTATTTCCCTTACATTCAGGTACAGCCAAACCTATCACAAGACTTACTGGCTTATCATCTATAGATTGCCATTCTATTTGACTTTTTAGCCTTATAATTGTCATAGTAGGTATTTTTACAGCATCGGTCTTTGCATGGGGTATAGCAATGCCATATCCTACTCCAGTTGAAAACTGCCTTTCACGTTCGAGCAATTTCTCATAATATAATTCTTCTGAGTTTAATCTATTTTCTGCATTTATCATTTTAGCAATTTCCTTTAATACCTCATCCTTTGTTTCAGCATTAGAGTTTAAATTTATCAAATTAATATTTATTAAGTCTCTTACCTTCATTTTAGATTTTTCTCCTTTTCACTAAGAAATTTAATATAAAAATCATTAAAATCTTTTTGTTTTATCAATTCTTCTACAGAAAATGGTGATTTTGTTACTTGATAAAGGGTGCTAAATAATTCAGCAAATCTATGGGATATATTCTTGGAAATTGATAAAACCATTACAAGCTGAACCTTCTTGTTATTATCCCAAGCAATTGGTTTGTCTAATATACCAATACATACACATGATGGAACATCTACTACTTCCAAAGCATGGGGTATAGCTACCAAATTTCCTATAGCTGTAGATGATAGCTTTTCTCTATCAATAATTGATTTCTTTATATTTTTACCAATATATCCTTTGTTTTCCATATGATTGGTTAAATAATCTAAAACCTTTTCTTTGCTTTTAAATTTGATATCCACAAAAAACAAATCTTGGGTAAATAAATCTTCAAAATCAATTTCACTATTTTTAGGATAACTTATGGTTCTTATTTTGTCTTTTATTTCATCTAAATCAGAATCTTCTAAAACTGCATTAACCAATATGTTTGGTATCGGTATATCTTCCTTAATAGGGACTGTTGTTAGAATAATATCGGGTCTTAAGTGAACTACTAAATCCAATTGATGCAAAGGAAACGTACCTATTAAATCAATATTACTATTTAATGAATTCTTTAGCTTTGCCAATAGCAGGCTTGAGCTACCCATACCCGATGAACAAATAATTGCAATCCTTTTATTAACATAAGTACCCCTCTTTTTCCTTTCCAAGGAGCCTCCAAAATGCATTGCCAAATAGCCTATTTCCTTTTCATTAATACTGTAACCCGTTTCCTTTTCTATTATTTGAGCTGCAATCACACCTGCTTGAAAGGCGAGGGGATATTTTGTTTTAACTTCATCTAGCCAAGGATTTCTAAGATTCATATTAAATCTTATTCTATGAAAGGCTGGTTTTAAATGTAATACTAGGCCACATATCAATCTATCATCACTGGTGAAATCTAAATTAAGTTTTTCTTTTATTCCAAGTAAAATTTTATTGATTAAATCTTTTATATCTTTTTCCATAAATTGTATTAGTTCTATTTCATTTCTTTCATCTAGTAATTTGCTACCCAATAGATGAATAGTTACATAATAAATTTCAGAAGAAGGAACCTTAATTCTAAATTTTTTTTCTAACGCCTTAACTATATTTTTAGCAATACTATATTCCCGTTTTTCTTCTAGCTTTTTCATTTGTTGATTTTTTTGTTCAATGTAATTACTTTCTTTAACTCTTTTAATAGCTATTGCTATATGTATTATTAAATTCTTCAGTGCAATATCAGCTAAAGGAAAATTTGATTTTGATAGTTCTTTTATTAATACATCTTCAATCCTTTGAATATCTACATCTCTAAACATAATAATTTTATCTACATAAATCTCAGCTGAATCAATTTTATCTAATTGACTTCTATTAAAAAAATATTCAGCCATACAAAAGCGTTTATCAATCTCTTTACCTTCAATTCTTATTCCTTTATTTAATCTACTTGCAACTACTAACCTATACTCCTGTAAAATTGACTTTACCTTTTTTAAATCTTTCTTTATAGTTGATGTACTTACATACAATTCATCGCATAATTCTTCAAGGGTTATACATTCCTTTATTTCTAAAAGCTTTTTAATAATATATTGCACCCTTTCTTCAGATGAGATTGGAACTAATTGTTGTTTATGCTCTTCTTCATTAAAAACAGCTTTAGAAAAGGTCAAAAATTTCACATCATCTATAATCTCTAACTTGTATCCTATGCCCTTCTTAGATAAAACTCTAGCACCATAGGAATTCAAAATATCATCTAACTCCTTTAAGTCACTTCTAACAGTTCTAGCTGTAACCCCAATAATTTTAGCTAAATAGCTACTTGTCAAATAATCACATGGTCTATTTATAAATTCCTGTAGTATACTTAATAAACGCTTATTAAATATAGGCTTCACGTTAACTCCTCTCCTTTAATCTAATTATAAGTCTTCTATATAGATAAGGATAGTTCACATTTTTCCTAAATAGATAGGAAATGACAAAAAGATAGGCTTCATCCTATCTTTTACCATAAAATATATAACTATATACCCTTTCATCCTGTTTAAAATAGCTTTCGTATTTATCTCCTTTATCTACAGCCTCAGATATTCTTTCGCCAATACCTTTATAATTAAGGTTCTTAATTTTTTCTTTGATATTATTTAAAATAAAGTTTTTTCTATATCTATCATCTACAAAGCTATTAATACTAAATTTTTTAAATAGTATAAAAGTTTAAATAAAGACTTTAATTTATACATGTCCAAAATGCCCAGAAACATTGCATATTTGTACATGCATAAATTAAGTTTTACTATGTAAATCTTATATATATGAGCCTAATAAAAAGGCATCATCTTTTACATAATTATCTATGAGCTTTAATAAAAATTCTTCGTGTTCAAAGGCATAATTACTAGAACCAGAATTATCAATTAAAATATCAACAGATTTATCCTTTAATGGTATATCTAAAAAATCACAGCATATAAAAATTACTTTCTTAGGGCAGTCTGCTTTCTCTAATATTTTTTTAGAAAATTATGACATCTTATATCATGATAGACTGCCACACATAACGCATTATCAGGTAATTGTTATATATGTATCTTAGAAAAAAAACAATACCCGAACCTAAATC
The DNA here is from genome assembly GCF_900142245.1 of Paramaledivibacter caminithermalis DSM 15212. Taxonomy (GTDB): domain Bacteria; phylum Bacillota; class Clostridia; order Peptostreptococcales; family Caminicellaceae; genus Paramaledivibacter; species Paramaledivibacter caminithermalis. Next base: position 26,924 of record NZ_FRAG01000012.1, on the reverse strand, counting down.
TAGTGCTACTTTATTCTTAAATTCTTCAAAGTTAAGCTTTTTGTACCCCTATTCCAGACCCTTATAGACATTGTTTAAATAATTTGGATCAGTTTCATTTATATATTCAGTTATATGCCTATCCTTATATGAGGTTACATAATCAGTACTATCATCTACATAGATTCAATAAGTGCTCCTAAGACAATTTATGATTTTTTATTACTGGTCAAGAAACAATAAAAGCATTAAATAAGCTACAATCCATAACAAAATCAATAACCTAGGAATTTGGCAAATTGTTTATGGATTTTTCTTCCTATTAATATACTACTTTATTACATTTTCTAATTTTGCTTCAGTTACTTTAATGAGATCACTTACATCAATTTCAATTTGAATTCCAATCTTCCCTCCACTAACAACAATCTTTTCAATTTTAAATGCACTGGTATCTATAAAGGTTTTATATTTTTTCTTCATTCCTATAGGGGAGCATCCCCCTCTAATATAGCCTGTGACCTTTAGTATCTCTTTAACTGGAATCAAATCTATCTTCTTCTCTCCAGCTACCTTTGCTCCCTTCTTCAAATCCAACTCCTCTGATACAGGTATTATAAAAACATAAATATTCTTACTACTCCCTTGTGCCACCAATGTTTTATAAACAACCTTAGGATCTTTACCTATCTTGTATGCAACAGATATACCATCTATTTTTCCATCATCTTTGTCATATTGAAAGGTATTATAATTAATGTTTTTCTGGTCTAAAATACGTATAACATTTGTTTTTTTAGCTTTTCCCATTTATCCCACTCCTCAATATATCATCTATCATCATATAATTTTACTATAAATTATAAGCTAATGACTATAGATTTTAGCCATTAGCTTGAAATATATATTCTAATTTAGATTATTTTCTAATATATCCTTGTATAACCAAACATTATTTAGTATTTTTATTACATTGTAATTCTAGCAAGTCTAAATTATGAAATTTGATCAGTTAATGAATCTACAACTATATATTCTTTTTCATTCTTTATCCTTTTTATTGCAGTTTCGACAATCTTAAATATTAATTTATCGTATGATAAACCTGCTTTTAATGCCATCTTAGGTAAATCGCTATATTGTGGTTTTAATCCTGGCAAACTATTTATTTCAAGTATATAGGGCTTATTTTCCCTTAGTCTTATATCTATTCTTGCAAAATCTTTGCAACCAAGTGCATCAAAGGCTCTCTCAGCATTATCCTTTATTGCTTGCTCAGTTTCTCGATTTATTGGAACTGGACATAGATATTTTGTTTTTTCACCAAAATTAGATTTTACTTCAAATGTATAAAATTCACCAAATTCTTTAGGAATATCATCAAAATTTATCTCCATTATTGGCAGAAAAATTTTTTCATCTTCATTACCAATAATACCTACTGTTAATTCTCTACCTTCAATAAATTCTTCTACCAACACAGGTGGACGATATTCTTTAAGAAGTTTTTTTACCTTTTCCATAAGGTCTTGTTCATTATATACAACACTATCTCTATGTATTCCAAATCCCGAACCTTCACAAGAAGGTTTTACAATTAATGGAAAATTCAATCTGCAATCTAACCTATCGTTAATATTATTAAATATCTGAAATGCAGGTGTGGATATATCATTATAATCAAATATTTGTTTTGCCATAGATTTACTTAAAGCTAAAGAATGAGCTAAAATTCCTGAGCCTATATAAGGTATCCCTAACATTTCTAAGATAGCCGGAACTTGAGATTGTCTACTTTCTCCTATAATTCCAGTGCACAAAGGAAAAGCTAAATCAATTTTGCTTTCAATTAAATTGTTGATAATTTTATCATCAGCCGCAATTTCTACTACATCGTACCTCTTTTTTAACACTTTACATATTTCTTTCTTTGTTGCATATTTTTGTTTATCCCCACACTTAGCTTCAATTGTATTATTAACCTCTACTTGTGGCTTATCAAAAATTACCCCTATTTTAAGTGTCATTACAAATCCCCCTTATTGCTTTTTATAAAAAACAATTTATAGAAAGAGATTTTTGCTTTTACTAAAAATTTTTAGACAAAGTTATATGATAATATTTTTATAATTCTATGATTTATATATGATGCTTTTATTCATAGAATTTTGATAGGTAATATTGGGGTCCGTTAAAATAGAAAAATATCAATACTAAATGCAAACATCACTGACAACTTAATTTGAATACTAAGTCGTCAATATGACTACTTTATTATATCATATAAGTTGTCAGTTGTAAAATTTTTTATGTTTTCCCTTGATATTTGCATTGGAACTCTGCTAAAATTTTTATATTAATATAGAGATAAACAATTTCAAGGTTTAGTAAATTTTAAAGAAAAAATGTAGAAAAGTTCATTATTTTCTTTGAAATTTATTTTAAATGTTAATGTCGTTTATCTATAAAGGAGAATAAATATATGAAAAAAAAATATACAACACCTAAATACATAAAAATCGCATTAGACATAGCCTATAGAATACATAATGGTGATTTAAAGGAAGGAAGTAAAGTTAGTGGACGTTCTACTTTAGCCAGTAAATATAATGTGTCTCCAGAAACTATTCGAAGGTCTATTGCTTTACTTAAGGATATGAATGTAGTTGAAGTGACCGAAAAAAGTGGAATTTTAATAGTTAGTAAAAAACAAGCCTATCAATTTATACAAAATTTTAATACTAAAGATAATGTTTCAAAACTAGTAAATAAAACTCGTAAACTAATAATACAAAAAAAAGAACTAGAAGAACATATAGAAGAAAATATTACATCAATTATCGAATATTCATCTCAATTAAGGAATATTGGACTAATGTATCCCTTTGAATTAAAAATTCCTAAGAACAGTCATATAATCGGTAAAACTATTGGAAACACTAGTTTTTGGCAAAATACAAAAGCTACTATTTTAGGAATAAAAAGGAATGACAAACTTATAATTTCTCCTGGTCCTTATTTAGATTTTAGAGAAGATGATATTATTTTATTTGTAGGTACCAATGAAGTCCTACAAAATGTTGAAAATTTTATTAACCTCTAACTTAATAATATCCCAGTTTACAAGTTCTAAAAATTAGCTTTTCTATGAATATGTATTAAAGTTACAGTTAAAGACAATCCTAATCTTGTTCGTCCTGCTCTACCAAGATTTATATTTGTATTGGGAGGAATTTTTTATGGATAAAAAGACAAAATCAAAATCAATGGTTTTAATTGGTGTGATATTTGTATCATTTGCTTCAATTTTTACTAAAATCTCTTCGGCTCCCTCCTTAGTAATTGCTACTTACAGACTGGGATTTAGTAGTTTAATGCTGCTGCCCTATGTTCTTGAAAATAATATTAAAGAAATTAAAGGAATATCTAAAAAAGATCTTTTTATGTGTTTAATAAGTGGTGTGTTTTTGGCCTTTCATTTTGCAACATGGCTTGAATCCATAAAATATACTTCTATAACAAGCTCTACTGTATTGGTAAATACTCATCCTATTTTTATTGTTATAGGAAGCTTTTTAATACTTAAAGAAAAAGTGTCAAAAAAAGCTATAATGAGTATAATTATTGCCTTAATAGGAAGTACAATAATCTCATTAGGAGATTCATCCTTGGGAAGTAACATATTCTATGGAGATTTACTTGCTATCTTAGGAGGGTTTTGTGTAGCTGGGTATATGATGATCGGTAGAATAGCAAGACAGAGGCTGTCAGTTAACAGCTATACTTTTATAGTATATTCAAGCTGTACACTCACCTTGCTACTCCTGAGCCTTATAACTAGTACCCCTTTATATCCATACCCTAAAACTGATTGGTTGATATTTTTATGTTTAGCAGTATTCTGTACAATTTTAGGTCACAGTATTTTTAATTGGTCCTTGGAATATTTAAGTCCCACTTTTATATCTACTTCTATATTGGGGGAACCTGTATTTGCAACAATTTGGGCAATGCTTATATTCAAAGAAATACCTACCTTATGGCAAATTCTTGGTGGGATTATAATTCTTTTAGGTATATATAGATTTATTCAAGTCAGTGAAAATCCTGTGTGATAAAGATATGACAAAGGGTCATACTAGCGGAACAAAATACATATGTCCTAAGGCTAAAAAACAAAACTTAATAGAAAAACTACTTATATTTTAAAATTTTCAGTATTCTTTGATTTTACTACATTTTAAAAAAATTTTATTTTATTATCATCATCTATAAATATATTTCTTTTGTCAATTCCTCTTAGTACGATATAATATATTCCTGTACTGCTTCTTTTTTTGCTTTTATTGGTATATTTTGCCACACTATTTAAATATACAAAATTATCATAAATATGACAATTGAAACGTCCCCTTGTCTTGTAAAAACCTAGACTTTACTTTAATTTTTAATGATAAAAAATTAGCTGCCGCTATAAATAACCTAACTAAACGTCAAAAACAAATTATGTTTCTCAAATATGTAAAAGAATATGACGAACATCAGATAGCAAATATATTAAAAGTATCTCCACAAGCAGTAAACAAAGTTAAAAATTCTGCTTTAAAAAGAATTAAAAAGAAGGCTTGATTACAAAACACTACAATATATTGTATATAGATTCTCAATAAAAATAATTTTTCCGCAGTCTGACGTCCCCTTTTTATTATTCTTTAGAAATTATCTTTCCTATAAGTACTCCCATTACAGATGCCATCATCAGACCCCTTGTCCATCCACTTGAATCTCCTAGACAATAAAGACCTCTTATATTAGTTTCAAAATTTTTATCTACATCAATTTTATTGCTATAAAATTTTATTTCTGGACCATATAATAATGTCTCTCTACTTGCAAAACCTGGTACAACAATATTCATTGCTTTAATGAAGTTTATAATATTCATCATAGGTCTATATGGAATAGCAGATGTCAAATCTCCAGCTACTGCATCAGGAAGCGTTGGTTTTACATTTGACTGATCTAATTCCTCCTGCCAAGTCCTTTTACCATCTAGTATATCTCCAAATCTTTGTACTAGTATTTTACCGTTACCAAGCATATTAACTAACTCTGCTACTTTCTTTCCATATTGAATTGGTTGATTAAAGGGTTCTGAAAAATTATGAGAACTTAATATAGCTAGATTGGTATTATCGGATTTTTTGTTCTTATATGAATGTCCATTAACTATTGCCAAATCATCATCATAATTTTCTTGGCTAACAAAACCACCAGGGTTTTGACAAAAAGTCCTGACTTTGTTTCTATATGGCTCTGGATATCCTATAAGCTTTGATTCATAAAGAACATTATTAACTTTTTCCATGATTTCATTTCTAACTTCAACACGTACGCCAATATCCACTGTGCCAGCAACATGATTAATTTCATGTTTTAGACACATAGACTTTAACCAATCTGCTCCTTTTCTTCCTGAAGCAATGATTATTTTATCACCATATATTATCTCTTCATTATTTTTAGTTTTTGAATCAGCTATTTTTACTGCCTTAGCTACTCCTTCTTCTACAATTATATCCTTAACTAAGGTATCAAATCTTATGTACACTCCAGCATCTAAAAGATAATTTTGTATCTTTCGATATATTTCGTGTGCTTTTTCTGTACCAAGATGTCTAATAGGACAATCAACTAGTTTAAGACCTGCTTCAATAGCTTTTCTTCTTATATCTTTAATCTCTTCATTATTGCCTAACCCTTCTACCTTTTTATCTGCTCCAAATTCAAGGTAAAGCTTATCTGTATAACTTATAAGCTCCTGTACTCTATCACTTCCTATTAGCTTAGGTAAGTCTCCACCAACTTCATAGCTCAAAGACAACTTTCCATCTGAAAATGCTCCTGCACCAGAAAAACCTGTTGTTATATGACAATATGGCTTGCATGAAACGCATACCTTAGTCTTCTCCTTTGGGCAATATCTTTTTTCAATACTTCTTCCTTTTTCAATAATTAATATTTCTTTATCAGATTTTTGCTTAATAAGTTCTAATGCTGTAAAGACACCAGATGGACCAGCTCCTACTATTATTACATCGTACTTCAAAATCATCATCTCCCTTTATAAAAATACTAATATTCTAAAAGCAATTATTAATTAAAATAACCAAAGCTTCATAGTACTTCCTTTTTTATAAATATTATATATTAATAATTGGATTATAATTTATTCAGCTGCTTTCATAAATCTTTTTTTATAGGGAAATATAAGAAAAGTATGAAAATTGCACTGCTAATAAGCTTATTGCACTTATAGCCTACAACTATTTACGGTAGTTAGGTAGAGACATCTAGCCCATATTGCTAGATTTATATAAGTGAACATTTATGATGTTTTTTTATATATAGTTCGTCTTATAGCAAAAGTATAACCTATTCACCAAATAATTGCAATACTTTTAACATGATTATTACAATCAAAATATAAAGCACTCTCATATAAATCAGAGTGCTCCTAATGATACTTTCAATATATAAATTCCTTAATACACTTTATACATTCATCTATGTCAGGGTCAATTACCCACATTGAGTTAATTATCCTTGGTTTTCCTGATTGCTCAGTAGGAATTTGTATACTTTCTGTATTCCAATCATTTATCTTATAATAGTCATATATTAGCCTTAAACATTCTTTATTACTTATATTTGTTTTAACGTTTGGATAAATACTAGCAATCAACTTAGGATATTCAGAAAAATTTAATTTCTTTACTTTCTCAATGATCAATTTAATTACTTCACGTTGTCTTTCAGTTCTTTCGTAATCACCTTTTCCTACCTTTCTAATTCTACAATAGGCAAGGGCTTGCTCACCATTTAAATGATTTAATCCACTTTTTTTTATATAATTTGTTCTGCTTCTTTTTAAACCAATTAAGCATCTATTTAACTCTCTAACTTCATATTTTTTTATATTCACATCTATTCCACCTAGAGCATCAATAACTCTTTCAAAACCTTTAAAATTAATTATTACGTACTTGTCAATCTTCAAATCAAAATTTTTATTGATTGTTTCTTTTAATAACTCTATTCCTCCAAAGGCATATGCTGCATTTATACGATTGTTTTTATGTCTAGGAATTTTCACATAAGTATCTCTCATTATAGATGTTAATTTCAGCTGCTTTTTAAATTTATTTATCGAAGCTATTATTATAGTATCTGCTCTAGCAAGTTTAAAATTATTGTTTCTGCTATCTATTCCAACTAAAAGTATATGCTCTATTCCATCTTCTATTTTTTCTTTAATCTTACTTTTTTGACTTTCTTGTTTTACTCTTCTATTATCAATTCTAATTTTTTCTATAATATTGTCCGATGTAATAACACTTATATCTGTAAGTTCAGGATTTTTAATTGAATCAACGACTTCAATATGACTTGTTGAAAAAGCATATGAATATAGTGGAAAAATAACTATAGGTATAAATATTATTAGAAAAAATACATATAAAGCTATTCCAATTTTTTTTATATTATCACCTCTTTCTAGCTTTTATTTTTTGTAGTTTTTTGTTTTGATATATAATAAATTTTTTCCAAATTTATAAAAATTTAAAAAATTTGAATACATACAAGGCAACATTTGCTAATATGAATTTAAATAAAGGCTTTAATATCAATGCCGCAATACAACCTTAAATGGTAAAAAATATTAGTTGATAATGGTTGCATTATCAAAAAAAGGATAATCGTGTTCACTTCTTTAAGTCTGGAGACTTTATCGGCAATGCAACCATTGAGAAGATGATTGAGATATGTGTTCTGACTATGGTCAAGCAAGGTTTTGAAGAAACAAAGGCTAGAGAAATAATGAATAATCTTTTTCTATTCCTAAAAATATGGCAAAGTTTTCATTTAACATAGTTTATGATTCGTTTTGTCATAAAATATAGAAAATATGATAAAACGAACCATAATCAAATCAATGCCATTTATCTTATTCTATTATGTATGAAGTTATTAGTTTAATAGTATTTATTAAAGCATTCATATGAGTACGTTCCATGGAATGTGAGGCATGAACACCAGGTCCTACTAAAGCACCCTTTATATTGTTTCCACCCTTGAGGGCAGCAGACACATCGGAACCATAGTATGGATATACATCTATAGCATAGTCTATATCCTTGTTTTTAGCGAGAGAAACTAGCTTTGAAACCATATCATAATCATATGGTCCCGAAGAATCCTTGGCACAAATAGAAACTTGCATTTCAGTACAATTTAAATCATCTCCAATTGCCCCCATATCTATAGCTATAAATTCATCTATATCTTCGGGTATAAATGATGCCCCATGTCCTACCTCTTCATATGTAGAAATAAAGAGCTTTATATTATTAAGCGGAATTATCATATGGGTCTTTAAAAGCTCCATTAAACCAAAGAGTATAGCTACTCCAGCCTTATCATCTAAATGTCTTGACTTAATAAAGCCATTTTCCATAATTACAGTTCTAGAATCAAAGGATATATAATCTCCAACAGCTATACCAAGAGCTTCCACATCTTCCTTACACTTTACCTGCTCATCAATGCGTATTTCCATATTAGCTTCTTCACGTTTTTGCGTTTTAGCTTCTGAGTAAACATGAATAGATGGCTCAGTCGTAAGAACTGTTCCATCATAAACCTTACCATTTCTAGTATGTATTTTACAATATTCTCCTTCAACGGTTGACATTATGTAACCACCAATAGGAGTAAACCTAATCATACCAGAATCTTTAATAGAACGTACCATAGCACCTAATGTATCTACATGGGCAGAAAATCCAATAGTATAATCCGAATTTTTTCCAGGTATCGTAATGATGCCACATCCTTTTTTTGTTTTTTCAAAACTGTAGCCTAACCGTTTAACTTCTTCTTCAACTTTCTCCATTATTTCATGATAAAAACCGCTGGGACTTGGAGTAGTTAAAAGCATCTTTAATATCTCCTGTAAGTAATCTTTATTAATTCTATATTCCATGAATACCCTCCTCGAAATTTTCTAACTAATTCAATATCTATATTATACCAAATATATCAATAATTTTTTACAAATAATTTTATTAATATGAGTTATTAGTATCTTATAACCCAAAGGTTTCTTCGATGGGTTTTAAGTTACAGGTTCCATGTTGCAAGGACTAGGGTCTTTCTGATAAGTTTTGAAAGAAAACAATTTACACCAATATTTTACTGGTAATAGTTTTAATTTTCCTTATAATCCTCTATTTTAGTTATACAGTTTTTTGCAAAAAATGTTTGAGCTTCTATACAATAAAAAAAGAGTCTGCTAAAATAATCCTTAGAATAGGTTATTTATGCAGATTTTCTCTTTTATTTAATAACTATTAAACTTTTATTCAGCAAGTTCTAATGCGATTTCCATCATTTTAGTAAATGCAGTTTGTCTTTCCTCTGGAGTAGTTTCTTCGTGTGTCAAAATATGATCGCTTACTGTTAATATACATAATGCATTAACTCCAGCACGTGCAGCATTCATATATAAGGCTGCTGCTTCCATTTCAACACCTAATATGCCCATTTTTTTCCACTTTAATATTGCATCAGGATTATCTCCATAGAAAATATCACTAGATAATATATTCCCAATATGAACTTTTATATTTTTTTCGTCGGCAACTTTTTTAGCCTTCTCTAAAAGCTTCCAAGAAGCAACTGGTGCAAAGGTTCCAGGCAATTCATATTGAGCTGCATAATTTGAATTTGTTGATGCCCCAATTCCAAAAATAACATCATATAGCTTAAGGTTTTCTTGAAGCGCTCCACATGAACCAATTCGAATTAAGTTCTTTACACCAAAAACATTAATCAATTCCCAAGAATAAATTCCAATACTAGGCATTCCCATGCCACTACCCATGACTGAAATTTCTTTTCCTTTGTATTTACCAGTATAACCAAACATATTGCGAACTGCATTAAATTGAATTGCGTCTTCTAAAAAATTATCTGCTATATATTTTGCACGCAATGGGTCTCCTGGCAATAAGATCGTTTCCGCTATTTTAATATTATCTGATTTAATATGTGGCGTGCTTTTTGACATATTCATCTTCCTCCTTATTGTCTTTTTATATATTTTTTAATTGAATAAATTGCATAATTACCATACTAAAAAAACAACTATTAAATATAGTTTTAAAAACTTCAAGGCTATACCATGTATATTATGCAATTTCTTCAAATCTGTAAATAAACTTTACCTCAAAGCTATTTTTATTATATGACAAAGAAGTTTACTTGTCACGATATAGCTGCTTAATTCTTTATTATACTTTCCAATAATTTAAAAATTATTGGAATAGTTAATGGATTTAACTTGAGCAAATAATCTACAACAAATCATATTATATTATTTTCATTAAAATACTCAATAAATAAGTTTTTATCTGAGTTTTTTTGATTATGTAACATAGATTCTATTTTTGATATTTTCTCAATTAGTAGTTGTTTCGGTTTCAATTCTTTAGATTTTTCTAATAATTCTTCTGCAACTCCATACTTTTTCCCCATCATGGCTAACATGGCCAATTGAAAATATACTATGGCAGTATCATTATTTGTTCTAAGACCATGCTCTAAAGCTTTTTCATAACATATTACAGCATTTGACAGATTTTGTTCACTAGTTTCTACATACGCCTTTATCCAATAATAATAGCCTTTATATGATGGGCTAAGCCAATCAACCTTTAGTGTTTCATTTAGCAGATTTTTTGTTTTCTCTAAATTATTTTTCTTCATACTTCTAAACGCAGCCGTTATAGAACCGTATCTAATATAAGTAAATATCATTATCAAAGCTGCAAATATAAAAAATCCTGCTCCCTTAATAATTCCTGCCAACAAAAACAAAACTGCTAATAACCCATACAGCACAATTAATCCAATTCTAATATTTCTTGTAAGCATTAAGTTAAACCTCCTTTTAAATATGTTGCTAGATTCTAAACAAAATCTAACCATGAATTAACTTACTACAAATTTTTTATTTAATTTTATCATATAAGCAAATTGAATGATTGCCATTCTAAAAAATCAACTACTGCATATAGTTTTAAAATCTCAAAAGGCATACCATATATATTATGCAATTGACTCATATATATAGGATTTACATAGCAAAACTTAATTTAATTTCTTATAGCATCATATTTTTCTCAATGTATGAAGGTCTTTATAAATTGCTATTTATAGGCATTATAGCCAAGTATTTAGTATTGATAATGTATATCCCAAATGATAAAGTAAATTTGTTAAGGAGTGAATTGCTATGAAAAAAATAATATGTTCAATACTTGTTGCCTCGATGTTTTTAACGAATACTGTTTCCCATGCAAATTCTTTTTTAATGCATACTGCCAAAGCAGGAGATTCCTATTTTTACATATCAGAAAAATATAATGTCACCATTAATGAGCTCAAGGCTTTAAATGAAGATTCAGATGATATAATTTATGAAGGCAGCTTAGTTAAAGTAAAGCCTATTTCCAAGAATATAACTATAAAGATAGATAATATAACTCTTCAGCCAGACCAATCGCCCTACATCGAGAATAATCGTACTTTTGTCCCAATTCGTTTTATAGCTGAAGCTCTAAATATAGATAAAATTCTTTGGGATGATTCTAGTAAGACAGCGACATTAATGAATAATGAAAAAACAATAAAGCTGACTTTAGGTTCACATATAGCAAATGTAAATGGTAAAGATATTAAACTGGATGCACCTATAAGTATATACAAAGGAAGAACCTATATACCTATACGCTTTATTTCTGAGATTTTTGATTGTATCGTAAGCTGGGATAATAGTAGTTCTACAGTTTTAATAGATACAAAGAGTACCTATAATGAAGACCTTTATTGGTTATCTAGAATCATAGAAGCAGAAGCTCAAGGAGAGCCCTTTGAGGGTAAACTAGCTGTGGGTAATGTGGTGGTAAATAGAAAAAATAGTCCTAACTTTCCAAATACCATAAAAAAAGTTATTTTTGATACTAATTATGGATATCAATATACACCTGTACTCAACGGAACTATTTATAATTCACCTTCATGGGAAAGTATTAAAGCAGCTAAGATGGTGTTAGCAGGTAATAACAATATTTCTAATTGTCTATACTTTTTAAATCCAAGAAAATCAACAAATACCTGGATTATAAAAAATAGAACCTTTTATAAAAGCATAGGCTTACATGATTTTTACAGATAAAAAGACCTTCTGAGATTTTACTTAGAAGGTTCTTTATCTTTTCATTATTTTGGCTACTGATGTTACAAAGATTATTGCCACGGAAATAGCTCCACTAGTAAATACAGCCTCTGTTCCAAACTTTGCTGCCGTATTGAAATCTTGATTTATAAGATTCACCATGGATAAATATATTGTATAACCTGGTACCAAGGGAACAATTCCTGGAATAACAAAGGTAGTAACAGGCTTTTTATCTACTCTAGCAAATATTTCTCCTAATATTCCAACAAGAATTGAAGCCAAAAAAACTGAAAATGTTGAAGAAATAGTTATATCCTTTGTATACATATATATTGTCCAACCAATTCCACCTGTTAACCCAGCATAGAATATCGATTTTTTAGGAACATTGAATAAAACTGAAAAGCCAACTGTAGAAATAAATGCAAAAATGAAATCCTTATAATAAAGCATTAAAACGTACCTCCAAACAAATGTATCCACAATTTAAGAACAGTACCTACTCCCACTGCAATGGATATTGCTATTAAAATCGCTTCAGCTACTCTGGAGGTTCCAGCAATTAAATCTCCTGATATAAAATCCCTAAGTCCATTGGTAAGAGCCACTCCTGGTACCAAAGGCATAATAGAACCTACTATAATCATATCGATACTCGTTCCAAAGCCAATACTTTTTGAGCAAAGTGCTAAAAATGAAATCAAGGCTCCACTGGTGGCGTTGGCAAGAAAGCTGGTATTACTCAGCTTTTCTATCTCCCAATTCACCTTTATAGCAATTATAGATATCAAAAACGCTAATATAAAATCAGTAGCTCCTCCTCCAAATAATAGAGCAAAAAAAGCCGACGCAAGTCCTGTAAAAAAGGTTCTTATGCTTTTTTTATACTTACGTTCCTTATCTATTTTCCTAAGTTCCAGTATTGCCTCCTTCTCACTTATATCTTCTTCTACAAATCTTCTTGCAAAATTATTTACTTCTGAAATTTTACTTAGATTAATTGTTCTTCCTTTTATTCTTTTTATAAAGCTTATACCATCCAGTCTATCGTCAGATACAAATATACCTGTTGGAGTTACAAAGGAATTCACATGCTTTAATCCCTTAGATTTACATATTGTATCTATAGTTTCTTCTGTTCTATAGGTTTCTCCTCCATTTTTTAGTAATATTTCTCCTGCATAAAGAGCAATTCGTAAAATAGATTTTTTTTCTTCCTGTGTCATTATAGTAACCCCACTTTATTAGGCATCAAATATATACCATATTGTTAATGATAATTATTGCACTAAGCAAAATACAATATAACTCTTTTTATATTATTTGTCAATCCATTATATTTTTTATTTTTACACTATAAAAATTAATAGCCTTATAGAATTTTATTCTGAATTCTATATAAGGCTATTAGTTTTATTTTACCTATTTTCTATAAGTATTTACTCTAAAGGCTTTAAGCTTTCGTCTCCCTTTAATCTAAGGATAGTCTGAGTCAATAATTCTATCTCATTTTCAATATCCTTTAAACTTACGATCTCAGAAGGTGAATGCATATATCTAAGTGGTAAAGATACTAATGCAACTGGTACTCCTTTTCCACTAAGTCTTATCTTGTCAGCATCCGTTCCTGTTGTTCTTGGAGTTAATTCGTATTGTACTGGTATACTATTTTCTTTAGCTGCAGCTTCCATTAATCGATTGATCTTCATATTTATTGGAGATCCCTTTGATAGTATAGGCCCTTCACCTAACTTAATCTTTCCATACTTTCTATTATCTACATCTGGATAATCCGTTGCAAAAGAAACATCACAGGCTATTGCCATAGTAGGCTCTATACTACTTCCAGCAAAATATGCTCCACCCATATTGGTCTCTTCGTTTACTGTACTAACTGCATAAAGTGCAACATTCGGATTTTTATTAGAAACTCTTCTTAAAACCTCTGCCACAATAAATGCACCTGTCCTATTATCAAGACCTCTTCCAACTAACTTGTTATTTAGTATGTATTCAAAATCCATATCATAGATAACATAATCGCCTATCCCAACATATTTCTCAATTTCCTCTTTGTTTTTAGCCCCACAATCTACATAAATGTCCTCTATTTTAATCTCATCCTTGGCTCCACCTTGATGCTCAGCTTTGACGCCAATAACTCCTTTGATAACTCCATTTTTTCCTAATATTCTTACCCTCATGCCAAGAGCAAGCTTTTGACTAATACCACCTGCTTTTGCAATATATATATATCCATCATCATCAATATAATTTACCATAAAGGCTATTTCATCACAGTGCCCTGCTAGCATAACTTTAAAGGGCTTATCTGGATTGACAGAGGCTATGACATTTCCAACCATATCTGTTTCAACTTTATGGGCAAAGCCTTTTACATAGTCCATCCAGATCTTTTGAATCTTAACTTCATCTCCCGATGGTGATGGTGCCAATAATAACTCTTCTAAAAATTCCTTTGACTCTTTTCTCATATGCTTTTACCCCCAGTAAACGTTATAATATAATCATACAATACTACATATAACTATTTCTTCAAATAACAAAATTAAAAATATATTGTCAACAACAATTGCTTACTTCATTTTTATATCTAAACAAAATAATCAGTCAAATGTTTACTCTATAATTTTTTCGACATCTCTTCAAGTATAAAAGCTGTTGAATTTATTTCCTGTATGGAAGCAGTAATTTCTTCAAGTGCATTAGCTTGTCCTTGGAAAATAGTATTGGTTTTTGCAATATTTTTTTCTACATATTCAACAGAATTCTTTATTTTTTTCAGTATTCCATTAATCTCATTAATAGACTTGCTACTAGATACTGATAACTTACGAATTTCTTCAGCAACTACCGCAAACCCTCTACCACTTTCACCAGCACGAGCTGCTTCAATAGCAGCATTTAATCCCAAAAGATTTGTATCCGTTGCTACATTATTAATAAATTTAACTATTTCATCTGTCCGTTTTGTTTCATTGCTTGTTTCAGTAACACTTTCTAAAACTTTTGCATTAGACTTCACAACATCTTGGATTCCTTTAGAAATTTCTTGGATAGTAGCAGAAATTTGTTGCAAAGCACAAGATAGATTTTGAGCTATATCATTCATTTCAGCTTGTCTTTTTAAGCTTCTTGCTGAACTTATTCCTCCAATTATTTCGCCATTTTCATCTTTTATAGGAATCCCTACAGCTTTTATCGGTACCCCAAATACTTCCTTTGGAACAATAATAGATACTGGTCTGCCTTGTTTTATAGCTGTATCAATAGCACTTCCTTCACGTATTGGAGACCCAACTTGTATTCCCAATTGAAGATTTTCATTTGGCGCATACCCTACATATTCCTCCATGTTTGTTAATCCAATAACAACATCATCATCAAACAATCTCTGTATATAGGATATAAACTTTTTAAAGGAATATATCATTTCATGAGATTCATTATTATTGTACATAAATATTCCTCCTAAAAATCAATATTATAGATTTCCCATAGTAAAACTTAATTTATGCATATCAAAATATCCAAAGTTTTTGGGGATTTTTGATATGTATAAATTAACTATTTTACTGGAATATCTATATAGAAATTTAAGTAAAGACTTTATATATAATTAAATTTTAACATTTTAATAAATTATGTCAATTTATCTATATAATTATTGCATAGTAAAAATTCCTCAAAAAATCTCCTTTTTCGCCTGAATTATATAGTTAATTCTTGCTAAAAGGAGATTTTATAGGTATATGACCCTAAAGATTCACCTGCAAAATTTTTGTTGCCAACTATCAACAATTAGCTAAATTCTTATAATTAAACAAAATTAATAAATTGTTAAATTTTTAAACTACATATTTTTATTTTAAATTAAGCATGGATTTTCATATTCCTATTATTTACTAAACAGACAATAATATTTTCTCAAGTCTTTTTATCCTTTCTTTACACATAGGATTTATTCCATGTAATCTATAGGGTATATTCATAACTTCATATTTTTGTACTCCCAGTGTATGGTATGGAAGCAGTTCAACCTTCTCTACATTTTCAAAATTATTTATTATATGCTGTAGTTTTTGAATATGTTCTTGACTATCTGTAATCCCTGGTACAACTACATGTCTTATCCATAAATTTGAACCCGATTCTTTCAATACCTTGGCAAAATTCCAAAACTCATCAATATTTCCTCCAGTCAGTTCCCTATATCCTTTACTATCGATATGCTTTATATCTAAAATAACTAAATCTGTATATTTTAGGATTTCTTCGTATTTCCCCTTACCAAAGCCCGCTGTATCAATTATTGTATGTAATCCCTTTTCTTTACAAATCTTAAGAAATTTAATTAGAAATTCAGGCTGCATCAATGGCTCTCCTCCCGAGCATGTAATTCCTCCTCCTGATTTTTTGAAATAGGATTCAAATCTTAATGCTTTTTCCAGTAGTTCTTCTGCACTGACTTCTTTTCCTTCTTTTATATTCCATGTGTCAGGATTTTGGCAATATCCACATCTCAGTTTACAGCCCTGAAAAAACACTACAAATCTTATACCAGGTCCATCCATAAGTCCCATAGTCTCAATAGAATGAACTCTACCCAACATGTTCTCGTCCTCCTCATGTTTAAAGACTCCAGACTATAGCTCTAGTAAATCCCCAACCTTTTTTACCTTATACCGACTCATGAAAAGTTCTTTTTATAACTTCAAGCTGTTGTTCCCTTGTTAGTCTATTGAAGTTAACAGCATAACCCGATACTCTTATTGTCAATGTTGGATATTTTTCTGGATGCTCCATAGCATCTATAAGTACTTCTCTATTCATAACATTTACATTTAAATGATGGGCTCCCTGTGAAAAATAGCCATCTAAAATAGACACCAAATTAATTACTTTAGTCTCTTCATCTTTGCCTAAGACCTCAGGTATAATAGAGAATGTATTTGAAACACCATCTTCACAAACCAAACGATAAGGTATTTTAGCAACAGAATTCAGAGCAGCTAATGCCCCATTTTCATCCCTTCCATGCATAGGATTAGCACCTGGTGCAAAGGCTTCTCCTTTTTTTCTTCCATCAGGTGTCGCTCCCGTCTTCCTTCCATAAACTACGTTTGAAGTAATAGTCAATACTGATAAAGTTTGACGTGCATTTCTATATGTCCTATGTTTCTTTAGTTCCTTCATAAATTTTCTTAATAATTCAACAGCTATATCATCTACTCTGTTATCATCGTTTCCATATTTAGGAAAGATACCATCTATATCAAAGTCTTCAGCTATTCCATCTTTTCTTATGGGCTTAACCTCGGCATACTTTATTGCACTTAAGGAATCGCATGCTACAGATAATCCAGCAACTCCAAAGGCCATCATCCTACCAACTTCTGTATCATGAAGTGCCATAAGACCTGCCTCATAGGCATATTTATCATGCATATAGTGTATTATGTTCATTGTATTTACATAAAGCTCTGCAATATATTCTAAAACCTTGTAATAATTATCCTTGACTTTATCATAATCTAACTTTTCATCTTCGATTTTTTCTATTCTAGGTACCACTAATATTCCTGTTCTCTCATCTACACCACCATTTATGGCGTAAAGAAGGGCCTTGGCAAGATTGCATCTTGCTCCAAAAAACTGCATCTGCTTTCCTATTGCCATTGCAGAAACACAACAAGCTATTCCATAGTCATCTCCATAAACTGGTCTCATGATATCATCATTTTCATATTGAATAGAATCAGTTATTATTGACATTTTAGCACAATATTTTTTAAAGGCTTCGGGAAGCTTTTCAGACCATAAAATAGTCATATTAGGCTCTGGAGCTGGTCCTAGGTTAGTTAGAGTATGCAAAAACCTAAATGAAGTTTTAGTAACTAGAGTTTTACCATTTATAGTCATTCCTCCTATAGCTTCTGTAATCCAATTAGGATCTCCAGCAAATAATTCATTGTATTCAGGAGTTCTTAAATGCCTTGCCATTCTAAGTTTTATAACAAATTGATCAATTAATTCTTGAGCTTCTACTTCATTTAATTTACCCTCTCTTAAATCCCTTTCTATATATATATCTATAAAAGTACTTGTTCTTCCAAGGGACATAGCTGCTCCATTATTTTCCTTTATCCCTGCCAAATACCCAAAATATAAAAATTGAACAGCTTCCCTTGCACTTTCAGCGGGTTTTGAAATATCATATCCATATGCTTTAGCCATTTCTTTTATCTCTTGTAATGCCCTTATCTGATCGGTAACCTCTTCCCTTTTCCTAATCAATTCTTCATCCATAAAGCCTTTCAAATTCTTGAAATCCTTTTTCTTATCTTCTATTAAGAAGTCTATGCCATATAGTGCTATCCTTCTAAAGTCACCAATTATTCTTCCCCTTCCATAGGCATCGGGAAGACCCGTCAATAATCCCGCACTTCTAGCCTTTTTTATTTCTTCTGTATATACATCAAATACCCCTTGATTATGGGTCTTACGATATTTCTTAAAAATATCCTCCATTTTTTCATTCAATTGGTATCCATATGCCTTCAATGCAGATTCTACCATCCTTATACCGCCAAATGGGTTAATCATCCTTTTTAAGGGCTCATCCGTCTGCAATCCAACTATTACTTCATTTTCCTTATCTATATATCCTGGCTTAAAACTATTAATACCAGAAACCTGGGTTCTATCTATGTCAAGCACTCCTTTTTCAAGCTCCCTTGAAAAAAGCTCTTTACAAATATTCCACACCTTATCTGTTCTTTCAGTAGTTCCTTCTAAAAACTCTTCATTTCCCTCATAGGGTGTATAATTTTTAATAATAAAATTCCTTACATCTACTTCCTTTGACCAATTTCCATCATTAAATCCTAACCATTCTTTTTTAAACATCAAAAAAACCTCCTCGACTTATGTTTATAAGTTCTGGAGGTTTCAAAAAAACGATAGACCCCCAGACTTATCGCCCAGGCGGTCGGCATATCTTCGAATCACACTCCATGTGGTTAATTCCACTTCCGCCAGTCATGTGATTCATTTTTAATGAATATATTATCATTGAATTTGTATTATCATAATACCAATCCTCTAATATTTTGTCAATATTTTTAGTGTAAAATTCGTACCTGTACATATATTGTTTGATAAATATATTTTTAAGTTAGAATTTTCTTAAAACATAAACTATGCTTATATATTCCCTATGTTTTAAACTACATTCATGTTTTCAACAAGATTTTTCATCCATTTTTCAGATTTATACCTTCTAATAGATATTACACACTTTACTACTTCTTCAAGGGTTACTAATAAATATACCTGATAAACAGGAATATCCATAAAGAAAGCCCCTATAGCACACAAAGGCACCCCTATTAACCACATAGTTCCAAGTTCTATTTTCAAAACATAGGATGTATCTCCTCCACCCCTTAATATACCTACTATTAAAAGAACATTCATAAATCTTACAGGCAATATTAAAGCTGTTATTAGAAGCATAAACAAAGCATTATGATACACCTCATTAGAAACTTTATAAATAGTTAAAATAGATTTTGAAGAAAGTATGAGGGCTAAAGCTATAACTATGGAAAGTATAAAGCATATTCTTATAAGCTTCTTTGAATAAACCTTAGCTTTTTCAAAATCATCTTTTCCAATTTCATTTCCAATCATAACACATGCCGCATTAGATACAGCAAATAAAACTATAAAGAACATGTTTTGTACAGTCATACATATTTGAACTGCTGCAATAGCCCTAGTTCCCATATTCCCATAAATGATTGAGTACATCACTGCTCCAAGACCCCAACAAAGCTCATTTATAACAACAGGTACAGCCACATTCATAGTATTATTGAAAAACTTCTTATCAAATGCTAACATTTCACCAAGTGAAGCATTTAATATGTGTTCCCTTTTGTATATTAGCAAAAGAATTAAAACCATTTCCGCTGCCCTTGCAATTAAAGTAGCAATAGCTGCTCCCTTTACACCCATAGCTGGCATATTAAACTTTCCAAATATTAATGTATAGTTGAAGAAAATATTTAATAAAAGTGCAAATAAGCTGCATAGCATTGGTAAAAAGGTCTTTTGTACCCCTCTGCTTCCTATCCCAAAGGCTAAGGACACAGAAGTAAAAATATAGCTTATACATACAATCATAAGATAGCTTTTTCCAAGCTTTATAACAATATCATCTCTGTTAAAAATACTTATTATCTCCGTACTGAAAAATCTACCAGTAAAAGTAAATATAAGGCTTATTGATAGTCCTAGAGCAAGGGATATACCCAAAACCTTTCTAATATTAGATGTATTCTTTTTTCCCCAGAATTGGGATATAAGTACATTACAACCCGAATATATTCCCATTATTATAATATTGAACAAAAAAAAGTATTGATTGGAAATTCCTAACGCAGCAACAGCTTCTTCTCCAAGCCTTCCTATCATAAAACTATCCATAAGATTAATAGTTGATGTGATAAAGTACTGGATCATTATAGGAAAAGCAATTTTAAAAAGATTATTATAAAAAGACGATTTTTTCATTTGTATCCCCCTTCAAATCCTATATGAAAAAACACTATAAAACCAATGGAAAGTTTTATAGTGGATTTCTTCACTGTAAAATAGATATTAGCTTTTATAATTTTACTTATTATGCTAGTTTCTATCACAAGAATTTTAATAATTTCTAAGAAAAATGTAAAACCTTTGTTACTATTTCTATGTTAAAAAAACATTCTAAGTTTTAAAAGCTACTATCTTTAAATTAAATTTTTACATAAAAAGTATATCATCATAAAATATAAATATCAATAGACTAAAATAATTTAAACCCATTGTACCAATAAATAAAATTTTGTAGCCTTGAAATACCTTAGGAGTTTTAATATTTCATTTCAGTGATTTCTATAAATCTGTTTTTTCCTTCAATATCATATAAAAAAACAGGTTTATTACATGAACGAAAAGGAAATATTAGAACTCCCTCAATAAAAACTGGCACAATGAGTTAATTTATACTATTTGTTTTATTATAAACATACTTTTCTATACTTACTCCCTATTTAAAAGCTTTGAAACTTCATTATTCTCAGATATTTCCTCAATTTTTCTAATGCCAAATTGTCTAAGTATTTTCATTACATTTGCATTATCAAATGGAGTCATTATTAGCGAATCTTCTCCAAATTCATTTACTAATTTAGTGGCTTTTTCAACATCTATGTTAGTTCTTGGTCCTCCCACACAGCCACCATTGCAACCCATACCTTCAACGAAATTATAATCTATATCTTTTTGTAAAGATAATTCATCCAAAATTTGTTTACAGCTTTTTACTCCATCTACCTTTTTTGCTTTAAGCTTTATCAGCCTTCTAGGCTCTAATCTATTTACAACTGTTTTTACTGAAAAGCTTACTCCACCAGTTCTTGCATATACTCTTCCTCCAAATGAAGCCTGATCCTTATCATCACTGGGAAGCTCCTTTAGATTAATATTTAAAATCTCAAATATTTCCCTTAGCTCTCTAAATGTCAATACAAAATCAATATCCTTCCTCAAATTAGGCTCCTTTGCCTCAGCTTTTTTTGCTATACAAGGACTTATAAAAACAACTTTTATATCCTTATAAAGTCTTTTTAAAAATCTACTCGAAGCTATCATTGGAGAAATAGATGGTGGCATATGTTCAAATAGCTTTGGATAATTTTTTTTAACTAGATTAAACCACACTGGACAACAGCAGCTGGTTAAATAGAAGTCCTTTTCCTCTCTTACTAGCTTAACGAACTCAAAGGCTTCTTTTATAGTAAGTATATCTGCAAACAAAGCTACTTCCACCATATCTTTAAATCCTAAAATCTTGAATGCCGTTCTAATTTGTCCCATGGTTATATCGTTTCCAAACTGTCCAACAATAGATGGAGCAACCGCAGCATAGACAATAGTATTTTCATCCTTTAAAAAATCAATCAAGGGAATAAATTCTATCTTATCAGCTAAGGCTCCAAAATCACATTTTGTAACACATTCTCCACAACTTAAACACTTATTATTTTCTATTATAGGCCCCTTGCCTCTTCTGTATATGTGGGCTTCATACTTACATGAATCTACACATTTACAATCCTCATCATCACAATACTCACATACCCCATCTATCTTAGCAACAATGGGTTCTTTTATCTCCTTAGAATTTTTTACTATACTTAATTCATCTTGAAAATCTTTATCTCCCTTAGGATTCAGTCCCATGGCTATTCTAATATGATCCTTAATAAATGGGATATCTTTGTCTTGAAAATCATATTTTTCTTTGACCTTCTTTACCAATTCATTTAGGTCTTTAATGTCTTTCATTTTTCCATCCCAATAAGCCTTAACAACTTCTCCAAAAATCCTCATTCTCTTTTCTTGAAAATTTTTAAATCTATTATCTATAGTACCTCATCCTTTCATTATATAATTTTTAGTTTATTTGATAATCTTTTATATAAGAGTTTATAAAAATTTAAGTAAAAACTTTAATTTATACATATCCAAAACGCCCAGAAACGTTGCGTATTTGTACATGTATAAATTAAGTTTTACTATGTAAATCCTATACATATGATATATTCTCCAAATTTAATATCTTTATTTAAAAATTTATATAAAGGTAATAATATTAAGTATAAACAATTATGTAAATAAATCAATATTAATGTTAAAATAATAATAGCATAAAAATTTTTTAATATAGAAAGGCGGAATAATATGAATAAAAAAAATTTAGAAAAATATGCTGACTTAGCTGTTAAAATTGGTGTAGGAGTGAAAAAAGGTCAAACAGTAATTATTAATTCCCCTATTAATGCATTTGATTTAGCAAGGGAAATAACAAAAAAATGTTATGAAGTTGGAGCTAAGGATGTTATAGTTGAATACAACGATGAAGAAATTACTCATCAAAAACTATTGAATTCTCCTGATGAAGTTGTTAAAAATTTCCCAAAATGGAGAATAGATGGTTTAATGAACTACATAAAAGAAGGTGCTGCTGTTATAAATATAGTATCCTCAAATCCAGATCTTCTATCGGATGTTAAGCCTGAAAGACTAGCCCTCCAAAATAAAGTAGCTGCTGAAGCTTCTAAGGAGTATAAAGAATATGTATTAGGCGGCAAAGCCTGCTGGACTATAGTTGCCTATCCTAATCAATACTGGGCAAACAAAGTTTTTCCAGGATTATCTGCAGAAGAAGCTATTGAAAAATTATGGTCCAGTATTTTTAAGGCTACAAGAGTAGATAATGAAGATCCTATTAAAGCTTGGGAAGCTCACATAAATAACTTAAATGAAAAGCTAAGCTTCTTAAATGAAAAATCCTTTGAAAAGTTAATATTTACTGCTCCAGGTACAAATCTTGAGGTTCAGCTTCCAAAGGGTCATGTGTGGATTGGAGGAGGTCAAACAAGCGTAGATGGTGATTATTTCTTACCAAATATACCTACTGAAGAAGTTTTTACTGTCCCCAAAAAAACAGGGGTGAATGGTACACTTAGAAGTACAAAACCATTAAATTATAAAAGTAATTTAATTGATAATTTTGAATTAACTTTCAAAGATGGAAAAATCATAGACTTCAAAGCTGAAAATGGCTATGATACACTTAAAAACTTAATTGAAACCGATAAGGGATCACATTTTTTAGGTGAAGTTGCATTAGTTCCCCACGACTCACCAATATCAAATACAGACATAATATTCTATAATACTTTATACGATGAAAATGCATCATGTCACTTTGCTATAGGTTCAGCTTATTTATTATGTATTGAAGATGGCCCTAAGCTTTCTAAAGAAGATAAGGAAAACTTAGGTATAAACGATAGTCTAATCCATGTGGATTTTATGGTTGGATGCCCAGAGATGAATATACAAGGTATTACTAAATCAGGAGAAAAAGTACAAATATTCAAAGATGGTAATTGGGCATTTTAAAAGCTTTAAACCTCTTTATATAAAAGAACTTCAAGGACCTCCTTCATCTAAAGGGGTCTTTGAAATTCCTTTTGTCAATAATTGCATTTAAAAAATTTTATAGAAATTTAAGTAAAGACTTTAATTTATACATGTCCAAAACGCCCAGAAACGTTGCGTATTTGTACATGTATAAATTAAGTTTTACTATGTAAATTTTATATAGATGTGTAACCCTAAAGGTTTACATTCAAAGTTTTTGCTATTAGCTAAATAAGCAAAATATTTATGATTAAGCAAAACTCAATAAAATTTTAAACTCCTAAATCACACATCTTTATTTTGATACTTGCAAATTACCGCCTTAATTGCTAAGTAATCTATTTCCGAAGGCAATTCTTCCTTTATTGGCTTTAGCCTCTCTGTTCCTATCCTTTTAATAGCATCTAAAATAAGTGTTTCATACTCTAATGGTATAAATTCATCTAAATCTACCCCTAGCCCTTCCTGTGCACATCGAATAATATGGTTGTTTACAGTTATCTGTTTTATTTTCCTTTCTTCTGCAATCTCCTTAAGGGATTTTCCTTCCCTATACATGTTGAAGGTTATAATGTGGCTTGGTATCCTTTCTTCTCTTTTTTTCTCTTTTATCATCATACTGTCTACCATAGTCTTTGACTGCATACCATGTTTTTTTACATATTCACTAATAACATGTAAAAATTCATCACCATATTTTTTTAATTTTGCTTCCCCTACTCCTCTAATTTTAAGCATAGACTCATAATCCTCTGGACAATATTTGCTCATTTCACGAAGTGTACTGTCTGAAAAAACAATATATGGAGGCACATTCTCTCTATTTGAAATATCTTTTCTAAGGCTTCTAAGTATTTCAAATAATGAATTATCCTGAACAGCTTTTTCTCTTTTCTTATGAATCCTTTGAAATACTCTTTCCCTACCCTTTAATACTGGTATAGCTTTATTCTTAAGCTTAACAACTGGATATTGGTCCTGTGTAAGTCCAATATATCCTTCAGCAATCAATACATTTATTATGTCCTTTATCTCCTTTTCTGTATATTCTTTCATAATACCATAGGTCGATAGATTATTTAAATTCAGCTCTCTAACCCTTTTATTTTGGGAACCTCGAAGAACCTTGGCAACTAAGGTTGCTCCAAAACGCTCTTTCATTCGATAAATACAGGAAAAAATCTTTTGGGCCTCTATTGTTATATCTGTAAGATCGCTATCATCGCTACACGTGCTACAATTACTACATTCATCAGTAATATCTGTCTCTCCAAAATATTCGAGGATATACTTCCTTAGACATTTAGATGTATGACAATAATCTACTACAGCTTGTAGTTTTTTATACTCATTCCTTTGTCTAATCTCAGATACTATACTTTGTTCAATCATATATTTTTGAAGCATAATATCTTGGGGTGCATATAATAAGATACATTCACTAGGCTCCCCATCTCTACCTGCACGTCCAGCTTCTTGATAATAAGCTTCCATGCTCTTAGGAATATTATTATGGATTACATATCTCACGTTAGACTTATCTATTCCCATCCCAAAGGCATTGGTAGCAACTATAATATTTATATCATCGTATATAAATTGATCCTGAATATGTTTTCTATCTTGATTACTCATTCCTGCATGATATTTACCTGCTTTATAGCCTTGTTTTTTAAGAATATCATATATACTTTCTACCTCTTTTCTAGTAGCAGCATAAATGATACCTACTTCTTCTCTATTATTTTTTAAATAATTTAAAATATAGTCCTTTTTATTTACTCCTCTTTCTACAGAAAAATATAGATTCTCACGGTCAAATCCAGTAACGTAGACATTAGGAGCCTTAAGATAAAGAAGTTCTATTATATCCTTCTTTACTTCCTCAGTGGCAGTAGCCGTAAAGGCAGAAACAATAGGTCTATTAGGCAATTTATGTATAAATGATGCAATACAGCGATAGCTTGTCCTAAAATCATGGCCCCACTCCGATACGCAATGAGCTTCATCTACAGCAATTAAAGATATATTAAGGGCTTCTAGTAATTGTGTAAAGCCTTCAGATTCTAACCTTTCAGGGGCAATATATAAAAGCTTTATTTCCCCATTTATTGCCTTATTAATCCTATCCCTTACCTCTCTAAATTCTATGGAGCTATTTATAAAAGTAGCTGGCATTCCTATACTCCTAAGTCCATCTACTTGATCCTTCATAAGAGAAATTAGTGGAGAAATCACTAAAGTTAATCCTTCAAGCAAAAGAGATGGAATTTGATAGCATATAGATTTACCTGCACCAGTAGGCATTATAGCAAAGGTATCTTTTCCCTTTAAAATGCTATCTATAATCTTCTCTTGTCCCTTTCTAAAACTATCATATCCATAATATCTTTTCAATATTTTCCTTGCATTTTCAAGCATTTAGCCATACTCCCTCTTTAGAGTCATCGGTGACGGTTCTTTTTGACAGAGTCATCGGTGAGAGTCATCGGTGACGGTTCTTTTTGACTCATTTTATCCTTTGAACGATATTTCTATTAATACCTAAAATATTAGCTATTTGCCTTATTGACAAATC
>NZ_FRAG01000058.1 GCF_900142245.1 Paramaledivibacter caminithermalis DSM 15212 | reverse complement strand
GGAATTAATGAAAGTAATATTAGAGGTGCTACTGAAGCTGGAGCTGATGGAATAGCTGTAATGTCATATATAATGGCATCTACTAAACCTTATTTTGCTGCTAAAAAATTGAAAAATCAATTAAGAAGAGTTTAATAGCTTCTTATATGAATTTAAGGGATAAGGCTTAAAAAATTTACTTATTAAAATCGCTAACATATAGATAACCAACATTATAAATAACTTAATATAAATTTCATAGAAAATAATGAAGGCTTCTACATTTTTTCTATGAAATCTATAATACTTTAGAGTTGGTTATCTTTAATAGAGTAATAGAAAAAGGAAATAATTCAAGCCTTATCCCTATTTAGGTATAGCATGATAAGTCCTCTTGCCTTAAAAAATCAATACATTCTCGTCTAATAAATATATCATCTTAAAGATTAGAAGCCCCTAAATATAGTTTGCAGCTTGGAATAATTTACATAACTTCTCCTGTTTGCTTGGATAGATATCAACTTTTTGTTGCAAATTTTTTGTGTACTGTAGCCATAAAGAATAAGCACACTTATCACTATAAGAGCATAAGGAGCAATCACTACAATTAGGTAAGTCATAATTTTTAAAAATATTCTTAGAATCTAAAATATCTTTAATTACCTCTTTTGCCAAAGATCCATAAATAGACGTCAATATTTCTTCTACAGCAGATTTGTCCATCTGCCCAGAAATATTTAACTTGAAATAGTGCATCACACAAATAAAATATTGTATATTTGATATTTTATAACTATTTTTATCAATATATTTCTTTAAATACTCATAAGCTTTCTCATAATTAGCCAATCGAGTGTAGATAATTGATATGAAAAAGTTAGGATTTTCTAATAGAAATTGAATATCAGTGCCAGATTCAAATATTACATCACATATGTTATATAAATCTACTCCGCTAAAAAGATTTTTCTGGACCATTTTCTCAAGACAGATTGCCAATTCTTTTAAATCTTCTTGACTACACTGTTTAATATTTAATAAATATCTTTTAATTAAATGATTATCTTCATATATACCATGTAATTCATCAGCTGAATATTGATATATTTCTGACATTCCATTTACATAAATGCGAAAAGCTGGAAATCCAAAATAAGAACAATCCCTTATGTAAATATCAAATTTCTGATCTATTATTTTTTTGCACATAAAATCAAGTAGATCCTCATTTGAATTAACATTTTCTTGAAAGGCCTTCTTGTATACTTTACTTTGCTCTCTTTCTTCCAACAGATTAATATTTCCTATATATGCCCCAATTATCGCTTGATCTACAGTAAATCTTTTGTTATTATCATCTTCAAAAAGTATATGAAACGGATACATTTTATGATTTACTTGACTTGCCTGAAAAGCCTCAGTAATACACCGTTGCAAAGCAATATCAAAAACAGGATGAGCCCCCAATGAAATCGTATACTTCATTAATCTACTATCCAAAATAATTACACCTACACAAGGGTAAATACCTCCAAGAGTACAATCCTTTATTATAAGTCTATATCCCTTGCAAATCATATCCTCAATCATTTCACGAATAACACTACTGTTAACCTCTTCAAGTGGTATATTGGGAAAGATCACCTTTTCATTGGATATTTGACTCGCAACGTAGCGCTCTACTATTTCAGATAATCCTTGTACAATAGCCTCACTATCTGTATTTCCAGCACACATTCCATTAGAACCTGCAGTCATCTTTATCAAAGGTTCTGGCAAATTCACCACGGTGTTGGTGTTTACATGATAATATGATAAGCAATTTAGCTTTTCATTTTTAAAAACCTTTTCAATCTCTTCCATATTTATTTTAAACATTTTTGTAAAAAATTCATTAGATTTTTCAACCATATCCAATATATTCTCGTTTTTTTCTTCTGGATAAGAAAGTACAATATCTCGCATTAAACCATAATTTCTCTTAAACATCATTCCACACTGAAGTCTTTCCATTAATTCCCCATATGCACTAGCCAAAGCATATAGCCTTGATATTCCCTTACCATTTACACCTTTTCCATTAAAACCCTCAATCTTCAATCTAACTGCATGACAGTTTTTTATATGCACTGTCCAATCTTCTTCATGATAAAATAGCCCTATATCATGTAAAATATCTCTAATCCTCTGTATGGTTTGCTCAGGCATGCTATCTTTACCGTTTTGATACATGTTAATCCCACCTATCGTTTCTGTTGTTTATAAATTTCATAAAAACGTCCCCTCAATCTTATCAAATCCTCAAATTTCCCCTGTTCTATGATTTGTCCATCCTCCATAACTACTATTTTGTCAACCCATTCAAGCGTATAAAACTTATGAGCAATTAATATAACTGTTTTGTCCTTTGGAAGCTCCATCAGATATTCTATAATATCATTTTCAAGTTGTGAATCTAATGCTGAATCTGGCTCATCTAAAATTAATATAGGAGCATCTCTTAAAAAAGCTCTAGCAATAGCAATACGCTGCTGTTGTCCTCCAGAAAGGTTGCACCCCAATTCTGTTACAACAGAATCATAACCATTAAACAATTTTTTTATAAAATGATCAGCTTGAGCTTTTTTTGCTGCTAATTCTATATTTTCAAAAGTAATATTCTCATGGACAGATCCATAGGCAATATTTTCCTTAACTGTTCCCGTAAACAAATTAAAAAATTGAGGTACATATGAAATCAATTGCCTTACCATTCCCAATTTATTCTTTACATTAAAACCAAATATTCTTACCATTCCTTCGCAAGGAAATATCAACGTTAAAATCATCCTTGCTAATGTTGTTTTTCCACAACCACTTGGACCTACTAGTGCCACTTTTTCACCTTTATAAATCGTAAGATTTAACTTCTTAAGGATATCATGCATATTTTCACTTTTATAGCTTACATTAATTAATTCAACAGCCTTTTCTTCATCAAGGAATGGTTCGTCTTTTATTTCACCTTCCATCTCAATGGGGATAGAAAGCAAAGAAAAAAGCCTCTCTGCCGAAGCAAATCCTTGCTGCATATGTGTCCATGAACTACTGATGTTTAAAATGGGTCTTTGTACACGTTCTATTAAAAATATAAAAGAGAGAATAGCGCCAATTGATATAACCCCTTTTATAGCTTGGCTACAAATAAAAAAAGTCACGAATATAACGATAAACTTGTTTAGTACAGGTATAAATTTATTTATAACACTAGTCATAAGAATACGCTTTTTTATAAGCTTTTTGCCATTATTCAAACTATTCAAATATTTATGGATAAACAGATCCTGAAGATTAAATACTCTAATTATGGACATACCTTGAATAAATTCGATGATCATACCCGTTATAACTCCATATAACGATAAAATGTTTTTGGAAATACTTTTTATCGTACGATCAAAAATACGACTAAATCCAAACATAATTAACGATAGTATAAGGGTAATAACCGCCACAATAAGATTTATTGAACAAAGATATATCAATGCAAACACACATATAAATACATCCTGTATAATAGTAAAAAATCTTTCAATAATTAGAGCCCCTATTTTTTCAGTATCAGAATTAAGCCTGTAAATTAAATCACTCTTATCTATTTCTTGCATATTAGTCCATGATATTTCTATCATATGATCATATATATACGTCGAAACTTTTTCTACTACCAATGACTGGTAATATTTACGCATATACTGTCCTAACCAAACAAGTAGAATAAGTATAAAAATAAATGGTATGCTACTCTTTAGTATAAAAAATACCTTATTGCTTTTACCCTCTTTAATAAGATCAATAATTTTTCCCAAATATGCAACAAAACCTACAGAAAAAATAACATCGGCCAGCATTAAAAAGATGCCTGCAACAAAGAATTGATTAACATCTTTACTAATATAAAAAAGCTTCTTTAATATATATATATTTGAATAGCTTTTTTCAAAAGCCCCATCGGTATCAGTTATATTAATCATTTTCCTATCCCCCTTTCATTGAAGAACTAAAAGGCTTGTGCATCCGCTCGATATTCATAGAGTTGTCCGTTTTTTAATTCCAATATCTTGTCTGCCCTATGAAAAAAAGTAGTCTTATGTGATATAATAATCACTAACTTACCCACAAAAAGTTCATCTATCAATGCTACCATCTTCAACTCGTTTTCAGCATCCAAATATGAAGACGGCTCATCCAATATTATGATATCAGCATCTTTGATAAGTGCACGTGCAATCGTCAACCTTTGAAGTTCTCCACCTGAAAGCTGAACTCCATTCATACCAATTTCGGTAAAAAAACCCTTCTCTTTTTTCATAATACTATCATAAATCCCCAACACCTTTGTTAAATAATATATTTTATCTTCAGGCATATTTATATTTCCATATTGTATATTATCAAGAATAGTTCCCGTAAAAACCCGTAGCTCTTGTGATACATAAGCTATTTTACACCTCCATTCAGAAAGTTCATAATCGTATATGGATACTCCTTTCCAAAAAATATTACCCTGTTCGGGCTCAAATAATCGAATAAGAATACTCACAAGCGTACTTTTGCCTTCTCCGCTGTCTCCATATATCAACACTTTCTCACCTAATGCTGCTTTAAAAGATATATTTTTCAAAACAAAAGATTCATTATCGTATCTTTTATATATCCCATCGATATACAAACCCTGATAGTTACACTTATTATTCATAAAACGCTTCTTTTTTTCACATACTTCTTCTGGCATATCTAATAATTCCATAAACCTAAAACCACTAGAAATCGCTTTCTGCAAGTTAGGCCACATATTAACTATAGATGAAAAAGGATAAATTAACCTCTCAAAAAGTATTAAAAAACTGATAATACCACCAATTTTAATATCACCTTTCGTATATAAAAATGCTCCATATGCAATAATTGAAAATTCTCCTGCCATCACTAAAAAGCTTTCCAAGTGTTCAATAATTCCACTAAAAAAATATATCTTCTTTCTTCTTTTTTGTATTTCTGAATATTTACATCGATACTTATTCTTGAATTTATCCTTTAAAGAAAAAGCCTTTATTATTTCAAAAGACTCTATCGTGTCTTTGGTTAAAGCATCCTTTTTTGCTTTGCATATCTGTTCTTCGTAATAAAATATACGAAGTTGATGGGAAAACATATTTATAAAGAAGGGGACGACAAAAACAAAGGGGACGACAACCAGTATTAATCTAATATTTACAGTTGAAAGATATCCCAATGTCATACATATTATTATTACATTATGAAAGATTTGTCTTGTCCCCCCTAATATACCTGTTTGAGCCTCGTAAACAGACTCATTTACTCGAGATAATATATCATTAGAATGGTAGCGTTTTAAGTGCAATACCTGTATTTTAAATATTTTCCTCACTAAAATAGCTTGAATATTTAATGTTGACATCTGATCCAAGATTAATCCAAAATAATTGGCAGAAAAATATAGAATCCCATTAAACACAATTACACCAAAAGCCACAAAAAAATTCTTCAGTAGCATGGTCTTATCGCTATTTATAGCAGCATCAATCATCTGTTTAAAAGCATCGATTTCAACAATTTCCAAAAAAGAAGATAAAAGAATAGCCAATACCAAAATAATTTGATGAGGAATATACTTTGAATTAAGTCTTATAAGTTTTTTAAGTATTTCCAAAGGTTTGAAGCACTTACTAGACATATCGTCGGACATATAATTCATACCCCTAATCCTTAACCTCCTTCCGCTGATAAAACAACAGTGCCAACATGTATAACAAAACACAATAACCAGCTGTAATGGCAACCTTTGTGCCTATTTCACTCCAATTCGGTTCTGCCCTAACGATATCCTGCCATATTAAAATATGGTACGAAGGAAGAAATATTTTTATCATGCTAATACTTTCCGCAAGCTTACATAGAATAAAAAAGAAAAATGTTGATATAATACCAAGTACCGCCGAATTCAAAAATATTGTAATCGTAAGACAAAGACAGGCTACGAAGAAAAGCGGCACCGCTTCAAAAATATATGCAAGAAATATGGAAATTAAACCCTTTTCTGCCATTATTAATTCACTATCGTATTTTACATGAAAATCCAACAAAGGAAATAATATAGTAGATATGGAAAATATAAATATACCTATGAATAAAATGAATATCAAAATCGTTATAAAAGCAGCTATATATTTATATGCTAATACTTTCCAATCAGGTATATTCTTAGCTTTTATAATCTTTAAGGTTTTTGATTGTATTTCCACTCCATATATATATCCTGTAAACCCTACAAAAATGACAATAACAAGCGTTTGCGTAAGGTTATTTAGTGTACTGACAGGAATTGAAAAAGCCGAAACAGGACCTTCATGATTTAACCAAAATAAAAGACTAAACAGACTAAAAATCAATCCGAAAATAAAAACAAGGCGCACAAGCTGCATTTTAAAAATTTTTTTCAACTCCACCAAAACTACATTCAACATTCTCACTTCCCCTTATAATATATCTTCCATTTTCAATTTGACATAGCTTAATCCTGTAAATATACCACTATATACAAGTGTTACAAAAATACCAAAAAAGATATCTCTCCACTTTATTATTTCAGTAAAAATATAGGGTTTTAACGTAAAATAATTAATTGGAGTCCAATCTAAAACTTCATCACTTACAAACCTTGTAAAAAATAAAATAATAAATAACACACTAAAAGTAATAACAATCGTATTAATATTATGCTTTAAAATCACTGAAAAAAAGGTTGTAAATGAAATAATAAAAACTGCATTAATCCATGTTCCCACATAAAAAATAATAAATCTTATGATTGGTCGACTAAGAATCGTAAAACCTTCTCCATGAAGCTGTCCATGTTCAAAAAGTATTATTCCAACAAAAAAACTCAAGGCAGCTGTAATAAGAAGAATCATGCCTGCAAAAAGCCATAGGGCAATATATTTATTGAAAATCAAATTCTTTATGGAAACAGGCCTTAGCATAATATATCGATAGGTCCCTTGATTAAACTCTCCTGCCACAATTAAGCTAGTCATTAAAATCATCACTAAATGAAGCATTATATAGCGACTAAAGTTACCTAGTGTAATAAAAACCATATCTATACTGCTTATATGTTGTTTGGACTGAAATTTAAAGCCTAACATAATAGATAATACAATAACGAAAACAAAAACATAGCTTATTTTTGATTCAATAGATTTAAATATTTTCTTCATTTCTATTGGAAGATATTTCATTTTCTAATCATCCTCCTCTTTAGTAATCTGAAAAAAGAAATCCTCCAGAGTAATTTTTTTTGGTGCAAACAATGTAATACGCGAACCTTTCTTCACAAGTTCAACCAAAACATCTTCTGGATTCCAGTTTCCAGTATGAAATGAAATATTGCCAGTTTTTTCATCATGTTCTTTTAAGATGGTTATATTATTCAAGCTTTTTAAGTCTTTTAAAAGTTTCTTATAATCATTACTTGCTATCTCATAAATCTTTTTTTCAGGATTTAAAAGTTGTTTTACATCTCCGCTTGCCTTTAATACTCCCTTGTCAATAATTGCAACCTTATTACAAATCTGTTCCACTTCTGCAAGAATGTGACTAGAAAGCAAAATCGTTACACCTGTTTCTTTGCTAAGCCTCTTTATTAAAAGACGGATTTCTTGAATTCCATGGGGATCTAAACCATTTGTCGGTTCATCAAGAATAAGCAATCGAGGCTGTATTAACAGCGCTTGTGCTATGCCTAACCTCTGCTTCATTCCATAGGAGTAATGTCGCACCTTATCTTTACCTCTATCACTAAGCCCTACTATACCAAGCACATCCTCAATTCTGCTTTGCGGTATATCTCCTGAATAAGCAGCAAAAGCCTTTAGATTATCTCTTCCTGAAAGATATTCATAAAAAGCAGGTCCCTCAACCAAAGCTCCAACTTTTTTTAAGGCTGTAAGCTTATCTTCTTTTATCGAATGACCGTCTATAAACACGTTCCCATCATCTGGCTTAATTAATCCTAGAATCATCCGTATAGTTGTTGTCTTACCTGCTCCATTAGGTCCAAGAAAACCACATACTTCTCCTTCTTCAACCTTTAGACTAAGATTCTGAACTGCCTTAAAATTCCCTAGGAAGGTCTTGCTTATACCTTCAATTTCCAATATATTCTTTGACATATTTTCACTCCCTTTGTATCACTTTAGTTAAAACTCATAATCACAAGTCATGGATAGGGGGCTTTCTAATTAACAACTGGCAATATAAAACTACTTGTCTGCATAATTATTCCATATATCCATAAAATGAAAAAATAATGGCCTCTCTTTGCATCTAAAGAACCCCCCCAGTAAAAGCACTATTCTCTTGTAATTTAAAAAAAGATGGGTTCGCTAAAACATATTCCCTTAATTTATCTACATCTGTATATTGACATTTTATGATTTGATTTAAATATTCTTTGTTTTCTATATACAATTCTCCATATAAGAACAAGCTCTCTAAGAAGCTCTTTTGAATTTCAATACAACTTTCTTCAACATGTGTATTAAAATGACCATATTTAACATAACCAGCATAGTAACACATACCATCACACAACTCATTCATCCAACAGTTTTTACATCCCTTTCTATTATGTATGAGTGGTGGAGCTAAACTTCTGATTTTATCATTATCAATACCATTATATATATCTCCAACTATAAAAGAAAAATTACCTACAGCTTCTTGGCAACCATAAAAATGACCTAGAGGGTCAACGACTATCTTTCCATTAGTTGCAAATGGACATTCGCTTTTTAAAGGTCTTTTATTTATTTTCTTAATCCACTGCAAAATACGATCTGCTACCTTTATATCTCCTCTCATTAACCGCCTTTTAAAGGTTGCCGCTATTTTTTTTATTTCTCTTTCAAATATTTCAACGTCCGCCATACTAATAACAAAACTGTCGTCGCATGCACCTGCCAGCTTATAAGCTACACTATCAAAACCCATCGAAAAAAGTTGTTCAAAGCTTTCATTTAAATACCCTACATTCTCCTTTGTTACAGTCATACGTGCACCTAAGTATTCCATGTGTTGTCCTAATATATTAACCCCTTCTCTCACTTTTCTAAAACTTCCTTCTCCGTTTAAAAGCTTTCTCGTTTTATTGTGTTGTTCTTCTCCCCCATCTATGCTAACTGTAACAAAAAAATTATACCTTTTAAAAAATTTAGCAATCTCATGTGTAACAAATACCCCATTTGTTGATATAGTAAATTGTATTTCTTTATTAAACTGTTTTGATTTTTCTATTATATAAGGCACTATTTCTTCAATCAAAGAAAAGTTTAACAATGGTTCTCCCCCAAAGAAATTGACAACAACATAATCAGCAGCATATTTTGAAAAAAATAAATCCACTGCTTTTTCAGCAGTTTCCTTACTCATATTAGTATTCCATTTTTTCTTTCCTTCCTCATTATGATAACAATAAGTACATTTAAGATTACAGGCATCGGTAACCAAAATCCAAAAATTGCTTGGACGATTTTTTTCAATATTGAAGGCTGACTTATTACCTAAATCCGACAAAGGAGAAAAAAACAAATTCTCTAGTAATTTTTTTGAATTAATATGTATACCCTCAGCACTTAAAACAGATTCCAACGTCTCATGAGATTTTCCGTCCCAATCTTTTAATGCTTTGTACAACGGTTCCTTGACTTCTACAAACACACCTGCTTTCATACTGTATAAAAAAAATTTATCTTTTATTTTAAAATATACTGCTTTGTTCTCATTTGTATTACGTATTAAATAATCTTCATAGTTCATCTTCATGCCTCCCAGTTTCTTTTTAATTTCAATGATTGTTTATTATGAAGGCTTACTTCAATTGTCGTTTATAGAACCTTGATATTTTGCAGCTTTACTGCGGAAAAGCTATTTGATTATGTAATTAGTAATATCCTTTAATTAATCAAATATTTCTTACTTCTTTACACAAACCAATTATATTTTTAATTTCCAGTAGTTAACCCCAAAAACAAACCCCATCACATCTTGAGCATGCATCGCCTCTGCATCCAATGAAACAAACCGCCATATCCTCTGGCATTTCCTCAGGTTTATTGTTTATAATCTTGATCATTTCCTCATCAGTAAGCTTTATTTTTTCCATCTCTCATTCCCCTTTCTTATCTCAAAATTAGCCACCCGCAGTAAAGCTACAAAACACCAACGTATCTAACTGAACTTCATCTTAATCTAGAACTTCTTTATCATAAGTAAGTATATAGTGTATCTACTCCGCACTTATTTATATGTTTCATTTCTGTCTCATTGGTTAATATAACTTCATAGCTCTTATCAAGTTGCATTTGTAATAGTTCAATACATTTTTTTAAATCTTTAATACCTAATGTTAAAAAATACTCATGCCTCATTTCCAACAGCTTTTCTTTCATACCAAAAAGCTGACGATTTAGTGCCACTCTGCCTTTTGCAAAAGGACTCAAAGGAGTCAACTCTTGACCCAAAACCCCAAATATAGATTGCTTTAACCTATCATCAGTTAGTTCTGCATTTTTTAAATATTCAAAAGCTTTTTCAAACACTTGTAATGTCTCATTAATACATGGGTCATACATTGACATTAATGCAAATATGCCCTCAAATCCATCAGAAATAACCTGCACTCCATAGGTTCCATTTTGTTGTCTAACATTTTTCCATAGATACCCCGTTTTTAACATATGTGCTAAAACCTTCTGAGATACCTCCTCTTTTGTCCCAAAAGCAGCTCCTCTCAAAGCTTTTCCTACAAAACTTGTAGCACATGATGTTAACATAATCTCCGTTTTTCCTTGAAAACCTTGAATTGTTTTCCTACTTATAAGTTTTTTACGACACCCCTTTGGAAACAAGGAAATTCGATTTTTAAATGCGCTCCTAATATTTGGAAAATATTCTTTTTGTGTCGTCACATTTAGTACCATGCTATCTCTATCGATAATAAGTGATGTCATTCTATTTAAGTTTTCTGCTATTTCATCAATATTCAATAATGTTACATTCCTAGCATTTTTTAAATAACATATTTGCTCTACTCCATCCCAAATATCCTCAAGCATGTATGCTTCTGATAAGCGACTCTTCACACGATTAGTAACCATGCTACCTGCATTAGACGCCATACTGCACAGTCTGTTATTTCTATATTCCTCATACAATTCTTTTAACCTATCCTCTTCATAAAAACATGTTTTGTTTAACAACTTAACTACTAAATTCAATGCTTCATCAAAATTCCAATGAAAACACTTAAATGAAAACATACAATAAGCCTTATATCCATAAGAATTATCTAAAGTTTTTCCTGCATTTGCACAAAAATGGATTCCACCTGTAGTATCTGATAATAGAAGAGCCGCTTTTTCATAGGATATCTCTGGTAAACCATATAAGACCATTGCCTTCCCCCAAAAGAGAAGTAATAAATGTAAATCCTTAGGTAAATTTTTAATATCAAATAATATGTCAATATAAACAATATCATTTGTATATATATCATTCCAATATATCGGAATTGTATTTAATAGCATATCCCTTTCAACAGGATACTTTTCTAAATTCCTCGGTATATCTCTTACACTAAGAGGATATGGAAGTTGAAGCTTTTCTTCGCTGTTTTCAATCATTTCTTTATTAAGCCTCTTAAAATCGCTTTTGTGCATCAAGCTAACTTTCTCTTTAATATAAGCCATATGTTTTTTAACATATGCTGAATCAGGTCTTATTAAAACGGTCGATCTATGTAGATTTAAAAGAAAATTTTTCTCTATAAACTTTGATAAGTATAACATATCCTGTTTAACATTATCTTCAAAATTCTTAATTCGAAGATCAAAAGCAAGAACTTTATGAGGAGGCAAACCATTAGACCATCCATTGAGAGCTCTTCTTAAAAGCATGAGCGTATATGGTCCCCCTATTCGTTTAATCTCCTTATTTCGAATTCTAACAGTATGAACAGCTGCCCTTATGTTTTGTTCATCAATGCCTTTTTTAACTATTTTATTCAATTCATCAAAAACCACTCTCTCTACCATACATATATCTTCTTCCTTTATACCTCCCATAGAAAGGCTATAAACTACATCGCTATAGTCCGTATCAACCCCTGTAAAATTATGTATCTCTCCTACCAATTTCGACTTAAGCAATGCCCTTCTCAATACCGCTCCTTCATTCCCTGTCAATATCTCAGATAAAATCTCCATTACCGTAACATACATAACATCAGTAACGGATTCCATTAGCCAATTCATTGTAAGTATTATTTTATCATTATTGCAAATCGATATATTCTCAGGACACGAACATTCTATAAATCTAGGCTTTCTCCATCTAGGTTGACGAAGAGTACGCTCTTGATCAATACTTGATTTTAAACAATTCTTAAGAATGTAATTTGATAATATTTTTAAATGCTCTTCAGTTCTTATAGCTCCAGCTACAAATACCCTAGAATTTGAAGGATGATACCATTTTTTATGAAAAGCCTTAATATCACTATTTGAAAGATCTATGATCTCTGCTGGTACTCCGCCATGATCAAAACGATAAGATACATCTGGAAATACAGACTGAATGGAATGTTTCCGAACAATAGGAATTTGAGATGAATATTTGCTTAATATCTCATTGAAAACAACTCCACTTATTTCCATATCATTGTTCATACGCATTTTATTCGATATACAAAATGCTTCCTCATAAAAAGCTTTTTCTCTAAGCAACGGTGAAAAAACTGCATCCCCTATTACAATCATAAGATTAAAAAAATCCTTATAATTTATACTGCTCCCCAAATACACCGTTTTATCGGGCATTGTCCATGCATTTAAATAAGTGCTCATACTAGATTTTAACAAATAAGAAAACGGATCATTAGAAGGAAATCTTTTTGATCCCCTTAACACACAATGCTCCAAAACATGGGGTATTCCTCTGTTATCATCAGGTAAAGTTTTTACTATATATGCAAACAGGTTTTCATGATTATCACAATATAAATGCCACACTTTCATACCTGTAATATCATGAGAAAGCTCAATAGACACAGCATCATATTCTTTAAGTTCTTTAATAAATTCTACGGTAAAGCCATATAATCTCATTCCTTCTCTTAAATCCGTTTTCAACATAAAACACCGCAACTCCTTATCACATTCAGTAAAAATACAATTCACCCTATTATGCTAACCTAATATAACATATTTAGCTTTTATTATGCATACCGAAAATATCGTTAATATGCTCTGGCATATCAACATAAATATTGAAATAAAGCTTAATGGCTTCCTCAATTAAAAACTTTGTGTGCCTACATGTAACCTCAAAAGGCTTATTCAAATCATTATTATATACATAACCTTCATGGGGACATCCCCCTCCACACAATTGTACTGCCCAGCAGTCTTTACAAACTCTATTTTCTAGAGGTTCTACAAAGCTTCGATTTGCTTCAGACCACTCTTGAGCTTCACCTACATTACATAAAGAAAACTCTTTTTTATCAATAAGTCGATGACATTTATGCATATCCCCTTCTGGAGTAAACATTACAGCAGTATCTGCCTGAAAAGAACAATCAGAACCTTTAAGATTATTGTGTATACTCATGCAAAGACGATATGTATTGGTATAGAGCCGATGCCTCCTACTCAATATGTTTTCATACATAATCTTATTTAATTCGGAAACCTGACTATGCAACTCCTTGAGAGAATCATTGGTAAGAGACATTTCTTGATCTTGTGTAATAACAATCGAACTCGCAACCTCATTAAATCCTAAATCCCAAAGATGCATTACAGAATCCTTCAATTTCGGAATACTTTTCTTCGTTACTACAATTGTAGCATGCATTTTTTTGAATAATTGGTTAAATTTTTTTATATTGTCATAAACCACAGCATAACTACCTTTTCCTGAAGCAAAGGGGCGATTACTATTTTGTATTTTTTCATCCCCATCAATGCTAAAAAGCAGTGCTACATCGTTTTTAGCTAAAAATCTAGCAAAATCCTCATCATATATAGTCCCATTTGTAGTAATACTATAAAAAGCCTTTCTCCCAAGAGGTTTAAAAAGTTCATTTATATAATTTATTGAAAAATAGATAATTTCCTTATTCAAAAATGGCTCTCCTCCAAAGAAAAATATGTATGATTTGGAACTGTTATCAAGATTTTTATACCAATAATCTATACATTTTTTAGCGGTCTCTTTATCCATAAACATAGAATCTCCACCATAATTTCCTCCATGTGCATAGCAATATATACATCTCATATTGCATTGGTGTGCAATATTAAGCCATAAATGGGATAACTTTTCTTTTTTTTGTTCTACTTTTAAATACTGTTTTGAAAATAGTTTTCCTTTTTCATATAAATCACCTAATTGTCTTAGGCATGTTTCAATATTCTCAGTAGTATATTTGTTTTTACTTAATTTCTCTAAAATTTCTTTCGTCGTATGTTGTGGAATCATGTCAAAAATATCATTTAATATAGGCGAAGATCCTCCCATTGTTCCTGAGTCAAAATCATAAAAGAAATATTTGCCCTCTTTATTATATTTCATGACATTTATATTCAATGGTGTCTTTAACATATTGAATTTCACCTCCTTGAATATCAAAAAAATATCTTATTATATAATTACATACCTAGGAACTCTGAAATATTTTATCTAAGCTTTCTGGCATATGTATATATAGTTCACTATACATCTGTACCGCTTCCTTAATAAGGTACTTTACCAAAGCACAACTTATATCATAAGGCTTATTTATATTCCTATTATTAATATAGCTGTCATAAGCACAACCACCATTACACAATCTCAAAGCCCAACAATTATTACACTCTCGCTTCTCGATTGGCTCCAAAAATTCTTTACATATAGATTCCCAAGACTTTGCATTGTCGACATGACCTAAAACAAACTCCCTTTCTCCCAATAGCTCATAGCACTTGTAAATTGTTCCATCAGGACCAAATACAATAGACATATTGTTCTGAAAAGCACATCCACTTTGGATGGCATTTTTATGCATTTTTTTGCAAATAGCTAAAGTATTTCCACATACTTCAGATTTATATTGAAGAATATTTTCAAGTGTTGCCAGATTTATTTGATGTATTTGATAAAATAAATCATCAAGCTCTTCACTTGTAAAGGAAAGAGTTTTATCTTCTGTTATGGAAATAAAAAACGTAACATTCTGACAACCCATTTCCCATAAATGCTCTACTGATTCCTTTAAATGACTGACACTTTTTTTTGTGACAACAAGATTTCCATTTAATTCTTTATAATATTTCCTAAATCTTTCTATATTCTTGGCAATGATTTTGTACGACCCCTTACCCGAAACGAATCTTCTTTGACAATCATGTATCTCTGGAGTTCCATCTATACTGAGAGATAATACTACATTATTTGAAGCAAGCATTTTAACAAAATCATCATCATAAATCGTTCCATTTGTGGTAATGTTGTATACTATTTTTTTATCTGTTTTCCTAAATAGATGATTTATATAATCTATAGAATACTTAATAGTTTCCTGATTTAAAAATGGTTCTCCTCCAAAGAAATAGACCTGTAGCTTTTTATAATCCCCAATATTTTTACGCCAATAGTCAATACACTTTTTTGCCATATCTATTGACATATACATTTTTTTATTCTTATACCTTCCTCCATCAGCAAAGCAATATATACAATTCATATTGCAATCATGCACTACATTTAA
Organism: Paramaledivibacter caminithermalis DSM 15212; assembly: GCF_900142245.1. Lineage (GTDB taxonomy): Bacteria > Bacillota > Clostridia > Peptostreptococcales > Caminicellaceae > Paramaledivibacter > Paramaledivibacter caminithermalis. The sequence goes on along the minus strand of NZ_FRAG01000058.1, from coordinate 3,453 downwards.
CCATAAATTTTTCGCTGCAAACAAGCCTGATGCTCTATTCAGTGATTTTCTCGAATCTTTTACCTCTTTATAAATGTTATCTAAATTATTTAAAAGCCTTGTTACCCTTTCACTATCATACTCCTTTGACAGTAGAAACAGTGTGTCTTCCTTGGTATGTGTATTCATAAACGTTATAGCTTTATTAAAAATCGGTGAAGCTTCTGCAAAAATACCTGAGTACACATCATAAAAGAAGCTTCTGTTATTACTTTCATAAGTCAATACTCTTAATTTTTCATTCTTATGATGCATTTTCTCCTTCTCCCAACTTAATTTTTTTCTCATATCTTTTTAAAAACTCAGGATTTTTTTCTGCAATTTCAGAATAAAGATAAAGCTGCAATTTATATTTATGAAGCTCTAAATCACAGTCTATCTCATGTCCTTGAGCATACGCTGTTTTATGCTTTGCTCTACACCCCATTCCACATAAATTTCTGGCCCAACATGTACGACATTTTGCAGGAATAGGTATCTGTTCCCTAAGCCTTCTATATTTTTCTTTATCAAGACCACTATCTAAGCTCCCTATATTATATTGTTCATCCATCATCCAATCACAAGGATAAAACTTTCCTTCTGGAGAAATTCCAATGGAATTATTAAAAGCACCGCAAAAATTATATCTAGGTTTACGGTTATGTATTTCGTACATACGACTAAACAATGGTTTTGAATCTATATCTTTTCCTTTTAATACTTCCTCAAGTAAATACTGAGCAATCCTATTATACTCACCTTTTAGATATTCAATATGCTTATGAGTAAGTACAAACTTTTCATCCTCTGTCGTTACTTCCTCTACATGTACATGTTTAAAGCCAGCTTCATAATACGTTTTAGCAATATCAAATAAATTTAGGTTATAAGGTGTAATCGTTGAACGAACAGCACTTTTCCCTTTACTTCCCAGCATGCTTATCCATCCATTCTCTTTAATCAGATCATATGACCCCTTTTCCCCCGCTGTAGGTCGAAGAAAGTTCTGTACAACTGGTTCTGGACTATCCATGCTTATCATCGCTTGAACCTGATATCTATCAAACAAATCCATTATTTCTCGTGTTAGAAGCGTACCATTTACAGTCGTCGCATAATTTATTTGCTTATTATATTTTTTAGCTTTTTCTGTACTGTATTTAAGAGCAAATTCAATCATAGGCATATTTATAAGAGGCTCTCCTCCTATAAACGCAATATAAAGAGTGTCCTTATCTATTCCCTCTTTAAATAAAAAATCAATAGCTTGTTTTGCCGTATCTATCGTCATGTACCCTTTTTTAAAATGAACCCTGTCCCCTGCAAAGCAATATTTACACCTAAGATTACATGAATATGTAGGATTTAGTTCTATAGAATTGATAGACATATCTTGCTCTAATCTCGTATTCCCCATGATATATCTATATTTTTTTGTTTCCTTCTCAAAGGTCAAAAATTTACGAAGTATTTTTTCTACCGTTTTCTTTTTCTCTCCTTTAAAACAATTGATAATCTCCTTTTTATCTTTTTTATTATATTGGTCAAGAATCTCCTCTACTAACGAATTTGCTTTAAAGAAAATCATTATTTCTGGAAGCCATATATACCTTTTGTCAAACACATCTATAATTGTATATTCAATTTTGGATAAGTCACTTGCGTTCATATTTCACACCTCTCATATTATTAATAGTACTCTCGAAAAATCACAAACCAGTAATTTATCAAAAGATTATTTCTTTATAAAACCATGTTTATAAAAAAGCTTGTCCTTGCCTTGAAATCAAATTTCTTTAAAAATCTATGACGACAATACCAATCTGCTTGCAACGTTTCTTAAAAATAATATTTTAAAGTTTTTGTTATTCCTATTTTTTCCCTCTGTAATAAGTTGCAATTTGATTTATATGTATAATTTCAAGGGAATATATCTCCATTAGTGCCTTCAACAGATTCTCCTGAATAAAGTTTACTTGATCACTTGGAGTAAACTTACTATGTGCAGATCTGCAAATACTAATAATTTCTGGATTTATTTTCTTTGAATATAATGTCTTCACAAGTTTGTCTATGCGCTTTAAAATATCCTTATTACCTACTTTTAAATAATTGGGAATATCTACCTCAAAGTTGTTAATAACATAATAATATTTTCCATTCATATCTCGACATTCAATTCTAGGTATATTAATATAATTAATAGGATGATATCTATTATTTGTAAACCTATCATATTCCTGCCTCGTTATTTCTAAATAAAGAGGTCCAAAGTTCCTAGGTTCCCCACCGCAAGAAAAATAATCCATGTCAATATCTAGGATTACATTTTTATTTGGTAGAATATCATCGATATTTCCCCAATAATAATCATATTCATGATAGCTACGGGGCTTTTGTATGTTATTTCCAAAAGAACTTGCATCTCCAGAAACCAAAAGCTTTCCTTCATTTTTATAAGAATATACAAATCGCTTTTTTACCTTTATATTTCCGCCCGATTTATTATGTTTAACCCAGAAAACCTTATTGATAATATCAAGATAAATTGAAGGTACTATAAATGTTGCTATGTTAAACTCCTCATAAACAAGTTTATTTACTGTCTGCAATTCTCTAAAAGCTTCATGTATGGAAATATTCATACAAGGAGTTCCCATATCTGCATGTTCATCTACATGTAGTAAAAAATTACCTTTATTTGGTATCCATTTATTTCTAATGGCATAATCCCATACTAAGAATGCTTCATTATGTTCCTCAATGATTACAGCTTTTATCTTCTCCATAATCACAATCATTCCTTTCGTATCGTAGGAAGAAACTCAATACACAAAGGTAATAAAAACTACTCTCATGCTCTAAAATGAGCTATAATACACAAAAATATACAAAACCATTTTTCAATGTCTATTTAGATTAAAAGCTCATGTTCTGTTATTATAATTAATTTATTACAGTAATCAACTTTTCTCAAATTTAACTTGTATAGTGTTAAATACAACTATTCTTCTTTAAATTGTTTTAGTATTAGCCGATTGTAAAATTTACAAACTAGTATTTTTAATAGAAAAAATATAAAATTACATCTATTTGATTCGAATTTTATCCATAGAAATATATCACTTTAAGTTAAGTATTACTCAAAATATTTTATTCATTTGTTAATTTAGTAAATACAGTGTTTTCAATATTCTTTATTCTAATAAAGCCTTTTTAAATAGTATATATGTATATATATGTATTGTCAACCTTTATTTACTTTTTATCCTATTTATTTTTTTATTTGTAAATTTTTGTCGATAGCTAATTAGCTTTTTAATGTGATAGTGCAAGGCAAAAGCTTGACTGGGAAAAAATGTTTAGTCTTGCCATTGACCCTGAAAAGGCTAGAAAATATAGGAAAGAATCCCTGCCTGAGCATGAAGACAG
>NZ_FRAG01000025.1 GCF_900142245.1 Paramaledivibacter caminithermalis DSM 15212 | reverse complement strand
AATTTCTGATGAATACAATGAAGCTATAGGTATACTTACCATTACTCCAAGTGAGGCTGCGATAATTGCAGCAGATGTTGCTACTAAAGCAGCAGGAGTTGAGATAGGTTTTTTAGATAGATTTAGTGGCTCCCTTGTTATAGTAGGAGATGTGTCTAGTGTAGAATCAGCATTAAGAGAAGTTTTAAACTTACTCACAAATGTATTGGCTTTTGCTCCTGCTAACTTGACAAAGTCCTAGGGGTGATAAAATGAAAAAATTAATATTGGTAGGTAAAACAGGATGTGGTAAAACTACCCTTACTCAAGCTATAAATAAACATGAGATAAAATATAAAAAAACTCAAATGATAGAATATATTAATAATATTTTAGACACACCAGGAGAATATATAGAAAATAGAAGATTTTATAATGCATTAATAACGTCTTCCTTTGATTGTGATATTATAGGACTGGTTCAAGATTGTACTGATCCTAACTGTATTTTTCCACCTAAATTTGGATTGATATTTAATAAAGAGGTTATAGGATTTGTTACTAAGATAGACTGTCAGGAAGGTAATATCCAATATGCTAAGGAGTGTTTACGAAATGCTGGAGCAAATAGGATATTTAAAGTTAGTTCTGTTGATGGGGATGGAATAGAGGATATAAAAGCCTTTTTATCTTAAAGCTAATTATTTTTAGTTTGAAATATTCCTTAACCTAAGGAGGGAAAAAAATGAAAAAAAGAATAGTAATAGCCGATGATGAGCCTATTACTAGAATGGATTTTTCTGAGATGTTAAGGGAGGCTGGCTACGATGTTGTAGGGGAAGCCTCTGATGGGTTTGATGCTGTAGAACTGTGCCGAAAATTTAAACCTGATTTAGTTCTTATGGATGTTAAAATGCCTTTATTAGATGGTCTTAAAGCATCAAAAATTATAGTTGGAGAAAATTTACCATGTAGCATAGTACTTGTAACAGCCTATAGTGGAAAAGAATTTATAGATCAAGCAAAGGATGCAGGCGTTATGGGGTATATTGTAAAGCCTATTGAAGAAAAATCACTTATCGCAACTATTGAGGTAGCCATTGCGAAGGGCGATGAATTTAGAAAAATACAAGAAAAAATTATTAAGACAGAGGAAAAATTAAAGAGTAGAAAAATAATCGAAAAAGCTAAGGGAATTTTAATGAAAGAGAAGGGGCTAACTGAAGAAGAGGCATATAAGCAAATCAGAAAATTAAGTATGGATAAACGGTGTGCTATGAAGGACATAGCAAATGCAATTATAATAAATAATTAGTTTTTAATATTTAAAAACTTTATATAGGGGTAGTTACTATGATTTATAAACTATGTAAAACTCATACTTATTTGACTGATGAAGATATTAAAAGACTAGAAGATATAGCTCGAGATTTACCTTTGATTGCAGACTTATTACAGGCTGATATATTTATTGATTGTATGACGAAGGATTCAAATGTAGCAATAGTAGTAGCAGAGGCAAAACCATCCAATTCTCCTTCTATGTATCAGTATTCAGTTGTTGGTCAGTTTGCCCTAAGAAAAAATGAACCAGCAGCTTTGAGGACTTTGGAAATCGGAATGCCTACTAGGGATTTAAGGGCTATCACTCAGGAAAATAAATCGGTAAAACAGAATGTTGTACCAATTAAAAATGATTCTGGTGATGTTATAGGGGTATTAATAGCAGAGATTGATATAACGAAAAGTTTGAATGAGAAAAAAAATATGGAACTTTTAAGTGAAACTACTCAAAAACTAACAGAAACACTTTTGACATTTACTGATAATCAAAATCCCATACATTATCATATAACTGATGGGATAGTTATATTTAATAGTCAAGGGATATCAACATATGTAAATCCAGTTGCAGAACAGTTATATAGAAAATTAGGATATATAGATGATTTAATAGGAATAAGTTTTAATAATTTAGTTTTAGATGGGAAAAGATTTGATGAATTAAAAACCCAGGGTTTTATGAGCAGTTCAGAGGCGAATATAGGTGAATTAACCTTAAGAGTAAAATATGCTGTAATGAAGCAGAGAAATATAGATGTAGTAGGGATAATGATGGTGATAAGAGATATTTCAGAGGTAAAAGCAAAGGAAAAGGAATTAATTTTAAAATCTGTAGCGATGAGAGAAATACATCATAGAGTAAAAAATAACCTTCAAACTATAGCAAGCTTATTGAGGTTACAAGCTAGGCGCATAGATGATAAAACTGCAAAGATTGCCTTTGATGAGAGTATAAGTAGGATTTTAAGCATTGCTGTAACCCATGAAGTATTGGCTCAAAAAGGTGTAGATGATGTAGATATCAAAACAATTCTTTCTAGGATTAAAAATAGCGTTATAGATTATAGTATACAAAATAATAAAGGTGTAAGAATAGAAATAAGTGGAGACAATCTCAATATTGATTCAGATAGAGCATCTTCTATAGCCCTTGTGGTTAATGAACTTATACAGAATTCTCTACAATATGCCTTTGTTGGAAGAAAAGAAGGGTTAATAGAGGTAAATATTCAAAAAGGAAGCATGTACTCTAATATTTCCATAATCGATAATGGTGTAGGATTTGATATGAAATCTGCTAGACCAGGAAGCTTAGGCTTTAATATCGTGAAGAGCATAGTGAAGGATAGATTACAGGGGCAAATAAATATTCAGTCAAATTCTAAGGGGACCAAGGTAATGTTTGATTTTAAAAATAAAAAATAGTTATAAACACAATGACGTGGTTTTAGATGGCAAAGGAGCCAAGGGTATATTTGATATTAATATGCCTTTGGCTCTTTTTCTTTCTAAATATAGGAGGTGAGTAGGATTAAGGAATATATTTTGAGTGTGGGTATAGACATTGGGACTTCAACAACTCAATTAGTATTTAGTAGAATAACAATCGATAATACAGCTTCAATGGCTTCGGTACCTAGAATAAAGATTATAGATAAAGAGGTTATTTATAGAAGCGATATATACTTTACTCCTCTTAGATCTCTAAAGGAAATAAATAGTCTAGAGGTCAGAAAAATAATAGAAAAAGAATATAAAAAGGCAAATATTAAGCCTGAGGATGTTGATACAGGAGCAGTTATCATAACTGGAGAAACTGCAAGAAAGGATAATGCTAGGGAAGTTTTAAACACTCTAAGTGGATTAGCAGGAGATTTTGTTGTGGCAACTGCAGGACCAGATTTAGAAGGGATTATTGCTGGAAAGGGATCAGGTGCGGCTCAGATATCAAAGGAGAAGGGTGCTATCGTTGTAAATCTAGATGTAGGCGGTGGTACAACCAATATAGCAGTTTTTAAGAATGGAGAAGCAATAGATACTGCTTGTCTTGATATTGGAGGTAGATTGATTAAATTAAATAAAGATACCTTAGAGGTAACATATGTGTCTTCTAAGTTAAAGCAATTGGCAGAAAGTATAGAGTTAAATGTTTTTGAAGGAAAAAGGTTGACCTTACAGGAGTTAAATAAGTTAACAATGAGGATGGCAGAGATTCTTGAAGAGGTTTTAGGATTCAGAGAGAAATCATCTGAGCTTAGCTTAATGCTTACAGATTATGACCTAAAAAGGGATTATGATATAGATTATGTATCCTTTTCTGGAGGGGTAGCTGATTGTATATATTGTGAATGTGAGATGGATTTATTTCAATATGGAGATATTGGGATTTTATTAGGAGAAGCAATAAAGAAATCAAATTTAGAAAGAAAAAAATATATGGTAAAGCCTGCTGAAACCATCAGAGCAACAGTAGTTGGTGCAGGCTCCCATACAACAGATATTAGTGGGAGTACTATAACCATTGATGAAGAGGTTTTACCATTAAAAAATATACCAATACTTAAGCTCACAAATGAAGATGAAAAACTGTCATTTAAGAAGCTGTCAAGTATAATTTCAGATAAATTAAAGTGGTTTAGACTGGAAAAGGATAAGCAGCAAGTAGCATTAGCTATTAAGGGGGTGAAAAATGCCAGTTTTAAAGAAATACAGGAATTATCAAGAGCCATAATAGATGGGATGAAGGAAATTCTTGAGACTAATCTACCGTTGATTATTATTGTTGAAAATGATATAGCAAAGGCCCTAGGGCAAGCCTTGAAGGCTCAGCTAGGATATAAAAAGGAAGTAATATGTATAGATTCAGTAATGGTAGAGAATGGAGACTATATAGATATTGGGAATTCAATTGCCAATGGAAAGGTAGTTCCTGTAATAGTAAAAACCTTATTATTTAGCTATTAATGTAGAAAGGGGAGAGAAAATGAGACTTAAAACAAAGCTATTTGGAACCGTTTATAAGTTCAGGGATGTGAAAGATGTTTTAGCAAAGGCAAATGAAGAAAAATCTGGTGACAAATTAGCGGGTATCGCAGCAGAATCTGTAACTGAAATGATTGCTGCCAAAGAGGTACTTAGCAATCTTACCTTAGGAGATTTAAGAAATAATCCTGTAATACCCTATGAGGAAGATGAGGTAACAAGAATAATTCAAGATAGTGTAAATGAAAAAATATATAACGAAATAAAGAATTGGACTGTCTCTGAACTTAGAGAATGGATACTAAGTGATGAAACTACAGGAGCAGATATTAGAAGAATAAGCAGAGGCTTAACAAGTGAGATAGTAGCAGCTGTTGCAAAGATAATGTCAAATTTAGATTTAATCTATGGAGCCAGTAAAATACGTGTAACGGCCCATTGTAACACTACTATTGGATTACCTGGGACTTTGGCAATTAGACTTCAGCCAAATCATACCACAGATGATCTAGACGGTATCATGGTTTCTTTGATGGAGGGCCTAAGCTATGGTGTTGGTGATGCTGTTATAGGGCTTAATCCCGTAAATGATACCGTTGACAGTGTATCTAATGTTCTTAAAATGTTTGAAGAATTTAAAAGAAAATGGGAAATACCTACACAAAACTGTGTTTTAGCCCATGTTACTACTCAAATGGAAGCTATAAAACAGGGTGCTCCATCGGATATTATATTCCAAAGTATTGCGGGAACTGAAAAGGCTAATAAAGCCTTTGGAATTACTGGAGATCTACTAGAAGAAGCTAGACAATTGGTTCTTAAAGAAGGTACATCTACAGGTCCAAATGTTATGTATTTTGAAACAGGTCAGGGTTCAGAATTATCATCGGATGCCCACCATGGAGTAGATCAAGTGACTCTTGAAGCTAGATGCTATGGCTTTGCTAAGAAATTTGCTCCATTCTTAGTTAATACAGTTGTTGGATTTATAGGACCAGAATATCTATATGATAGCAAACAGGTTATTAGAGCAGGTTTGGAGGATCATTTTATGGGTAAACTCACAGGTATTCCAATGGGAGTCGATGCTTGTTACACAAACCATATGAAGGCAGACCAAAATGATATCGAAAACCTAGCTGTATTACTAACTAATGCTGGCTGTAACTACTTCATGGGGATTCCTGCTGGGGATGATATAATGCTTAACTATCAATGCACTGGATATCATGAAGCTCCAACATTAAGAGTATTAACTAATAAAAGACCAATTAAGGAATTTGAAGATTGGCTTGAAAAGATGGGAATCTATGAAAATGGTAGATTAAGTAAAAAAGCTGGCGATGCATCTATATTCATGAAATAGAATACTAAGGGGGGAAAATATGATTTCAGAAAAAGATATTAAAAATATTATAGAACAAGTATTAAATGAAATGGCATCAAAGGATAGTATAGAGACAAATAATTTTAGTGTTTCTCAAGATAAAGAAGTTGAATGTATAAGTGAGGATATTCCAGATATTACTGATATAGATATCAAAAAGCAATTATTAGTTCCAAACTCAGAAAATAAAGAAAGATATTTGGCATTAAAGGAAACTACTCCTGCTAGAGTTGGGATATGGAGAGCTGGACCAAGATATAAGACTGAAACCTTACTAAGATTCAGAGCAGACCACGCAGTAGCTCAAGATGCAGTCTTCACCTATGTTTCAGAAGAATTTTTAAAGGAAATGAATCTTTTTTCAGTATCAACAATGTGTAAAGATAAGGATGAGTATTTGACAAGACCTGACCTTGGAAGAAAATTTGATGAAGAAACTAAGAAGCTAATACAAGAAAAATGCCAGAAAAAACCTAAGGTGCAAATATATATATCCGATGGATTGAGTTCTACTGCCATAGAAGCAAATGCAAAGGATACCTATTCATCAATTATTCAAGGTCTAAAGGGATATGGAATAGATGTTGGAACTCCCTTCTTTGTGAAGCATGGTAGAGTTCCAGCTATGGACGCTATTTCTGAAATGCTTGAATCCGAGGTAACGGTGGTTCTTATCGGAGAAAGACCAGGACTTGCAACGGGAGAAAGCATGAGCTGCTATATGGCATATAATGCTAAGGTTGGAATGCCTGAGTCAAATAGAACAGTGGTTTCTAATATACACCAAGGTGGAACACCAGCTGTTGAAGCAGGTGCCCATATTGCTGATGTTATTAAGAAGATACTTGAACAAAAGGCAAGTGGATTAGACCTTAAATTATAGGATGGAGGGATTTTAGATGAAAAATGACCCACTACGTACAACTGTTTTAAGTGTGAAACTCATACCAAATATAGATAGTGATATGGCAAAAAAATTAGAGCTTAAAGAAGGACATAGAAGTATAGGAATGATAACAACTGATTGTGATGATGTAGGTTATACAGCCCTTGATGAAGCTACAAAAAAGGCAGATGTTAAGGTTGCCTATGCAAAATCATTTTATGGTGGAGCTGCCAATGCAAACACTAAGCTTGCAGGTGAATTTATAGGTATATTATCAGGACCAAATCCAGCAGAGGTAAGAAGTGGAATAAATGCAGCTATAGATTTTATTGAAAATGATGCCTGCTTCTATAGTGCAAATGATGAAGACTCCATAGCATACTATGCCCATTGTGTGTCAAGAACAGGCTCTTTTCTATCTGAACTAGCTGGAATACCTGAGGGGGAAGCAATAGCGTATCTTATTGCACCGCCAATAGAAGCTATGTATGCTTTAGATGCTGCTTTAAAGGCTGCCGATGTAAGAATGGCTGAATTCTTTGGTCCACCTTCAGAAACAAACTTTGGTGGAGGATTATTAACAGGAAGTCAGTCAGCATGTAAGGCTGCCTGTGATGCCTTTGCAGAAGCTGTCAAATTCGTTGCAGACAATCCAACTGCATACTAATATGTAGTGGTGAAATGATGATTAGAAAAGCCTTAGGCTTATTAGAAACCTATGGATATATTGGAGCAATTGAAGCTGCAGATGCGTGTCTAAAGGCAGCCAATGTAGAACTGATTGGCTTGGAGTTTGTAAGAGGAGGGCTTGTAACTATTAAAATCTGTGGAGATGTTAGTGCCGTAAAGGCATCCATAGATGCAGGAGCAACAGCAGCTGCTAGAGTGGGCAAGGTTATATCTATAGATGTTATTGCACGAATGGGAGAAGGGCTAGAAAAAATTGTAACTAGGCCAAAAGAATGTGGAGATGTAAAGGAAAGGGATCAATATAGAACCATATCTAATGATGAGGACAGCAAGGAGCATGAAAGCTGTGCAATAAATAGAATTTCACAATGTGACGTTTTAGAGATAGAAGAACTTGAAACATTAGAAGAAAACTTGACTTTATACTTTGATAGTGATGTTGAAGAAATCAATAAAGAGCAAGATATAAGGGTAATAAAAGAAGCTAAGAAGGATATGGATATTGTTGATAAAAAATACATCATTGACTATAAAGGGAAAGCTATAAATATAAGGGATGAAAAAGCATTAATTAACATGAAAGTAGTAGATCTTAGAAGAATAGCTAGGAGAGTAAATGGAATTTCCATAGAAAAAAGTCAGATAAAATTTGCTAAAAAGAAAGAATTGATAGAAGCGTTAACCAACTGCTTTAAGAGGGAGGCGGAATAGTTGGATATACAGGATAAAGACTTACAATCTATACAAGAAGTAAGGATTTTAGTAAAAAAAGCAAAAAAAGCACAAAAAGAATTTGCCAATTTTAGTACTCAATTAATCGATGAAATTGTAAAACAATTATCCATAGCGGCTATGGCAGAAGCCGAGAATCTAGGGAAGCTAGCGGTTGAGGAAACGGGTTTTGGAATATGGCAGGATAAGATGACAAAAAACATTGTAGCCAGTCAAAAGCTTTATGAACATATTAAGGATATGAAAACCATTGGAATAATTAGTGAAGACAAGGATAGAAAAATAGTGGAAATAGGAACTCCAGTTGGAGTTATAGCAGCATTAATACCATCAACAAATCCAACATCCACAGTTATATACAAGACTCTTATTGCACTAAAATCTGGAAATGCTATTATATTTAGTCCCCACCCAAGTGCTTTAAAATGTATTTTAAAGACAGTTAAGGTATTAAAAGAAGCGGCAGTTAGAATGGGAGCACCAGAGGGGCTCATAAGCTGTATATCAATCCCAACCATGGAGGGAACAAATGAATTAATGAAGCATGAGGATGTATCTATGATATTAGCAACTGGTGGAACAGCAATGGTTAAAGCTGCGTATAGTTCTGGAACTCCTGCTCTAGGGGTTGGACCAGGAAATGTACCAGCCTATATTGAAAGAAGTGCAGATGTCAAGAAGGCTGTTAGTAAGATTTTAGCAAGTAAGACTTTTGATAATGGGACAGTTTGTGCATCTGAACAAGCTATCGTTACGGAGAAATGTATAAGTGATTATGTTAAAAATGAGCTAAGAAAACAAGGAGGATATTTTTTAACGGGTGAGGAGATAGATAAGGTAGTCAGAATAATGGAAACACCCAATGGCGGTATGAATCCTAGAATTGTTGGTAAATCAGCTAAGGATATTGCAGCCATGGCAGGTATAACTATACCAGAGGGCACTAAGGTATTAATCTGTGAAGAAAAGGGCGTAGGTAAGGAGTATCCATTTTCCAAGGAAAAGCTAACACAATTATTGGCATTTTATACAGTTGAAGATTGGACTGAGGGTTGTGAGCTGTGTTATAAGCTGTTAGAAAATGGAGGTATGGGTCACACATTGGCTATACATTCAAACAATGAAGAGGTTATAAGGCAGTTTGCCCTTAAGAAACCAGTATCAAGACTTTTGGTGAATACTCCTTCTACCCAAGGCGCTATAGGACTTAGTACAGGACTTACACCAGCCCTAACCCTTGGCTGTGGAGCTGTTGGAGGAAGTGCTACATCCGATAATGTTGGACCAGAACACCTGATCAACATTAGAAGAATGGCCTATGAGGTTGATGATTTAGGAATAACACCAAAGGAAAATAAAATAATAGATAAATTAGATATTGATGCAATATGCAAAATGGTTATAGAAGAATTAAAAAATGTTAAGAAATAAAAAAGTTTAAATATAGATAAACAACATTAATAGTTAAAATAAATTTTAAAGAAAATAATGAACGCTTCTACATTTTTTCTTTGAAATTTATTAAACCTTGAAGTTGCTTATCTCTACAAAAAATTTAAAAAATAGGGAGGAAATATAAATGGCAAATATGAATGCACTTGGAATGATTGAGACAAAAGGATTAGTAGGATCTATTGAGGCAGCAGATGCTATGGTAAAAGCTGCAAATGTAACACTTATAGGAAAGGTTCATGTAGGTGGAGGACTAGTTACAGTAATGGTTAGAGGAGATGTAGGAGCTGTTAAAGCTGCCACTGATGCTGGTGCAGCAGCTGCCGACAGAGTTGGTGAATTAGTTTCTGTTCATGTAATTCCAAGACCACATAGTGAAGTTGAATTAGTGCTTCCCAAAATAGAAGGATAAATATGGGTTAAAGTTTAGTTTGAAGTTCTAAGATTGGAGTCATTCTTTGAAATCTTTATCTCATAAGGGGTAAAGTAAATCTTTCGTAATAAAGTGAATGACTCCAAGGCTTGCAGCTTGGAACTTGCAACTTAAAAAAGGAAGTGAGCTAATGAAGGTTTTAACGGAAGAAGCCCTTCGCTTAAAATTTAAAAATAAGCTACCTAAAAGATATGTTGTAAACTCCAATGTGTTAGTTACTCCATCAGCTAGGCAGTTTCTAAGGGATAAAAATATTGAGATGGTAGTTGAAGATATGGTTAAAGAAAATACACAGGATGACAATAAAAATAGAAATAAATATGAAGAATTAGAAATTCCCGCTGAAAGAATTGTACCTAAATATATTTCATATTACTCTGGAGGCGCCTTAGAAAGTAAGCCAGAACATATGACCCAAATTTATGGGAATAAATTGGTTTTTAAAGATGATCCCAGAATTATTTTTAGAGGAAAGCTTGATAGTCTTCAATCAAAAATAATAGAGCTTCAAGTATTCATAGCTTCTAAAAATATAATAAAGTTAGTTGAGGATCTCGATGAGGTTCTAAACTATACTAGAGAAATTTTAAAGGCTGAGGTTTTAGAGGAAGAGTTTAACATAAAAAGTCTAATTGGATTAAGGGAAGAGCAGCTAAGGGAAATGTCTCATCATCCTAAAAAGTACTTTAGAGTAGACCATATATTACCTAATTATAAGATGGGAGAAGTACTAGTAGGGCTTAATTCATTAAGAAGTACTGTAAGGGAAGTGGAGCTTACAGCAATTAAAGCCTTTAGAAAGGATTTTGAGCTTACTAGAATTGATATAATAAGGGCTTTAAATAGATTAAGCAGTTGTATATATATAATGATGTGTAAGCATAAAGCAGGATTGTATAAGTAAAGGATGTGATAATTTGCAGGAGGCTTTAATAAAGGAAATCGTAAAAAAGGTAGTAGATACACTTGAAGGCGGTAAGACCATACCAATAGAAGTATCGGCTAGGCATGTACACCTAAGTGAAAATCATATCAAAGAGCTTTTTGGTAAGGATTACAAAATGTCAAAAAAGAAGGATTTATCACAGCCAGGACAATTTCAATATAATGAGAGAGTAACATTAATAGGTCCTAAGGGGGTATTAAAGGGGGTTGCAATATTAGGTCCTGCTAGAGACAAAACTCAAGTAGAGATTTCTAAAACAGATGCAATAGCTCTAGGAATAAATCCACCAGTAAGAGAATCAGGAGATTTAGATGGAAGTGAAAAAATATATATAGCAACTGAAAAGACTGTAATAGAAGCTAATGAATCAGTAATCATTGCAAAAAGACACATTCACATGACTCAAGAAGATGCTAAAAGACTGGGTGTTAAGGATAAACAATTGGTAAGGGTGAGAATCAATAGTGATAGACCAGTAGTTTTAGAAGATGTAGTAGTGAGAGTTAATAGCAGATATAGGTTAAGTATGCACATAGATTTTGATGAAGCTAATGGAGCAGGATATGAAGATGGTACTTTAGGGGAAATGATTATTTAAGAATAAAAAAAGGAGATTTTGCAATATGGATTTTACAAGGGCAAATGATCTTATAGAAAAAGTAGAAAAAAGTTTAAAGGAAATTGCAGAATTTAATAGGACTGAAGAATTACTTGTTGGAGTAGACTTAGGGACAGCATATATAGTTCTAGTGGTTTTAGACAAGAATATGAACCCAATTGCTAGTGAGATGCAGTTTGCACAGGTTATAAGGGATGGATTAGTAGTTGATTATATAGGTGCTTCAAGAATAGTTAGAGAGCTTAAAGAAAAACTTGAGAAAAGACTAGGAAAAGAGTTATTGAAGGCAGCCATAGCTGTACCGCCGGGAACTAGTGAAAGGGACAGCAAAACCCATAAGTATGTAGTAGAAGGAGCAGGCATGGAGGTCACAGCAATTCTTGATGAGCCTACTGCGGCTAATGCAGTCCTTGGCATAGAAAATGGAGTAATTGTTGATATTGGTGGAGGAACTACTGGTTTGTCAATACTAAAAAAAGGTGAGGTAATATATACCGCTGATGAAGCTACTGGAGGAACCCATTTGTCCTTGGTTATTTCGGGAAATTATAAAATTACATTTGAAGAAGCTGAGAAAATCAAAAAAGATAAAAAGAGACAAAGGGAAATATTTACAGTAGTAAGACCTGTAGTTCAAAAAATGGCTACAATAGTAAAGAACCACATTGAAGGATATGATGTGGAGGACATTTATTTAGTAGGAGGTACATGTTGTTTAGAGAAAATAGAAGAGGTTTTTGAAAAAGAAATCGGCATAAGGACAACGAAGCCAAAGAATCCTTTTTTAGTTACCCCCCTTGGAATAGCCATGAATTGCAGGATAGAGGGAAGTGATATAAATGAATACTGATAACTTGATAAAAATTATCACCGAAGAGGTTTTAAAAAGAATAACAATGTTAAACTCCCAAAGCATCCAAGAGAAATCTAAGAGTATTTTAATTATAGATTTAATATCAGAGAAAGATAAAAATAGCTATAGTCAAATCATATCAAATTGGAAGAATGTAAGTTTTTTAGATGACTACTGCCATAAAGATGGAGTAGATTCATTCGATTATATTATATTACCAAGGCTATCAAATAAAGATTTAGTAAATATCGCAATAGGAAACCCCAATAGTGAAATATCTGAAATTATAATAGATGGAATTTTCAAAGGAAAGAAAATAATAGTTTTAGAGTCTGGAATATCCTATAGGAAATATAAAAGCACTGCAAATAAAAATTTTTTTAATATGTTTAAAGGATATGAAGAAAAAATGATTAGCTTTGGGATTGAAGTTGTTAAGGAAGAAAACCTTCTAGACTGTTTGAATAATAAAGCGTATAAGGATAGTAAGGAGATGTTAAATAGTAAATCTAAGGAAGAAGTAAATAAAGACTTAAATAAAGAGGAAGCTGTAAAAAAGGTTGTAATAAACAAAAGAGTTATATCTGAAAAAGATATCGAAAATCTATGGAATAAAGGATACAGCACTATAAATATTAATAAAAAATCAATTATTACACCCCTTGCAAAGGATTTTATAAGAACCAATGAAATTAATATTCAGTTATAGGAGTATTCACAGGGAGGGAAGAGGAAGATAGATATGATTATTGGTAAGGTAGTTGGAAATGTTTGGGCCACACGAAAGGAAGAAAGCCTAAATGGATTGAAGCTGCTTGTAATTAAGCCCGTAGATTATGGTAATGAAAAGGAATTGCAAACCTTTGTAGCAACGGATAAGGTAGGCGCAGGAATTGGTGAAACCGTATTAGTTGTAACTGGAAGCTCTGCTAGAAAGGCAGTTGATAAAGCCGATGTTCCAATAGATGCTACAATCGTAGGAATCATTGACGAAGTGGAAGTAAATAAGGATGTATTTTAAAGGCTAGGAGTGAGGAAATGGATTTATTAGAAAAAATATTTGATGCGGGAATTGTTGGAGCAGGCGGAGCGGGATTTCCTACCCATATAAAGCTAAATTGTAGTGTAGAATACTTAATTGTTAACGGAGCAGAGTGTGAGCCATTATTAGAAACAGATAAATATTTAATGAGAACTGAGGGTCATAAAATTATTAAGGCTATGGAAGAGGTTGCAAAAAAGATACAGGCTAAGAAATTAATAATAGGACTAAAGGCAAAATATAAAGAAGAAATTAAAGCACTTAAAAGAACTATTGAAGAATTAAACTCAAAGGTGGAACTATTTTTATTAGATAATTTTTATCCCGCTGGAGATGAGCAGATATTAGTTTATGAGATAACCAAAAGGTCTATACCGCCTAGTGGAATTCCTTTAGATGTTGGAGTTGTTGTTTCCAATGTAGGGACTTTAGTAAATATTTATGAAGCTATAAATGAAAAGCCTGTAATAGATAAGTATGTTACTGTAATCGGAGAGATAAAAAAACCTTGTATCTTAAAAGTACCAATAGGAACAAGTGTAGATCAGTGTATAAAGGCTGTTGGAGATACACTTATAGATGATTATGCTGTAATCCTAGGTGGTCCTATGATGGGGAATATTATTTATAAAGAAGAAACCCAAAAAGAATTTATAACCAAGACAATTGGTGCTCTCATTATAATCCCTAGGGAGCATTATATAGTAGAAAGAAAGGAATTGCCAATAAAACATATAATTAATCGTGCAAAAACCTCGTGTATTCAATGCTCTATGTGTACTGACATGTGTCCAAGAAATCTAATAGGTCATAAACTTAGACCCCATAGAATAATGAGAAGTATTGGAATGAGTGAAGGCAATGAAAATATACTCATGGAGGCATTGATATGCTGTGAATGTGGTGTATGTGAATTATATGCATGCCCCATGGGGTTATCTCCTAGAAGAATGAATATCTATTTAAAGGATGAGCTTAGGAAAAAGGGAGTTAGATATAAAAAAGAGCAAGGAATAACTAGTGCTAAAGAAATAAGAGAATATAGAAAAATTCCAGTTAACAGATTAATTTCAAGACTTGGTTTAAGTAAATATAAAGGTATTAGTATTGATGGTCCGTTTGAGGTTAAATCCCATCGTGTTCATATTCCCCTAAAACAATGTATAGGTAAGCCGTCAAACCCAGTAGTATCAGTGGGTGACATGGTTTCAAGAGGACAAATAATTGGAAAGGTTCACAGGGGCCAAATAGGAGCTAACGTACATTCAAGTATAGATGGTAAGGTATGTGAGGTATCAGATTATGTGGTCATTCAAAGTGATGATAATGAGGTGATTTCATGATAAGAACAATAGGATTATTAGAATTAAACAGCATAGCAAGAGGAATTGAAACCGCTGATTCTATGCTAAAGGCGGCGGAGGTAAATCTACTAAGGGCCAATTCAATATGTCCAGGAAAATATATTGTTCTTATCTCAGGAGATATAGGAGCAGTAAAGGCTTCAATTGAAGTAGGACTAGAGATTGGTAAGGAGCATGTGGTAGATAGTCTTGTTCTTCCAAGTATTCACCCTCAATTGATAAAGGCAATTAATGGAGCTACAGAATTAGATGAGTTAAGAGCATTGGGAGTATTAGAATTTTTTAGTATAGCAACATCAATTGTGGCTGCCGATACTGCTGCCAAAGCTGCATCAATAGATTTAATAGAGCTACGACTTGGCTTTGCTATAGGAGGTAAGGCATTTATAACCTTGACAGGTGATGTAAGTGCAGTAACAGAAGCAATTGAAGCAGGTGCTAGGGTTGGGGAAGAAACTGGTATGTTGGTAAATAAAGTAGTAATTCCTTCTCCAAGAAAAGAGTTGTTAGATGAGTTAATGTAGATAGGAGGGGAAATGTGAAAAAGCTTATAACTAAAAAAAATATTGATGAGTATTTAGTAGAAGGTGAAAATAAATTTTATGCCGATAGTTCAATGATCATAAGCCCAGGAGCTAAAGATATTCTTAGAAATAAAGGAATTGTTATCATATATGGTGATAGAAAAGAAAGCTGTGGTAAGGATATATATGAGTGCAAAGAAGTAAGTTGTTTAGATGCAGAAAAAAAGAATGATAGATACCTAAATATAGCTAGCACTATTGCTAGATTGCTTACACAAGAGTTTAGGATTACTGATGCTGAAATGGTTGAAGAAATAACATCGAAGGTACTAAATAAAATTGAGGAATAATTAGATTAGGAGGAATTAAATATGTCAGTTATGAAAGCATTAGGAATGATAGAAACAAAGGGTTTGGTAGGAGCAATTGAAGCCGCCGATGCTATGGTAAAGGCAGCAAATGTCACATTAGTTGGAAGAGAACAGATTGGTGGGGGCTTTGTAACAGTAATGGTAAGGGGAGATGTAGGAGCAGTAAAGGCAGCAACCGATGCTGGAGCTGCAGTCGCAGATAGAGTAGGAGAATTGGTATCAGTACATGTTATTCCAAGACCCCATATGGAGGTTGAAGGAGTTTTGCCAGAGTCTAAAAAAAATGAATAGAAGGATATAGGTGTTATTTAAAACAAAAAAAATAGGTTGAAGGGGGTAAAATTATGAGTATTAATGAAATTATTGTTTATATTATGGTAGTCTTTATGGTTATAGGTGCTGTAGATAAGATTTTAGGAAATAAATACGGATTTGGCGAGCAATTTGATGAAGGTATTATGGCAATGGGGTCCCTTGCAGTTGCAATGGTAGGGGTAGTATCACTGGCACCAGTCCTTGCAACCATATTAAAGCCTGTTGTAGTGCCTGTTTATACAGCATTAGGAGCAGATCCTGCTATGTTTGCAACTACTTTGTTAGCAAATGATATGGGTGGATATCCATTGGCTATGGAATTAGCCCAGAGCCGTGAAGCAGGACTATTTGCAGGTTTAATCTTAGGAGGAATGATGGGACCTACCATAGTTTTCACAATTCCTGTAGCCCTTGGAATAATTAATAAGGAAGATCATAGATTTTTAGCAACTGGTATATTAGCAGGTTTGATCACTATTCCTATTGGCTGCTTAGCAGGCGGAATAGTTGCTGGATTTGAGCTTTCTATGATACTTAGCAACCTAGTACCAATTATCATAGTATCACTATTATTAGCATTTGGTTTATGGAAGATACCTGAAAAAATGATAAAGGGCTTTACGGTATTTGGCAAAGGTGTTGTTGCAGTAATAACTATTGGTTTGGCAGCGATAATTATTGAAACCTTAACAGGTATAGTTGTAATACCAGGTATGGCTCCAGTTTCAGATGGTATTGAAATAGTTGGATCTATTGCTTTAATGTTGGCAGGAGCATTTCCAATGGTACATTTTATCACAAAGGTATTTAAGAAACCATTATTAAAATTAGGTAAGCTATTGGGAATGGGAGATGTTGCAGCAGCGGGAATGGTTGCATCCTTAGCAAATAATATACCTATGTTTGGGTTAATGAAGGATATGGATGATAGAGGAAAAATTATTAATGTTGCATTTGCAGTAAGCGCTTCATTCGTATTTGGAGATCACCTTGGATTTACTGCTGGAGTTGCCAAGGATATGATATTCCCAATGGTTGTAGGTAAACTAGTAGCAGGTGCTACAGCAGTAGTTTTAGCAATAATTATAGCTAATAAATCATTAAAAAATAAAGTATCACAGAGTAGCTAATAATTGTAAAGGATTACTCTAAGGATAGATGTATTAGCTGCAATGAAGGAGGTAGCTTAATAATGAGTGAAATTAATAAGCAAATGCTAGAAAAGATAATTAAAAAGGTTATTTTAGAACATATGGGACAGACCCAAGAGGAGTTTATAAAGTATTCAGATAAAAGTGGAGTTATTTCTATCAAGGGTGATACAGTAAAGCCAGAGAAATTTGACACAGGTAAAGAAGGTGATGAAGTATATCTAAAGGATGTACTATCGATAGAAGAAAGTCCTAGGCTTGGATGCGGTATAATGGAAATGAAGGAATCATCCTTTGACTGGACACTTAAGTATGATGAAATAGATTATGTTATAGATGGAACCTTAGAAATAGTAATTGATGATATAAAGGTTGTTGGAAAAAAAGGAGATATTATACTTATTCCTAAGAATACAACTATTAAATTTAGCACTCCAAATTCTTGTAGATTTATGTATGTAGTATATCCAGCCAATTGGCAGGAACAGTAATTTCCTATATAAATATAAAAATAAAAATACTGTGTCTATGGTAAATATAGGTGCAGTATTTTCTATGTTAGGAGGGCATAAAAATGAATAGATTTCAAATAAAGACCCAAGTTTATTCTGGATGTAATTCGACAACCTATTTAGAAAGCATAGATGCTGAAAGGGCATGTATAGTTACAGATAAGCTTATGGTTGAACTGGGAATAGTAGATAAGATTATTGAAGTCCTTAGAAAAAACAAAATAGAGCATAAAATATTTGATGAAGTCCAGTCTGATCCATCCCTTGAGACAGTTACTAGAGGGTTACATCATATAATAAAGACAAAACCTGACTTATTGATAGCTGTGGGAGGTGGGTCAGCTATAGATGCAGCCAAAGCCATAATGTTTTTTTGTATAAAAACAAAGGAGGAATTAGTTGATAAAAAAGCTATTAAAAAACCTTGGTTTGTGGCAATACCAACTACTAGTGGTACAGGCTCTGAGGTAACAACTTATTCTGTTATTACTGATAAAAATAGGAACATAAAAATTCCTATATCAGATGAACTAATGGTTCCTGATGTAGCGATACTTGATCCACAGTTTACTAAGACTGTTCCTCCCTCTGTGACTGCCGATACAGGAATGGATGTATTAACCCATTCTATTGAGGCATTGGTATCAAAGGGGGCATCGGAATATACAGATATGTTTGCACAGAAATCTATAGAGCTAGTATTTAAGTATTTACTAAGGGCATTTAAAGATGGCAAGGATATGACAGCTAGGGGGAAAATGCATGATGCCTCATGTATGGCAGGTATTGCCTTTACCAATGCAGGCTTAGGAATAACCCATAGCTTAGCCCACGCAGTTGGAGCTAAATATAATTTATCCCATGGAAGGGCAAATGCAATATTATTACCATACGTTATAGAATATAATTCTGGAATAAAGGATAATCATATATATAGGTCAAATATCGGTGATAGATATAGATTTATATCAAGGTTACTTGGATTACCTTCTTCTACCATAGAGGAAGGTGTTATAGCTCTCATTGAAGCAATAAAGACAATAAATAAAATTCTTAATATACCTATAACTTTTAAGGCACTAGGAATAGATAGAAATAAATTTGAAAAAAACCTAAATAATATTGCTGAAAATGCCATTAATGATATGTGTACAATGTCTAATCCAAAGGAAGTTAATAAAGAAGACATGATAAATATATTGGAAAGAGCGTATTTTGGCATATAAAGTTGAATAAATCTATCTACTACCGTAGGTATTCCAAGTAGTCTACTGCTACCATATGGTTTAGGGATTTCTGACCTTCTTACTGATTTGGGTTTATAAATTAGTAAAGCCTGACCTTACTATACAATCAATCCAATAAATATACAAACAATAAAACAGAAAATACTTTTGCCTTATTCACTGCATTATTCCTTTCCATGGATAGAACTTGGGGCATAGCAACTAAAAACGCTTTGTTTTAAAGCAACAAAGCGTTTTTTATACATCTAGAAAAAGAGGTATTGATTTATCCTTTTAATTTGCAGGTATTAATAATTTTTGTCCAGGATAAATTAGATTAGGATTCTTTAACTTGTTGAATTCTGTAATTTTTTGATATGTAGTTCCAAATTTTTTTGCAATCTTCCATAACATATCATTAATTTGAACAGTATATGTTTTTATGGTGTCTTGTTGCTGCTTTGGCTCTGCTAACTGTTGTTCTTCAGCTACTGGTTTAGATACCTCTATTATGTAGTCAACTGGTTCTGGGGTAATAGTTTTAGTTTCTTTTATAGCTTCTACAAGCATATCTCTAATTGGAATATAAGTGTTTACAACATTTTTTGCATTAGAGAAGTCATAGCCATCTCCACCTGTTAACATGAAATCATTAATAACAACTGTATAGTACTTATCCATTTCAAGGGGGGTACCGTCTTCTAGAGCTATAGAAGTTATTCTATTTTCAAATTCTTTATTCTTATCATATTCAACCTTGAGACCTGAGAATTGTCCATCGGTAATGTTAGGATTTAATATACCATGATCAATTGCTTTCTTCAAATCTTTACCTGATAGCTCCATTGTCACAAGAGTATTATCAAATGGCATTATTTCATACAAATCACCCATTGTTATATCGCCTGAATATAGACTTCTTCTAAGTCCTCCACCATTTTGAATAGCCACTTGACATCCAGTTCGTTTCCTCTTCATATCGCAAACCCATTTACCTAGTAATGAAACATTTGATTCGTTTCTGTTATGGGTAAATTCTTCCTTTGCAGTTCCGATAACTTCTTTTAAGATAGGATTTAAATCTTCGGTATATTTTTCATAAACTTTAGAAGCTTCTTCATCTGCTATAAGATTATTTTTATTTTTATATACATTATCTACTGAAGCAGTAATGTCTTTTACTGTTTTATCATCATTTAATTCAATAGATATTTTACCAAGGGCACGACCGTGTTTGTAAGCTTGTACAATTGGAACTTCATTCACTTTACCAGCCACTGTTTGATGGCTGTGTGCAGATACTATTGCATCTAAACCTTCAACCTTATTAGCTAATTCAGCTGCAAGCCCAGTAATTTCCTTTGTTTCTCTATCTTGTTTAGAATCAATATGAGTAAGTGCTATTATTACATCAGGTGTACCTTCTTTAGCCTTTCCATTCTTTAGATAATCAACCCATGTTTGCGCAGCCTTAACAGGGTCTTTAAATTCAAGACCAGTTACATTTTCTGCCTTTGTTAAAGTAACGGTGTCAGGATGAGCTAGACCTACAAAAGCAATTTTAATATCGGCTTTTTCAACGATTAGGTAAGGCTTTGCCCAATCAACGGGTTTACCTGTATTAGCATCATAGATATTTGCTGCAAGGAAATTAAAGCCTCCGTCTTTAGCCCATTTTTCCATGTGCTGTATACCCCAATCAAATTCATGATTACCAACTGCTGATGCTACTACACCCATAGCCTTCATCATTTCAGATACAGGAGCTCCATATGTAAGGTTTGATAGTGCAGAACCTTGATAGTTATCTCCACCAGATACAACTATGGTATTAGGATTTTTTTTCAGTGCATCTTTTACATAACCTACTATTTTTGCCATTCCTATATTTTTTCCTGTTTCTCTAACGTCTTCTGCTAGATTACCATGAAAGTCATTAAAGGTAATAATATCAACAGTATTAACTATTTGATTTTGAGCTTCCGATTCAGTAACAGCTTCTGTTGTGGAAGTGTTACCATTAGGTTCAGCAGCAGTCTCGTCAGCAAAAATAAATGATGTGCTCATCGTAAATAACATCATTGTCACTACTAATAAGCTTAGAAGTGATTTGCTTTTACACATTTGTAGCAATTTTTTCATTTCAGTCCCTCCATTACTATATTTTGTTATATACATTATATAGATTCTATACTTTGCAATAATATCCTTTTTATCTTAGGTATTTTTACTGAGGGATATAAATTTATTTATGTATCTATATCAATTAAATGTAAGGAATTTTTAACTACTAAAAAACTCGAACTTTTTTCGCAAGAAATTACATAGCTAAAACAGAGCACTATAAGGAAAATCAAAACTATTGCCAGTAAAATATTGGTGCAAATTGTTTTAAGAAAATTTACCAGAAAGACCCTAGTACTTGCAGCTTGCAAGTAAAACCCGTCGTCAGACGCCTTTGATCTTATTTCAGTATATCTTAAAAGTTTATTTGACAAAGGCTATTATTTCCATTAAAATTTTAAAATAGAGGAGGTATATTTTGGCACAGTTTTTAAAAGAAGAAATCAGAAAAAGGATTATTGAATCTGCAATAAAAGAATTTAGAGAAAAAGGATATGATAAGGCATCTATAAAAAATATTTCGAAGGGAGCTGATGTCGCTGTAGGTAATTTGTATAGGTATTTTGAAAATAAGGAAGCCTTACTAAAAGAAGTTGTTAATCCAGTTTTTAAAGAACTGGCTCAAATGATAAATACGGAAAATATGCTAGAAAATATAGATTATAAGAGTTATATTTTTGATAATCTAAATCGTTTTTTAGATTTGTACATTGATAATAAAACAATTTTTTTTATAGTAATTGATGGTTGTAAAGGGACTAAAACAGGATATATAATAGAAGATTTCATTGATATGCTTGCAGATAATATAAATAATTTAGTTAATAAATTTAATACTGATAGTTGTATCAATATGTATGAATTTTCCCATGCTTTAGCAGTAGCTGTTGTTCAGGGGGGGATAAGCATTTTGAGGAACAGTAAGGATGAAGATGTCAAAAACAATTTTTTCCAATATATCAGTTTTTTAATGAACGATTTTGCTGAACGTATTAATAAAATCTAATTATTTTTTACTTAATAATGAATGGTCGTTCGCTTATTTTATTATTTAAAAGTGAATAAGAATTCATTTATGTTGATTTTGAAGGGAGGTATGTCTTGATATCAATAGGTATGACTAGAAAAGGGTAAGTTACAATTTAACGGGTAGATGGAGGAGTACATGAAAAAGTGTCGATGAACTTTATAAATTTATTCAGTGTAGAGGAGGTTCCATATGAATAAGAAGATTTTATTTAGTGTGCAAATAATTTTGATACTAGTTCTTACATTGACAGGATGCTCTAAAACAGAAGAAGTAGCTGTAGAGGAAAAAGTGAGAGCTGTTAAAGCTGAAGAGATAAAAGAATCTGAAATGCCCGTTTTACTTTCATATTTAGGCACGGTAGACTCCCAGGATATAGTGAAATATGGATTTAAGACACCAGGGAAGTTAGGAAGAATTTTTGTAAATGAAGGAGATGAGGTTAAAAAGGGAGATAAGCTTGCTCAGCTTGATATACAAGACCTTCAGTTTCAGTTTAATGCTGCAAAGTCTACCTTAGAAGCAGCTGATTTAAATGTACAAAAGGCTAAGGATGCCTATGAGTATGCCCAAAGTCTACTGGCAAGGGTTGAAAAATTATATAAAAAAGGAAGTGTAACTGAGGATTCCTACGATAAAGCAAAGCTTCAAGTTTCTACAACTGAGCATACATATAATCAGGCACAGGCACAATATCAGAAGGCTAAGACAGACTATAGCTATAAAAAAAGCCTGTTGGAGGATGCAACACTTTATGCTGACCAGGATGGAAGTGTAGTAAAAGTTCCCTTTGAAGAAAGTGAACTTATTCCTCAGGGCTATCCCGTTGTAGTTGTCAGAAGTGTTCAGAGGGTTGTAAATGTAGGTATTGCACAAAAAGATTTAAACAAAATTAACATCGGTATGAAAGCCTATGTAGAAGTAGATGGACAGAAGGCAGAAGGAATAGTAACCAATATAGCTGAAGCACCAGATGCTGAAACAAGGACGTATAATGCAGAAGTAACAGTACAAGGAAATGTTTATAAATTAGGATCTATTGCCAAGGTTGACTTTGATCTAGGAAAAGAGAAGGCTATTTGGATACCTGTTACATGCCTTTTATCTAATGGTGAAAACTATGTCTATGTTGTAAGAAACGGCAGAGCATTTAAAACGATAGTGGAGCTAGAAAGAACATATGGAGATCATATAAGGGTTAAAGGTCTTAAAGCAGGTGATATGGTGGTAACCAGCGGAATGAAAAATCTAAGTGATGGCATCAAGGTAAAAGTTATAGGGCGGGAGGGAGTATAATGAGTAATCTCATAAGTAGTATGATAGACCGCAGAAGAATAATAGTGTTTTTAACAGTAATAATTGCTATTGCGGGTGTTATATGCTACTATCATCTTCCAAGACAGGAGAGTCCTGACGTTTCTGCTCCTATAGCAATGGTAATAACACCCTATCCAGGGGCATCAGCAGAAGATGTTGATCAGCTTGTTACAAAGAAGATAGAAGATGAATTATCTGAATTGGATGGCTATGATTACAGCATGACGGTATCAAAGGATAGTGTTTCAATTGTGGGTGTCATATTTCACAGTAATGTTGATACAGATCAGTCAATGCAGAATGTAAGAAATGCTGTGGCCGATATAAGAAGTGAGCTTCCTGCTGGATGCTTTCAAAGTATTATAAATACAGACCTTGTTGAAACAGCAGGTATTATTATAAGTCTATCGGGAGAAAATTACAGCTATGAACAGCTTGCATCCTTTGGTGAGCAGTTTAAAGAAAAGCTGATAGATATAGAGGGAGTATCCAGATTTTGTATTAATGGCGATTTGGAGAAGGAAGTTGAAGTAAAAATAGATGTAGCAAGACTTAATCAGTTGGGAGTATCATTAGAAGATGTATATACCTTACTTAGGGCTCAAAATATAGAAATTCCATCGGGCGATATTGAATGTGGGCAGCAAAAAATTAAGGTTAAAACCTTCGGTAACTATTCTTCACTTCAGGATATCAGGAATACCATTGTGGCAGTTTCAAGAGAAACAGGAGTAGTTACAAGGCTTGGAGATATTGCAGATATAAAGATGATTGTTGAAGATGATGTTGAGAAATTTAAACAGGATGGAAAAAATGCTGTTCTTCTTACAGGTTATTTTGAGGATAGTAAAAATGTTGTCATTATAGGAAAAGATGTGAGATTAGCCATTGATGAATTAAAGGCTCAGCTTCCTGAGGATCTTGTGATACAAGAAGTTGTCTATCAACCCCAGGATGTAAGTGATTCTACAAATGAATTTATGAACAATCTTTTGGTAGGGGTATTATTTGTAATTGTTGTTGTTTGTTTGGGAATGGGACTTAGGAATGCTATCGTAGTTTCCACTGCTGTTCCTCTTTCAATATTGATTACCTTTACAGTAATGTATTTTAGTGGAATTAAAATTCATCAGATTTCATTAACTGCTCTTATTATAGCCTTGGGGATTTTAGTGGATAATGCCATAGTTGTTAGCGATATGATTCAAGTGAGAATGAATGATGGGGAGGACAGAATATCGGCAGTGCGTAATGGTACTAAGATGTCTGCTGTACCAATTTTTACTGCTACCCTTACTACAATCGCAGCCTTTTCTCCACTTTTGGGTATTCATGGTGTTGTAGGAGAATTTGTCAAAACAGTGCCTCTAGTTCTAATAATTTCGGTTATTGCTTCTTATGTGGTAGCTATGTTTGTTATGCCTTCTATGGCTGCAATATTCTTTAAAGTTGAAAAGCAAGATAAGAGGAAAGAGGGTATTGTAAGAGCATTTTTCAGAAACACATTGAAAATGGCATTAAAGGCAAAAGTTTTAACTATAGCTACGGTATTTATTGTACTTGTTTTGGTTGTGAAATTTATTTTACCGCTGCTTAGCTCACAGTTTTTCCCTTATGTTGATAAAAATTTGGTATATATAGATATGTTTTGTGAAAAGTCAGGAGATATTAATGCAACAGAAAAGCTAACGGATGAAGTTACACAGCTACTGTCAAAGCAGCCTGAAATAACAAGTACTACTGTTGCTATTGGAGACGGTATGCCTAAATTTTATATAACGATGCTTCCTGCTATGCCATCAAAGGATTATGCTCAGATGGTATGTAAGTTTGATTTAGGAAAAAAAGGAGAGATGAGGTTTAAAAATAGGAAGCAGTTTGCCGATTATCTACAGGAACTACTGGATAAAAATATTCCAAATGGAGATTGCCAAGTTAAGCTCCTTGAATATGCTAAGCCTCTTCCTAAAGTATGTGTGAAGATAGGAGGACAAGATTTAGATAGGTTAGAAGAAATAGCTAATAAGTTGGAGCATGAAGTGAAGAAAATTGAGGGGACCAGTAATATAAGGACAGATATGGCAGATGACACTTTCCAATTTGAGGTGCATGTTGATGAAGATAAGGCGAGTAGCCTAGGAGTTACCAAATATGATATTCAAAGACAAATTAACATAGGATTGTATGGAGCAACAGCTACTGTATTTAGAAAAGATGGTAAAGAATATAATATTAAGATAAAAAGTGATATGAAGAGTATAAAAGACCTTGAAAATCTAGAAATTAAATCTTCAATAACTGGAAAGAAGGTACCTCTTAAGCAGATTGCAAATGTAGGGTTTGGACCTAAAAAGGATTGTGTAAAAAGGTATAAATGTAAGAAAACAGTTGCAGTAGAGGGCGGTGTGCTTGAAGGTTATGACGCATCATTAGTTGAAGATAAGATAGAAAATGAAATATTACCTAAAATAGATACTTTTGGTGCAAAGATAACCTTTGATGGTGAAAGAGAAATGATTAAAGAGTATTTTACAATTGTGGCGATACTTGCGATTATAGCCATATTCATAATATATATAATCCTTGTAATTCAGTTTAATTCCTTTATTCAACCATTGGTTATTCTTATGACAATACCCCTATCAATAATAGGGTCTACTATTGGTCTGTTTGTATTAGATAAACCCTTGTCATTTATGGCATTTTTAGGTGTTGTGGCATTGATAGGGTTGGTTGTTAAAAATGGGATACTCCTTATCGAATATATTAATGATTCAAGAAAACGAGGATATACTATAGATGAAGCATGTATTGATGCAGTGGAAAAAAGATTTAATGCCATTATATTAAGTGCGGCTACCACAGTAATGGGACTTGTACCCCTTGCATTTTCAGGTAGTGAATTATTTTCACCTATGGCAGTTTCCCTTATGGCAGGACTGATAGTATCCACATTCCTTACAATGGTAATAATTCCTGTGATATACAGCTTGATAGAAACATTTATTGAGAAACGTAAAATTATAAAACAAAGATCTAAAACGATAAATGAGTAAAATACTTAGTGTAAAACTATTGTAGAAAAAAATAAAAAGAGAATAGCTTCTTCTGTTATGATGGAAGTGTAAAAGCAACACATCAAAGCATATGAAAGGAGCTATTCTCATGAATAATATTATGCAGGAAATTATGACAAAAATCATTAAAGATGAAGAAATTGCATAATACATTTAAAGAATTTTGGAGTATAAAATGTAGTAGAGAGAGTCAAGAAAGCTATCTACATTATTGTATTTCAAAAATATTAGTGGTAATTACGCAAGTTTTTTAGAATTTTTTTAATTTTCTTCCTACAATATCTTGATACACAATCTTCCGAGATATTGACAATGATTCCTGCTTATGTTATGATTATTATTAACAATTGAAAAAAGTAAATTAATAGGTTATCATATATGAGATTAAAAGGGAAAACGGTGAGAATCCGTTACAGCCCCCGCTACTGTAAACGATGACGAACCCTGTTTATCCACTGTCCAGTGCTTAATGCTATTATTGATGGTATTGAGTGGCGGATGGGAAGGAAGGGAGAGGAAGAATCGTGAGTCAGGAGACCTGCCTATTAATACATCTAATCTTTCGGAGGGAAAGGCATTAGGAAATTTTATAATAGATATTAATGCTTATATATTAATACATAATAAGTCGCATGATTACTTACAAATTTTAGCAAAAAAGACTCCGATTTGAATTGGAGTCTTTTTTATATAGTAATAAACCCTTTCACATTTCTCCTTTTTCTATAAAGGAAAGATCTTAGTATATTAATTACTAAGGTCTTTTTTTATTGTTAAAAAACTGAAATGTTTTTTGCGAAAAATTGAATAGTTAAAATATAGTAAAATAGAGTGCTAGAAAAAATTCAAACTATTACAAGTAAAGTTTTAGAAGTAAGAATTAAGGTTTTTTTAGACCTAAAAGAATGACCTTAAAACCTGGAACATGGAACTCAAAACGCACTCTACGGGCGCCTTTGTCCAGCTTTTATATACCAAGTTTAAGTATAAAAATATAACAATAGTTATTGACATATACCCAAAACATGATACAATATAATCATAAAGGGTATATACCCAAAACAAAAAAGAGGAGATGATTTAAGTGCCAAGAAATGATGGAACAGGACCACTTGGAAAGGGACCTATGACAGGCAGAGGCTTAGGTCAATGTAATGATGGTAGAAGCTTTGGGTTAGGCAGAGGAGGAAGAAGAGCAGGCTTAGGATGTAGAAGAGGATTTGGAAGATTTTTTTATAACTATTATGCAAACCCTAAGGATCAAAAAGCTATTTTAGAAAAGGAAAAAGAAATTTTAGAGTTAGAGCTAAAGAATGTAAATGATACTTTGAAAAACTATTCAGAGGACGATGCAAAATAAAGGGGTGAATTTACTTCCCCCCTTTATTTTGCTAAGATATAATTATTAAGGGTCTGAAATATTTCTAAAGCATTAATCATCAAAGGAATTTGAGAATGATAACTGGGCAAAATTATATATTGAAATACTATTTAAAATTTAACCTGATAATTGGAATTGATAAGGGAGGGAAGTAAAATGCCTAGACCTAAAAAATGGAGAAGAGTTTGTAAACTGCCAGATATTAAAGCTTATGGACCAGTAAATATAGATGATGTTAATGATAAGGATGCTGTTATTATGACAGTTGAAGAACTGGAAACGATAAGGCTTATAGACTTAGAAGAAATGAATCAAATAGATTGTGCTGAATTAATGGGGGTGGCACGTTCAACTGTTCAAAGAATATATAATGATGCTAGAAGAAAGATTGCTAAAAGTATAATAGCAGGTAAAGTTTTAAAGGTTAAAGGTGGAAACTATAAAGTTTGTAGCACCGACGTGGGTATGGAGATGTGTAATAATTGTTTTAGGAAGAGACATAGACATGGGAGAAAATGATGTTATAGGGAGCTTGGAAAAGGAATAAAATCAGAAAATATTTCCAATTAAATTATTGACATATACCCAAAATATTGATATCCTTATACTATAGGTTATTGGCATATGACAATAAATATCTGATATTATTGAAAGATTAAAAGGAGGGATATTTGTATGCCAAAATTTGATGGAACAGGACCCGATGGCAAAGGTTCGATGACGGGTCGTGGAAGAGGGTATTGTGTACTTCCTTTAGAGGAGGTAAAATCTCCAATGATTTGGAAACAACTTAATTCAACTATAAATGGTGACAAAACTGTTACGGATATAAATAATAATAAAGAAATATCTGATAGAAAAGGGGATTAAAATTGGAGATACAACTCGATTGTTTACCTTGTTTCTTAAGACAAGTATTGGATGCAGCAAGAATGAATACAAAAGATAAGGAGCTTCAAAAAGAAATATTAATGAAAGCAACAGAGATTATAGGAAATGTAGACCAATATACAACTGCGCCAGAAGTAGGAAGATTTATGCACCAATTAGTAAAGAAATATACGAAAATCCAAGACCCTTATCAGGAACTTAAAAAAAGGTGTATAGAAACTGCCGAAAAAATTTATCCAGATATGAAGTATTTTTTGTATAAGCAAAAAGATAGGTTATATTGGACCTTAAAAATATCTGCTGTAGGTAATATTATGGATGCAGCAATTTATGGTGATAAGAGTGTAAAGGAAAATTTTATAGAGGAATTTGATAAGGAATTTAAAATTTGTGAAATAGATAAGCTTAGAAAAAGCCTTAAAAATGGGAAGCTACTGTTAATAATAGGAGACAATGCTGGTGAAACAGTTTTTGACAGAGTTTTAGTTGAAGAATTATTACATCTTGAAATAATATATGCAGTGAGAAGTAATCCGATTATTAATGATGCTACAATCAAAGAGGCCTATGCTTCTAAATTACATCATGGAGCAAAAATCATATCTACTGGATGTGATGCCCCGGGAATAATTTTAGATGAGTGTAGTGAAGAATTTAAAAAAATATATAATAAGGCTGATATTATTATAAGTAAAGGACAAGGAAATTATGAGACACTATCAGATGAAGGAAGAAAAATATTCTTTTTGTTAAAAGCAAAATGTCCTGTAATTGCCAGAGATATAGGAGTAAAAGTAAATGATTATGTTTTAATACAAAAATGATTATAATACAAAATAAAGGGCTATTGAACAGTGAAAATGTGACATAGCCTAATTTTTATGCAAAAAAAAAATGGAAAAAAACAAGCTAAGAAGAATCATATTTTTGTCTTTTGAGGTTGTCTAATTGAAATAAAAAGACAAGATACTTGATTTATGAATAGAATATCTTAGTCATCTTTAGAAGCTTGACAGTCAACGCAATATCCATATAATTCAAGCTTATGACTTGTTAAATTAAAATTTTTATCTTTTGCTAATTTATTAAGGGTATTGATGGGACAGAATTCTATAATTTCAGTTTTTCCACATTCTTTACATATGATGTGATGATGATGTTCATTAGAGCATACTAATTTGTATAAAGCTATGCTATCCTCAGTTATAAGTTTATATACAAGATTTAATCTTTCTAATATTTCTAGATTTCTATATATCGTAGACATATTAGTTTTATTATAGATTTCTTTTGACTTAATAAATAGATTTTCAACGGAAATTAAATTATTTGGGTTGGAAGATAGTACTTGTAAAATTGCTTTTCTTTGTTCAGTAACCTTATAACCATTAGATTTTAGTTTATCTATTATATCTCTTAACTCCATAAGTTTCACTCCAAAATAAAATAATCCTTTTATAACATCATATAATAAATAATATAAAGAAACAATAACTTTAAAGATTCGAGGAATACATTAATAATTTTAAAATATAATATGTAGATAGTTTTTTGGCTCTCTCTACTACATTTTGTACTCCAAAATTCTTTAAATGTATTATACAATTTCCTCATTTATATTTTATATATTGTAAGGAGAAATGTAGAATTATTTATTATTATTTGTAAAATTTTATTGTTTTAACATATGATTTTATTTAGCATATAGGATTTACTTAAATTCCTATAATATTATGTTGACAATAAAATGCCATATGATAAAATTGTAGGTGAAAATGCAAATTGTTCGCAATAAGGAGGGTTGAAAAATGGATTTTAAAAGGGGTTTTATGTACATAGTAATAATGATAATGATAGTAAACATCATTGGTTGTGAAGCTAAAGAATCAGAAAATACTGAAATAGATACTATTAAAAATCAAATTATAGTAGCAGTGTCTATAGTTCCACAGGAAACCTTTGTTAAGGAAGTGGCTGGGGATTTGGTAGATGTTGTAACAATGATTCCTCCAGGCTATAGTCCAGCAAATTATCAACCAACACCTATGCAAATGACTAAACTTAGTAAGGCTAAAGTTTATTTTTCAATAGGGGTTCCTACTGAGAATATTAATATATTACCAAAGATAGATGATTTTAATAAAGATATAAAGGTAGTACCATTGGCTGACATAGTTGGAAAAGTTTATCCTCACCGTTATTTTGAAGATGTAGAGGGGAATGAACACTACCATGAATATGAAAAGAAGCATGATCATAGTGGAAGAGATCCTCATATATGGCTTTCTCCAAAGCGTGTTAAGGTTATGATAGATGCAATAAAAAATGAATTGATTAATATTGATCCTGAAAATGCAAAGGTATATACAGAAAATGCGGCTGCTTATCTAGACAAGCTTGATCAAGTAGATAATGACATTAAAGAGGTACTTAGTGAATTAGATGGTCAGTCATTTATCATATATCATCCATCTTTTGGATATTTTGCTGATGATTATGGATTAAAAATGGTTACTATAGAAGAAGAGGGAAAAGAGGCTACTACTAGAAGACTGCAGGATGTTATAGATTTTGCAAAGCAAGAAAAAATTAAGTTCATTTTCTATCAAGAAGAATTTGATAGTCAGCAAGCAGAAACAATAGCCAAGGAGATAGAAGGAGCCACTATAAAAGTAGCTCCTTTAGCTCCAAATTATATAGAAAATTTAAGATATATAGCAAGTAAATTCAAAGAAGTTATATAGATATTCCAGTAAAATAGTTAATTTATACATATCAAAAATCCCCAAAAGCTTTGGATATTTTGGTATACATAAATTAAGTTTTACTATGGGAAATCTATAAAGTATTAGGAGGAAATTTCGATGTATGATGTTGAGATAAAAGACCTGAGTGTCTATTATGGCTCAGTTTGTGCACTCCAAAATATTGATTTGAAAATAAAAAGCAAAGAATTTTTAGGAATAATAGGGCCAAATGGCGGAGGAAAGTCTACTTTGCTTAAAGTATTGTTAAGACTTATAAAGCCAACAACAGGTTCAATTTCCATAAGGGGGAGCGGACCCATTGGGTACGTTCCTCAATTTGCATTTTTTGATAGAAGCTTCCCTATCAATGTTTTGGATGTAATACTTATGGGTAAATTACCAAAAAAAATTAAATGGTTTAGAAGGTATTCTGCCAAAGATATAAACCATGCAGAAAAAATTATGGAGGAATTAGGCATATTAGAATTTAAAAACAGGCAAATTAAGCAATTGTCAGGAGGACAATTGCAGAAGGTGCTTATAGCCAGAGCTTTAATTACAGATCCTAAAATTCTTTTATTAGATGAACCTACATCAAGTTTGGATTCTAAAACCAAAAAAGAAATTTATGAAATGATAAATAGACTCAGACGAGAAAAAACTATACTAATCGTTACCCATGAGACGGAAGATATATTTCCATACATAGACAGCATAGCATATGTAAATAAAACTTTAAAATATTATAAAAATGATTTGGAATTAAGTCATGGAATCGTTAAAAAGATGTATGGATTTCCTAATAAGCTTATTACAAAAGAAGAAATAATCCACAGGAAATTAGTAAGCTATAGGGAGGATAGAGATGATTAAAACATTGTTTGGTTATACATTTATGCAAAATGCATTTATGGCTGCTATTTTAGCAAGTATTGTATGTGGTGTAATTGGAACAATTATAACACAAAAACGACTAGTTAGTATGAGCGGAGGAATAGCACATGCTTCCTTTGGAGGAATTGGACTAGGATATTTATTGGATATAGAGCCTATAATAGGAGGTCTTATATTTTCCGTTTTAGCTTCTTTAGGGATATCTATTATTAAAAGAAAGACAAATACTTATTCAGATACACTAATAGGTATGTTTTGGTCCTTTGGTATGGCATTAGGGATATTATTTATTTCCCTAACTCCTGGATACCCACCAGATATGACATCATATTTATTTGGAGATATACTTACAGTTTCCTCACTATATATAAAGATGATGGCAATACTAAGCTTTATAATTATATTTTTTATTGCTTGCATATTCAATTATTGGAGGGCTTATCTTTTTGATGAGGAATTTACAAAAACATTAGGTGTGAATACTTTGGCACTTGAATATACTTTATTTATATTAATATCCTTAAGTATAGTTATTCTAACAAAGGTTGTAGGTATAATATTAGTAATAGCATTATTAACAATCCCGACAGCCATAGCAAAATTATTTACATATAATCTTAAAAATATGATGACATTATCCAGTATAATAGGGGCTATATTTAGTATTAGTGGACTACTTATATCCTATCAATATAATATTCCTTCTGGTGCAACAATAATACTGTTATCAGTAATAGGATTTTTTTTGATATCATTGATTTACAAAAAAATAAGTCGAAATCAGTTTAAACAATAACTTACAACCCATTAAAACGTGCCCTACGGTCACCTCAGATTGTAGACAAAGTCTACAAGATGACAGGCTTTGAAAAAAGTCCAAGTTCAAGGCACGCCAAAATTGAGTAGCGGAGCTTGCTAAGATGGCAAGTGA
Source organism: Paramaledivibacter caminithermalis DSM 15212 (assembly GCF_900142245.1). GTDB lineage: Bacteria > Bacillota > Clostridia > Peptostreptococcales > Caminicellaceae > Paramaledivibacter > Paramaledivibacter caminithermalis. The sequence continues at coordinate 18,191 of NZ_FRAG01000025.1, read as the reverse complement.
GCAACGGAAATTTTGGCAGCAACGCAGAAATTGGGCTTTTGTCAACAGCCTGACGTGCCCTACGGGCACCTTTATTTTTGTCTAGGAACTCAAATTTTTTTGCAAGAAATTGCATAGCTAAAACAAAGTAAAATAGAGGGCTAGAAGGAAAATTAAAACCATTACCAGTAAAATATTGGTTCAAATTGTTTTCTTTTAAAACTTAATAGAAAGACCTCAGTATTTGCAACTTGGAACTTGCAACTCAAAACGCACCCTAGGGGCACCTTTGTTCTGTATATTATAATTAACATTCAGTATATATTGTTGACAATAGGAAAAAATATGATAAAATATAAATAATAATGATAATCGTTATCAATTATAAAAGGAGTGAAATATTATGAGTGTTGTTATAATAGGAGGACATGAAAGAATGGAGAGAATTTACAAAGATACGGGGAAAAAACACGGATGTAAGGTAAAGGTTTTTACTAAAATGCAAGGAAATTTAATGAAAAGAATAGGTAATCCCGATTATATAGTAACCTTTACTGATGTTGTATCACATAAATTATTAGATATGACAATGAAAATTTCCAGAAAAAAAAATATACCAAATTTGAGATGCCATAATAGTAGTCTCCAAGCCTTGGAGAATGCTTTAATGGAAGTGAAAAGTAACGCAAAAGTAAATTCGCTTAAAAAAAATCAAATTTAATTAAAGTCAAAGCATATATAGATATTCTAGTAAAACATTTAATTTATACACATCAAAAATCCCTAGAAGCTTTGGATATTTTGATATACATAAATTAAAGTCTTTACTTAAATTCTATAATAATTTTGAAGTAAAATATGTAGATTGCTCTCATGACTATCTCTACTGCATTTTGTATTGAAAAATTCAAAAAATATTTATGGAATTTACTTAACTGAGAAACTTGCATAATCAACACTAGTAATTTTGAAATACAAATATGTAGATAGCTTTCTTGACTCTTTCTACTACATTTTGTACTTCGAAATTCTTTAAATGTACTATGCAATTTCCTCAACTAATATTTAAACAAAACGAGGAAGTGAAAAAAATGAATAATTCTCTATTGATGGTTTTGGGAATAGGAATTGGATTTTTTGTTGATCGGCTATGGATATCTAAAAAAGTACTTAGGCCTCTTAGTAAGCTTGAAAATGCTATAAATAGAATAAATAAGTTTGACTTTTCTTCCGCAACGAAAGAAGAACTTCAACCTTTGATTATGAACAATGATAGGATAAGTAAATTAGCTGGAGCAATTTTTAAAGCACAAGAAACTTTTAGTCAATTACATAATAGATTAAAAGAGATTTCAGCAGGTATTGAAGATAATGCTATTGTTATAAATAAATTTATTGATAATATTAATCAATATTCTATGAATACCCTAGCAACTACAGAAGAATTATCTTCATCAATTGAAGGAACGGCAGCTTCTTCACAGCAAATATCAGCTACAACAGAGAAAATAAACCGAGATATCGAGAATATAGCAAAAAAAGCTCTTGAAGGCTCAGAATTATCTAACAAAATAAATGATAGAGCTAATAAATTTAAACAAAATGCTATAAATTCTCAGAAAGATTCTACAAAAATTTACAACAAGGTAGGAGATGAGCTTTTAAAATCCATAGAAGAGTCTAAAAAAGTTTCTAAGATAGATGAGCTTGCTTCAAATATCTTAGATATTGCAGAAAGAACCAATTTGCTTTCGCTAAATGCTGCAATTGAAGCAGCAAGAGCAGGTGAAGCAGGAAGAGGTTTTTCTGTAGTGGCTGAGGAAATAAAGAAATTATCAGAGCAAACATCCAAAACCGTTGTTAATATACAAAATATTATCAATATAGTTAATTATTCTGTAAATAATTTATCCAATAATGCTAGTCAAATGTTAAATTTTTTTGAAAAAAAAGTAGCCAATGATTACAAGACTATGATTGATATAAGTGAAAAATATAATAATGATGCAGGGCTAATACATGAGTTAATGACTACTTTTAGTGAAGCTTCAAATAAATTTAGTCAATCAATGAATACAATTTCTACATCTATAGGTCAAGTGACAAATGCTATTGTAGATGAATCTAAGGGTATTGAGGATATTGCAATAAAGAATGATAATCTTGTATCAGAGGTATTGGAGATTCAAAATATAAGTCTTAAGAATATTGACATGATTCAAGTTCTTAAAGAACTGATAAGTAGTATAGAGATTAAATAGCAAGAAGTATAGATAGTATATAAACCATTTTGGATTTACTTTGAGGGTAATTTATGATAATGATTATCGATTTCGATATCAGATTAGAACCAATAATCATCATAAATACGTATTAAAGAGAGTCGATAATATGTCAGCTATAGGAAATAGATATAATTTATCAAAGAGTAGTATGTTAATATATGAGGTTTTCAGCTTAAATCCCTTTAAAACCTTTGATGTTAATGAGCTTATGGAAGTAATTAATAAGGATAAAAAGGTTATAAGTAGGAGAACAGCATTTAGAGCAGTTAAAAAACTGGCAGAGCTTGGAGAAATATATTGCTATAATATTAATAAGGGAACAAGGAGATTTCAGCTATTGAATAATAATTACTACACAATGATATGTAAAAAGTGTGGATTGATAAGATATGTAGAAATAAAAGATATTAATATTATAGAAAAGATATTGGATATACATAATGATTTCATTGTAAAAAAAATAGTGATACAGATCGAAGGAATTTGTGAAAAATGTCGATAAAAAAACAACAGAGCATATTGATAAATATTACCAATTAATATATAATATAAATAGTAATGATAATCAATGTCGATAAATCGAGTATCAAGACAGATTACATGAGGATTTAGGAGGGTTTCATATGCCATTAGCTATGACTGGTATAGGTCAAGAGGTTATAATAAAAGCTATTAACTGGGGACCAAAAATGAAAAAGAGATTGCAGGATATGGGATTGACGCCTGGAGTTAAGATTAGTGTTATATCAAATGATACTAATGGAGCCTTTATATTAAATGTAAGAGGTTCAAGATTAGTATTGGGTGGAGTGGTAACTCAACAAATATTAGTAGATGCTGTATAAACTGTTATATAAAATATTTTCACGTTAAAGCATGAAGTATTTTATGTACATATTTTAAATTAAGTTAATATAGGAGGTAAATCCATGGAAAAAACTCTTAAAACCCTAAAGCCTGGACAAAGTGGTAAAATATCTATGATAAAATGTAAAGGAGCTACAAGGAGACGTCTTATGGATATGGGTGTTGTTAAAGGAACAGAGGTTTATGTAGAGAAGGTAGCACCTTTGGGTGATCCTATCGAAATCAAGATAAAGGGATATAATCTTTCCCTTAGAAAAGAAGATGCTCAAAATATCATAATGGAATAATTTTTTTTGATAGATCAATGAAAATGAATATCATAATCAATTCGAGGAGGTTAATAAATGTCTAAGAGTATTACTATAGCTTTAGCGGGTAATCCCAATAGTGGTAAAACGACGTTGTTTAATGCATTAACAGGGGCTAAACATTCTGTTGGTAACTGGCCTGGAGTTACCGTAGAAAAGAAGGAAGGTAAATTTATTCACAATAGTAATGAAATCATAGCTGTTGACCTACCAGGTACATATAGTTTGTCACCATATTCCTTAGAGGAAATGATAGCTAGGAATTATATAGTAAATGAATCTCCAGAGGTTGTTATTAATATTGTTGATGCTTCAAATATTGAAAGAAATCTTTACTTATCTATGCAATTAATTGAGCTTGGAAAGCCCGTTGTTATAGCATTAAATATGATGGATATAGCCGAAAGAAGAGGACATAAAATTGATCATAATAAGCTATCACAGGCTTTGGGTGTACCAGTTGTACCTATAGTAGCGACTCAAAAGAAGGGTTTAAAAGAATTACTTGACGCTGCTGTTGATATAGTTAGGGGCAAGATAAAATATAATCCTAATAGGGTAGATTATGGAAAAGAAATTGAAGATAAAATTCAAAAAACAAAGGCTATGATAAAAGATAAATCCAATATAGCAAAGTATGATCTTAGATGGCTTGCTATAAAGGTTATAGAAGAAGATGAGGCTGTGTTAGACCTTCTAAATATGAAGGATAAATTTAGTGCAGAAAATGAAGTAGCTGTTACAAATGAAGATGCCTTTGAAAATGATTTTGAAGCAATTATAGCTGATAGAAGATATTCTTATATAACTAGTATTCTTTCTAAGGTAGTCAAAAAGCCCGATAGTAAAGTGCTAACTACATCGGATAAAATTGATAGAGTGATTACAAATAGATGGCTAGGGCTTCCAATATTTGCAGCACTAATGTATCTTGTTTTCTGGTTTACTTTTAATATTGGAAATATATTTCTTGACATGATAGATGGATGGTTTGGAGCTTTAGGTGAATCAGCTGGGACGGCATTGGAAGGGATAGGCGTTGCAGGATGGCTAAATTCTTTAATTGTAGATGGTATTATAGGTGGAGTAGGTGGAGTATTGGTTTTCCTACCTAATATTGTATTCCTATTTATAGCTATGTCATTGCTTGAAGATAGTGGATATATGGCTAGGGTTGCTTTTATAATGGATAGAGCAATGAGAAAAATAGGACTTAGTGGTAAAGCCTTTATTCCTATGTTAATGGGATTTGGTTGTACAGTTCCAGCCATTATGGGTACAAGAACCCTTGAAGATGAGAAGGACAGATTAGCAACTATGCTTGTTGCACCTTTTATGTCTTGTGGTGCAAGATTACCAATTTATGTATTGTTTGCTGGAGTGTTTTTCCCAGGAAAAGAAGGAATTGTTGTTTGGTCATTATATATTATAGGTATAATAGTTGCAGTTATTGCAGCACTTATATTTAAGAAAACAATTTTTAAAGGTGAAGCAACCCCCTTTGTTATGGAGCTTCCTCCCTATAGAATACCGACTCTCAAGGTAACAGGCTCACTTGTTTGGGAAAAAGCTAAGGGATATCTTTTAAGGGCAGGTACTATTATATTTGCAGCTTCAATTGTTATTTGGTTTATATTGAACTTCAATTTCTCAGGTATGTCTGAGATGCCGGATAGCATAGGTGCAGGATTAGGTAAAGTTATATCACCTATATTCAAGCCTTTAGGCTTTGGTTCTTGGGAAGCAGCATTATCACTTATTACTGGATTACTTGCCAAAGAAGTAGTTGTAAGTAGTATGGCTGTTATATATGGATTAGGAGAAGCCGCCTCCGAAGCAGCTATGGAGGGGGATGTTACAGGCTTTGTTGAAGCACTTAATGCAGTTGGATTTACAAGTCTTAGTGCATACGCCTTTATGGTTTTCTCATTACTTTATACACCTTGTATTGCAGTTATAGGTACGTTCAAAAAAGAATCGAACTCTTGGAAGTGGACTGGCTTTTCAGTGGCATATCAATTTGTAGTAGCATGGGTAATTTCTATGCTGGTGTTCCAAGTAGGTACTTTAATTGGATTTTAAGGAGATGATTTGATGGGAACTATAGTTACTATTGTTCTTGCCACATTGATATTTGGTTATGGAGCCTATGCCCTTGTAGTGGGTATAAAAAAGGAAGCCAAGGGTGAAGGATGTGTAGGCTGTAGTGGCTGCAAGTATTCTAAAAATTGTGATTTTCATAATATTTAAGGAAGGAACAACTATGAACGTAGAAAATTTTTCCTTGAGATAGATACATTTTATATATAATTTTTCAAAAAGTATGTAACTGAAATATAATATTTAGAAAATTTTATTAAATAAATAATTATTTTAACTATGATATTACGTGGCTATTTCAAAATGAATTTTAGATACAATATATTGAGGGTTTAATCTAAAAAATCAATATATTGTACTATTTTTCTATCTTGAAATAGCCTCATATTTTATAGAAAAATGCTAAAGAGCAACTAGTAAATGGTAATAGTTATAAAACTGTTAAAGATATATTATCTTAAAAAAGAGTATGTATCAAGGAAGCTATAAATAGATTTCATAAGCAAGAAAAATATGACAAAAAGAGTTGTTACTCATGTTAATATATAGCTTAATTAATATTTATTTTTAAAGGCAAAGGCAGAAAATTTATGCTAGAAGTAATATTAGATTGATGCTATGGTAAAAAAATATTACAAAAATTTAAAAACAGTCAATAAATTTCGACATATTTTTAAATTATTATCTTATATAATATTTTATGTAATTAATAGGAGATTTATAAAACATATGTAATTATCTGTTATTTTTTAAAAATATTTATATATGGAAGGAGAAATTAATTATGAGAAAAAAATTGTGTTTAATTTTATCTGTGGTGTTAATTTTTAGCTTAGTAAATATAAGTTTTGCTACTAGTAATCTTAAATTTGATAAGATTAGACTTCAAAACTTAGGATATGATGAAAAAGAAATAAAAAATATGTCTAAAGAAGAATATAATGAAACTTTAGATATGGGTAAAATTATAAGTCATAATGAAAGATATTTTAAAATGGTTAAAAGAGTTAATAATATAAAAGATAGTGAGTTTTTACTTTCTACAATAGACAATAATGATACGAAAATAATTGAATTAACTAAAGAACAATTTGAACAAGAAGTGGGTAATTTTAAAAATAATAATAAAGTGACTATTTTTGGTACAATAGATTCAGATACAGCAACAAGTAGTTTTGTAAAATTAAAAACATATGTCTATGATAAAATTACTTCTGGTTCTCATAAAGGGCAACATAAAATCAAACACTATTTCCGCTTGTATACAAATGAAGCAAATAATGAGAATATTTTTGGCGTTAGCTTATCTACCACTTTGTTAGCTACGGGTGGTGAAAAGTTTTATCTTTACTGGGATAAAGTAGACCTTGATACAGGTAAAACAATAGAAAGAGATTATAAGAAATATACTCGTGCTCAACACAGAGGAGCAGAAGGATATGCTTTTGAATTTGATTTAGATGATGGGTACTATATAGGTAGAGAATTATATGGGCGAAGAGATTTTAGTGGTTCAATGTATATGTATGTAGAAAGTAATAATAGTAGTAATACATTATTTGGTGCTTATGGAGATTTTGCTATGAAAAAAACTTTTAGAACTGTAAACCCATATGTTTCTTTTAAAGGGGATGCTGGTTTAGGTATATCACCAAGTTCAAAATATCTAGAAGCAGATAATACAGAAGTGATATGGAGATATTAATAGTGTAAGTAGGTAAAAAATAATAAATATAGGTGGGTATAGTATGTTTATAAATAGAAAAGTAATATTTCTACTTATATTCCTATTAATTACTATTACAACTATGGTAATTTATTATAATAATATATATTCAATAAAAGAAGAAAGGTTAGAAAATTTTATATCAGATAAAATTTTACAAAGCTATACAAGTAGAAGTTTACAACAATTAGATTCTTTTATAATAAAGAACTATAAAATAGTTACATATAAATTATCTAGTAATTATTATGGTTTCTTTATTTTTGAAAAAGGTTTAAATAACAAATATAAATTTGTGGTTAGTAGTATAAAAAAGTGTTATTTTAGAACCTTTAATTTAGAAGGAAATCAAATAAACGATTATTTCATTATTGGTGAAAATATATATACAGATAAAATACTTTGTGAGATTGATATTGGTAATAAAATTATTAAAAGAGGGGTTGATACAGGGTACTTTGTTATTTGGGTTGAAATTGATTCGAAATTAACAACTTCAATAGATAAGATTAAATTTTATAATAATAATATTGATGTAACAAATGTTATTATTAGAGGTGGAACAGATAGGGATAGCAAATAATTCTTATATATGCTACAGGGATAAGTTTTCTGTTTCACTTAAAAATTATTTGATAAGATAAAGAGAGTATAAAATAATCTAAAAGCATTATATTATTAGTATGCTTTTAGATTATTTTTCTTAATAATATTTCCTAGAAAGGATATAAAGGAATCTAGTTTATACGGTACAAATGTCATAATAAAGGTATATTTATTCAACTTAATGAAATATTAAAATATTTTATATAATAAAAAAAATTATATATTTTTCAAAAAAATATTGACATCTATCACTTATCTGATATAATCAATCTCAATACAAAAAACAAGTATAATATTTTGGAGGCAAAAAAATGGAAAAACTTATTAGAAAGGTGAACGCAGAACAATTTAATAGCTTTTATTACTTTAGCTGGGGCTATTTCTTTTACTTTTATTTTAGCGCTGGTTATTTGCTTTGCAATAAAATATGGAAAATCCTTTCTAATGAGATTAAGGGAAGAAGACTTTTACTCAGCAGCATGAAGATATAAAGTAAGCTGTTATAGTCTTTGAATAGAAAAAAATGGTAAACCAAAGGAGACTCATTAGATGAGTCTCTTTTTTTCTACAAAAATATAAAGAGTTGGATATCTATACATGGAAAGTCCATGTAATATTTATAATAATTAATAAACTAAAAAAAGAAGGGAGCTTTTAAAGTGATAATTGTTATGAAGAATAATACAGTAGAAGAAGAAATTAATAAAATCAAGAGGAAAATGGAAAGTTTAGGCTGTGAAATCCATGAATCAAGGGGTAAAAACTATCATTTACTTGGACTTGTGGGAGATACAAGTAAAATAGACCCATCACAAATCGAAGCAAATAGAAATGTAGATAAGTTAATGTTTGTACAGGAGCCATATAAAAAAGCAAATAGGCTTTTTCATCCTGAGGACAGTGTAGTTAATGTAAATGGAAGAGAAATAGGAGGAAAAAAGTTTATCGTAATAGCTGGACCTTGCTCTGTAGAGAGTGAACAGCAGATTTTAAGTATTGCTGAGGATATCAGAGAAAGTGGAGCTTCATTTTTAAGAGGAGGAGCATATAAACCAAGAACTTCACCTTATAGCTTTCAAGGTTTACAAGATGAAGGATTAGAACTGCTCAAGCTGGCTAGAGAGAAAACAGGACTTCCCATAGTAACAGAGCTTATGTCACCAGATAAGATAGAAAAATTTATTGAAGATGTGGATATAATTCAGATTGGTGCAAGAAATATGCAGAATTTTGATTTGCTAAAGGAAGTTGGTAGAACCCAAAAACCTGTATTATTAAAAAGAGGAATGTCCGCTACTATTGAAGAATTATTAATGGCTGCCGAGTATATAATGTCGGAGGGAAATGAAAGAGTTATCCTTTGTGAAAGGGGAATAAGAACCTTTGAGAAATATACAAGAAATACGTTAGACCTCAGTGCTATACCTGTAATAAAGAAGCATAGTCATTTACCTGTAATAGTAGATCCAAGCCATGCAGGGGGATTATGGTGGTTAGTTGAACCCTTAGCAAAGGCAGCTTTAACAGTGGGAGCAGATGGATTAATGATAGAAGTCCACAATGATCCAGCAAATGCTAGGTGTGATGGACAGCAATCCATTAAACCAGAAAGATTTAATTGTTTGATGGAAAAATTAAGAAGGTTAGCAAAGGTTGAGAATAAAGAATTATAATGGAGTGTGGTGATTTTGATTGAATTAGACTTTAATATCACTATAGTAGGATTAGGACTTATAGGAGGCTCCTTTGCAATGGCACTAAAGGAATTAAAGCCAAAAAATCTTTGGGCTGTTGATATAGATAAAGAAGCTATAAAAAAAGCTGAAAATATGAGAATAATTGATAAAGGATATATAAACCCTAAAATCCCCCTTGAGAAATCTGATATAGTAATAACATGTATATATCCAAATTTAACAGTAAAATTTATAAAGGAAAATATGGATAATTTTAAAGCAGGCTGCATCATAACCGATACTGCAGGGATTAAAGAGAAATTGATTAAAGATATATATACATGTATTAGAGAAGATATAGATTTTATTGGAGGGCATCCTATGGCAGGAAGAGAGAGTAAGGGATTAGCATATGCTACTAAGAATATTTTCAAGGATGCAAATTATTTAATAACTCCTGTAGATGGAAATAAAGAGGAAAATATAGAAACCATCGAGAAGCTTGTAAGAGCAATTGGATTTAAAAATATAGTAAAATTAGATCCTAAGCAGCATGATAAAGTTATTGCCTTTACCAGTCATCTTCCTCATATAATGGCTTCAGCTCTTATTAATAGTGATAATAGAAGGGATACTAAATTCTTTGTAGCAGGAAGCTATAAGGATGCTACAAGGGTGGCAAAGATTAATTCAGAGCTTTGGACGGAGCTTATTATGGATAACCGTGATAATACTTTAGAACAGATAGAGATATTTGAAAAAAGTATAGAAACCTTTAAGAAGGCTATTATGAATAATGATAAAGAATGCCTAAAATTTTTATTTAATAAAGGTAGTAAAAAAAGGGAGGAATTAATCTAGCATGTATGATTTAGAAATAAGTTTTCTACAAAAAAAATATCCCATAATCATAGAAAAAGGAATTATAGAGAAAATAGGTAAAGAGATAAAGAAAATATATAAAAATAAAAAAATAGCCATAATAACCGATTCAAATATAGAAGGGCTATATGGCAAAAAAATAATAGATGTGTTAAATAAATGTGATTTTGAAACTAAAACTATTGTAATTCTACCAGGAGAAAAAAGCAAGTCCTTAGAGTCAGCTGAGTATATATATGGAGAGCTATTAGATTTTGAAATGACTAGAGGAGACATGATAATAGCATTTGGTGGAGGAGTAGTTGGAGACTTAGCAGGATTTGTGGCATCTACCTTGTTAAGGGGAATCCCATTCATACAAGTACCAACATCTCTTTTAGCTCAAATTGACAGCAGTGTGGGAGGAAAGGTGGCTGTGAATCTACCACAAGGTAAAAATCTTGTAGGCACCTTTTATCATCCCGAGGCAGTATTTATAGATCCAGATTTGCTTGAGACGCTAGATGAAAGGTTCCTATATGATGGTATGGCAGAGGTCATAAAATATGGATGTATAAAAGATAAAAAGCTATTTGATAGATTAATGACATTTGAAAGTAAAAAAGAACTTTTAAATAATATAGATGAAATAATACTAAGATGTTGTGAAATAAAAAGCAATGTAGTTGAAAGAGATGAAAAGGACAGAGGAGAAAGAATGTTACTTAATTTTGGGCATACAATAGGCCATGCTATAGAAAAATACTATGGATATAAGAAGTATACCCACGGAGAGGCCGTAGCAATAGGAATGTATAATATTACAAAAAAAAGCGAGGCAATGGGTATAACAGAAAAAGGCACAGCTGAGCTTATTAAAAAAATCCTTATTAAATACAATTTGCCCTATAAAATGCCTATGACTGAGAGAAAAAATTTTATGGAAGCCATTGGGCTTGATAAAAAAAATAAAGGCGATAACCTTAATATAGTATTAATTAAAGAAATAGGCTATGGCTATATAAAAAATATAGATAGAAAAGATATAGAGATATACGTGGGTTAATGGAAAAAAGGATAAATAACATATATTTGAAAGGGGAGTCTATAGTGAGTTCTATAAAGATATATCCATCAAAGCTTAAGGGAGACATAAAAGTTCCCCCATCTAAAAGTTTAAGCCATAGAGCAATAATATGTGCAGGACTTTCCGATGGAGTAAGCGATATAGATAATTTGATATTTTCCAATGATATTAAAGCTACTTTAAAGGGAATGAAGGCCCTAGGAACAAGTATAGAATGTATAGAAAGTGAATCCTATGAAGATACATACTGTGTTAGCTTAAGGGGAAATTCTAATTTGAAGGCTACGAATACAAGTATCGACTGTGAGGAATCGGGTTCTACACTTAGATTCTTAATTCCCTTTGCAGGACTTACAGGCGGCAGAATAACATTTACTGGTAGGGGAAAGCTTGTAGAAAGACCCTTAGATGCGTATTATAAAATATTTGATAAGCAGAATATCGAGTATAACAATAATAATGGTAAGCTTCCATTAAAAGTGAAGGGAAGGTTAAAGCCAGGAACATTTAAAATCCAAGGTGATGTAAGCTCACAATTTATTTCAGGACTTATGTTTGTGTTACCCCTTTTGGATGGAGATTCCAAGATAGAGATAACTACAAAGCTTGAATCAAAGGGATATGTAGATTTAACCATAGATGTATTGAATAAGTTTGGAATAGAGATAGAAAATAGGTCTTATAAAGAATTTTATATAAAGGGAAATCAGAAATATAGAAATAGATACTATAGAGTAGAAGGGGATTTTTCTCAAGCTGCATTTTGGATTGTTGCAGGAATATTAGGAGGCGATATTAGATGTAAGGACCTATACACCAATTCTCTTCAAGGCGATAAAGCTATATTAGAAATAGTACAAAGAATGGGTGCTAAGTTGGAGATTAGGGAGGATGATATTGAAATAAATAAATCAGAAACCCTTGGTACAGTGATAGATGCTTCACAGTGTCCTGACCTAGTACCTATACTTGCAGTATTGGCAGCATTAAGTGATGGAACCACAAGGATTATTAATGCAGAAAGACTTAGAATAAAGGAATCCGATAGGTTGAAGGCGATATCTACTGAGCTAAATAAAATTGGAGGGAAGGTAAAAGAATTAGAAGACGGATTGATAATCGAAGGAAAAAAGGATCTTAAAGGTGGAACGGTAGACAGCTGGAATGATCATCGTATTGCCATGGCATTGGCTGTAGCTTCAATTAAGTGTACAGAACCCTTGATAATAACTGGCAGTCATGCAGTAAAAAAATCATATCCAGATTTCTGGAAAGATTTCATAAAAATGGGAGGCAAAATAGATGAGCAGTATGTGGGGTAAAAATATAAAGCTTTCAATTTTTGGAGAGTCCCATGGAAAAGCAATAGGTGTAGTCATAGATGGATTGCCTCCAGGGATAGAATTGGATATTGAATATATAAATAAAGAGATGAATAGAAGGGCTCCTGGTAAAAATAAAATATCTACATCTAGAAAAGAGGGGGACAAATATGAGATACTAAGCGGGTATTTTAATGGAAAAACCACGGGTACTCCATTAGCATCGGTTATATATAACACTAATCAGAGATCAAGGGATTATGAAGCTGTCAAATCCATAATGAGACCTGGCCATGCTGACTATACGGGTCATATCAGATACTCGGGCTTTAATGATTACAGAGGTGGAGGGCATTTTTCGGGAAGACTTACAGCACCTTTGGTATTTGCAGGTGCAATAGCTAAGCAAATTTTATTAAACAAAAATATTCTAATCGGAAGTCATATAAAAAGCATAGGAAATATAGAAGATAATTCTTTTAATAGTATAAATATTGATGCTTCTTTATTAAGAAATCTTAGTAGGAAAGAATTTTCGGTTATTGATGATGAAAAGGGAAGGGAAATGAAGGAGTATATACTAAAGATAAAGGAAGAAAAGGATTCCGTTGGAGGAATAATAGAAGCTGCTATAATTAATCTACCATTGGGATTAGGATCACCTTTTTTTGACTCAGTAGAAAGCAAGCTTTCCCATATAATTTTTTCAATACCAGCAGTAAAGGGAGTGGAATTTGGAGAAGGCTTTAATATAACAAAAATGAAGGGATCACAGGCAAACGATGAACTATATATTAAAGAAGGGAAAGTAACTGCTTATTCTAATAATAACGGAGGGATATTGGGAGGAATCACCAATGGAATGCCTATAATATTAAAGGTTGCCATAAAACCGACTCCTTCAATAGGTAAACTTCAAAGAACAGTAGATATAGAAAAAGGTATAGAAACTGAGTTTGAAATTAAAGGGAGACATGACCCATGTATAGTACCAAGGGCAGTACCAGTTATTGAAGCTGCTATAGCTATGGCTTTGGTTGATTTAATTATGGAAAAGGGTGAACTGATATGAGTGATCTGGAAATTTTAAGAAATAGAATTGATGAAATAGATAAGGAGCTTGTAGCTATATTTGAAAAACGAATGGAAACAGTTTTACAAATTGCCCAATATAAAAAAAAGAATAATCTAGAAATTTTTAATAAAGCCAGAGAGCTGGAGGTTATAAGAAAGAATGTTTCAAGATTAGAAAATAAAGGATTTAAGGAGGTTGCTGAGAACTTTTTAAATAAAGTAATGGAAATAAGTCGAAATATACAAAAGGAATATATAAGGGGTGAGGATTCTTTTACACAGGAAAATGGTCAAGGAATAGAGGATGATTTAATGGTGATAAGGGTTGGATATCAAGGGGAACCTGGTTCCTTTAGTGAAGAAGCATTAATCCAGCATTTTGGAGATAAGGTCAACAAATATAATGCAAGAGAGTTTCAAGATATATTTGAAGCCCTTAAAAACTATGAGATAGATTATGGAGTACTTCCAATAGAGAATTCATCAACTGGTGGTATAGCAGAGGTATATGATCTTTTAAGAAAATATGGTTTTTATATAGTTGGAGAAAGATGTATAAAGGTTGAACATAATTTAGCATCAGTTAAGGATGCTAAGTTGGAAGATATTAAAGAAGTATATTCTCATCCTCAAGCTTTTCAGCAATGTAGTGAATTTTTTAAGGATTATCCTAACTTAAGATTGATACCCTTTAAAAACACAGCAATAAGTGCTAAATATATAAATGAAGAAAAATCAAAAATAAAGGCTGCAGTTTGTAGTCGAAAAGCAGCAGAAATATATGATTTAGAGATAATTAAGGAAAATATAAATTATAATAAGTGCAATTATACACGATTTATTATAATAGGAAGAGATTTAGAAATAAAGAAAGAATGTAATAAGATTAGCATAGTAACTACAATATCCCATATACCAGGGGCGTTATACAAAATTTTAGGTTTTTTTGCTAAGAATAATTTAAATATGATGAAAATTGAATCTAGACCAATAATAGATAAGTCATGGGAATACTTTTTCTATATAGATTTTAGTGGCAATTTAAATGATGAAGCTGTAAAAAAATCCATTGAAGCTATAAAAGAAACCAGTAGTTATTTTCAATTGCTAGGCAATTATGTTGGTCATAATTAATAGTTGTGAGTGTTAAGAGTTTGAGGTCATAGTGTAATACTTGAGATTAGTAAATAGAATAGGTGGGATAAAATAATGGGTTTGTTTGGTCTTATAGGAGAGAAATTAAAGCATAGCTTTTCACCTGCTATACATTCTATAATATTTAGGGAATTGAATATAGAAGGATATTATAATCTGTTTGAAGTTAAAAAAGGGGATTTAAAGGATGCCATTTATGGATTAAAAGCATTAGGTATAAGGGGAGTAAATGTTACTATTCCATATAAGATTGATATTATAAAATATTTAGATAATATATCTGATGAAGCTGAAAGGATTGGGGCAGTAAACACCATTTGCTTTAGAGATAATAAGGCAATTGGTTATAACACAGATTATTTTGGCTTTGGTATTATGCTTGATGAATTTAATATTGATATAAGAGGTAAGAATAGTGTTATATTAGGAACTGGAGGAGCTTCTAAATCAGTTATGCAGTATTTACTAGACAAAGGAATAGGAGATATTACCTTTGCTAGTAGAGATATAAGTAAAGCAAAAGAAAAGTTTAAGAATCATAGAGCGATTTCCTATAACGATATTAAAAGTTTAAATAAAAAAGATATTATTATAAATTGTACACCCTGTGGTATGTATCCAAATGTAGAAAACTGTCCAGTAAGCAAAAAAGATATATCTAAATTTCATACAGCCATTGACTTAATCTATAACCCAAGGGAAACATTATTCCTTAAATATGCAAAGGAAGAAGGAATTAAAACAGTTAATGGGCTATATATGCTGGTAGGGCAGGCAGTAAAGGCTCAGGAACTTTGGAATGATATAAAAATTAGCAGTGGAGCAATTGATAGGATATATGATAGGATAAGAGAAGGAGATAGGAAAAAGGTTAAAATATAAGGTGGGTATAGATTATGGGGAAAAAAGGTGTAAACATAGTTCTTATTGGTATGCCGGGTTGTGGGAAAACCACCATAGGAAAACTTGTAGCCAAGAGATTAGATATGAAATTTTGTGATATAGATCATTATATAGAAGAAAAGGAAGGAAGAAGTATTCCAGATATATTTAAAAACTATGGAGAAATATATTTTAGAAAATTAGAAAGTAAAGCAGTAGAGAAAATAAGTAAATATGCGGACTTTGTAATATCTACTGGTGGGGGAGTAATAAAATTCCATAATAATATGGAATTTTTAAAAAAAAGTGGTATAATTATCTTTATTAACAGGTCGGTAGATGATATAATATCGGATATTGAAACTGACGGACGCCCCTTATTAAAGGATGGGAAGGAAAGGCTTTACAAGCTTTATAAAGAAAGGATTGATTTATATAAGAAATATAGTGATTATGAAGTTGTAAACGATGGTAGTATAGAAGATATAGTCAACAATATAATACAGATTGCTAAATCAAAAAGTAACCCAAAAGAATGACTCTAATACTTGTAACTTGGAACATGGAACCTGTAACCAACAAAGTGCTACAGCTCTTTGTTCAAAGGAGTTGAGAATATTGAAAATTTTAACAATAAATGGTCCCAATATTAACTTTTTAGGAATAAGAGAAAAGAATATCTATGGACAAATAACCTATGAAGAAATGTGTAAATACCTTAAGGGAGAGGCAGAAAAATTAGAATTAGATATGGATATAGTTCAAAGTAATATTGAGGGTGAGCTGGTAGAATACATACAAGGTGCTTACAACAAATATGATGGAATAATAATCAATCCAGCTGCCTATACTCATTACAGCATTGCTATACTTGATGCCCTAAAGGCAGTGGCTCTACCTACCATTGAAGTACATATAAGTAATGTTCACGCAAGGGAGGACTTTAGAAAAAGGTCGGTTATTGCACCAGCTTGTATAGGACAAATATGTGGCTTTGGCATATATGGATATGTAATGGCTATGATAGGTTTAATTAATTATTATAAGGGTTTATAGTGTATAAATCTATAGAAATTTAAGTAAAGACTTTAATTTATACATGTCTAAAATGCTCAGAAACATTGCATATTTGTACATGTATAAATTAAGTTTTACTATGTAAATTCTATATGTTTGAAAATTTTATATAATTAAGCGTGGAAATTATTTTTAAAGGAGATTTTAGATATGAAAGGGAAAAAGGCTTTACCTTTAATAGCCATGATAATTACCTGTATAGTATGGGGATTATCTTTTTTAAGTATAAAAGTTACAGTAGCTGTTATATCACCAATGACACTGGCTCTTTTGAGATTTTTCATAGGTTCAATTGTATTGTCGATTATATACTTGTTTTTAGAAAAGAAAAAAGGATTTAATAAAAAGGATATACCAATTTTTGCTTTATCAGGCTTTATTGGAGTAACTATTTATTTTTACTTTGAAAACAATGCAATAAGTATGATAGCAGCATCTTCTGCATCCATAATTATTGCAGTCATTCCTATTTTCACATTAATTGCTGAAATAATAGTTTTTAAAGTTAAATTAACAGCAAAAAAAATAATAAGTGTTATTGTATCGTTTATAGGAGTTTATTTTATAGTAGGTATTAATATAGGAGGGACTTCTTCAAATTCGTTGAAGGGTTATTTACTAATGTTTGGAGCAGTTCTAGCATGGGTAGTTTACACTATTATAACAAGGCCTTTATATAAAAAATATTCACAAATAGCTATAGTATATTTTCAGACCCTATTTGGTACACTTTTCTTAATTCCTTTTGCAATATTTGAAACTACTAATTGGGATTTAGTAAGTAATGTAATTATATTTAATGTTATGTATTTAGGAGTATTTTGTTCTGCAATAGCGTATTATCTATATATTTATGCAATGAATCACTTAGGGGTTTCTACAACATCACTATTTTTGAACTTGCTTCCAGCTATAACTGTAGTGGCAAGCTATTTTATACTAAAGGAGGATATAACTGTTTACCAGATTATAGGAGGAGTGTTAGTGATTTTTGCTGTTTATCTAGTTAATACTGGGAATAAAGAAAATAAACAAGATTCAATGGAAGAAGAAAATCTTGAAATAGTAACATAAAGCTATTATGAGAACAATGAAATTTAATACCTAAATTACTGGGATATATAAAAGCCTAGATTAGTTGAAATCTAGGCTTTTAATATAGATTTCCCATAGTAAAACTTAATTT
>NZ_FRAG01000054.1 GCF_900142245.1 Paramaledivibacter caminithermalis DSM 15212 | reverse complement strand
CATGAAAACTATAAAAAATATAAACTACTTATAGTATTTGAAATAATAGGCAATAAAAACTATGAAGAAAGCCTTGAATACACCACTATGGAAGATGAATGGGGAAAAGGAGATGGAAGCATATATGGAAGAAACAGACCGACCCAATTAGATCTAGGCTTTGGGATAAACCATGGTGAAGTATTTTGGTACAATTTATATGAAAATCTCTTTGATGATTTAATTTTTGAGAGAACATGGTAAATTAGAAGATTTAAAATTAAAAAAATAAATGTTGGGGTTATAAACTTCAATATTTATTTTTTTTTCTTAGAAAGAATTAATTTCAGAACATTCTAACTTAAAACACATGAGAAATTATGTATTTGCTTGGAAAAGAATATTAAGAAAAAATTTACTTGTCAGAGTTGCTGCCTAAAGACTCACTATTGACAGATAATCTAATATTACATATAATTTGAATATTAATAAGTATTCAAAAGGAGAGAAATTTTATGAAAATACCCCCCTTAAAAATAGGTGATTTAGTTGCAAAGGTTCCAATTATTCAAGGTGGCATGGGTGTTGGAGTTTCACTTTCCAATTTAGCTGCTGCTGTAGCCAATGAAGGAGGAATTGGTGTTATTTCAGGGGTTCAGATAGGATTTAAAGAGAAGGATTTTAAGACAAATAATGATGGTGCAAATATTAGAGGGCTTATAAAAGAAATAAGAAATGCTAAAAAACTAAGCCCTAAGGGCATTATAGGAGTAAATATGTTATCTGCAGTCAATAACTATAAAGATATGGTCAAAACTGCAGTTAAAGAAAAAATTGATTTGATTGTTTCAGGAGCAGGACTTCCTAAAAATTTACCAGAATTAGTTATGGGTTCTGATACAAAAATTGCTCCTATAGTATCTTCTGGTAAAGCTGCTGCTGTTATAGCAAAGATATGGGATAGGAAGTATAAATATGTTCCAGATGTTGTGATTGTGGAAGGACCAGAAGCTGGAGGACATTTAGGATTTTCTGGTGAACAATTGATTTCTTTAAAGATACCAAATCTTAAAGACATAGTAAAAGAAGTTATAGAGGTATTGAAGCCCTTTGTAGAAAAGTATAAAAAGGATATTCCAGTTATTGCAGCTGGAGGAATATATACTGGAAAGGATATTGCAGAATTTTTAAAACTAGGAGCAGCAGGAGTACAAATGTCTACAAGGTTTGTTGCTACAGAAGAATGTGATGCTCATATAAATTTTAAAAAAGCATATATTTCTGCAAACAAGGAAGATATT
Source organism: Paramaledivibacter caminithermalis DSM 15212 (assembly GCF_900142245.1). GTDB lineage: Bacteria > Bacillota > Clostridia > Peptostreptococcales > Caminicellaceae > Paramaledivibacter > Paramaledivibacter caminithermalis. The sequence continues at coordinate 20,124 of NZ_FRAG01000054.1, read as the reverse complement.
CAGATCATTAAAAGCCCTGTTGGAATGCCTGGAAGGGCAATTCGCAATGCCTTTGCTAAATCAATCGAAGAAGGAAGACTAAAGGTGAAAAAATGTTATAATTGTCTAAAGGCTTGTAATCCTGCCACTACTTTATATTGTATATCTGATGCTTTAATAAATTCAGTTCAAGGAGATGTGGAAAATGGACTGGTCTTTGTAGGAACCAATGCCTATAGAATGAATGAAATTATAACAGTTTCTAAGCTTATTAAGGAACTGGTTAAGGAAGTAGAAGATTTTAAATAATTAAAATTAATGAAAAATCCTGTATGATATACAGGGTTTTTTATTTTTTATTAACCTGCTGGAGTGGCGAATAAAACTTTTTTTAAGATGCCTTAGTGGTCTTAATATTTCATTTCAAAAATTAGTTTAAATCCTTTGATTATTATAAAACCAATAGTCATAACTGTATAAAAAATTTGTATTATGAAAAATACAATTCGACTTCAAAGAGTGACATTTTTTTAGAAAAATAGTTTGTATAATAGACATATATTATATACAAAATGAATAATAAATAGTATGAAAGACTGTCTCCTAGTTATTGGGGTGAAGATATGTTAGAGGTTTATGCTGAATATTTATTTTTGGAAAATTTTATTATGAATTTTTTGATTCTTCATATAACAAGTTATTTTTGTAGATATAGGGGAAAGCTCTTTAAGTTAATCATAGGAGCTAGTTTGGGTGCATTTTATTCTTTTATTATCTTTTTTCCATCATTACATTTTTTACTTTCGTTTTCTATGAAACTAGTTATATCGATGTTAATAATTATTATATCCTTTACTCCTGATAAGTTTAAAGATTTTTTTAAATACTTAAGTATTTTTTACTTAGTTTCTTTTGTTTTTGGAGGAACAGCTTTTGCACTATTCTATTTTACCAATTTTAATTCCATCCTAAGTAATGGAATATTTTATACTAATAATTTTAGTTTTAAAGTGCTGTTTTATTCTGTTGCATTAGCCTATGTATTAATTGTATTAAGTATTAGTTATGTTAAAAATAAAATTAATAAAGAAAATTTATATAAAGTAATTATTATTGAGTTTGATAAAAGGGAAAAGGAAATTAATGCATTAATTGATACTGGTAATTCCCTTTCTGATCCCATATCACAATTTCCAGTAATTGTCGTTGAATATAATGCAATAGAAGCTTTATTGCCAGAAGGAGTTAAGGAAATTTTCAAAAATGACAATTTTAATAAGCTGGAAAAAATAACAGCAATATTACAAAGATCCGATTGGATGAATAGGTTTAGAATAATTCCTTTTACTTCAATAGGAATGGAAAATGGAATATTGATAGGATTTAAGCCTGACAATGTAAAAATGAAAAATAATGGTGAGATAGTCAACTTAAATAAGATAATAGTTGCTATAAGTACAAATACACTATCCCCAAATGGGGACTATAAAGCATTGTTAAATCCAGACATATTAGTATAAATAAGGAGGTATATAGATGTCTTATTTTAAAACAATGATAATAAAAACCAAAATTAGTTTAATAAAAATATTAAAAAAATTTAATATTTTTATTGAGGATACAATTCATTATATAGGCGGTAATGAAACGCTACCACCTCCTCTGAGTTCTGAAGAAGAATTGTTATTTGTATCAAAACTACAAGAAGGCGATGAATCTGTTAGAAGTGTACTTATAGAACGAAATCTTAGATTAGTTGTTTATATAGCAAGAAAATTTGAAAACACAGCAATAGGCGTAGAGGATTTAATATCTATTGGAACTATTGGTTTAATAAAGGCGGTTAATACCTTTGATCCAAATAAAAAAATTAAGCTTGCTACATATGCATCGAGATGTATTGAAAATGAAATTCTTATGTTTTTAAGGAGAAATAGTAAAACTAAGTCAGAAATATCTATAGATGAACCACTTAACATTGACTGGGATGGAAATGAATTATTATTGTCAGATATACTTGGTACAGAAAATGATTTAATCTATAAAAATTTAGAAGAAGAGATAGATAGAGAGTTGTTGAAAATCGCATTAAAGAAATTATCTTGTAGAGAGAAAAAAATAATGGATTTAAGATTTGGGCTTTCCAATGGTGAAGAAAAAACACAAAAAGAAGTAGCTGATATGTTGGGAATATCTCAATCCTATATATCAAGACTTGAAAAAAGAATAATATTTAGATTAAAAAAAGAAATCAATAGAATGATTTAAAATAGCGAGATTAAAAGCTCGCTATTTTAATATTTAGTTTAAGGGTTAAATTATGTAGCTTAAAGAAAGTAAAAATAATTAAAAGGCAAAAATAAATTATAACCTCAAAATTAATGGAATTATATACCAAAACGATATAAAATATCTAAAGTATTAAATAAGGTTTTTTAGGCAATAATTTTTTGTGAAAGGGGGAATTCTTGAATAGGAGGGCATGACTGAATGTATAATAACAAAGTTGAAATATGTGGAGTAAATACTTCTAAATTACCTGTACTAAAAAATAAGGAGATGAGGGAGTTATTTCCACTAATACATAATGGAGATATGGAAGCCCGAGAAAAATTTATTAAAGGCAATTTAAGACTTGTACTAAGTGTTATTCAACGCTTTAACAATAGAGGAGAATATGTTGATGATTTGTTTCAAGTAGGTTGTATAGGTTTAATTAAAGCAATTGATAATTTTGATTTAAGTCAAAATGTAAAGTTTTCAACCTATGCAGTTCCAATGATTATTGGAGAAATAAGAAGATATTTAAGGGATAATAATTCCATAAGAGTCAGCAGGTCTTTAAGAGATAAAGCCTATAAGGCTTTACAGGTAAGGGATCAGTTAATAAATAAAAATTCAAAAGAGCCAACAATTGCAGAGATTTCAAAGGAATTGAACATGTGTAAAGAAGATGTAGTATTTGCATTAGATGCTATTCAAGATCCTATTTCTTTATTTGAACCTATTTATCAAGATAGTGGTGATGCCATTTATGTAATGGATCAGGTTAGTGATGAAAAGAGCATTGATGAAACATGGATTGAGGGGATTGCTCTGAGAGAAGGTTTAAGAAAGTTAAATGACAGAGAAAAACTCATTCTTACCCTTAGATTTTTTAAAGGCAAAACTCAAATGGAGGTAGCAGAAGAAATAGGAATATCCCAAGCACAGGTTTCAAGACTGGAAAAAACAGCTTTAAAGCATATGAAAAAATATATTAAAGATTCTTGATGTAGCTTTTAATAATGTACTTCAACAAGAAAGTTGGAGTACAGATTTTTGTTAAAAATTGTATAAACCAAGCGAAGCTAATTTAGGCCTTTGTGATTTCAGGCATGGGATGTTTAATATTTCTTATCTAGGTGTAGGGAAACACAAATTTTTTAAAGAAATAAGAATAAAATTGAATATGATTAATATCTATTATATATATAAATAAGCATGTCTTAAAGGGGGATAGTTTTATGGTGACTACATCAGATTTGAAGATGAAGGAAGTTATAAACGTAGTAAATGGAACTAGAATAGGGTTTATATATGATTTTGAAATAAATTTAGAAAAAAGCAGAGTAGAATCAATTATAGTACCTAAAGAAGGTAAATTTTTAAAAATATTTAGCAAGGATAATGATTATATTATTCCTTGGAAAAGGATAGTAAAAGTAGGTCAAGATATAATACTGGTTGAAATAAAGGATTCTATTCATTATCAAGAAGAAGAGGAGAATGGTAGCAAGAGTGTTAACTTTTTTTTAGAAAATATTAAATCAGAGGATAAAAAATGAGAGCATAATAATATATAGTCATTTGGCTATAAAGCAAAGGCTTGCTTGCTGCTAAGGAACTGGAACATTTTTTCAAAAAATTGCATATTTAAATCCAAGTAAATACAAGCAACAGAGAGGAAATTCAAACTATTACCAGTAAAATTTTAGAAACAAGAATTAAAGTCTAATACTCTATATCTGGAATAGACTTACCTTAGAAAATATTATATAATTTTAGTAAATCTAATTAGGAGGTTTATTCTAATGAATTGTCCCTATTGTTCTCATTTTGAAACTAAAGTGGTTGATTCACGACCAACTGATGAAGGACAAGCAATAAGAAGAAGAAGAGAATGTCTGAATTGCAAAAAAAGATTCACTACATATGAAAAGGTTGAAGAAATACCCATTTTTGTTGTTAAGAAAGATGGTAATCGTGAATCCTTTAATAGAAATAAGATTATTAATGGTTTAATTAAGGCTTGTGAAAAACGACCAGTATCAATGCAGTTAATCGAAAAAACCGTTGATGATATAGAGAGAAAGCTTAGTAATAGTATGGAGAAGGAAATACAGTCAGAATATATTGGGCAATTAGTTATGAATTCATTAAAAGATATTGATGATGTTGCATATGTAAGATTTGCATCAGTATATAGACAATTTAAAGATATAAATACTTTTATGGAGGAATTAGAGAAAATATTAAATGAAAAAAGTAAATCTTACAAGGTGAAAAAATTATGAAAAAATGGAACTTTTCAAGATTAGAGAGCAATAATATTGTTTATTTTAAGATTCCTTCCTTTGAGAAATCTGGTCTAGTGAAACATTGTTTTACTTCACGAATTGGTGGTATTAGTAATAAGCCCTATAATTCTCTAAATTTAGGAATAAATACGATGGATAAAAAGGAAAATATATTAAAAAATTATGAATTGATATGCAAAGCTTTAAAAATAAATATCAAAAACCTAGTTATTTCTGATCAGGTTCATAAAGATAACATTTTGGTTGTAGAGGAAAAATATAAAGGGAATGGACTTATTAATGATAGATGCTTTAATGAGATTGATGCACTTATAACAAATAAGAAATGTATTCCTTTAGTAACCCTTTACGCCGACTGTGTACCAATATTTATATTAGATACAAAAAGAAAAATAATTGCTTTAGCCCATAGTGGATGGAGAGGTACTGTAAAGAAAATTGGAAAGAAAGTTATTTATCGAATGATAAATGATTTTGGTACTAAGCCTAATGATTGTATTGTAGGGATAGGACCATCTATAGGCAAATGCTGTTATGAAGTAGATGATTATGTTATAGATAGGTTTAAAGATAATTATAAGAACACAAAGGATTTTATAGAAGACAAAGGAAAAGGAAAATATTTATTGGATTTATGGAATGCTAATAAAGTATCATTAATTGAAGCTGGAGTACCATCTAATAACATAATTATTAGTAATATCTGTACTCAATGTAATAATGATATATTTTTTTCTTACCGAGCTGAAAATGGAAAAACAGGAAGAATGGCTGCCATACTACAATTGATTTAGGGTAGTGACTTATATTGCAATGATAATATTTAGTTTCTAATGACTTAAAAGAATGACATAATTTTTAATCTTAATCTGACAAGGCGTCATTAGACGCTTTGTTTATTCATAGATATCTGGATTTACACAGTTAATGGGTTTTTGTCCATTCAATACAGCGATTATATTATTAGCAGCTACCTCTGCCATTTTATTTCTAGCTTCAATTGTAGCATTACCGATATGAGGAGTTAGAATCACGTTATCAAGCTTTTCTAGACCTGCTGTAATTTCAGGTTCTCTTTCATAAACATCAAGGGCTGCTCCTGCTATGGACTTGTTTTTAAGAGCTTCTAGCAAGGCAGTTTCATCCACTAGGGGACCTCTTGCTGCATTTATTAGATATGCAGTTGATTTCATTTTTTCAAGCTGCTCCCTGCCAATCATATGAAATGAAGATGGGCTATAACTCAAATGCAAGGTCAAAAAATCTGAGTTTTCAATTACTTTATCCAAAGACATATATTTATAGCCTAATTTCTTTTCTTCATTTTCATCTAAAGGATGATTGGTATAGTAGATTATATTCATATCAAAGGCTTTAGCACGTTTAGCCACGGCTTTACCGATATTTCCTAAACCTATAATACCAAGTGTCTTAGAAGATAGTTCTGTACCTAGGTGGTACAATGGAGCCCAACCAGTAAACTTACCTGCTCTTGTTATCTTATCTCCCTCCACAATTCTTCTTGCAATAGAAAGAATTAATCCCATGGTTAATTCAGCAGTAGAGGTAGTAGAAACTAAAGGAGTATTAGTTACAGGTATTTTGTTAGAAGTAGCAGCCTCAATATCAATATTATTAAATCCTGCACCATAATTTGCAATAATCTTTAGATTAGGATTAGAATCAATTATTTCTTTGTCAATTGGATCAGAAAGCAAGCAAAGAAGAGCATCCTTTCCTTTAATGCCCTCCATGATTTCCCCTTTACTTAATAGCCTTATATCATCATGCATAGTAACTTCAAACTCTTTTGATAATATATCATAGGCTGTTTTGGGGATTTTACCTGATATAAAAACCCTTTGCTTCATTTTTTTCACTCCTTTTAAAATAGTGATGTAGATAAATTTAATTTCGATATGTATAAATTAGCCTGCCAAGCTAGTAAATAAAATTTTTGGTTTCTAAAACCCCGCAATAGAAGCTAACTTGGAGAATTAAATAATATAGATGGATGCTTTTGAAGTTTTATGAGCATACATCTATAATATATCTTATCATATTTATAAAATACATATAATCCATGATTTTTAATCATGATTTTAAATATTTTTTCATATTTAAAATCTGACTGAGGGAAAATATATAAGTATAGAAAGGAGGAATTCAATGGAAAATCATATGCTCTCAATAATTGTATCTATTTTTATTGGTGTTTTGTCCCGTGCTTATATGATGAAAATTGACCATAGGCAGTATCCAAGTTATCCCCAAGGCTTTTTATCACATATTACATTAGGGCTGATAGCTGCATCCCTTGGAGCAGTAGCTATACCTGCATTGTCTGCAAAGGAATTCGGAGCAGTTACCTTTTTATCCTTGGCGGCTCAACAATTTAGAGATGTACGAAATATGGAAAGGCAAAGTCTTGACAATATTGAACCAACTGAATTAGTACCTAGAGGTACAGCTTACATAGAAGATATAGCAAAAGCTTTTGAAGCGCGGAATTACATGGTTATGTTAACTTCACTGCTTACAAGCCTCTCAATGAATGTAGCAAGATTTTTAAGGGCTAACAAGGAAATACAAGTTATCATAGGGTTTGTAATTGGATTTTTAGTTATGTCGATTTTAAAAAGGTTTTTGACTAGACAATTAATTGAAGAAATAGCCGAAGTAAGACCTGCTAAAATAAGCTTTGATGGACCACTTTTAATGGTTAATGATGTAATAATTATGAATATAGGATTAAAGGCTTCTAGAAAAATATATGAGGAAAGGGGAATAGCAGTTGAAATAATACCTAAAAACCCCAGTGCTAGTTCTACATTATCAAATATTGGACAGAGACAAGCAATACAGCATCAAGCAGCCACTCAATTAGGTATTAGAAAAGATATAGATGAACCTGATTTTACTCCCTTAGCAAGAAGAAATCCTCATAATGGTAATCTAGTTATGGCACTTATAGCCATGGAACCTAATGTAGAGCTATTAGTAAATGTAGTTAATAAAACACCTGTACTAGAGACTTGTAAAAGAAAGCCAAGGGGTAAATATTTAAAAGAATGATAAGGAAAGGAGATATATATGGATTTAGGTATAAAGGAAAACATTATTGCCCTTGTTTCATTAAATAGAAATATCACTTCAGCTTCAGTACCTATATTTTTTGTTGACAATGAAGAGAAACAGGAAGAAACAGCATTATTAATTGCCAAAATTACAATGGGAATGGTTCACGATTTAAGAAATGGCGTTTATGCTATAGTAAAGCATTGAAGAACAAAGTGGAAAAAAGGATTTTGGGTTGAGGGTATTGAGGTTATTCTAGCTGGTTTTTATTAATGTTTAAAGTCGTTTTCTTTAAATAATTTAACCACTAAGAATAACCATAAAACCTACAACCTTCAACCAATAAATCAATACTCTTGACTAATCTAAAACTTCTATTATAATAAAACAAGAATGTAAATAGTGAAAATATTTATTAATTAAAGCAGGTGTTTTAATGAATAAGAAGAAATATAATAATATAATATCCAAAGTTAAACCAGATAGTATAGCTGAAGAAATGGGTATTGAACAGGGAGATATTCTTATTAATATCAATGGCAAAAAAGTAATGGATATCCTTGATTATCTTTTTTTGACTTCCGATGAATTTTTAGAAATTGAAATTGAAAAGAAGAATGGCGAGGTTTGGATATTAGAAATTGACAAGTATTATGATGAGGATTTAGGTATAGAATTTGATAATCCTATTTTAGATCAAGCAAAGTATTGTAAGAATAAATGTATATTTTGTTTTATTGACCAATTACCTAAAAATATGCGTAGGAGCCTTTATTTTAAGGATGATGATTCTAGGTTATCATTTTTGCAAGGAAATTTTGTTACTTTGACTAATTTGAGAGATATGGATATTGATAGAATTATTGAATACAATATAAGTCCAATTAATGTTTCAATTCATACAACAAATCCAGATTTAAGAGTAAAAATGTTAAATAATAAAAGGGCTGGAAATATTCTTGAAAGAATTAAAAAGCTAACTGAAAATCGCATAATGATTAATGGTCAAATTGTACTTTGTCCTGATGTAAATGATGATTTAGAGCTTGATAGAACAATTGAAGATTTATACACTCTATATCCCAATCTTCACAGTGTAGCAATAGTACCAGTAGGAATTACAAAGTTTAGACAAAATTTATATCCACTAAAAATATTTGATAAAGAAAGTGCAAACAAAGTAATTATGCAAATTCATAGATGGCAAAAACTATTAAAAGAAAAAATAGGTACTAATTTTGTATACTTATCTGATGAATTCTATATCATGGCTGAAAAGCCTTTACCTAGCTATGAAAGCTATGAAGATTTTCCTCAAATTGAAAATGGAGTGGGTCTAATTAAAAAAATGGAGCATGAGTTTAATAATCACTTAAAAACTCTTCCTAAGAATTTAGAGATAAATAAGACAATTACTGTTGTTACAGGAGTATCAGCAGCTCAGTTTATAGAAAAATTGGCAAGTGAATTGACTAAGAAAGTTTCTAAGCTTAAAATTGAAGTTTTAACTATTAAGAATGATTTTTTTGGGCATACAATAACTGTTTCTGGCTTAATAACTGGACAAGATATTATTAATCAATTAAAAGACAGGGAGTTAGGGGAAAAGATTATTATACCAAAGAGCATGTTAAAATCAGATGAGCCTATTTTTTTAGATGATGTAACAATACAGGATTTAGAAAAATCATTGAATAGATCTGTTGTTGCTTCTGATGTAAATGGCCAATCATTTATTGAAAGTATTATAAAATAATAGTAGTGGAGGAATAAAAATGGGAAAACCTATTGTGGCAGTTGTTGGTAAACCCAACGTCGGGAAATCAACTTTTTTTAATAAAATTGCAGGAAGAAGAATTTCTATAGTTGAAGATAAACCTGGAGTTACAAGGGACAGAATATATACAGATGTTGAATGGCTTAATAATAAATTCACTTTAATCGATACAGGTGGAATAGAACCTGATTCAAAGGATATAATCATATCTCAAATGAAAACACAGGCTGAAATTGCCATGGATACTGCTAATGTTATAGTATTTATGGTGGATGGCAAAACAGGTGTAACGACAGCTGATGAAGAAATTGCAAATATGCTTAGACGAACCCAAAAACCTATTATTTTAGTAGTTAATAAAGTTGATAGCACTAAGCTTCCAGATCATTTTTATGATTTTTACACCTTGGGTCTAGGGGAGCCAATCCCAATATCATCGGTAAATGCGTTAAATCTTGGTGATTTATTAGATAAGATAGTAGACAAGTTTCCTGATAATGTTGATACCGATTATGATGAAGATATTATAAAGGTTGCAGTAATTGGAAAGCCTAATGTTGGAAAATCTTCTCTAATAAATAGCATTTTAGGTGAAAATAGAGTTATTGTTAGTGATATTGCAGGAACCACGAGGGATGCTATTGACACTCCCTTTGAATTTAATGAAGATAAATATGTCTTTATCGATACGGCAGGAATTAGAAGAAAAAGCAAGGTATATGAGAATATCGAGAAATATAGTGTTCTCAGATCATTGACGGCTATAGAGAGAAGCGATGTTTGTTTAATAATGATAGATGCTCAGGAAGGTGTTACCGAGCAGGATAAAAAAATTGCAGGCTATGCCCATGAAGCTGGCAGAGCTTCTATTATAGTAGTTAACAAGTGGGATTTGATTGAAAAGAATAATTATACATATAATGAATTTTCAAAGCATATTCGTAATGAACTTGCTTATATGTCATATGCTCCCATACTTTTTATATCGGCAAAAACTAATCAGAGGGTAAATAAAGTTTTGGAATATATTAAATATGTATCCAACCAGCATTCCATGAGGATTTCTACTGGAGCATTAAATGATTTAATAAGTGAAGCTGTATTATTGAATCAACCTCCATCAGACAAAGGTAAGAGATTAAAGATTTATTATGGAACTCAGGTTGCAGTAAAGCCGCCAAAATTTGTCCTATTTGTTAATGATGTTGAATTAGCACATTTTTCATATATAAGATATTTAGAGAACCAAATAAGACAAAACTATAATTTTGAAGGAACACCAATAACAATCGAATGTAAGGCTAAAAAACAAAAATAAATAATTCTCCGAGCTAGTTAATTGAATTTTCTTTTTGAAGTACCTTAGAGGATTTTGATATTTTATTTGAGTTATTTTTATAAATCTATTTTTTCCTTTAAATTTATATAAGAAGGGGTTTACTACATAAAAGAAAGGGAAGTATTGAAATCCTCGTTATAGGAATTAGCTTGGGAGGTAAATAAGCTTTTATAGAAGGTGGGTTTAAAGATGAAAGGAAAAATAGGGGTTTTAGGTGCAGGAAGCTGGGGAACTGCTTTATCCATTGTATTAGCTGACAAGGGTCATTCAGTTAATTTATGGGGACGAAATCAGGAGCATATTGAAAGCCTTAGATGTACTAGAGAAAATTCAAAGTATTTGCCTAATGCGGTGCTTTCCCAAAACATCAATATGTACACAGATATATGTGATTGTATAAAAGGGTGCTCTATAATAGTTTTAGCTGTTTCATCACAGGGCATAAGGGAGACCTTAGAAAAAATCAAGGGGTATGTTAGTAAAGAACAAATTTTTGTTAATGTTTCAAAGGGTATAGAAAATAATTCTCTACTTAGGATTTCACAAATTGTTAACGACTATTATCCCGATAACCATTATGTTGCTTTATCTGGTCCATCACATGCTGAAGAGGTATGTAAAGGTATACCTACTACCATTGTTTCAGCTTCAAAAAGCAGATATGCTGCCGAATATGTTCAGGATATATTTATAACTAATAAATTGAGAGTATATACTAACCCAGATGTAGTTGGTGTTGAATTAGGAGGATCACTAAAAAACGTAATAGCCCTAGGGGCGGGTATTAGTGATGGTTTAGGGTATGGAGATAATGCTAAGGCTGCTCTTATGACAAGGGGAATAAGGGAAATTGCTAGATTAGGTGAAGCAATGGGGGCAAATATAAGCACTTTTGCTGGATTAACGGGAATAGGAGATTTAATAGTAACTTGTACAAGTATGCATAGTAGAAATAGAAGATGTGGAATACAACTGGGGCAAGGTAAATCCTTGAAGGAAGCTGTGGCTTCTATAGGCATGGTTGTAGAAGGTGTATACACCACAAAAGCTGCCTATGAATTGTCAAAAAAATTTAAAATAGAGATGCCTATTACCAATGAAATATATAAAATATTATATGATGGTTGCTCGGCTAAAGAATCTGTAAGTAATTTAATGCTTAGAAGTAAAACCCATGAAATAGAAGAAGTAATGGAGGATTTTATTGATAGCTGGTAAAAGATCGAAAGCGTCATAAGACGCTTTTTTTTTAATCTTGTAGTTTATGAACTTAAACATTTTTTACGAAAAATTGCATAGCTAAAACAGAGTAAAATAGAGAATTATAAGGAAAATTGAAACTATTTCCAGCAAAATATTGATGCAAATTGTTTTCTTTTAAAACTTATTAGAAAGACCCTAATACTTGCAACTTGGAACATGGAACATGGGACTTGGAACTCAAAACGCACCCTATGGGCGTCTTTGTCTTTTCATCTAATTATTTTCTAACTTCTTAACATCTTACCTCTAACTTCTCTTCACAATAGATATCTTTTTTGTACAATAGAAGTCATATTTTATAGAGAAAGACATATATTTATAATGTTAATGATAGTATAAAAGGAAAGTATACAAACTATTAGTAAAGGAGGGGAACGATGGAACGGTTTGATATATATAAAGATATATCAGAGAGGACTCAAGGAGATATATATGTAGGAGTAGTTGGACCTGTAAGAACTGGAAAATCAACATTTATCAAAAGATTTATGGACTTACTCGTTATACCTAATATAGACAATGTATATAGAAAAGAGAGAACTAAGGATGAATTACCACAAAGTGGAAAAGGGAAGACGATTATGACCACAGAACCTAAATTTGTTCCAAATGAAGCAATAGAAATAGCATTAAAGGATAATGCAAGATTTAATGTAAGAATGATTGACTGCGTTGGATATCTTGTTAAAGGGTCTCTGGGATATGAAGAAGAAGGTATGCCTAGGATGGTAATGACTCCCTGGTTTGAAAATGAAATACCCTTTGAGGAAGCAGCGGAAATAGGAACTAAGAAGGTTATTACTGATCATTCCACCATTGGATTAATGGTTACTACTGATGGGTCTATAACTGATATCAATAGACAAAACTATATTGAGGCTGAAGAAAGGGTGGTAAGAGAATTAAAGGACCTTAGAAAACCCTTTGTAATACTGCTTAATTCTATTGACCCGAGTTCAGAGGAAGCAATGAAGTTAAAATCAGAATTAGAAGAAAAATATAATGTGCCAGTAATTCCAATAAATTGTGCAAGAATGGAAATAGAAGATATCAATACAGTATTACAAAAGATTCTATTTGAATTTCCAGTAAGAGAAATAAGTATCAATTTACCAAAATGGATAGAAGGCTTAGATCCTGATCATTGGCTTAAGAATCAAATATTACATATCATCAAAAATGCCATAAAAAATACAGAAAAAATAAAGGATGTTGATAATTTATCATATAAATTTGAAGATAAGAATATGGACGTATTAACAGGAGCAGAAATAAGTAATATTGATCTTGGCAAGGGTATAGCAAGTGTGAAAATGAATACTAAGGAAGGTTTATTCTATGAAATTTTACAAGAATTAACTGGTTATAAAATAGAAGGAGACCATCAGCTATTAAGCTTAATGAAATCCTTCTCAAAGGCTAAAAAAGAATATGATAGAGTAGAGGAAGCTCTAAATAGTGCCAAAAATCTTGGATATGGAGTTGTGCCACCAATTTTAAGTGAAATGCAGCTTGAAGAACCCGAAATATTTAAGCAGGGGAATAGGTTTGGAGTAAAACTAAGGGCAAATGCTCCGTCCTTACATTTGATCAGAGCTGATATCACTACAGAAGTGTCACCACTTGTGGGTTCAGAAAAACAGAGTGAAGATTTATTGAATTATCTAATGAAAGAATTTGAAAATGATCCTAAAAAGATATGGGAAACAAATATGTTTGGAAAATCTCTACATGACCTTGTTAACGAACAGTTAAATAATAAATTATTTATGATGCCCGAGGATGTAAGGTTTAAGCTTCAAAATACACTTCAAAAGATTATAGATGAAGGTAGTAGAAATCTTATTTGCATTATTATATAAAAAAAGGGTTGAAGGTTTGAGGCTATTAGGTGCAAGTATGATTTATAGGTATTTGACATATAAGACCTGCCTTAGTAATCTTCAACCTTTTAGCCTTTAAAATACCGTAAAGAATTACTTAAAAGTTATTTTCTAGACTTGATAAATTTAAAAATTTATGTATAATAGAAATGTAGGATATATATCTGGGTGTAGCGCAGCTTGGTAGCGCACCAGAATGGGGTTCTGGTGGTCGGAGGTTCAAATCCTCTCACCCAGACCAATACACTATGGCACATGTCATAGCTTTTTCTTTTTATGTAGAGTAATAAGAACAATGTTTTATAGGTAAATATTAAATGATAAATAGAATATATAGATATTCCAGTAAAACAGTTAATTTATATATATCAAAAATCCTTAAAAACTCTGGATATTTTGATATATATAAATTAAGTTTTACTATGGGAAATCTATATTTATAAGAACAGCCTAAATATTATAATTTTATACTTAAAAAAATAGAAGTATAAATGGGTTTTTAGGCGATTTTGTAATATAAAAGGTGATGATTATGAATTACATTGGATACTTAATCAATTTTTTAATAGTATTATTCATTGTATCAATATTTGGATACTTACTATCTGTATTGAAGGAAAAATATGATTTAATAAATAATAAAGTGAATTTACAAAGCAAAAAAATAACTCAAAAACTATTAGATGAATTGGATTTAAAGATATTTAAGCTTGGCAATTTAAACCTTTCTATTGGCGATGAAATTAAGATTTATTTAAAAAATAATAATTCTATTAAAGGAACAGTTTTAGGTGCAAAAAAAGAAGATAATCTTTTATGTATCCTTACACTAGAAGATAAAATTCTTGAACTAAAAGTTAGCAAAATAAAAAAATTAAGAATAATAAGCAAATATGGAAGAATACTTTAGACTACATATTATGTAGTCTTTATTATATTAAAGGATTTATATATAGAGATTCCAGTCAAAATTTTAATTTACACATCTCAAAAATCCCTAAAAACATCGGATGTTTTGATATATACAAATTAAGATTTACTTGGAACTTTATAGTAGAATAATTTCACAAAAACCAAGGGGCTGCATATGCCCCTAAATTCTTATTTTAGTTTCGACATTTTTCGCTGTTTTTAGGACCGAATTACTATACAATTTTTATAAATAGGTGAAGGAAATATAACATATATGAAGAATTAATAATAAAAGATATAGTATAATGTATGATTATTAATTTTAGGCTACCCAATTATATAGGATTTACATAGTAGAACTTAATTTATATATGTACAAATACGCAACGTTTCTGGGCGTTTTGGATATGTATAAATTAAAGTCTTTACTTAAATTCCTATATAGATTTTTAATAATAAAACTTAATTTATACATATCAAAATATCTAACGTTATTGGGAATTTTTGATATATATAAATTAATTGTTTTACTTGAATATCTATAGATAACCAACATTAAAACCTAGTATAAATTTCATAGAAAATAATGAATGCTTCTATATCTTTTCTATGAAATTTATAACACTCTAGAGTTAGTTATCCTCGTCCACAGGTGATAATAATGAAAAGAAAATCAAAATTATATCGTATTGTATTTTTTTTAGTAATATCACTATACTTTATTTATAAGCTAATATATGGACTTTTTATTAAGCCTCCAGATACAGAAATTGTAGAGTATGGTAGCCTAAGTACTGAGAGACAATATGAGTGCCTAATTATAAGGAATGAGATGATTGTAAAATCTACTGGTGAAGGTAATATTAAATATTACGTTGAAGAAGGTGAAAAGGTAGAAAAAAATTATAAAATCTGCGAAATATATACCTCCGATGTAAGCGATAAAGATAGAGAGAAAATTAAAGAGTTAAATGATAGGATTGCTGATATAAAGTCTAGTAAAAGTAATATGTTCGAAATTGATATTGATAAATTAAATCATGATATTAATATGCTTATAGATGATATAAGGGATGCTAGGATTCAAGGAGATTTTGAAAAAATTAAAAAACTTAAAAGCACTTTAGAAAACAAAATCAATAAAAAAAGAAGGATAAGTGGTGACAAAAGCTTTTCAGGTGCAAACTTAGAAAAGCTTCATGGAGAAAAAGAGAGATTAGAAAAAAAAATTAAAAATTCTATCATGGAAATAAATAGCCCACAATCTGGAATAGTTAGTTACCATATAGATGGGTACGAAGAAATACTGACTCCATATAATTTGGCAAATATAAAATATGAATTTATTAAATCAATAGAATCTAATTTAAACAAATTAAAGTATGATAAGGTAATTTATGATCAACCAGTATTTAAGATAACTGATAATACTGCTTGGTATATAGTAATTATTACTGATCTTCAGGATGCAAATACCTTTAATACAGAAAGTGATATATTTATAGACTTTTCAGATGAAAAAATTAGCGGTAGGGTATTTGATAAGATATATGATGAAAATAAAAGCTTCATTATAGTAAGAACAAATCAATATGTTAACGGCTTTAATAAGATAAGAAAACTAGGTCTAAATATTATTAAAGAACAGTATGAGGGCTTGAAGATTAATCGAGATTCCATCATAGAAAAAGAAGGACAGCTTGGAGTATATGTATTAGATATAAATAGAAAAGCAGTATTTAAGCCTATAAAGGTTTTAGGATATAATGAAGACTATGCAATAATTCAAAATCATTTTTTTGATGTAAAAAAGGGAGATTCTACAAAGCGTATTTATACAGTAAAATTATATGATGAAATTTTAAGACATGGAAAAAAATATAGAGAAGGAGATATCATATATTAATTGAGGAGGTAAGAAAAATGGAAAGAATAGAAAATAATATTAATAATGTTGTTAATAATATAAGAAATGCTTGTTTGAAAGCTGGAAGAAACCCTGATGAAGTAAAGCTTATTGCAGTAACAAAAACTATAGATGTAGATACAATTAATTGCGCATTAAAAACTGGCATTACTGATATTGGTGAAAATAAAGTTCAGGAAATAATAGTAAAATACGATAAAATTCAGTATAAGCCTAAATGGCATTTAATAGGACATCTTCAAACTAATAAAGTTAAGTACATAATTGATAAGGTGGATTTAATACACTCTTTAGATAGTTTGCGTTTAGCTAAAGAAATTAATAAGAGAGCAAAAAGAATTGAACGAGTTATGGATGTATTAATTCAGATAAATATTGCAGATGATGAGGATAAATTTGGAATAGGATATGATGAACTAGATGATTTTATAAAAGACATGTCGGAGTTTGAGAACATAAGGGTTCAAGGCTTGATGACAATAGTACCGTATGTAAAAAACAGCGAAGAAGTAAGACCATACTTTAGAGAAATGAAAGGAATTTTTGATAGTTTAAAGAATTCCAACTATAATAATATTAATATGAATTATCTTTCCATGGGCATGACTAATGATTATACTGTAGCAGTAGAAGAAGGCTCTAATATGGTTAGAATTGGGACAGGGATATTTGGACAAAGAGATTATAGCAAAAAATAGATATATAGTTTTTTTGTTTTTGCAGTATAGAAATTTAAGTAAAGACTTTAATTTATACATGTCCAAAATGCCCAGAAACATTGCATATTTGTACATGTATAAATTAAGTTTTACTATGTAAATTCTATATTATCCATCAAAAATTATTTTGAAGATTCAAGGATTGTGAAGCTATTACTATGAAAATCCTTAAAAACATAATATAGGGAGGTTCTTTATGTCAGGGAAATTTTTTGATAAAGTTAAGTTTTTTATGGGGCTAGATGAATATGAAGAAGAACTAGAAGAGACTACTGAAGAGCCCATAAATAATCAACCTATGAAACAAAAGATAGTTAGTATTCATACCAATCAGCAGATGAAGGTAGTTATATATGAGCCTGTAAAATTTGAACAAGCTCCAGATATAGTAGATGATTTAAAAAATAGAAAGCCAGTTATAATTAACCTAGAAAAATTAGATCAAGAATTAGCAAAGAAAATATTTGATTTTTTAAATGGTGCTATATATGCATTAGATGGTCAAATTCAAAAAGTATCAAAGGGTATATTTATTTTAGCTCCAAATAATATTGATATTTCAGGTAGCATTAGTGATGAACTAAATAATAAAGGAATTTTTCCTTGGCAAAGCTGAATTGGTTTGGTGAATTTCAAACATAGATACTTCATATGGAAATTCTACTCTATCTATAGAATTGAGAGCTTTAAAAATATAGTAATTAAACAAAATAGGAAGGTGGTAAGATGTGGACATTAAAAGCGACAATTAGTTATTTTATAAGTGTGATAAATTTTTTTATAATTGCCAGAGCATTATTTTCATGGTTTAGTCATGATTATTCAAACCCTATATACAATTTTTTGTATCAAATAACAGAACCAATACTGTCACCATTTAGACTTCTACAAGAGAAAATCGGAATTAGAGGAATGATTGACTTTTCTCCAATACTTGCCATTGTTTCGCTAGATATATTAGCCAACATTATACTAAGATTACTTTAGAAATTTAAGTAAAATATTAGTTTGTATAAATTTAAAGACTCTTAAAAAATTAGAGGGTTTGAGTTTATATAAACTAAAGTCTTTACTTAAATTCCTATATGAATCCTGTATGGAAAGCGTGATATTTTGGACAAGAAAGATATTGCTAGAAGATATTTATTGAATGACAAATTTGAAATAGAGTTTTTTAAGGTTTTAGATAAAATTGAAATTTTTATTAAGAAGAATGTATTTAAATACACAGATTTTTTAGATCCATATTTAGCATTCCTATGCAGCGAGGTTTTAAAGACTAAATTTGATTATGTAAATTTTGATATTACTGGTGGATATAAGGAAGCTGAGAGAAAAATCTTGATATTATATCCTGATTATTGTGATGAAGCATGTTTTAATACACCACTTAAAGTTATAAAAATTGACAATATTCCCCAAGGAAGCAAGTTAAATCATAGAGATGTTTTAGGAGCAATTCTTGGATTAGGATTAAAAAGAGAAAAATTAGGAGATATTATTATTAATGATAATGATATACAAATAATAACATTTCAAGAAATTGCTAGTTTTATTGAAAGTAATATATATCAAATCGGTAGATATAGGGTAAGTGCATATATTGATGATATAGATAATGTTATTCCTAGAAAAAATAGCTTTATAACAATAACTGGCACAGTTAAATCTTTAAGACTTGATTCTATTTCGTCTGTAGGATTTAAAGTATCAAGAACTAAAGCCATGAGCGATATAAAAAGAGAAAAATTAAAGGTTAATTTTTTACCAGTTCTTACACCTTCGTATAACCTAAAAGAAGGTGATCTCATTTCCTATAGGGGCAATGGTAGAATAATTTTAGATAAAGTATTAGGTAAGACAAAAAAGGATAGATATAAAGTATCAATAAAAAAATTCATATAATTGGGGGTATAAGATGATAACACCATTAGATATACAAAATAAAGAATTCACTAAGGCCTTAAGGGGATATAAAGAAAGTGAAGTAGATGAATTTTTAGACGATGTAATTGACAGCTATGAAAAAGTTTATAATGAAAATATTGAGATGAAAGAAAAGATTAGATTATTAGAAGAGCAAATAGAAAAGTACAATAGTTTAGAAAAAACCCTCAAAGACACATTGGTTGTAGCCCAAAGCACAGCTGAAGAAGTAGCTATGAATGCTAATAAAAAGGCGGAATTGATTATCAAAGAGGCTGAGGAAAAGGGAAGAAAAATCATCGATGAAGCTAGAAATGAAGTAACTAATATAAAAAGAGAATATGAAGATGCAAAAAAAGAATTTCAAATATTCAAAACTAGATTTAAAACACTACTAGAAGCTCAACTAGATTTAATTAATAATTCTTATATGGATAATAAATGGCTTTGTAAACTTAATATGAAAAAATAGTACAATGTTTTATAGAATTACTTCAGATTGCTTTAAATTTCGCCTGAAGGATGATAAAAGTTCGTCCTTAAAATTGTCAAGGGTAAAATGAACGTGCTAACGCACGCCCTTGACAATTTCAAGGACGAACATTTAAAAAATAATTAGGCGAAATTCAAGCAAAAATTATGCTACAAGAGGATATTTTTTCTTCTCTTTATCATTTAGATTTAATCCAGCAACTTGAGCAGGTGTTAAACCATTAAGAGATGAATGAGGTCTTACAAAAT
>NZ_FRAG01000001.1 GCF_900142245.1 Paramaledivibacter caminithermalis DSM 15212 | reverse complement strand
AATTTATATGAAAATCTCTTTGATGATTTAATTTTTGAGAGAACATGGTAAATTAGAAGATTTAAAATTAAAAAAATAAATGTTGGGGTTTTGAATCCCGACATTTATTTTTTTGGGTTGTATAATGAAAAGCATTTGCTATGAGAGTGGTTTTATTTGAAGAATCTGAATATAAAAGACAAGTCCCTGTACCTCTGTCTGTTTTGTCTGTACTCATTTTAGTTCTAAATAATTTCTCTTCACATATATTTTATTAAACCTGAATTGTTTGTAGAAAATTCAAGAAACTGTTCTTCTAAAAATAATTTGAGCTAAAGTATTATGGGGGAGGTATGTATTGATATGGCTAAAGCTAAAATTTTAAATAATAAGGAAAAAATGCCTAGACTTACTTATTTCAGAAGTATTTTCAAAGCACTAGTATATACATTAATTATAATGTTAATTAGTGCAGCAATAATTACATTTACTTCTGTGCCAGAGTCTATAATTCCATTTATGACTTTTGTTATTATGGTATTGAGCATCGCATTTAGTGGATTATTATCTGCAAGAGTATTTCAAAAGAATGGATTCATGCATGGATTAGTTACTGGCTCTATATACATTTTATTTATTGTATTTTTAAGTTGGATTTTTATAGATGATTTTACGATTGATAAATATCTTGTACTAAAAGCAGTTATTGGAATAGTTTCGGGAGGAGTAGGCGGAATTATAGGTGTGAATATAAAATAATACTTTTCATAAGTAACATCTATATGCTATAATTTAGTAGTACTGATAAAATAGGAGGTAGGAATAAAAAATGAAGCATATAAGAACATTAAGTGCTGGAACACTAAAAAAATCTGCAGAAAAGGGTGGATGCGGAGAGTGTCAAACGTCCTGTCAATCTGCTTGCAAGACTTCATGTACGGTTGCAAACCAAGAATGTGAGAATAGATAATACATAAAAAGGCAGCGTATAGGCTGCTTTTTCTATGTGAAAAAATAGTATGATAATTAAACAATTATAGATACTTTTATACTTGCTTAATAAATGTAAATTTAATACAATAGAAAATAGAAGCTTTTGATATTTATATTATGGAAAAGAAGGGGAAAAATATGATTCATAAATTCAAAATAGATGATGTAAGAATAGTTTTAGATGTGAACAGCGGAGCTGTACATTCTGTAGATGAGTTAGTATACGATATCTTAGAACATTATCCTTCAAAGAATGAAGGGGAAACTATTAAATTACTAGAAGGTAAATATAAAAAAGATGAAATTAAAGATGCCATACAGGAGATAAAATATCTTATCGATAATGAGATGTTGTTTAGTAAAGATACCTATATAAACAATCATGATTTTATCAATAGAAAGCCAGTTATAAAGGCTTTATGCCTACATATTGCCCATGATTGTAATATAAGATGTGAGTATTGTTTTGCTTCACAAGGAGATTTCAGGGGCGATAGAAGCCTAATGTCTGAAGATATAGGAAAGAAAGCTTTAGATTTCCTTATTGAAAATTCAGGGAATAGAAGGAACTTAGAAGTAGATTTCTTTGGTGGAGAGCCGTTGTTAAATTTTGATGTAGTTAAGTCTTTAGTTGAATATGGCAGAAAAAGAGAGAAGGAAACAAATAAGAGGTTTCGATTTACTATAACCACTAATGCAGTATTACTAAATGATGAAATAATCGATTATATAAATGAAAATATGGATAATATAGTTTTAAGTATAGATGGAAGAAAAGAAATAAATGATAAAATGAGATATGCAGTAAATGGTGAAGGAACATATGATATAATAATTCCTAAGATCAAAAAAATGGTTGAAGTTAGAAAAGATAAAAGTTATTTTGTTAGGGGAACGTTTACAAAACACAATCTGGATTTTGCAAAGGATGTATTGCATTTAGCTGATTTGGGCTTTAAAAACACTTCTATAGAGCCAGTCGTTGCAAAGCCTGGGGAAAGTTATGCACTTCAGGAGGAAGATTTACCTGAAATATTTAAGCATTATGAGGAATTGGCTAGGGAAATCATACGTAGAGAAAAATCAGGTAAGGGTTTTAACTTTTTCCACTTTATGATTGATTTAGAGCAAGGTCCATGTGTTATAAAAAGATTAACTGGATGTGGTGCTGGCTCGGAATATTTAGCTATAACCCCACAGGGGGATATATATCCTTGTCATCAATTTGTAGGAGACGAAAAGTTTAAAATAGGTAACGTATTAACTGGCATTGAAAATAAAGAATTAGGACTTAGCTTTAAGAATGCACATGTCTATAATAAAGAGAAATGTAAGGAATGTTGGGCAAAGTTTTATTGTAGTGGTGGATGCCATGCAAATGCCTATAATTTTAATAACGATATAAACATTCCCTATGAACTAGGCT
The DNA here is from genome assembly GCF_900142245.1 of Paramaledivibacter caminithermalis DSM 15212. Classification (GTDB taxonomy): domain Bacteria; phylum Bacillota; class Clostridia; order Peptostreptococcales; family Caminicellaceae; genus Paramaledivibacter; species Paramaledivibacter caminithermalis. The sequence continues at coordinate 204,934 of NZ_FRAG01000001.1, read as the reverse complement.
GTGAGATGGAAAAAAAGAGGATAGAATGTTCTCTCTATATAAAGGAAAAGCTAAATATGGAATAGAATTATAAATACGGAGGTAATAAATTATGATCTTGAAATATCTAGCTTATGAACCAAAAATTGATGAAAGCTGTTACGTATCAGAGACAGCTCAGATTATAGGACGAGTAACTCTGAAAGAAAATGCTAATGTTTGGTTTGGAAGTGTTTTAAGGGGGGATGTAAACTATATTGAAGTAGGAGTTAACACAAATATTCAGGATAATTGTGTTATCCATATAAATGAGGATGAACCTACAGTCATAGGGGATAATTGTACCATAGGACATGGAGTAATTATTCATGCTTGTACTGTTGGCAATAATGTTTTAGTAGGAATGGGTGCTATTATCTTAGATAAAGCAATTATCGAGGATGATGTGATCATAGGAGCTGGAGCTTTAGTTCCACCAGGTAAAAGGATTCCTAAAGGATCATTAGTAATAGGTTCACCATGTAAAATAGTAAGGGAATTAACTGAAGAAGAAATAAGAAGTATAAAAGAATCAGCAGTTCATTATGTTGAGCGTTCTAAGGATTATAAAGGTAAATAAAATAATCTTTATATTGCCAGCTAAAGGTTTAAAGAAATTAGTATAAAAAATAAGAGATATGATTAAATACGAATGATACATTATAATGAAAAGAGTTAGGAGGAAAAGGGGTATGAAATTAAAAAGCTTTTTAATTTTTCTACTTGTTCTAGTTATAGTAGGAACAGGTATATATACTGCTTTTATGGGACTAAAAATTGGTGATTTTTCTATTGAATCTGTTAAAGATTCTATGAAACTGGGTTTAGATATTAAAGGCGGTGCTTTTGTAGTACTAGAGGCAGATACAGATGCAACGGGTAAGGAACTTAAAGATATTATGGAACAAACCAAGGAAGTAATAACAAGGCGTATAGATGCCATGGGGCTTACTGAACCCAATATAGTACTTGAAGGTGAGAAGAGAATAAGAATAGAACTGCCAGGTGTTAAGGATGCTCAAGATGCTATAGACTCCATAGGAAAGACTGCTCAGCTAAAATTTGTTAAATCTAATGGTGAATTAGTTATTACGGGTAATGAGGTAAAAAATGCAAAATTAGGATTTAGTCCTGAAACTGGGGAGCCTGTTGTTAGTTTAGAATTAAATAGTCAAGGAACTAAGGCGTTTCAAGTTGCTACAAAAGAATTGGCAATATTACCTGATTATATTGCAGACCCCAATAACCCTGAGAAAAAGATAAACAATATAGATAAAATAATCCATATTGTATTAGATAACGAAATAATATCTAGTCCAAAGGTGAATGATGAGATTCCTAATGGTAAAGCCATTATATCAGGGAATTTTACTCCTGAATCGGCATCAAGACTTGCTGCTCTTATTAGAGGAGGATCTTTACCTGTTGATTTAATAGAGAAACAAACCTCTGCAATTGGCCCTACATTAGGTATAGATTCCCTTAAGACGAGCTTAGATGCTGCTAAGATAGGGATATTACTTGTATTGCTTTTTATGCTTTTATACTATAGAGTACCTGGATTAGTTGCAGATATCGCTCTAGCTATATATATTCTAATAGTTGTATTTGCACTGGTAGGATTAGATGCAACATTAACTTTGCCTGGAGTAGCAGGGTTGATTTTAGGTATAGGTATGGCGGTTGATGCAAATGTTATTATCTTTGAAAGATTAAAGGAAGAATTAAGAAATGGAAAAACTATACGTTCCTCTATAGATTCAGGTTTTTCGAAGGCCCTTAGAACTATTTTAGATGCTAATATTACTACCTTCATAGCCGCAATAGTGTTGTATTATTTTGGACTTGGACCGATAAAGGGATTTGCAGTTACCCTTATGATTGGTATACTAGCAAGTATGTTTACTGCAGTATTTGTTACTAAGTTCTTATTAAAACTGATAGTAAAAATGGATATATTTAAAAACATAAAACTATTTGGGGCATAGAATAACTTTTATACAAGTTATTGATAGAAGGGAGAATAAAAATGAAAATTGCACAGAATTATAAGATATGGTTTAGTATATCATCAGTAGTTATGATTTTAGGATTAGTTATGGCAATTGTTTCTGGCATTAACTTTGGTATAGATTTTACTGGTGGGACTTTGATGCAATTTAATATTGGTCAAGATTTTACTGTAGATGAAATTAAGGAAATAACAGATAAATTTGAATTGAAAGCAGATATATTACATGCTGGTGTAGATAAAAAGGAAGTAATTATTAAAACTAAGAAGGATTTACCCAATCAAAAGAGGATAGAAATATTTAATGCTTTTAAACAAAAATATAATTTAGAAGATAGTGATTTTAGACAAGCTCAACAATTTGGACCAGCAATGGGAGATGAAATAAGAAACAAGGCATTGATTTCTATACTATTAGCATCTGTAGGAATGCTTCTATATATTACCTATAGATTTCAGTTTAGGTTTGGAGCAGCAGCCATTGTAGCTCTTGTACACGATACACTAATAGTATTATCATTATATGCTATATTGAAGATTCCAGTAAATAGTCCATTTATCGCAGCCATCCTAACAATAGTAGGATACTCAATAAATGATACAATTGTTGTTTTCGATAGATTGAGAGAGAATCTAAAGTATAGGAAAAGGGAAACATATTTTGAGATTGCCGATACCAGTATTAAGCAAACATTAACTAGATCAATAAATACATCAGTAACTACACTTCTAGTAATCGGCTCATTGTATATATTTGGTGTTGAATCAATAAAGGAATTTGCATTGCCTCTTCTTGCGGGTGTACTTACAGGAACCTATTCCTCTATATTTATAGCCAGTCCTGTTTGGGCATTATCAAAAAGTATGGCGAAAAGGTAGATATTTTCCAAATATATTTAAAAGATATTTGCAATTATAAACTCCATGAGAAAATTAACTCATGGAGTTTTTTTAAATTAATGTATTAATTAAAGGATTTATTTATAAAAATTATTCAAAATAGCACTTAGACTATGTAACAAATTCATTATAAATGCATATATAATTATTGAAAAAACTAATATTAAAGCATTATATTTAGAGTTTTAAGTTGTGATTATTAATATTTTTCATGAAATTAATAACAAAAAAATAAAAGGTAATTAAGTATTCAAAGATACTTTAATTTGATGTAACGATATCTAACCATATTCATAATATATAGTGCAGAAAAATAAATTAAGGATAAAAGGAGGAAAATAGATGAGTGATTTATATAAACTTGGTCAGTCTAAGCAAGGAGATTTAAAAAAAGTTGGTGAAGAAATCAGATTAGATGTAAAGCTATCTAAAGACCCATTTTTAAACACAGGCTCTATTATGGGAACAATCACTGACCCTGATGGTAACGCAGTTTCGGGAGCTTTAATTAAAATACTAGATAATGATAACAATCCGCTATATCATACTCTAACCGATGATACAGGATTTTATAATATATCTGATATAACGCCTGCATCTGAGCTTAGATTTAGTGCAGTTAAGACAGGATATCTTCTTAATGAAACTACTTCTTTTTCAATAGTTGCTGGGCAGACTATAACTATGGATGAGGTAATACATCCAGATCCTAATGCAGAATTATCTACTATTACAGCCCACATATATGATGAATTAGGAAATCCACTAGAAGGAGTGACAGCCTCTATATCGAAGATTGTAGAAGGCAGCGAAGTGCCTTATGCTATAACAACTACTAATGAATATGGACAATGTGTTTTTACGAAGGTAGAATTAGGAACTTACATTGGAAGAGGAACCAAACAAGGATATCAGACTACTGAGATAGAAATTCAGGTAACCCAGCCAGGTTCAATGATAAATCTTACTGGAACCATGGAAATATCTCCTACTACTTCTCAAGGCACTATCAATGGTATCATTAAAGATGAAGAAGGGAATCCTGTAGTAGGTGCAGTGGTTATACTGTATGAAGTTACTGGTGATACTGAGAATCCGACATTGACACCAATAAGGTATACCAGAACAATATCAGGTGGAGCATATCTGTTTGGAGAAGTTCCACAGGGTAAATATATTGTAAAAGCAAATAAAGAACAATAGTGTGAGGTGATATTATGGCTGAATATAAAGATCTTTATAAATTGGGGCAATCTAAAACAGGTTCTATAGTAGATTTAGGGCAGGAAATTCGTATAGATTTAGAACTTGAAGATAATATAATTAGCGAATCTGGTACAGTTTTTGGTAAAGTTTTAGATGCGGAAGGAAATGGGATACCAGGTGTAACTATAAAAATAACGGACACAGATTATAATCCTAAATATCATACTATTACTGATGATTCTGGGCAATATTCTATATCTGAAATAAAGGCGAACGAACAATATCTAGTATTTGCATCTAAAGAACATTATCAGTTGAAACAAGGTACTGCATTTACAATGTTGGCATCTCAGCAAATAGAAAGAGATTTTGTATTGACGACTGATCCAGGTTCAGCAAATAGCTTGGTTGCTGGCGAAGTATTGAATGTAAATGGAGAAGTACTTGAAGGTGCTACTGTAAGATTATATGATAACTCTGAAAGTGAGCCTGTACTAATAAAAACAACCCATACAAACCAATATGGTCAATATGCCTTTTTCGATGTTTCACAAAGTATATATAAGATAACTAGTTCATTATTAGGCTATACAAGCACCAGCACTACTTTCATTATAGATGGACCAAGTCAGGTTAGAAATATAATACTAAGCATGCCTGTAGATCCTGTAGGCAAGAGAGGAACTATTAATGGTATTATAAAAGACAAAGAAGGGCTACCAATTGCAAATGCTTATGTTGTTCTCTTTGAAGTGACTGAAGATGAAGAAGGAAAAGAAAAATTAATACCAATCAGGACTACATGGACAAATTCACAAGGTTTATATTTATTTGAGCAAGTACCTGAAGGTAATTATAGGATTAAAGCTAATAAGACAGTAGAAGAGTAAGTTATTTATTGATGGGTATATAATAAAATTTATATACCCATTCTATACAAAAAATATGCGAGGTTATTTGCATGGATAAATATATATTGGGGCAATCAAGAATTGGTAGAATTACAGATGAGCATTGTAAAATAGTGCTAAATGTAGAGCTTGAAAAGAATGTTTACTATAATAATGCACTTATATATGGTAATATAATGAATGAAGATAGAAAACCAATAGAAGATGCAGTTATATGTTTTTTGAATGAAAATAATGAAGAAATAGGTTCAATATATAGCTCTAAAGAAGGTTTTTATGCTTATTTTGGAATTAAAATGAATACTAGAGTGAGGATAGTAGTAAAAAAAAGAGGTTACAAAACTAAAACAAGTAATTTTATAAAAATATGCTCAAGAATGATTAATATTAATGTTTATTTAAAGGAGCTAAGTATGTTTAGGTATGCCTTGATTTCAGGGCATTTAGTAGACGATGACAGTAATCCTTTAGAAGGGATTACTATATATTTATTAAGAAGGTTTTGTAACAATAAAATGAAAGTATATAAGGTTACTAATACAAATAATTATGGGCAATTTGTTTTTATAGATTTAAAAAAAGGTATATATGAAATATTTATAAATGACCCTAAATTTGAAATTTATAATGGATTTATTGAAATTGGACAAACACATAAAATTTTTGATATAAACATAAAGCTAAAAAGAAATATTAAAACTAAAATAATTGGGCAGGTTAAAGATGAAGATAATAAACCGATTCCAAATGCTGTAGTAATATTGTATAGAGTTACTAATGATAATAAATATATTCCAGTTACATATAGCGTATGTGATAAAGAAGGAAGATATTGTTTTACAGATATTCTTTTTGACAATTATATAGTAAGAGCTATACCTTAAATTAAAAAGGAAATTGATTGCTATTAGAAAGTGTGATTATAAAATTTAGATTATTTATATAGATTTCCAATAGTAAAACTTAATTTATACATATCAAAATATCCAAAGTTTTTAAGGAGTTTTGATGTGTATAAATTAACTATTTTACTGGAATATCTATATAGAAATTTAAGTAAAGACTTTAATTTATACATGTCCAAAATGCCCAGAAACATTGCATATTTGTACATGTATAAATTAAGTTTTACTATGTAAATTCTATAGATAAACAACATTAACAATTAAAATAAATTTCAAAGAAAATAATGAACGTTTCTAAATTTTTCTTTGAAATTTATTAAACCTTGAAGTTATTTACCTATATTAAATTTTATTACTATAAAGTTGTAGGCTTATAAGTTATAACATTATTGAAGGAAAACATTTTTTTTTGTTGAATATTAATTATTATTCGATAAATTAGAGTTTTGAGGAGAGTGATTTTATGCAGATTTTATTTGTATTTTCATTGGTATTTGCTATCCTTGTTTCACTATTTGCAGTTATGAATTCAGATCCAGTTACCATAAAATTATTATGGAAACAATACCGATTTTCCCAGGCAATAGTTATTTTAGGGTCAGCAGCTATTGGTGCAATAATTGTTGCACTACTAGGTATATTTAGTAAAGTTAAATCAAGCTTAAAGATTCGAGAATTAAATAATAAAATAAGAAAGCTTGAAAGGGAAATACAAGAGCCAAAATCTTTCGAAAATTCATACGAAGACATAAGGCAAGGAAGCAATGTTAATAATAATTTAGACAATATTGATAACGATACAATAAAAGAACAAATGAATATAAATTTTAAGAATAATGAAATAAATAAATAAGTTTTGTTTTTATTTTTTTTATTAATTAGGGTATGTTAGTGTTATCAGTTACATATATATAAAATCAGTTGAATAACAGCATAATTTATCATATAATTAATAAGACGTAATTGATTTGCAGTAGATGGTATGCTACTTTATGATAAAGGAGGTTTTAAAAGTGAATTTAAAGGATAAAATTAGAGTAATAGAAGATTTTCCTAAAGCAGGAATAAGCTTTAAGGATATTACTACTTTGCTTCAAGATGGTGAGGTTTATAAAAAAGCTATAGATTTATGTATAGAAGAGGTAAAGGATAAAGAATTTGATATTATTGTGGGACCAGAGGCAAGGGGTTTTTTGATTGGGGCTCCAATGTCATATGCTACAAAAAAAGGTTTTATTCCAGTGAGAAAACCTGGGAAATTACCATATGAGACAGTAAAATATGAATATGAATTAGAATATGGTACAGACGCATTAGAGATTCATAAAGATGCCATTAAGCCTGGACAGAAGGTACTGATAGTGGATGATTTATTGGCCACGGGAGGAACGACATTATCTACCATTAATTTAGTAAAGCAGTTAGGCGGGGAAATAGCTTCAGTATTATTTTTAATAGAATTGTCTTTCTTAAATGGAAGAGATACTTTAAAGGATTATGATGTTAAGTCTGTAGTAAAGTATTAGTGAATGGTTTTCCATTCACTATTTTTATATATTTCAAAAAAAAAGACAATCCATAAGACCTATGAAAAAAGTTTTTTTTATTATATAATATATTATAATTTCCCATATAATATTATTTTTTGACATATTGATTTAGTAAATTGCATAATTCTGACTTGACTAAGTTCTATAAAGATAATTATGCAATTTGTTCAATTAATAACTTTATACAAAGAAACAGAAATAAAGTCAAATTTTTTATTGTTTGAGATTAGGATTTCTTAATTGATTGTATAGTCCTTCAAGAGGCTGAAGAAGGTGATGATATTATGATGTTAGAAAATTTCATAGAAAAAATAAAACAGTATAATCCATATTACGATTTATCTAGAATAATTAAGGCTTTTAATTTTGCTGAAAATGCCCATGAAGGTCAATATAGGAAGTCAGGTGAGAAGTTTTTTACTCATCCAGCCAATGTTGCACTTATTTTAGCAGAGTTAGAACTAGATGAAAGTACTATTATTGCTGGGCTATTACATGATGTTATTGAAGATACAAAATATACCTATCATGATATAGAGATAGAATTTGGAGAAGAGATAGCCTTATTAGTTGATGGGGTTACTAAACTTAAAAAGTTCACATATGAAACAAAGGAAGAAAGGCAGGCTGAAAACCTTAGAAAAATGTTCCTTGCTATGGCAAAGGACATTAGGGTAATACTTATAAAGCTTGTTGATCGGCTGCATAATATGAGAACACTCAACTATATGAATGAGGCCAAAAAGAAAGAGAAGGCCGTAGAGACTCTTGAAATTTATGTTCCAATTGCTAATAGGCTAGGGATTTCTAAAATAAAATGGGAGTTAGAAGACCTTTGTCTAAGATATACTGATCCTGAAGGATATTATGACTTAGTTGAAAAAGTAGCGAAGAAAAGAAAAGAGAGAGAAGAATATATTAATGCAGTTATTAATGAACTGAAAAAAGATCTTGATAACCATAATATGGAATACGAGATATATGGTAGACCAAAGCATTTTTATAGTATATATAAGAAAATGGTATATCAAAATAAAAGCTTTGAGGAAATTTTTGATTTAACTGCCATACGGGTATTGGTAGATAATGTAAAGGACTGCTATGCCATATTAGGCATAGTTCACACAAAATGGAAACCTATACCAGGAAGATTTAAGGACTATATAGCCATGCCTAAGGCAAATATGTATCAATCTTTGCATACTACCGTTATAGGCCCTAAGGGAGAACCATTTGAAATCCAAATAAGAACCTTAGAAATGCACAGGATTGCTGAATATGGTATTGCAGCTCATTGGAAATATAAAGAGGGTAAGACAGAGGAAGAAGAGATAGATAAAAAGTTAACATGGCTTAGGCAGTTATTGGAGTGGCAAAGAGAGCTTAAAGATCCTAAAGAATTCATGGAATCTTTAAAGATTGACCTGTTTACCAATCAAGTTTTTGTATTTACTCCAAAGGGTGATGTAATAGATTTACCAGTGGGGTCAACACCAGTTGATTTTGCATATAAAATTCACTCGGCAGTTGGAAACAGATGCATTGGAGCAAAAGTGTTTGGTCGTATTGTTCCCCTAGATTACAAATTAAAAACTGGAAATATTGTTGAAATATTGACTTCCAATAATAGTAATGGACCTAGTAGAGACTGGTTAAAATTTGTTAAAAGTACACAGGCTAAAAATAAAATAAAACAATGGTTTAAGAAAGAGAGAAGAGAAGAAAATACTCAAAGGGGTAAAGAATTATTAGAAAAAGAAGCTAAAAGACAAGGGTTTGTGGTAAAGGAATTGCTTAAAAATGAGTGGCTAACCATAGTAATGAAGAAATTACGTTTTCATAGTATAGATGATCTCTATGCTGCTATTGGATATGGTGGTATTGCTTTAAATCAGGTTATTCCGAAGCTTAAAGAATTATATAAAGAAGAGCATAAAGAAAATAAACCTGTTATAGAAGCAGATAATGCTCAAACTAATGTTTCTAAAAGAAAGACTAAAAACAAAATAAAGCAGGGAGTTAAGGTTAAGGGAATAGACAATATTTTGGTTAGGTTTGCTAAATGCTGTAGCCCTGTGCCAGGAGATGATATTATTGGTTATATTACTAGGGGTAGAGGTGTTACTATACATCGTAAGGACTGTCCTAACATACAAAATGACCCAAGTGCCTATGATAGATTGATTGACGTAGAATGGCATGTTGATAAGAAGATTTCATATTCAACGGAAATTCAAATTGTAGCACGTGATCGAAAGGGATTGCTTGCTGAAATGACTAATACAATTACAGAATTAAAATTTCACGTAACTGCAATTAATGCCAGAACTACTAAGGAAAAATTAGCTATTATTAATCTAACCATTGAAATTTCTGATATTGAACAGCTTTCCAAGCTTATGAATAAATTTAGAGCTTTTAAAGATGTAATTGATGTTAAAAGAGTCACATCTTAAATTAGGAGGTTAAGAAATGAGAGCAGTAGTGCAAAGAGTTAGTAATGCCAATGTAACAGTTAATGATAATAAAGTTGGAGATATTACAAAGGGATTAATGGTTTTATTGGGAGTAGAAGATGGAGATACTATAGAAGATGTAAAATATATGGTTGAAAAAATTGTTAATCTTCGTATTTTTGAAGATGAAAATGAAAAGCTGAATCTTTCAGTTTTGGATATAAATGGAGAGATTTTGGTTGTTTCCCAATTTACATTATTAGGTGATTGTAGAAAAGGAAGAAGACCTAATTTTATGAAGGCTGCTAAACCAGATATCGCAAACAAGCTGTATGAAGATTTTGTTTGTGAAACTAGGAAAACAGGAATCAAGGTAGAGACAGGAGTATTTAGAGAACATATGGTTATTAACTTATCCAATGATGGACCTGTAACTATATTAATAGATAGTAATAAAAATTTTTAGGGAGTTGATACAATGTATTTGGAGAGAATACCTGCTGGAATATATGCTGCAAATTGCTATTTAATGGCTTGTGAAAAGACCAGTAAGGCAGCAGTTATTGATCCAGGTGGAGATGCCGACTATATTTTAAAAAAAATAAATAAAAATGTTCTTGAGGTTGAATATATTATATTAACCCATGGACATGGAGATCATATTGGTGGAGTACAAGAAATAAAAGAAAAGACGGGAGCAAAGGTTTTAATTCATAGGGATGATGATTATTTATTAAAGAGTGCTGAGAAAAATTTATCTAAGATTATGAGCGGTCCTGATGTGGCATTTAAGGCAGATCAATTATTGAAGGATGGAGATATCATAAAGCTAGGGGAGCTTGAACTAAAGATTATTCATACTCCTGGTCATACTCCTGGAGGAATATGTATAAAGGTAGAGGATATTTTAATTACTGGTGATACATTATTTGCTAATTCAATTGGACGAACAGATTTCGAAGGAGGCTCCTTTGAGAAAATTATAAGGTCTATTAAGAATAAACTATTAATTTATGATGATTCTACAAAGGTGTTACCTGGACATGGACCTGAATCAACGATTGGTAAGGAAAGGGTTTCTAATCCATTCCTAAGATAATATAAAACAAATGTATACCTCCTAATGTATGTGGACAAAATATTCTTAAATCTTACTTAGGAGGATTATATATGAATAAAAGAAATAATAATTATTCTAAGTACAAATATAAAAATAATTTTTTTGATATTGATATTGATGATATGATGGAGTTTATAGAAGCTGGATATAAGCTTGACGAAATAGCAAAAGAGTTGAGTGTATCTAAAGAACAAATAAACACTCTTAGAGATGAAATAAATAAAAATTATTAAACCTAGATAATTCATAGAACAACTAAAAGGTTCTATGAATTTATCTAGGTTAGAGGTGAAATTATGATAAATGTAACATTAAAGGGACATGATTATAGATATGAAATTGGAGAGCTAATAAAAGCCTTTGGGATTTTTGACAATATTAGATTTATTCAAGAAAATATTAACTATGATAATGATTATTTACTAATTAATGAAGTAATTGGTGGAGAGGAAAAGGATTTTATTTATACTAGGATCATAAAAGACAATGAAGTAGTCAGCATTGATGAAAAAATCTATATAAAGAATAGTTGTATAAATGATATTCAAGAAAGAAAAGAATTAAAAAGAAGAATTAAAGTCAGTATATTCGATGCTTTGTCCAAAATATGCAATATAAATCTTCCTTGGGGAATTTTAACGGGGATTAGGCCTACAAAGATAGTCCATGAATTGCTAGATGAAAATTTTAGCGTTAATGAGATAAATAAAGTCTTAAAGAATGAGTATAGGATATCTGATGAAAAAATTAAACTTGTAACAGATGTTGCCCTATGTGAAAGGAAATACATATATCCTATTAATGAAGATTTAGTTAGCCTATATATTAGTATTCCATTTTGTCCAACAAGATGTGTATATTGCTCATTTCCATCTAATCCAATTAAAGAAGGAAATAAAATTGTAGAGGATTACCTTGATGCATTATATAAGGAGATAGAAAAAACTAGTGGACTATTGAAGGAAACTAATAAGAAGTTAGAAAGCGTATATATTGGTGGGGGAACGCCTACTACCTTATCATCACTCCAGCTTGATAATCTAATAAACCATCTTCTTAAAGCATTTGATGTGTCAAGGCTGAAGGAATTTACAGTTGAGGCAGGCAGACCAGATACTATAGATATTGAAAAACTAAGAACCCTTAAGAAAAATGGTGTTGATAGAATCAGTATAAATCCTCAAACAATGAATGTCCAGACCCTTAAACTTATAGGTAGAAAGCATACTCCGGAGGAGATAGAAAACGCCTTTTACTTGGCAAAGGAAGTAGGTTTTAAAGTAATTAATATGGATATAATCATTGGACTTCCAAACGAGGGCATAGAAGAATTAAAAAACACTTTGGAAATAATTAAAAAACTTAGCCCTGAAAACCTTACGGTTCATACACTAGCTATTAAGAAGAGTTCTAAGTTAAAGGAAGCTGTAGATGAATTTGAAATGACCAAGGAAGCTTTAGCTAAGGAAATGTTAAACTTATCAAGAAATTATGCTCATGAAATTGGACTTTACCCATATTATATGTATAGACAAAAATATATGGTTGGTAATTTAGAAAATGTAGGATATTGTAAAGCTGGATGTGAATGTTTATATAATATGCAAATAATGGAGGAAAAGCAATCTATCATAGCTCTTGGAGCTGGTGCTGTATCAAAAATTACTTTCCCCAGAGAAAATCGTCTTGAGAGAATTCCAAATGTAAAAAATGTTCAAGAATATATAAAAAGAGTAGATGAGATGGTTGAAAGAAAAAGGAAACAGATTAATTGAGTATAATCCTAAGTATTAAGATTAAATTATTACGCAATTGTCCTTGACACAATGTATTTATGTGATTTATAATATATGAAAACTTTAAATTGGATTGCTATGAAGAGGAAGAGTAACTATAATGACGATTGCAGTGAGTTAGGGATAGTGAAAACCTAATATCTTGAGTTTAGTGAAGACACCTCTGAGCTTGCTATCGGATTTTAAAGATAGTACGTATACAGGCGTTAACTGTTTAAGTGGGTTTAACCAATTAGGGTGGCACCGCGGGAAATTTACTCTCGTCCCTATGACTATTAGTCATAGGTAGGAGAGTTTTTTAGTTTTAAAGACCTGAAAGTTTGGCTATAAAATTTAAAACTTGTAGATTAGACCATGGAACCTGCAACTATAAATTAAGGAGGTAATAAAATGCTTACAAAGGCTCCGAGAGGAACTAAGGATGTTTTGCCATCAGATGTGTACAAATGGGATTATGTAGAAAAAATGTTTAGTGAAGTTTGTGAAAAATTTGGATATAAGGCTATAAGGACTCCTGTGTTTGAGCATACTGAATTGTTTAAAAGAGGGGTAGGAGAGACAACAGATATAGTTCAAAAGGAGATGTATACCTTTACTGATAATGGTGGAAGGGATATTACATTAAAGCCAGAAGGTACAGCTCCCGTTGTAAGGGCTTTTATAGAAAATAAATTGTATGCAGATAGTCAGCCTACTAAGCTCTTTTATATAACACCTTGTTTTAGATATGAAAGACCCCAAGCAGGGAGACTACGAGCATTTCATCAATTTGGTGTGGAAGTTTTTGGTGCAGAAAAGCCTTCTATAGATGCAGAGGTAATAGGAATAGCGATGATATTTTTCCAAAAGCTTGGGCTAAATAATTTAGAATTAATGATAAATAGTATAGGATGCCCTAAGTGCAGAAATAAATATAATGAAGTATTGAGAGGATATTTAAATGGGAAATTAGATAATTTATGTAAGACTTGTGCAGATAGGTATGAGAGAAATCCAATGAGAATAATTGATTGTAAAAAGGAAGAGTGTCAGCAGGAACTAAAGGATGTACCATTGATTCTTGACTATATATGTGAGGATTGCAGAGAACATTTTGAAAAGCTTCAAAAATACCTTACCTTAATGGGGCTAAAATTTGAAATTAATCCCAAAATAGTAAGGGGACTAGACTATTATAATAAGACTGCCTTTGAAATAATATCAAAGGAAATAGGTTCTCAAAGCACCGTATGTGGTGGAGGAAGATATGATGGATTAGTAGAAGAAATAGGAGGACCATCCACCTCAGGAGTAGGCTTTGGATTAGGCATTGAAAGGTTGCTTCTTACTTTAGAAAACAATAATATACAGATTCCTAAGCCTAAAGGACTTGATGTGTTTATTGTAACAATGGGGGATAGAGCAAATGAAGAAGCAGTAAAGATAGCATATGAATTAAGAAACAATATGGTTTCAGTAGACATTGATCACCTAGGCAGAAGCACAAAGGCTCAATTTAAATATTCAAATAAAGTAGGTAGTCAATATACAATCGTGATTGGAGATAATGAACTAGATAACAATGTAGTATCTTTAAAAAATATGGATACTGGTGAGCAAGAAGAGGTTAGCTTACATAATATAATAGATGAAATAATTAGAAGAGTTAAACAGGAGGTATAGATATGGCGGAGTTATTACGTGGAATGAAGAGAACCCATATGTGTGGAGTTTTAGGAATAGAGGATATAGGTAAAGAAGTAGTTTTGATGGGATGGATTCAAAGAAGAAGAAACTTAGGTGGATTGATATTCGTTGATTTAAGAGATAGAGAAGGATTAGTTCAGATAGTTTTTGATAAGGATGTATCTCAGGAAGCCTTTGATAAATCTGAAAGCATAAGAGGAGAGTTTGTTATAGCTGTAAGAGGTGAAGTTCGAAAAAGAGAATCAATGAACCCAGATTTGAAAACGGGACAAATTGAAGTTTTTGCAAAGGAGCTTAAGATATTATCTGAATCAGAAATTCCACCTATTCATATAAATGATGAGGATGATGCTGGTGAGAGATTGAGATTGAAATATAGATATTTAGATTTAAGAAAGCCTAAAATGCAAAAAATCCTCAAAACTAGGAGTAAGATTGCTTCTACCATTAGATCTTTCCTTGATGAAAATGGATTTTTGGATCTAGAAACGCCTGTACTTACAAAGCCTACCCCTGAAGGTGCTAGAGACTATTTAGTTCCATCAAGGGTAAACCCTGGGAAATTTTATGCATTACCTCAGTCGCCTCAAATATTCAAACAGCTTCTTATGGTATCGGGCTTTGATAAGTACTATCAGATTGTTAAATGCTTTAGAGACGAGGATTTAAGGGCTGATAGACAGCCAGAGTTTACGCAGGTAGATATAGAAATGTCCTTTGTTGATGAAGAAGATGTTCTTGCAATAAATGAAGGATTAATTAAAAAATTATTTAAGGAAATTAAAGGAATAGAAATAGAAACACCTTTTATGAGAATGACCTATAAAGAAGCTATGGAAAGATATGGTTCAGATAAACCAGATCTTCGATTTGGATATGAACTTAAGAATTTAAATGAAATTGTAAGGAACTGTGGCTTTGGTGTTTTTGCAAATACAGTTAAAGATGGTAAGGATGTGAAAGCCATAAATATTAATGGCGGGGCAGAAAGCTTCAGTAAAAAGGGTATGAAGAACCTTGAAAAGCTTGCTAAGACCTATGGAGCAAAGGGGCTTGCATGGATGAAGTTGACAAATGATGGTATAGATTCACCAATAGCAAAATTCTTTAGTGAGGAAGATACTAAAGCTATTATTGATAAAATGCAAGCTAAAGAAGGGGACTTGATTTTATTCGTTGCAGATAAAACGTCAATTGTCAATACAACTCTAGGAGCATTAAGAGTTGAAATTGCTAAAAAGCTTGATATAATAGATGAAGAAGAATATAAGATTTTATGGGTTACAGAGTTTCCATTATTTGAGTATGATGAAGAGGACGATAGATACTATGCCAAACATCATCCATTTACATCTCCCGTTGATGACGATATCGAAATACTTGAATCTGACCCAGCTAAAGCAAGGGCTAAAGCCTACGATCTTGTTATAAACGGTTCTGAAGTTGGTGGAGGTAGTATTAGAATACATGATTCAAGCTTGCAACAAAGAATGTTTAAAGCCCTTGGATTTACAGAAGAAGAAGCGCATGAAAAATTTGGTTTCTTAATAGATGCCTTTAAATATGGTACTCCTCCCCATGGAGGAATTGCCTATGGACTTGATAGACTTACCATGATTCTAACAGGTACTGAAAATATTAGAGATGTAATAGCATTTCCAAAAACTCAAGATGCAAGATGTCTTCTAACAGAAGCTCCATCTATTGCAGATGAAACCCAATTAGAGGAGTTACAGATTAAAGTGATTAAAGAGTAAATATTTCCCCATATTTATAGAAAAATGTGATAACCTATAAATATGGGGATTCCCATAATCAATAGGAAAAAAAGACTTAAAAGAATGATTCCGAAACTTAGAACTTGTAAATTGCAGCTTGGACTGACACAGAAGAGAGATATATAAGAAATGGGGTGATATAGTGAACTCATATTCCGATCAGAAGCAATCGTTGCTTAGAAGGTTAAAGAAAATTGAAGGACAAGTAAAGGGTATTCAAAAAATGATAGAAGATGATAGATATTGTAATGATATCTTAATTCAAATAGCAGCGGTAAGATCAGCAGTAAATAAAGTAGGGGGATTAATTTTAGAGAATCATTTAAAGGGCTGCATAAAGACTTCTCTAGCTAATAACCCTGAGGAAGAAGTAATAGACGAGCTTATCAATACAATGATTAAATTTATAAAATAGATAAACAGGAGGAAAAGATGAAAAGAGAAGGAAAAGTAATTGCAGTAAATGAAAAAAATGCAACTGTGAAATTGATGAGACATTCAGCATGTGGCGATTGCGGAGCATGTCAGATGGGAAAAGAAAACATGAATATAGAAATAGAAGCGTTAAATACTGTTGGGGCTGATATAGGCGACAAGGTAATGGTTGATATGACAACCCAGGATGTACTCACTGCTGCCTTTATAGCTTATGGAATACCACTTATAATGCTTATTATTGGAATAGTTGGTGGGAAATTCATATTAGAACTTCTAGGAATGAAAGAAAACATCGAATTATTTGCGTTTGTCTTAGGATTAGTCCTTATGACGATTACTTTTTTCAATATTAAGAAAAGGGATAAGAAGTTCAAAGAAAGTAAAAAATATTTATCTGAAATAACTGAGATTATTGATTAAAGGAAAAGACGTTGAATGTTGTAGGTTAAAGGTTGAAGGTTACTAGGATTAGCTTCTAGGGCTTAACAAGACTTAATAAATTTGAGTGTTGTAAGTTCAATCTATAGGGGATTTTTGTTTTTAAAGTCCTAAGAGAATGAGGTAAAAACATTCAACATATAAAATACAACATATAACAATAAATCTACATGTGCAGATTTATTACTGCATATTTTTACATTGGGGTGATTTTATTGAGTAGGAAGAAAATATATGAATATATAGTGCAAAATATTTTGCCCCATATTGAAGAAGGTATTCATGTAATAGATGAAAATGGCAAAACAATCATATATAATTCACCTATGGCTGATATCGAAGGATTAGAAGCAGATCAGGTACTAGGAAGACATCTTCTAGAGGTTTTTCCAAGCCTAAATCAAGAAACCAGCACATTATTAAAAGTTTTAAATTCAGGGAAAACATTGGAACAATGTAAGCAAAGCTATTTAAACCTAAAAGGAAAAAAGATATCTACCATTAATACTACTATTCCAATTATTGAAGATAAGAAAATTATAGGTGCAATTGAAATCGCTAAAAATATTACTAAGGTAAGCCATCTATCTGAACAAATCATAGAGCTTCAACAAAGGCTTATTGAGCCTAATGGAGAGAAAAATAAGGTTGAAAATCATTATACCTTTGATAGCATTATTGGAAAGGATAAAGATTTTATTAAGGCCATAGCCTTTGCTAAAAGAGCATCTAAAACTTCTTCCAGCGTTCTGATATACGGTGAAACAGGAACTGGAAAAGAGCTTTTTGCTCAAAGTATCCATTATGAGAGTTCGAGGGCAAATAAACCCTTTATTGCACAAAATTGTGCTGCTTTACCTGAAACATTACTAGAAGGAATATTGTTTGGAACTAGTAAAGGTAGCTTCACAGGAGCAATTGATAGGCCAGGTTTGTTTGAACAAGCAAATGGAGGAACTTTGTTTTTAGATGAGATTAATTCTATGAGTTTATCTTTGCAAGCAAAGCTTTTAAGAGTTTTACAGGAAAGTTATGTCAGGAGAGTTGGTGGAACAAAGGATATACCTATAGATGTAAGAATAATTGCTGCTACTAATGTGGACCCAATAAAAGCAATTGAGCAGAATCATATTAGGAGGGACTTATACTATAGGATAAATGTAATAAATATTAGGATTCCACCCTTGAGAAATAGACAAGAAGACATACCAATACTTATAGACCATTTTATTAAGTATTACAATCAGAAGCTAAACAAGGACGTTTGGATGATATCCAAGGATTTACTTGATGCATTTTTAAATTATCTATGGCCAGGGAATGTCCGGGAGCTGCAAAATTTTATTGAGTCTTCTATGAATATGGTTTTAGAAGAACATGTAATAAAAAAGGAGCATATTCCCCCATATGTTGAAGAATTGATGATGCAGAATATTTCTCTAAATATTGAAAATGAACTTAAAAATGAATTGAAGGATGTTAATAATCTTAATGATTATTTAGAGGACATAGAAAAAAAGATAATTGGTAATTTTTTGAAGGCTAATAGATTTAATATTACTAGAACATCAAAGGAACTTGGGATATCTAGACAAAATTTGCAATATAAAATCAAGAAATATAAACTTGAATGTGAAGCAAAATAATTTGCGGCTTATGCAAAATATTTTGCTTCTTATTTTTTGCCAATAACTAAATAATATAATTTAATAAAAAAACTTTATAAATATTCAGAAAACACCTTAAATCTATTTATAATTATACAAAAACCATGATAAAAAATAAAATGTATAAATTAAAGCTTGGCATGATGATTGCGTTAAATAAATAGTGTTAATAATTATATATAGTACAATAATTTTTTTACACAAAATATTTTGGAGGTGTTTTTAATGGAGAATGTTAAAGTGGCAATTTGGGGATTCGGTGCAATGGGTAGTGGTATGGCAAAGATGCTTCTTAATAAGAAGGGTGTAGAAATAGTAGGAGTATGTGATAGAAATAAAGCAAGAGTTGGTAAAGATATGTATGAGTATTTAGGCGTAGAAAGAGGAGACAGAAAGCCAGTTATAATTAATCCAAATATTGAAGAAGTATTAACTGAAGGATGTTGTGATGTTATTTTAACTGCAACAGACTCATTTACTAAAGCAGCTTTTCCTAGATTAAAGTATTGTTTAGAGCAAAAGGTAAACGTTATCTCAACTGCAGAAGAAATGGCTTATCCACAAGCTCAAAATCCGCAGTTGGCAGCTGAACTTGATAGAATAGCAAAGGAAAATGGAGTAACTATTTTAGGTACAGGCATTAATCCTGGATTAATAATGGATTTATTAGTTATTTGTTTAACTGGATGTATGACTGATGTAGAGCATATTGAAGCTAAAAGAGTTAACAGCTTATCACCTTTTGGACATACAGTTATGGAAGAACAAGGTGTTGGATTAAGTGTTGAAGAGTTCAATAGACGATGTGAAGATGGAACTATGGCAGGACATGTAGGCTTTGCAGAATCAGTACAAATGATAGCAGATGCCATCGGTTGGAAGATTGACAAGTTTGAGCAGCAAATGAAGCCAATCGTTACTACAGTAGACAGAAAGTCACCTCATGGATTTGCTGCTGCTGGAGATGTTGCAGGTGTTAATATGACTGGACAAGGCTATGTAGACGGTGAAGTAAAGATCGACATGATTCATCCTCAACAAATTGAACCAGAAATGGAAGGAACATTTACAGGAGATTATATAACTATAAAAGGAACACCAGAGGTAAATATGTCAATTAAGCCTGAAGTAGAAGGTGGACTTGGAACTATAGCTATGTGTGTTAACATGATTCCTCATGTAATCAATGCTTCTTCTGGACTTAAGACTATGATAGATCTACCTGTTCCTAGAGCAATAATGGGTGACATGAGAGAACTTATAGAAAGATAGAAAGTAAAGTTCTGAGTGCGTGGTACGAAGAAAAAAAGAAGATTAAAAATGTACTACGCACCTCGTAGAAAATAATTGAGAGGTGAAAACCGTGAAAGCTAAAAAGGGTGATTGGGTTAATGTATATAATATAGTATTAAAGCCCGAAGAAAGAGCTCCTCAGGTTCCAGATGATACTAAAAAGGTGCCGCTAGAAACATGGGTAAAAGGATTTATTCAACATGATGCTGAGATTGGAGATAATGTAGAAATAGTAACTATGACAGGTAGAAAAGTTACTGGTAAGCTTGTGGAGGTTAATCCTTCCTATACTCATTCCTTTGGCAATACTGTCCCAGAAGTGTTTAAAATAGGTCTTCAGTTAAGGGAGATATTATTTGGAGGTGAAGACCATGAATAAAGATATGAGCTATAGTGGAGTAATGTCACGTAGAAATGAAATAATGAAAAAGGCTGTGGGAATTGATTACCAAAGATTTGAAGATACAGGAATAGCCTTTGATTATGAAAAAATGATGAGGGAAACTGGATATAGCCTCGAGGAAATGAAAAAGATTCAAGGAGCAACAGGCGTTGGAAATACACCATTATTAGAGCTTAAAAATTTAACTAATCTTGCTAGAAAACTTGCTGGTAAAGGCAAGGGAGCAAGGATATTTATAAAGGATGAAGCTGCTAATCCATCAGGTAGCTTTAAAGCTAGAAGAGCTGCTAATGCGGTTTATCATGCCAAGAAAAATGGATATAAAGGAGTTATTGCAGCAACTAGTGGTAATTATGGAGCTGCTGTTGCAAGCCAAGCTGCTATTCATGGTCTTAAGTGTATTATTGTTCAGGAATGTTATGACAGTAAAGGTAAGGGACAGCCAGAGATAATTGAGAAGGCAAGGAAATGCGAGGCTTATGGAGCAGAGGTAGTACAGCTTACCGTTGGGCCAGAATTATTCTATACTTTCTTAACCTTACTTGAAGAAACAGGATATTTTAATGCTTCTTTATATACTCCATTTGGAATAGCAGGAGTTGAAACCTTAGGCTATGAGTTGTGTATGCAAATGAGAGAAAAGGAAGGTAGAGATCCAGATGTAGTAGTTTGTACCAATGCTGGTGGAGGCAATTTGACAGGGACTGCACGTGGAATTATTAAAGCAGGAGCAGATAATACATTGATAGTTGGTGCTAGTGTAAACTTAAAGGGTTTACATATGGCAAGTGATGAACAATTTAATAAAAAATCCTTTACTACAGGACATACGGGTTTTGGTATGCCATTTGCAACATGGCCAGATAGATCCGATGTTCCAAGGTCAGCTGCTAGACCACTTAGATATATGGATAGATATGTTACGGTAAATCAAGGCGAGGTATTCTATATGACAGAAGCTTTAGCACAGCTTGAAGGTCTTGAAAGAGGTCCAGCAGGAAATACTTCTTTAGCAGCTGCATTTAGTTTAGCTCAAGAATTAGATGAGGATAAGATAATAATTGCTCAAGAAACAGAATATACAGGAGCAGGAAAACATATTCAACCGCAGTTGTCCTTTGCTAGAGAAAATGGAATAGAAATTAAATTTGGAGATCCAAGAGAAGAAATTCCAGGTGAAAATATAATTCTTCCAGAACATCCAAGGTTAATAAAGGCTATTGATTTAGATTTAGATAAAATCAGAAGATCATATATTAAAAACTGCTTACAAATTAACAATATTAAAGAATTAAGCAGCAATGATTTGCAATTCTTAGCAGTTGAAACTAAGACTGATTTAGAGTTTGTAAAAAGAGTTGTTGAAGAGCTAAAATCGTAATTTTGTATATAAATTGGTATAGAAAAAAGGAGGTAAAACATGAAAGGGTATATTAAAAGAGAAGATGATTTCAATGAGAGAAGAAAACATCTAGCTAATCTTTCAGATGAAGAATTAAAGCAAAGATTTTGGGAACTAGCAGAAAAAGCTGTTGAACCGTTATTGGAGCTTGCTAGAAAAAATACTACGCCTTCTATAGAGCGTTCAGTACTTTTAAGAATGGGCTTTTCAAGTTTAGAAGCAAAGCCTTTAGTTGAAGGTGCAATAGATAGAGGATTAATAGGAAAAGGTGTAGGACATATAGTATATAGAATTTCAAAGGAAAAGAATATCCCTCTAAGACAAGCAGGTCTTGAAATGATTGAAGGGAAGCATTGGGATGATGCTGTTACAATCTTTAAAGGAGGGGAGAAATAATGAAAAAACCAAGTATAAATGAAAAAATGGATATAAGGGATATTCTAAGTGACTTGGAAAATTATAGACCTAAGAGAAGAGGATGGACTTGGAGGAAAAAGGTAGATAAGTTAAAAGAAGGTCCACATGTTTACTCTGATTGTTCTGAGCCATTAAAAAATTCTATAGGAATACCTGCTGCTGTTCGTTACTTTGATAACTTAGATCCTCAGCCACAAGAAACCATTACTACTGAGATTGCATCAGGAAGATTTGAAGATGATATAAGAAGAATGAGAATGGCTGCATGGCACGGTGCGGACCATATAATGGTTATTAGAACTGCTGGACAGTCCCACTATGATGGACTTATTGAAGGTTCTCCTCAAGGTATAGGAGGTATACCTGTAACAAGAAAACAGGTTAGAGCTCAAAGAAAAGCCTTAGATTTTATTGAAGAAGAAGTAGGAAGACCAATAAACTATCATTCTTATGTATCTGGTGTAGCTGGTCCTGATATAGCTGTTATGTTTGCAGAAGAGGGAGTAAATGGTGCTCACCAAGATCCACAATATAATGTTTTATATAGAAATATAAATATGGTAAGATCCTTTGTTGACGCAGCGGAATCTAAAAAGATTATGGCATGGGCTGATATGGCACAGATAGATGGAGCACATAATGCCAATGCAACTGCTAGAGATGCGTGGAAGGTTATGCCTGAGCTTATGGTTCAGCATGGTATTAATGCGATATTTTCATATAAAGTTGGAATGAAGAAAGAAAATATATGTCTTTCAACTGTACCACCTTCAGCTGCTCCAGTACCATGTACTAAATACGATCTTCCTTATGCTGTAGCATTGAGGGACATATTTGATGAATACAAAATGAGAGCTCAACAAAATACGAAATATATAACTTCTTCATCGAGGGAAGCTACAGTAACACATGTTATGAACATGATGATTTCAAAGCTTACAAGGGCTGATATTCAATCAACTATCACTCCTGATGAAGGTAGAAACGTTCCTTGGCATATGTTCAACATAGAAGCATGTGATACAGCTAAGCAAACATTGGTAGGACTTGATGGTTTAATGGAGATGGTTGAACTTAAGAAGGAAGGATTCTTACCAGAAAAGGTTAGAGAATTGAAGGAAAGAGCAGTTCTTTATTTAGAAGAGCTTCTTGAAGTAGGAGGATATTTTGAAGCAGTAGAAAAGGGATTCTTCGTTGATTCAGGAATGTATCCAGAAAGAAATGGAGATGGTATAGGAAGAAAAATAAATGACGGTATTGGTGTGGGTACAGTATTTGAGAGAGATGAAGACTATATGGCACCTGTAACTGCTCATTTTGGATATAATAATGTTGCTCAATATGACGAAAACGCTGTAGATAATCCATCCAGTTTAATTGATGGCTGTACATTCGAAAAACCAGAGAAAATAGTTTATATAGATGAGCTAGACGAAAATGACAACGTAAATATACGTTTAGATGAATCTGAAAAATATAGAAATTCCAATTTTATTAAGCCAGAGGTTGAATGGCTTGCCGATGGAACTGTTCAGGTTGAGATTTTCCTTCCTACAAGCAAGAGAGTTGCTGAATTTGCAGCAATAGAATTTGCTAAGAAGATGAATCTTAAAGATCCAGAAGTAATACATGTTGAAGTTATGCATCCAGCTGAGGGAACTAGAGTACAGATAAAGGGCAAAGTGGAATTTGATTTAGATATAAGTACATTAGAAATTCCACCTGAGCCAGAAATAATGAGTGATGAGGAGCTTTGGGAAGAAATTGAGAAGAAGCCTCTTAAAGTTGTAGCAGCTACAGTAGGAGAAGATGAACACTCAGTTGGACTTCGTGAAGTAATTGATATCAAGCATGGTGGTATAGAAAAATGGGGTATAGAGGTTGAATATCTTGGAACATCTTGCCCTGTAGAAAAACTTGTAGATGCGGCTATTGAATTAAATGCCGATGCTATACTTGCTTCTACAATAATAAGCCATGATGATATACATTATAAGAACATGAGAAAACTCCATGAATATGCTGTAGAAAAAGGTATCAGAGATAAAATTATTATAGCTTGTGGAGGTACACAGGTTACTCCAGAGATAGCAGTACAACAAGGTGTTGATGCTGGATTTGGGAAAACATCTAAGGGAGTACATGTAGCTACATTCTTAGTTAAGAAAAGAAGGGAAATGGAAAATAATGAAAATTAATGTCTTGGTTGCCGAAATAGGCAGTACAACGACAGTAGTTAATGCTTTTAGTGATATAGAAGACCGCCCTAGATTCCTAGGGCAAGGTCAATCTCCTACTACTGTTTTAGAGGGAGACGTAAATATTGGACTCAATAATGCAATAGAGAATCTAAAACAGAATTTAGGTGTAGATGAAATAATCTATGACGAAATGCTTGCTACAAGTAGTGCAGCTGGTGGATTAAAGATGACTGTCCATGGCTTAGTCTATGATATGACTGTTAGAGCAGCTAGAGAAGCAGCCCTTGGAGCAGGAGCAAATATACATTTGGTTACGGCGGGTAAGCTAAGAAGGTCAGATGTTAAGAAAATAAGGAATGTTAAACCTAATATAATACTTGTAGCTGGTGGAGTTGATTATGGCGAAAGGGATACTGCTCTTTATAATGCTGAGATTATAGCAGACTTAGACTTGGATATTCCAGTAATTTATGCTGGTAATATTGAAAATCATGAAGATGTTAAGGAAATATTTGAAGAAAAAGGTAAAGAAAAGCTGTTATATATTGTGGATAATGTATATCCTAAGATAGATACTTTAAATGTAGAACCAACAAGAAAGGTTATTCAAGATGCCTTTGAAGATCATATTATACATGCACCTGGTATGACAAGGGTTAGAAACCTTGTAAATGGACCTATAATTCCAACTCCTGGTGCTGTTATGGAAGCGTCTAAGCTCTTAAAGGAATATATAGGGGATTTAGTTACTCTAGATGTGGGTGGAGCAACTACGGATGTTCATTCTGTAACAGAAGGCAGTGAAGAGGTAAGTAGAATACTTATCAGTCCAGAACCTATTGCAAAGAGGACCGTAGAAGGAGACTTGGGTGTATACGTCAATATGAAAAATATTGTGGATTTGATCGGCGTAGAAAAAATAGCTAAAGATTTAGAATTTGATGAAGAAAAAATAAAAGAACTTATAGATAATCACAGACCTATACCAATTACAGATGAACAAAAGAAATTTGTAGAAAGATTAACTCTAGAAGCGGTTATTACTTCGGTTAATCGTCATGCAGGAGGATTTAGAGATCTATATGGAAGCAGTGGCAAGAAAACTTTAGCAGAAGGTAAGGATTTAACAAATGTGAAATGGATAATTGGCACAGGGGGTGCGCTTACAAGGTTACCCAATAGGATTAATATAATTAAACAGATAGCCCTTAACAATAAAGGAGATAAATTGCTTCCTACAAAAGAAAGTAAAATATTAATTGATAATGATTATATCATGGCTTCACTGGGAGTATTGGCTAAGAGACATAAGGAAGCAGCATTGTGCTTATTAAAGCAAAGTCTGAGGATAGACTAATATTTAAAATTACTCATTGTAATAGTTTATATTGCGGGAGTTTTAATATTTCTTTTTCGTTCATGTAATAAACCAGTTTTTTTATATAAATTTGAAGGTGAAAACAGGTTTATAAAAAAGTCTTTTATAAATATTTATAAAGTAGACTTTTTTGAAATACATAACGGAAATTATATATAATTTGATGGGTGTATAATTTCCTATGTGTTATAAAAATCACTCAAATAAAATATTAAAATCCCCTAAAGTATATCAAAAGCAAAAAATTATTTACTAGCACAATGGGGTAATTCTAATTTTTCCTATAAAGATTAAAATTATTTTTTATTGTAACTTAGAAGATATGACCTTAATACTCAACCTTAATCTTGACTTAAAAGTAGTACGAAATAGATACTTATGGGGGTTATATATATGCCTATTTGTCCAAGATTGGAGATAGATTTAGGAAAAATCAAGCATAATACTAAAGTATTGGTGGATAAATTAAAGGAAGAGAATATTGAAATTGCTGGTGTAACAAAGGTTTTTTGTGCACTACCAAAGGTGGCTGGTGTATTAGTTGAAGGTGGAGTTAAGTATCTAGCTGATTCAAGGATAGAGAATTTAATTAAACTTAAGGATATAGAAGTTGAAAAGTGGCTTTTAAGATTACCTATGCAAAGTCAAGTAGCAGAAGTTGTAAAATATGCCGATATAAGTCTTAATTCGGAACTTGAGACTATAAAAAGGCTTTCAGATGAAGCCTTAAAAGTAAATAAAATCCATGGTATAATATTAATGATTGATTTAGGAGACTTAAGGGAAGGGATATGGCAGGATAAGGCTGTAGAAATTGCTGAAGAAGTAATTAAGCTTAATGGAGTGAAATTAATAGGTGTAGGAACTAATCTTACTTGTTATGGTGGAGTTATACCTAGTAAGGATAATTTAGGTAAACTTGTAGAAATAGCTGAGAAGATAGAAAGAAGCTTTAATATAGAGCTTGAAATAATATCTGGTGGAAATTCAAGTAGCTTAGACCTATTAGAAAGAAGGCAAATGCCTGAGAAAATTAACAACTTAAGATTAGGAGAGTCAATATTATTAGGTAGAGAAACAGCTTATGGAAACTCCATTAAAGACACCTATCAAGATGCCTTCCAGCTTGTTGCAGAAATAGTTGAACTTAAGGAAAAGCCAAGCGTACCAATAGGTGAAATAGGAATGGATGCTTTTGGAAATAAGCCTGTATTTGAAGATAAAGGAATTAGAAAAAGGGCTATTCTTGCAGTAGGCAGGCAAGATGTAAATCCTGAAAGTATAATCCCAGTTGATGAAAAAATAAGTATATTTGGAGCAAGTAGTGATCATTTAATAATTGATGTTACAGATAGTAAAAAGGATTATAATGTTGGAGATGAAGTTAGATTTAATTTGGAATATGGTTCTTTGCTTGGATTAGCTACATCTGAATATATTTATAAAAAAATACTTTAAACAGATAAAGCAGGAGATGGTATCTCCTGCTCTATCTATTTTTTAATTAAATTTTGCAGATACCATAATACAAAACTTGCTAATGATGTAAGTCCTAACATTACTAAAGCTTTTATCCAAGTCATTAGACTATTTATTTTTACAATTAAACATTCGATTTTTTCACTTATTTTTATTTGATTAAATTCTAGATTTCGTATTCTATCTTCATGGTCATCTATTTTTTTTGTTATTGAATCATGATTTTCGTGTGTCTTCGGCATAATTGCACCTACTTTCTATGAAGCTTGTATTATCTCCTCTGCACCTTATATATATTCAAAATACAATAAATTAGTGCAATATGAAACAAAATTTAGTTAGAATGAATTTTTATTTTATATAAAATCTTTATTTGAATTCCTATAATAAAATTTTGTCCAGAGGTAAAATAGGTACAAAAAATAAAAGACACAATATAATTGAAATTAATTTAATCTATTGTGCTAGTTTCTATCATAAGAGTTTTAATATTTTCTTTTTGCTCATGGAATAAGTCTGTTTTTTTATATAAATAATGCATTTCAAAGTTAAAAGGGTTACTTATGGAACTTAATAAAAGTAATTAGAATATACTGGAGTAACTACTTTATAGAAGGATGATATCATGGATAATAAAAGTATAATTGTTGTATTTAATTCAAAAACACATGCTTATAATTTAGAAAGCATACTTAAAAAGGAAGGATATACTCCAATTATATATAATGCACCTGGTTATTTAGCTGAAAGCTGCAGTATGGCCGTTAAGATAAATGAAAGTGCATATGATTTTATACTCCAGCAAATAGATTTAAGAAAATTAGATGTTTTCAAAATATATAAAACCTGTTATGAAAAAAATGTAAAAGTTTATAAGGTTCTTAAGAAATATTAGATTTAACTCATTGTGCTAATTTCCACTGCGGGAGTTTTAATATTTCCTTTTCGTTCATGTAATAAACCTGTTTTTTTTCATATAATTTTAAGTGAAAAACAGGTTTATAAAAATCACTCAAATGAAATATTAAAATTCCCTAAGGTATCTTAGAAACTAGAAAATTTTATTTACTAGCATAAGGGGTTAAATTTATCAATTTTTATGATTCTAGGATTGTAAATTTATAATCCTAGAATATACTTTCATTATCTATTATATTATGAAATATTTTTAAATCCTAAAAAAGACATTATTGGATATCTTGTTCCAAATATAGTACTCAGCTTAAAATTTTCTAGATCTTGATGATGGTTTGATGAAAAATGATATCTAATGAAATTACAGTTTTCACTTTTCTTATCTACTTTTGGATTTGACCAAGTATAGCCATCATCTAGTGAATAACTGCTGAACAGTTTGTTCATCTGTACCCATATACACCATAAAGCCTTATTGGTCTTAACAAATGTTGGAAATGAGCAGTTGGATGGTTCAGATAAACTAATTACCTTACTGAATATAAATTTATCATCTTTAAAATATCCTTTTACATATCTAATAACTAAATTTTTATCTATAAATTCAGACCATGCTATATGGTAAATGTCAGAATCCTCTTTTAATATATTAAGATAAAGCTTTTGGCTATTAGAAAAAGTAAGCTGAATAGGAGATTGCCACAGCTTTGAAGTAGTAGATAATCTTTTGATAAATATTTCTTCTTTACCATTTATGCTATCAAAATAGAAAAGATTTGTACACTTATTATCTATTGAAAGCAAAAAAGGATTGATAATAGGAAAAGCTTTAATTGAATATATATGATTATGAGTCCACTTAATGCCATCGAAAAAATGAAAAGCAATTGTCCATTCTTTTTTGTTTTTGAGCTCCTGGAAGTAATAAGCAATGGCAATTGAATTATTTCTTTTTTCAATGTAAGGATACTTTATTATGTATTTATTATTATCATATCGAAATAGTGTATTATAATTTAATATATTTTTATTTGAAAAAATATAAAGCATTTCTCCAGTGGTCTTATTAGCAATACCATAAAGCATATCTTTATTGTCAATTTTAATATCTACCTGATTATGCTTTATATTTTCCATCATAGAAATTGGATTATTCCAGCCTTGATTATAAACAAACTCCCTAGTATATAAAGAGTTATCTTGAACATAGAAATTTACTATATTGCCATTTGATTTTCTAATAACCCTTTGAATATTATTTATAAAAGCCATATTCATCTCCTTTACCTGTTAAAGCTTTGTAAGATTCTATCTTTATAAGTGCTATAAAAAATATATTCAATACATTAAAAATATATAACTCCATTTGTAACAAATAAAATAAGTGATTCATATACTAAAGTAGGTATAAACATTTCGTAGTTTAGTAATTGAAGATGAAGGATATTACGATTTTCGAAGTGTGGACTTTAAGAAATCAAAATTATAATAGGGAGGGTATATTAAGATTATGGCTAAAAGAATATACAATAAAGCTGGTATCATTCAACAAAGCGATAATGATTGTTGTAGAGCAAATACAGGTTGTATTACACCAGCACAATATGATCCAGAGGTTATAACTAGTGAATGTATATTCGTAGAAAAGGTTTATGATGCTATACAATTAAAGGATGAAGTTGATAGAGTAATACCAGAGTTAAGAATTGACGGATTTCCAATTTCAGGAACTGATATTGACGAGTTTCTTGATGTAAGTATTACTTGTAATAGTACAGGACTAATTGTAAGGGATAGAGTATTATCTATTAATGGGCAGACAACACCTTGTGATCCTACCTTTGTACCAGGTCCAGGTGGAATAAGGCAAATAAACTTGGCGTGTATAGATACTTCAGAATGTGATGCAAAGGGTAAGGGGACGCCGATAGTTGTTGACCAAAGAATAACTGTCGAAGGAGAAGTAGAAATAAAAATTAATGGCACAGTTTTAACAACTGATGGAGAAGAAAAGAAATTTTCAGTTAGAGATACAATTGATTTAGCTAGTTTAGATCCAATAAGCCTTAGAAAGTTTGCAAGATTATGTATACCATCTACTGCAGCTGCAACAAAACCATCATTAGCGGTATTTTGCGGAGTTTTATGTGATTTAATACTTCCATTTGGATTGGGGAGCTTAAGAGTAGATGGAAATACTTTAGTAGTAACTGGTCCTATATTGGTATTCTGTATTATATGTGAAAAGAAGGTTAAAGTTCCTGTACAGCTTTGCGTATTATCAACTGGTTTCTGTGAATTTGAAGATCAGGGTGGATTATGTGTAGAGTTTCCTAAACTATTCCCAGACCAAGTTAATGTAAAGATAATAGAAGAAGATAAAGAATAATAAATAAAAAAGGCTGAAAAACTATCAGCCTTTTTATTTATTTTCAATAAACATTACAGATATTTTATACATTCCACCTTTTTCTTTTTCAATACCAATACCTACGTGGGTGAAATGATCTGCCAATATTGCTCTTTTATGTATATATGAGTTCATAAAATTGTTATGGGCACTTTCAACACTAAATGCTCTTGCTATGTTTTCTCCTGCATTCTGATATTTTATACCACCATTCTTTATCATGGTATAAATACTTCCATAGGTTGCTGAAGTATGGGACAAGTAATCATTTTCTACCATATCCCTGGCTTTAAGCTCAGCAACAGCAGTTAATTTCTCATCAAGAATAAGGGGCTTGATTCCTGCTTTTGTTCTCTCTTGATTAATGAGGATAAGCATTTTCATAGTTAATTGATCTGAATTAAAAGAATTATCTGGGCTGTTAGTATATGTATTGCTGTTATCATTTGGTATTTGGCTGTTGGAATCATCAGGGATTTTATCTTCAGAAGCATTATCAGCTTCTACATTATTTTGTGTGTTCCTGGAATAATACCTTGTAACACGACCACTTGAGGAAACAGTATAGCTTGTAGAGTTTGATGTATTAGATTCATCCTTACTGGTTAAATAAACCGTGGATCGAGTAGAGGTTTCATTTTTTGAAGCAGTATTGTTAGATTGTATTGAATCATTAGCATTTTCACTTGGTGTATTATTATATTTTGAATAATATCTGGTAAAAGAATTATTAGTATAAGAGTAGCCTGTAGAATAACTAATATCAGAAGATGTATTATTTCTTGAACTATAATATGTTACACCATAAGAGTTTATAGGAATAAAGGAAATTAGAGATGCCGAAAGAATGGCTATAGAAGTAATTTTTGAAACAGATTTTTTCATTTTATCACCTACTTGTTTAAATTTTTGTTGTTAATAAATATAATATCACATGGGAGGTGGGAATTCTACAAATTTCGACAACCATTTTTTGTAATAAGTACAAGTGACAAAAGGACAAAGGCACCCGCAGGGAGCGTTTTGCGTTGCAAGTTACAAGTTCCATGCTCCAAGTTTTAAGGCCATTCTTTTAGGTCTAAAAAACTTTAATTATTTTTGGAATTTATATAATTTTATGTAAAAAAGTTTAAGTTCCTTAGCAATTAAAAAACCTATTTGATTAAGACAAATGGGAATATGAAGGCTAATCTTTCATGGTAAGATAATTAGTTATTTTTCTCCATATAGAGCTTTTATCTTTTTTAGATGCTTTAGGAATATAAGATTCTTCAATAATTATCGAACCTTTGGAGTTGCTTGGATTATTATTGTAGGAAATATCAGATTTAACATCATTTTCCATTACATGTATATTGTCTTCTTCTGTCTTATTATCATCTTCATTATAAGATATTTTTGTTGCTATGGCATTATTCTCTATTTCTTTAGCTTCATTGATTCCAAGTACAAAAGCATTACCATCATTTAGATAACCAAAGGAAGTAATGGTTTTAAATGTTTTTGAGGTATTATATGAATAAAGATATTTTATTTTCTTTAATTTAGCTGAAACTTTTTTTGAGAAATCATTCCAGGTTTCTCCAAAATCATTAGAAGATATGATTATTACAGAGTCTTTGTACTTCCACATTATCCATAGTCTATGATCCTTTTGAAAAAAAATCAGACTAGATATATTTTCTTTAATTGGAGTAATCAAGCTGTATCTATTCCTCGGGTTAAATGAGCTATCTGTACTATTATGATAGATTTCATTACAAGATTTATTATAAAAAATGAAGTGAATATTATTGTTTAAATCAATTAAGAACTCCATTATTGCTATATTAGGATTATCTAATTGAAAATCCTTTGCTTGCTGCCATCTCATTTTATTTTTTGAAAAAATGAGGGAGCAAATATATGATGTTTTGAAATCTGAATATAGATAGCATACTATTATATTCTTATGTGAATCCATATCCACGAAAAATTTAGGATTAATAGGATCATGAAATGCACTTATGTATGCTTGAATCCATTCTCCATTATGCTTGTAAGTATGAATAATGAAGGATTTATAATTATAATTATTATTAAGCTTGGTAGTAATTTTGAAATCATAAAATATATGAATTATATCATCTATTGATATTATTTTTAATTGATCGATACTATTTGCTTCTTTAGGAAAGCTTTGAAAAACTCTATTACTCCAATTGCCTTTATCATAGGCTAAATAAATTAATTTACCTGAATTCAAAACACATACAACATGTATATTTTCTTTATTATCAATACATAAATCAAATATCTTAACATCATCTATTATCTTAGTATCTTTTCTCTGCTCATTACTGCAACAACTCCAGTATAGAGATTCGTCACATAAGAAAAATTCTATTAGATTATTAGACCTTTGATTGTCAATTATATATATGTTATTTTTATTATTCATCCCTATCACCTTCAAATAAATTATTAATATATACATATGTCAGCTTTGATTGTAAAAGAATAGAAAATTAGCTGGAACACTATATTTTTTCATACATAATATAAAATTAAATATCTGTGGAGGTGGTGTTTATTATAAAGGTAAGTGTAATAATCCCTACCTATAATTATGGTGAATTTATAAGCGATAGTATAGAAAGTGTTATTAATCAGACTTATAAAGATTTCGAGGTTATTGTAGTAGATGATGGTTCAACAGATAATACAACTGATATTATAAAAAAGTACAAGAATAGAATTTCATATTTCTATAAAGAGAATGGTGGACCATCTTCTGCTAGAAACTATGGTATAAAGAATTCAAAGGGAGAATACATATGTTTCTTAGATGCCGATGATATTTTTCTACCTAAAAAGCTAGAGTTTCAAGTTGCGTATATGGAAACTAATAAAAATGATGGTATTGGATTACTGTATTCGGATTATTATTGTGCATCAAGGGAGCTTAAGATAATTGACTATTATGAAAGTATAGGTTTTCAAAGGCAGAAGGAAGCTGTTATGTACTTATTGAATTATAATTATATCAATACTTCAACGGTCATGATACCTAGAGCATGTGTAGATGAAGTTGGCTTTTTTAACGAAAATTACAGGTATCTAGAGGATTACGATTTTTGGCTGAGGTTAGGATGTAATTATAAATTTGCATATATTAATAAACCTTTAGTTAAAACAAGAAGCCATTACAAAAATCTTAGAAATAAAATTGATAATAGGGAAATGATAAACAATGCAAAAAAAATAAAAGAAGAAGTTATAAAAAGATTTAGCTTTTAGTAAATGGTGATTCTATATACTATCCATTATACTCATTTATAATTTCTTCAATTTTTCTGTATATCTTATTATTCTTTTTACTTAGCTCCAAAATTGAGTTTAATAATGTAAGCTCTTTGCTTTTTACGTTTTCTATTTCTTTGTATAAGTTATTAAGCTTATCTATGAAACTATTTAAATCATTACTTTGATTTTTACAGTTGTCATTTGCATATATATCAGCTACAATAGTGCTTTTTTCTATGACCTTTCCTATGTCATCTAAAAATATGGAGGGGTCTAATTTTAAGTTTTCCTCAGGACCAGCATAGTTCTTTTTATCGATTGAGATTACACTTTTTTGTTTATCAGTATTTTCAATACTATGTAATTCATTGATACCTATTATTTTTTTATTGTTATCTAATAAATAAAAGTAGGTATTTGGGGCTTTTATAGGATCAATAGTTTTGTATTTGTTTCCAATAATACTGAGAGGGATTAAGAATTTGCTGCTGCTTAGCTTTATTGATGATGACTTTTTCCAATCGTCTTTTTTGATATTTGTTTTGATAATATTATAGAAATTACTTTGCTTCCATCCGAATTTTATATTATCTCCTACTTGCATCAATACAGGATTTGTTAGATTAGATATATTGCTTGGAAGAGTGTTGAATCTTTTCCATTTTACCTTTGTATATAGATCAATTTTTCGTCTAATGAAATTTATATTTATATTCTTATCTATAAGGGAACACCATACTATGTTGATATTGTTATTAGTATCACACAAAAGTAAAGTATTGGTTATATCCTCTGTACTTTCCGTTATTTTCTCAGATAAACTCCATTTATTATGTATGGCATCATATGTTTTGTAATATATTTTGTACTTATTATTTTCCTTTGTTTTAAATATTATATGGAGATTCCCTGTGTTGTCAGTGTCTGACTTAAGTGAAGGGTGATATCTATCATAATTCAAATCAGCGATTTTTTTTACATTCCAGTTTGAATTTTTAATAGAGTAGAGAAAAAGGGGATATAAATTTTTGTTTCTTATATCTTGAGTCAATAATAGTATATATGCTTCAGTTTGATTATTTAAGCCAGCATAAAGTTTAATAGATTTTACTTTATAAAAGCTTTGTATTTCAGTAATTGTATTTTTATTCCATTTTTTTTCATTATTCTTTAAATGAATTATTTTTTTATTATCATTAATACAAGCTATATGGGGGTTTCCATTATGGTCTACGTCTAAGGAAAATTTCAAAATATATTTTCCAATGATTTTCTGCTCTACAATTGAATTTAAATAGCTTTCTTCATATAAAAATTTGTCTTTTATGAAATAATGCTTTAATCCATTTATATCAGCAAGATATTGCTGGATTTTATAGTTTTGCATGACTGTCACCACCTTAAAAACCTCTTTATACATATATATTCATATATTTTATAAATAATATAAAATATATAGGAAATCATAGCGGATTAGAGATAATGATTAATATAAAAATAATGAGTCTAGTTATGGAACATAACTAAATTCATTGATTAAGTAAATTCAAGTAACAGACAGTAAATGCAAAGTGTTACCAGTAAAATTTTAGAAGCAGGAATTAAGATTTTTTAGACCTAAAAGAATGACCTTAAAACTTGGAATATGGAACTTGTAACTTGCAACTAAAATGCGTCGCTAGACGATTTTATCCACCCGTTAAGCTAGTTCTTATCCTAGGAGTTTTAATATTTTTTAACACATTATTTCAGCAAAAAAGCTGTTCTTTAATTGCTTTAATTGATTATCCAGTAATTCATTTGCAAATTTATAAAGTTCTATGTCTTTTTGATTCTTTTCTCTAATTATTTCTATGGTATCATGATCAATTTCATCAATAGATGGTCTGTTTTTGGTTTCGTTTTCTTTTTTATATTTATTTATTTTCCATCCCAATTTTTTTTCAAGCACATAAAGTGTTTCATCGAATCGTTCAGTAATACCTACAATGGAAAAATGCTTTTCAAGGTTATATTTTGCTTTAGCTAAATCATACTGTCCAGCTATCATGAGGGTTTGACGGTTTGATGTAATACCATTGTATTCTTTCTTTGTGACAAATTCATGTAAAGTCATTTTTTTTACAGCTTGAAGTAAGGGACGATTGTTCTTCCATCTTCTAATAAAATAATACTCTGAAACTACCCGTTCCACGGGGGCTCTAAGTAAGGTTATATAATTATAATTCTTTTGTGGTATATGATTATGAGCACCAAAAA
Source organism: Paramaledivibacter caminithermalis DSM 15212 (assembly GCF_900142245.1). Classification (GTDB taxonomy): domain Bacteria; phylum Bacillota; class Clostridia; order Peptostreptococcales; family Caminicellaceae; genus Paramaledivibacter; species Paramaledivibacter caminithermalis. The sequence continues at coordinate 168,612 of NZ_FRAG01000001.1, read as the reverse complement.
ATAGATGACCACGCAAAACCTCAAGCTTTTTTATATCTCCAATGCTGTTAATATAATCAGCCAGAGGGATTTGCCAACCATAATCAAAAAAACCCTTTATATCAAAAAAACCTCGATATTGCTTGTCGATAATTGAATTAAGTGTAAAGCCTCCAGTTTTTGGTATGTGAAGGAATATGATAACACTATTAGTTTCTTTTTTTTTATTGAAAATCATATAAATCCTCCTAAATAGTTTCTGTTTTATTCAATACATAATATGATTAAGCCATATCAATGTTACTATTTGGGTTACAAGGTTTAAGGAGGAAGAAATAACAGTTTTAATAGTATAGCATATAATGTATCAGAATAAAAAGTTGTAGTGTGTATTAATATGGTTAAAGGGGAAGATAAAGTATTATGTATAGAAAAAAAGTACAGAAAAGTCCTAATACCATAATTGAATTTGGCGATAGTAATTTAGATAAATCTTTAACTAAAGCTAAAATCATAGAAAACAACAATATAAATGATAGAAAAGTGTTCTCTTTTAGTATGGTGAAGAATGAGGCTGATATAATAGAATCATTTGTTAGATATCATTGTAATATATTTGATGGAATGGTTATCAAGGATAATTGCAGCTCCGATAACACACTTAATATTTTAGAAAAATTAAAATCTGAAGGAAAACCAATATATATTTTGAGGGATAACAATACAGAATATACACAAAGTGTAAAAATGACAAAATTGCTATATTATACAATAAAAAAATATAATCCAGATATTCTTATACCACTAGATGCAGATGAATTTTTAACTACATCAGACAATAGTGGGAACCCTAAGAAGATTCTAAATAAAATTAGTCTTGATGAAGCTTATCGTATTAAGTGGAGGAATTATATTCCAAACTTTGATGATAATAAAGATGAAAAATTTATTCCTAAAAGAATAAGGTATGCACGTTGGAAAAGGGATATACAAGGTATAGTAATTATTCCAAAGGATTTTGCCCATAAAAATCCTGTAAGATTAGTACAAGGAAACCATACTATATTTATTGGGGAAGAAAGAAAATACCCAGATGTAATGGATGAACTTATTGTAGCCCATTATCCTGTTAGATCAGTAAATCAAATTAAGTCAAAGATTTTAGTTGGATGGATTAATGAACTGAGTAGATACGATACGGATAAACCTGATTGCTGGCACTGGGGAATGATGTATAGAGATATTAAAGATGGTAAAGGTGATTTGTCTCAAAGAGATTTAATCAAAATAGCTAAAAATTATAATTTGAAAAAAGAATATGATGGTACTCCCATATATTTTCCAATAGATATTTCTTTCTGTAAATCATTAGAAATAAAATACACAGGGATTGAAGAAATAAAGCCGTTAAAAAATGTACTTGATAATTGTGAAATTTTAGCAAAAGAGTATGCTTTTTTAAAGAAGAAATACATGAATTCAAATGTTAACAAAGGTATAGGAATTTAAGTAAAGACTTTAATTTATACATGTTCAAAACGTCCAGAAACGTTGAGTATTTGTACATGTATAAATTAAGTTTTACTATGTAAATCCTATATAGTAGAAAAATATTAATACTTACAATTGAAATGTGTCCTACTATGGGTGCCTTTGTCTTTAATGGAAACATATCTAATAACTACATAAGCAGCACATAATATTTAGATTTGCATAAAATAAACTAGCTGAAGAATAATTAAAGGAGTGGTAGAAATATGAATATTTCTATTATAGGTACTGGTTATGTAGGATTAGTTACTGGGGCTTGTTTTGCTCATAGGGACAACCATGTAATTTGTGTAGATAATGATGAAAAAAAAATAGATAATCTTAAAAAAGGTATATTACCCATATATGAGCCAGGACTTGAGGAATTGGTTGAAATCAATCACAAAAATAAAAGACTGATGTTTACTATAGATATAATAGAAGCCTTGCATAATAGTGATATATGCTTTATTGCTGTAGGAACTCCAATGGATGAAGATGGAAGTGCAGATTTGAAATATGTATTATCTGTTGCTAAAACTATTGGACAAAATATGAAAAAGCATATGTATATTGTAGATAAATCCACTGTTCCTGTAGGGACTGCAGATATGGTAAGGAAAGTTATTCAAGATGAGCTTAATAAAAGAAAAAGTGATATTAGTTTTGAAGTAATATCAAATCCAGAGTTCTTAAAGGAAGGTACTGCAATTGAGGATTTTATGAAACCCGATAGAGTAGTTGTAGGAACAGACAATGAAGCTTCAAAGGAGGTTATGAGAAACTTATATGCTCCTTTTATCAAGAATGACGGTGACTTTATTACTATGGATATCAGGAGTGCAGAAATGACAAAATATGCAGCTAATGCCATGCTAGCAACGAAGATATCTTTTATAAATGAAATAGCAAATATATGTGAAGTAGTAGGAGCAGATGTCAATAAAGTCCGTAGAGGTATAGGTAGTGATAAAAGAATAGGGTATAGCTTTATTAATCCCGGATGTGGATATGGAGGCAGTTGTTTTCCTAAGGATGTTAAGGCATTGATAAAAACATCAAAGGAAAATAAATATATTCCTAATATATTGGAAGCTGTAGAAAAAGTAAATAATGCACAGAAATACGTCTTAGTAAAAAAAGTGTTAAAAAGGTTCGGACATGATTTGAAGGGCAGAATCTTTGCTGTTTGGGGGTTGGCATTTAAACCAGGGACCGATGATATAAGGGAAGCAAGCTCTATAACCATTATTAGTGAATTAATTAATAGAGGAGCCAAAATAAGGGCATATGATCCAAAGGCAAATTCTAATGCTAAAAATTATTTTTTAAAGGATAAAGAAAATATTGAATTCGTTAATAGCAAATATACAGCTCTATGGGAATCTGACGCATTGATTTTAATAACAGAGTGGAAAGAGTTTCAAAGTCCTGACTTTGAAGAAATATCTAAGCGGCTTAAAGGTAAGATTATTTTCGATGGAAGGAATATATATGATCATATGATTATAAAAGATTGTGGATTTGAATATTTTCAGATAGGTGTTGCAGAATGAGAAAAAAAATATTAGTAACAGGCGGAGCTGGTTTTTTAGGCTCACATTTATGTGAGAGGCTCTTAAAGGAAGGAAATAAAGTTTTATGTGTAGATAATTTATTTACAGGAAGCAAAGATAATATTATGCATTTGTTTACAAATAAAAATTTTGAGTTTATGGAGCATGATATAAGCTATCCATTATATGTAGATGTTGATGAAATCTATAATTTAGCTTGTCCAGCAAGCCCAATTTACTATCAAATAGATCCTATAAAGACCATTAAAACAAGTGTTATAGGATCAATGAATATGTTAGAGCTTGGAAAGAGCCTTGGCAGCAAAATGTTACAGGCTAGTACAAGCGAAGTTTATGGTGATCCAGAAATTCATCCTCAGCCTGAAGACTATAGAGGATGTGTTAATCCTATCGGCCCAAGGGCTTGTTATGATGAAGGTAAAAGATGTGCTGAAACCTTATTTTTTGATTATTATAGGCAATATAATTTAAAAATAAAGATAATTAGAATTTTCAATACCTATGGACCAAGGATGAATCCAAAAGATGGTAGAGTAGTATCCAATTTCATAGTTCAAGCCTTGAAGGGTGAAGACATCACTGTTTATGGAGATGGAAGCCAGACAAGAAGTTTTTGCTATGTAGATGACTTAATTGATGGAATTATAAGCATGATGAATTCAGATGATAATATTTTAGGACCAGTTAATCTAGGTAATCCAGAAGAATATACGATTTTAGAGCTAGCAAATAAGATAGTACAAATGACTAAATCAAAATCAAGTATCATATATAAACCATTACCTAAGGATGATCCTCTGATGAGACAGCCGCAAATTGAACTTGCAAAAAGAATATTGAATTGGGAACCTAAGATAAAGCTTGATGAAGGATTGAAAAAGACAATAGGATACTTTAATGATTTATTGAAGGAGAGTCAATTATGATTCTCATAGTAGGTGGAGCTGGATATATAGGGAGTCATGTGAATAAAAATCTTAATAAAAAAGGCTATAGAACAGTGGTGTTTGATAATCTAAGCTATGGGCATAGAAAATTTGTAAAATGGGGAGATTTTGTTTTAGGTGATTTAGCTAATATTGATCAAATCAGATTAGTGTTTCAAAAATATAAAATAGATGCAGTAATGCACTTTGCAGCCTTTGCATATGTGGATGAGTCCATGAGGAATCCTGAGAAATACTATGTAAATAATGTGATGAATACGATAAATCTATTAAGGGTTATGAAGGAATATGATGTATATAATTTCATTTTTTCATCAACATGTGCCACATATGGTATTCCCTTAGAAATACCCATCACTGAAGAACATCCACAAAATCCCATAAGTCCCTATGGAAAAAGCAAGTTAATGGTTGAAAAAATATTAGATGATTTTAGTAGAGCCTATGGATTGAAATATGCTTCTTTACGCTATTTTAATGCTGCGGGTGCTGATATAGATGGCGAAATAGGAGAGCAGCATAATCCTGAAACCCATTTAATTCCACTGGTATTGGATACAGCTATAGGAAGAAGAGATAGCATACAAATATTTGGAACTGACTATAATACTCCCGATGGTACTTGTATCAGAGATTATATCCATGTAGAGGATTTATCTGCTGCACATATTTTAGCATTAGAGCATCTGATGGTTGGAGGGCAGTCTGATGTATTTAATTTAGGAAATAACGATGGATATTCGGTTAAAGAAGTTATTAAGGCAGTAAAAAAAATTACGAATAGAGATATAAAAACTACAGAAGTGTCAAGAAGAGCTGGGGATCCTGGGATATTGATTGGTAGTGCTAAAAAAGCTAAGGACATACTGGGATGGAAACCTAAGTATCATAGCTTGGATAATATAATAAGAACAGCATGGAATTGGCATAGGAAAATATATAATGTATAAAAGCTAAAAAAAGATTAATTATAGGTTAAGACAATGTTCAAGTTTAAATCTCTTAAATCCCACATACAAATCTTAGCTTTATTTTGTTTTATAAAATAAGCTCTGACCAATAATTAGGAGGTTCATATCCTTCTGGCATTAGTTGATCATCTAAAAGCTTGTTAGCAAATTTATATAATTTTATATCACTTTCATTTTTCCCCTTAATAATGTCAATGGTTTCATTTGATATTTCATTTATATTAGGTCTATTTTTTGTAATGTTCTTATTTTTATAGTAATCAATATTCCAGCCTAGCTTTTTTTTCATTAAAGATAAAGATTCATCAAATCGCTCTGTAATGCCAACTATACTAAAATAATTTTCTAGATTTTTTTTTGCTGTTTCAAAGTCACCTTTCTTATGCTTATTTCCTGATATAAAACGAGTCTGAACATTACTTGTTGTCCAATTGAAATTTTCATTTTTTATATACTCATCAAATGTCATGTTATTCAATACTTTATAGTGACGATGATGTTTTCTAGTGCGTGTATAGTAGAAAAAAGAAATTACTTGTTCAATAGGGTTTCTCAAAAAGGTCATATACCTGCATTTTTTTTGAGGTAGATATTTATGGACCCCAAAATGAAAATGACCCCTTAACACTTCAATTCTTTTAATCTCATCTACATCAAAATTTTCAAGATATTGTGAAAAGCCTTGCTGCATCCAATATGGAGACTTAATATAATAATTATTCTTGTATTGTTTTTCTATAATAGAATGTAATGTTTGACCTCCAGTTTTTAATATGTGAATGAAAATAATCACATCACTTGTATATTTTTCTTTATTTATAATCATAAAAATCCTCCTATAGATTATTAATATTATGAAAATACAGTATATTTTTTTGTATAAAATTTATAATAGCCAGTTTCCTAAATCTTTATTTATTATTGTTTCTAATTCCTTTATGTCATCATAATATAAATTTAATAAGCTTTTTCTAGTAGATATATGAATTGGTGGAACTTTTAAGGGATTGTTGTTAAGCTTAATAAATTTAATTTTATTCATTCTTTTTACCTCTAGAAAGTCATATATTTCATTTGTAACATTATATAAATTATCAACAAATTCTTCAAATATGACAAATTTCATGTTTTTTTTATTAAAGAATTTTAAATATCTTTTGATCTGCTTTGCGTAAAACCCTCTATCTATATAACTGTAATAACGTTTGTTGAATCTACTTTTATTTATTCTTGATTTTTCTGATTTTATTGCATCTTCGAAGGTTTTTGTTTCATATCCATTACGATACCACATCCAATAATTAGAATAAGCCCTATCTATGGGATTTCTAAGCATAAAAACAAACTTTATATTTTTCCCTAAGCATTGATAGATTCTTTTTGGTATATATTCCAAATACATATATATAGGAGTGATATCACCTACGATTTTCTCTTCTTTTACCTTATTAAAAAATTTCTTTTCATAAAAATCTAAACCTTTATAATATTTTTTTGAATCAAAAAAATGAGTTTCTTTACATTCAGGAATATAGATATCTGGATGCTGCTTTAATAAAGCATAAAGACTTGTTGTAGCTGCTTTTTGTGTACCTGGACATATGAAATTTGGAAGCAATTCTAACTATCTCCTTTCTTGTTCTGCAGTATATATTATGAAAGCTTTTGATTCTATGTGATGATAAATATATTGGCATTTTGATGTGAAAAATTAACAAAATCTAAGCTGCAGAATATAATGAGATAGGACAGAAGGAGGGAAGTTAGTGGAATATTTAGATAGATTAGAATCAAAGAGTGTATACATTCTAAGGGAAGCTTACAGCGAATTTAAAAATCTTTGTATGCTATGGTCTATTGGAAAGGATAGTACAGTGTTATTATGGCTAGCTAGAAAGGCTTTTTTTGGCCATGTGCCCTTTCCACTAGTTCATATAGATACAAACTTTAAAATTCCTGAAATGATTAAGCATAGAGACAGATTGGCTTTAGATTGGAAGCTTGATATGATATATGGGCAAAATAAAGAAGCGTTAGAAAAAAAACAAACATTCCCCGATGGAAATACTACAAGAATTAATTGTTGTAAAAAATTAAAGACTGAGGCACTTGCCAATACACTTAATGGTAATTGGACAAGATATAGAATAAATCATGATACTGGTAAATATGAGATAGATAAAAATAATGACCCTTTCACGGGAGTTATTGTAGGTATAAGAGCTGATGAGGAGGGAAGCCGTTCTAAAGAAAGATATTTTTCACCAAGAGATAAGGATAGTAACTGGGGGGTAGAAGACCAGCCTCCAGAGTTTTGGAATCAGTTTAATACAGATTTTGTACCAGGAACTCATATAAGAATTCATCCATTGCTGGATTGGACTGAACTTAATATATGGGAATATATAAAAAGAGAAAATATTCCCATGGTGTCCCTATATTTTAATCAAGGAGATGGTAAGAGATATAGATCATTAGGCTGTTATCCCTGTACTAAACCTGTAGAATCAACAGCTAAAAATGTAGATGAAATAATAGAAGAATTAAAAACGGGAAAATTTTCCAATATAGCTGAAAGAGCAGGAAGAGACCAAGATAAAGAAGATGGTGGAGGATTGGAGGAGCTTAGAACAGGGGGATATATGTAGGTGATTGGCAATTGTAAATGAAAAAATGAAAGAGAGTGAGTGTAGCCATGACTTCAAATATAAAGACTGATAAAGAATTGACAATTGACAATTGTCAATTGTCAATTAAAGAAGACATGAACATTGTAATTGTTGGACATGTAGATCATGGTAAAAGTACTATAATAGGTAGATTGCTAGCAGATACTGGTTCTCTACCAAAGGGTAAGCTAGAACATGTAAAGGAGACATGTAGAAAGAATTCAAAGCCCTTTGAGTATGCATTCCTGTTAGATGCATTAAAAGAGGAACAGGCTCAAGGGATAACTATAGATATAGCAAGATGTTTTTTTAAGACAAAAAAAAGAAATTATATAATACTAGATTCACCAGGACATATCGAATTCTTAAAGAATATGATTACAGGAGCATCAAGGGCAGAAGCCGCTTTGTTAGTAATAGATGCCAGTGAAGGAATAAGAGAAAACTCAAGAAGGCATGGATATATGCTATCTATGCTTGGAATTAAACAGGTAACAGTATTAATTAATAAAATGGATTTGATAAATTATGATTTAGATGTGTATAAGAAAGTCGCTTATAATTTTTCAAAGTTTCTTAAAAAAATAGACATGAATGTAACATCCTTTATTCCAGTAAGTGGGTTAAAGGGTGATAATATAGCTTTTTCATCAAAAAATATGGATTGGTATAAAGGTAAAACTGTTTTGGAAATGTTAGACAACTTTAAAACTGGAAGAAAGCTTACAGATAAGCCCTTTAGAATGCCTGTCCAAGGTGTATACAAATTCACTAAAGATGGAGATACACGAAGGATAATTGCAGGTACAGTTATGTCTGGTAAATTAAAGGTTGGAGATGAAGTTATCTTCTATCCTTCAGGAAAAAAAAGCAAGGTAAAATCTATAGAAGCCTTTAATAAAGACAAACAAATCATGTCAGAAGCTGGGAGTGCCACAGGATTTACTTTGGAAGAACAAATATATATAACAAGAGGAGAAGTAGCTTCTATTTTAAATGAACAAAAGCCTAGAATTACAAGTAGAATAAGAACCAATATATTTTGGCTTGGAAAAGAACCAATGATAAAAAATAAAAAATACTATTTCAAATTAGGCACTGCAAAGGTAAGTGTAAAACTAGAAAAAATAATATCAGTAATGAACTCGTCAACGTTAGAGCATAAAAATAAGGAAAAAATAGAGAAATATGAAGTAGCTGAATGTATTTTGAAGTTAGATAGGGCTATAGCCTTTGATCTGACTCAGGATATAGTTCAAATGAGTAGATTTGTATTAGTTGATGATTATAAAATATCAGGTGGAGGAATTATTTGTGAAGACCTAGAAGATAAGGAGACATGGGTAAGGGACAAAGTTTTGATTAGAGATAATAAATGGGAAAAAAGCTGGATAAGTCCCATGGAAAGGGCGGAAATATATAACCAGACTCCTGCTTTAATACTAATAACAGGAACAAAAAAAGAAGATAAAAAAAGCATTGCTAAGGCACTTGAAAAGAAGCTAGTTAAGGATGGAAAGATAGCTTATTTCCTAGGAATAGGAAATCTACTTTATGGAGTTGATGCAGATAAAAGAAATGAAATAGAAAATAATAAGGTTGAGTCTTTGAGAAAACTGGCAGAGGTGGCAAAAATAATACTAGATGCAGGATTAATACTAATAGTAACTGCAACAGAACTATCTCAAGCTGATTTAAATATAATTAAAACAGCAATAAGTTCAGAAAATATTGAGACTATTTGGATAGGAGAAAGAGTAACTACAGATATCAAATATAATCTACTTATTCCTTCTACCTATAAACTTGAAGGAGCAGCTGCAAAAATAAAAGTGCTTTTACAAGATAAAGGAATAATATTTAAACCATGGTAATACGATAAAGCCTAAAGATTATTTAGGAATATAGAAGTAAAGCTATTATACAAGTAAAGAGAACAAGAACAAAGACGTCTTCGACGCATTTTAGTTGCAAGTTCCATGTTCCAAGTTTTAAGGTCATTCTTTTAGGTACTAAAAACCTTAATTTCTGCTTCTGAAATTTTATTGATAATAGTTTGCATTTGCTCTTTGTTATTTGAATTTACTTAAATTGAAACATGCAATTTCTCACAAAAAAGCTCCTTTCTGCAAAATCCATAATAATAATGTAGGCAGAAAGGAGTTTTTATTTTTACCTATTAACACATTTAGTGTAGTCTGCGATATTCTTCTCCACAATATAACAAGCCTTTAAAATATCCTTTTCTTCAACCTTCCATGTATGCTGTTTAGATGGATTAGGGTGTCTATGTAAAACAAAATTAAACTTATCTATAGAATATATTTTGAATCCGTAATTAATACAGTAACCTTGAAATACTGCATCGGGATCAGTATGAGAATTAGGATAATATCCTATTGTTTCAAAAACCTTACGATTAAAGATCATACTGGGATCTGCTACATGTTCAACATATTGATTTTCTTGATTTATGTGATTGTGATGGAAAATTGCAAGGGTCTTACTTTTTTCAAAGTAGATGTAAAAGGAAGCTTTTCCGATTATATCGGCATTGACCTCATTAAAAACCTTAATAGAGCTTTTTAAGTAGTTTGGACCATAATAATCATCATCATCAAAGATCGCAATATAGTCAAGGCTTGTGTGGCTAATAGCTAAATTTCTACATTGACCTAAAGTGGCGGTTTCATCGAGCTTTAAGACCTTTATGTTTTTATATTTTTTTGCCCTTTTCTTATATTTTTCTATATCCATTTTGTTATTATTTAGAACAATAATTAATTCTTTATTTTTATAGTTTTGTCGAGTGTAATTCTGAAAAACCGAATCCATATAATTAAGTCTACAAGTTGTAGTTATAATTGAAACTCCAGGTTCAAAAACTTCAGATTTTATTGACAACTAAAACATCACTCCTTTATTTGTAAATATATTTCAATATTATGAAATTTCCTTAATTATTATGTATTTTATTTGTTTTTATGGGACTTTTTTAATGAACACAAGTTTAGAAAAAACATATATATAAACTAGGTAGAACTATATAAATCGGAGTAGGTATTTGTGAAGAATTGAAAAAAGATTGAAATAGAATAGGATAGCTTAAGAGAATAAAAGGAGGTTGAGATGATACAAAAATATTTTGGTAACAATAATGTAATTATTGAGTTTTGTAATGAATCAAAGATTAATAAGAAAACAAATATCAAAACAGAAGCTAAAAAGAGGAAAATATTTGCTATTAGTATGGTAAAGAATGAAGCTGATATAATAGAATCCTTTGTAAGATATCATTGTGAAATTTTTGATGGTATAGTGATAAAGGATAATAATAGTTCTGATGCTACTTTGAAAATTTTACAAAAATTAAAGGAGGAAGGTAAAAATTTATATATATTAAAAGACAATAGTATTGAATTTGTTCAAGGTATAAAAATGACAAAATTACTTTATTATACATTAGAAAAATATGATCCTGATATTATAGTTCCCCTTGATGCCGATGAATTTCTTGTAAGAACAGATGGGAAAGGTAATCCAATAGATATTTTAAATGGGATTGACGAAAATAAAGCATATCATGTAATTAGAAAAAATTATATACCAAATTTATCGGACGATAAGAGTGAAAAGTTCATTCCAAAAAGAATAAGGTATGTCCGTTGGGATACAGAGCCTTTAGGTAAGGTCATAATTCCAAAGAAGTTTGCATTAAACAATGACATTAGAATATCACAGGGGAACCATACAGTTTTTATACAAAATAATGGTAATTATTTATATATCAATAACAGTATATATGATTTTTTTCAAAACAAGGATTTGATGATAGCACATTATCCCATTAGATCTTTAGAACAATTAAAATCTAAAGTCCTTTGTGGATGGATAAATGCTTTGACTAGGTATGATGTACAGAAACCTGAAAGTCAGCATTGGGGGGAATTGTATAAAAGAATTAAAAATGGTGAAGATTTTAGCCAAGAAGACCTAATAAATATAGCTAAAAATTATGCTTTGCTAGCTTCTACAAATTGCGATGAAATAATATTCCGCCCTATAGATTTATCCTTTTGTGAACCTTTAAAAATAAAATATACAAAGGATGAAGAAATAGGGGCTTTAAAAAATGTGCTTGAAAATTGTGAATTATTGGCTAAGAAATATGGTGAATTAAAAAAAGAAATGATTGAATGATTTTTATAGAGGTTATATGGATATAGGCTTGAAAAGTATATCCATATATGAAAGGTGGTACTAATGGAATTTGTATTGGACTATGATGTGAAAACCTGCGATAAAAAGCTAAATAATCTTAAGAAAAAAAATAATATCAAGGTAGCTTTTTTAATACTAGCCCATAAAAACCCTTCTCAAATAGTTGATTTTATAAATGCTTTAGATTGTGAACAAACTGCTTTTTTTATTCATATTGATAAAAAAAGTAATATCATTGATGATAGCTGTCTAAATCAAATAAAAGACAAGAAAAATGTTATTTTTACTCAAAAAAGAGAAAGAATAACATGGGGCGGATATGGCGATGTTGCTGCGACACTATTGTTATTAGAAGAAGCCTTGGAAAGAGATGAATTTGATTATATAAGTTTGCATAGTGGTCAAGATTTGCCTATATCAAATAAATATGAAATTCTTGAGTTTTTAAAACAAAATCAGGGAAGAGAATTTATCAAGTTTTTTAGTCATAAAATTCAAGGATGGTGGCCTCCTAAGCCAATGGATAGAATCAATTACTATTGGTTTATTGAAGAACTTGGATTAGAAAAATCATGGAAGATATATGAAATGCAAAAAAAAGCAAAGGACAAGAGAAAATTTTTAAAAGATATTAAGCCCTTTGCAGGATGGCAGTGGTGGACAATAACAAAGGAATGTGGCGAATATATTATAGATTATGTTGATAAAAATGAAAGTTATTGTGATTTTTACAAATATACCCTATTACCCGATGAAGGTTTTTTTCAAACAATTATATTGAACTCATATTTAAAGCATAGGGTAGTAAATGACAACTTAAGATATACTGAAGGAAAATCTGGTGAAATGCATCCCCATATACTAACAAAAAAATGTTTTAATAAAATTATTAATAGTAATAAATTATTTGCTAGAAAGTTTGATATAAATGTTGATAAAGAAATCATTGAGATGATTCTAAATAGAATTATGTAATGAAGCTTTATAAGATAAAATACTGATCAATAGCTGAGAGGTTTTGATTGTATGTGTAGAACAAAAAACAATGTAAAAAAGAATATAGATATATTTTGGCATAAAGGTAAAGTTACCTATGAGGATAGATGTAAGAATTTAGATCAAATAGGGCTTGTTGTATGGTTTACAGGGCTATCTGGAGCTGGAAAATCTACTATAGCAGCAGAAGTAGAAAAAGAGTTGATTAGATTAAATAAAGCTGTATATGTATTGGATGGAGATAATATTAGGCATGGTTTATGTTCAGATTTAGGCTTTTCTAAGAAAGATAGAAATGAGAATGTAAGGAGAATAGCAGAGACAGCAGCTTTGTTTAAAGATGCTGGACTTATTGTTTTAGTAGCATGTATATCCCCTATTGGAAAAATGAGGGATTTTGCAAGGCAAAGGATAGGAGCAGATAATTTTAGGGAAGTATATGTTAAGGCAGATATAAAAGTATGTATTGAGAGAGATCCTAAAGGGCTTTATAAGAAGGTTAAAGGAGGACAAATAAAGGATTTTACAGGAATAACCTCTGAATATGAAACACCAGAAAAACCTGATCTAATAATTGATACTACTATTACAACTATAAAAGAATCGACTTTGATGGTGATAGATATGATTATGAAAGAAGTAGATTTAGTATGTCGTTGAAGAGAAAGCTTTTAAAATCTTTAACATGGCGAGTAATAGCATCTTTAACGACCTTAACAATAGTTTATATAATAAGTGGAGAAATAAAAATAGCGGGATTGATTACTATAATGGAAAGTGTTTTTAAAATGATTATTTATTATTTACATGAAACAGTTTGGGAGAAGATAGAATTGAATAAGGAGGATAATGTATAGAGCTATTTAAGCATAAGAGAGTACTAAAATAATTCATTATTATATTTCAACCATGGAGTTTTAATATTTCCTTTTCATTCATGTAATAAACCTGTTTTTCTATATTATTTTAAAGGTGAAAACAGGTTTATAGAAATCACTCAAATGAAATATTAAAACTCCTTAAAGTAGCTTAGTGGATTAGATTAATATGTAGTAATAGCAATTGCCTTTAAAATGAGGGAATTGCATAATTCTAACTTGGCAGAATTGCATATGCGAATATTGTCCTTAATTTAGTTATTTAGAATAAAATATATTTCGATGGTATGCCTCTGTAGATTCTAAAACTATATATAGTAGATAGTTTTTGCTGAAGGTAATTATGCAATTTGCTCAAATAAGAGGAGATGGTTTAACCTATGGTGAGGAATGATACCAATAAAAAGCTTGGGGGCCTTAGTTTTGAGCTTGAATGGTACTGCGAAAAGAAAGAGGAAAAAGGGGTTAATCTAGTAACCTGCTATAAAAAAGAGACAGGGCTAGGAGAAGCATGTAGATTGACAGCTAAAGCATTGAAGACAGGTGGTATTAATTATAGTCTTAAGAATTCCGATGAGTGGAGGAACGAATTATCATGGGTCTATAGAGATGCAGATGAATCAACTTATAATGTAAATATTTTCCATGTAAATCCTGACCACTTCGAGGGTGTTTATAATTGGCTGGGAAGAAGTTTTTGGGATAAACGTTATAGTATTGGATACTGGTATTGGGAGCTTCCAGACTTCCCAGATGAATGGACTAAAGCCTTTGAGTATGTTGATGAGGTTTGGGCAGCATCGGAATTTACTTTAAATAGCATAAAAGTAAAATCACCAGTGCCTGTTAAGCTTATACCACCTTGTATTAAGGTTGATAGTATTAGTAGGATTTGTCGCAAGGATTTTAACCTGCCTGAAAATAGGTTTTTGTTTTTAACCATGTATGATAGTTGGAGCTTTAAAGACAGAAAAAATCCACAGGGAACCATAGAAGCCTTTAAAGATGCCTTTAGTCCTAAGGACACTAGTGTTGGATTGGTTATAAAGATAAATAATTCAGATTCTAAGCCTGATGAGATAAATAAGTTAACTGAATCAGCGAAGGGATATAATAATATCTATTTTATAAAGAAAAAATTAGAACGCTCAGATGTAAATGCATTAATAAATATGTGTGATTGCTTTGTATCCTTACATCGTTCCGAGGGCTTTGGATTAGTTTTGGCAGAAGCTATGTATTTAGGAATCCCAGTTATTGGAACAAATTGGTCGGGAAATAAGGATTTTATGAATTATGATAATTCTTGTCCTGTTGACTATGAGTTAGTCAAGTTAGGCAAGGATATTGGGCCATATAAGGCATATCAGATTTGGGCAGAGGCTGATAGGGACCAATGTGCTTATTATATGAAGGAATTGATTTCCAACAAAGATTATTATGATAAAATAGCCCAAAATGGAAAAAAAACTATTAGAAGGCTATATAGTCCACAGAGAATTGGAAAGATGATAAGAGAACGATTGGAAAGCTTAAGATTATTGTAATGCTTTAAAATGCCACAAGTAGTAAATATAATTTTCTATTTTGAGGTAACTTAAGGAGTGTTAATATTTCATTTGAGTGATTTTTATAAACCTGTTTTTTTCTTCAAATTTATATAAAAAAACAGGTTTATTACATGAACGAAAAGGAAATATTAACACTCCTGCGGTATAACATAGTACAATAAGCTAATTTATATTCATATTTAATTTAATACTAAAAAATAAAGGAGTGCTTTAAATTTAAGGCGCTCCTTTATTATTAATGGGATAAAAAGTTGAAATCAATGCACATCAAAATACTTTATACATATTGTAATATTAGGAAATCAGGGACTTGCTTATTACAAATAAAGAGTTTTGTATGTTGATATATATAATATCTTATCATAATTGGGAGTGAAAGAAATGATAAATATAGTGCTTTGTGGAGGAAGTGGTAGTAGATTATGGCCTCTTTCAAGAAAGCTTTATCCAAAACAATTTTATGAATTTTTCCAAGGTGAATCATTATTTGAAAAAACCTTAAAGAGGAATAGTAAACTTTGCAGCAAAACCATTATAGTTACAAATAGTGAACAATATGATTTGGCATTAAATCAAATTAATAACATAGATATACAGAATAATAGCTTTATCCTAGAACCAATAGGAAGAAACACAACGGCTGCAGTTACCTTAGCCTGTTTAACATTAGAAGAAGATGACATAGTATTGGTGACTCCTTCAGACCACCTAATAATGAATGAAGAAGAGTATAGTAGAGTACTAAATAAAGCTGAAACATTAGCAAGGAAAGGTTATCTAGTAACCTTCGGAATAAAGCCCGATTCTCCAGATACTAACTATGGATATATAGAAGCCTGTGGAAATGATGCTTTGTCCTTTAAAGAAAAGCCTGATGAAAAAACTGCATGGATGTATTTAGAAAAGGGAAATTACTATTGGAATAGTGGAATGTTTGTTTTTAAGGTAGGTGCATTTATAGATGAGTTAAAAATATATGCTTCCCATATCCATAAACTAGCTGATGAAGCCTTAAAAAATGCTAAAACTCATAAGCCCCTTAGAATAGAGCTTGAAGATATGCTTCAAATTCCTTCTATTAGCTTGGATTATTCAATTATGGAGAAAAGTAAAAAATTAAAGGTTATACCCTCGGATATAGGTTGGGCAGATTTAGGAAGCTTTGAAGTACTGTATGAGAATTTAAAACAGGATAAGGATTCTAACTGTATTTTATCCGATGGAGTTATATTAGAGAACTCTTATAATAATTTGATCATATCGAAGGATAGAACTATTGCAGCAATTGATGTTGATAATTTAATAGTAGTTGATACGGAGGATGCGCTGTTAATAAGCGAGAAGGGAAGATCCTATAAAGTTAAAGAAATTATCGATAAATTAAAGCTGCATAAAGAAAATATAGTAAAAAACCATATTATCACGTATCGTCCATGGGGGCATTTTAAAACATTAGAAGAAGGATATAGATTCAAAGTAAAAAAAATTTCAGTTAAGCCTGGTGGGAGACTATCTTTACAAAAGCATTTTCATAGAAGTGAGCATTGGACCATAGCAAGTGGAATAGCAAGGGTTACACTGGAAGACAAAGAATCTATACTCAGCTCAAATGATTCAATATATATACCACTGGGTAAAATACACAGAGTTGAGAATTGTGGAAAGGTGGAATTAGTGATTATAGAAACCCAAATAGGAGATTATCTTGAGGAGGATGATATAGTTCGGATCGAAGATGATTATGAAAGAGTTAAATGAAAAGCAATTAAAGGCTGTCAAAATAAATATCATAAACATACTATGTAATAAAAGAAAAGAATAAAAAGATTTATATTAATATTCTAAATGGGGATGATGTTTATGAAAACAGCTTTGATTACAGGAATAACAGGTCAGGATGGATCATATTTAACAGAATTACTATTGGAAAAGGGTTATAAGGTGTATGGATTATTTAGAAGGAAAAGCAAAAGGGATTTTGGTAATGTTGAACATTTAAAAAATGAAATTGAGTTAATATATGGCGATATGACGGATTATATATCTTTAGCAAACGCTTTGAAAATATCTAAACCAGATGAAATATATAATTTAGCAGCTCAATCCTTTGTGGCTACGTCTTGGCAACAGCCTATATCAACAACACAGATAAATGCTCTAGGAGTTATGAATATACTAGAAGCTTTACGTATTGTGAAGCCTGATGCAAAGCTTTATCAAGCTTCTACCAGCGAAATGTTTGGATTTGTCAGGGAAATTCCCCAAAGGGAAACAACTCCATTTTATCCAAGAAGTCCTTATGGTGTAGCAAAGCTTTATGGACATTGGATAACCAAAAACTATAGAGAGAGCTATGACATCTTTGCATGCTCAGGAATATTGTTTAATCATGAATCCGAAAGAAGAGGAAAAGAGTTTGTAACTAGAAAAATAACTGAGGCTGCAGCTAAAATCAAGTTGGGAATTCAAGAAAAGCTAGAACTTGGAAATTTGGATGCAAAAAGGGATTGGGGACATGCTAAGGATTATGTCAAAGCTATGTGGCTTATGCTTCAGCAGAAATCTCCAGAGGATTATGTCGTAGCAACTGGAGAAACCCATAAGGTTAGAGAATTTGTTACTATTGCATTCAAGCATGTAGATATAGATATTGAGTGGATAGGTAAGGGTATAGAAGAAAGAGGTATTGATAAGAAAACAGGTAAAGAAATAGTAAAGGTAAATCCCAAATATTTTAGACCAGCAGAGGTGGATATTTTATTGGGAGACCCTTCAAAGGCAGAAAAAGAGCTTGGATGGAAGAGAAAAATATCCTTTGAGGAATTAATAAAAAGAATGGTTGATTGGGATTATAAAATAATCAGCAATGAATTAGGTGTGGGAGCATGAAAAAAAAGATAATCCTAATAGGTGCTGGAGGACACGCAAAGGTAATTATAGATATTTTGAATAAGGATAAAGATTATGAAATTATTGGTTGCCTTGATAAAAACTATAAATATAAACCTAAAATCCTAGGATATGATGTTATGGGAGATGATAGTATCATATCTAGACTATACAATAGTGGGATTAGATATGCCTTTGTTGCTTTGGGTGATAATAGGCTTAGATATAAAATATCAGAGAATCTAATTGCTGAAGGCTTTTCATTAATCAATGTTATTAGTAAAAATGCATATATATCAGACTTTGTTAAATTAGGATATGGTATTGCAATTATGCCTGGAGTAGTAATAAATGCCAATACAATTGTTGGTAATAATACAATAATCAATACAAATGCATCTATAGACCATGACTGTAGTATTGGTGATAATTGTCATGTGGCTCCAGGCTCAAGTCTATCAGGATATGTAAATGTAGAGAATGGAGCTTTTTTAGGAACAGGTTGTAATGTTAGAGATGGAGTAAAGATTGGTAAGTGGAGCATTATAGGGGTGGGCTCTGCAGTAGTTAAGGATATTCCTAGCTATTCTTTAGCCTATGGTGTTCCAGCAAAGATAATAAGAGGAATTAGGGGGATATAAAGTGAAGGATATAATACATGTCGCTAGTCCAATCTTAAATGGGAATGAAAAAAAATATGTTAATGAATGTTTAGATACTACTTGGATTTCTTCCAAGGGAAAATATGTGGAAAAATTCGAAGAGGAATTTAAAAACTTCTGTAACACCAAGCACGCAATAAGCTGCACAAATGGAACGGTAGCATTACACCTTGCTCTTTTAGCATTTGATATAGGACCAGGTGATGAAGTAATAGTTCCTACTTTGACATATATAGCAACTGCAAATGCAGTGACATACTGTGGAGCAAAACCAGTGTTTGTAGATAGTGAACCTGATACATGGAATATTGACCCAAATCGCATCGAAGAAAAAATCAATTCAAATACCAAGGGGATAATTGTAGTCCACCTATACGGTCATCCAGTTGATATGGACCTTGTAATTAAGATAGCTAAAAAGTATAATCTTTTTGTTATTGAAGATGTAGCCGAAGCTCATGGGGCTTTTTATAAAGGTAAAGCTACAGGATCAATGGGGGATATTTCTACCTTTAGCTTTTTTGGAAATAAAATCATTACTACTGGTGAAGGTGGCATGGTAGTGACCAATGATGATAAATTAAATGAGAAAATGAGGATGTTAAAAAGTCAAGGAATGGATACAGTTAAGCGTTATTGGCATCCAGTTGTGGGATATAACTATAGAATGACCAATATACAGGCTGCTATTGGTTTAGGGCAATTGGAAAATATTTCATGGCATCTAAAAAAAAGAAGAGAAATTGTAGATTTATACTATAAATACTTAGAAAACCTTTCAGAATACATTAAATTTCAAGCTGAGAAAAATTGGGCAATTCATTCCTATTGGATGTTTTCAATATTACTAAAGGATACGGTAAAAGTTTCTCGGAATAAATTTATAGAATTATTAAAAATAGATGGAATAGAGACTAGACCAGTGTTTTATCCAGTTCATACTATGCCTCCATATAAAGAGACAGAAGAAAAGTATCCCATTGCAGAAAAGCTTAGTAAAAGAGGAATAAATCTTCCAACACATGCATTACTTAAAGAAGAGGATATAGCTTATATATCAATAAAAATCAAAAAATACTGTTAGTATAAAATTTATAATTAAAAAGATTGAGTATGGTAGATACTTATACTGAATTAATAGATAAATTCAATGTTTTTATAAAAATATTTAACAGGAAAGTTGCTTTGATTAAAACCTAGGAGTTTTTTTAAGAAAATTCAACCATATATTGTACCCCATAGAAAAAGCAATACAATAAATGAGTTTTTTTTTAATATTGTTAAGAAGGATGGTTTCTAAAGGAATTCCATTGAAACGAATTTACCAACGATGACAGGACAAATAGTTACTTTTAGTTTAGAAAGGATTAAATGATTTGGTGAAAAGCTTATATATAATCATCAATGAAGATTTGCAGCTCGTAGAATGAAATAGGGGATGAATTCTACGAGACTGTTTTTATTTAAGTATAAAGAAGGGAGATATTTTTGTAATGACCGATAATAAGTTGAACAACGATCAAAACAAATTACTTATTTTTCTTCATATACCTAAAACTGGAGGAACTACATTAACAAACATTATAAGAAATCAGTATCTTAGAAATATTAGTTATAGTGCTGATAGAAGTGGACTAATACCTAGTGGTGTTTTAGATTATAAGGATGAACTAGAAAAGGCTAGTACACTTTGTGGACATTTTTGGTTTGGTGTGCATAATTATTTTTCACGTTCATCTATCTACATTACAATGTTGCGTAATCCTATTGATCAAGTTATTTCATGGTTTTATTTTAAATACAAAAATCCACAGTATAATCAATTTGATAGTAGTTTTGAAGAATATATAAGTAGTGATGAGTTTAATTATTTTACTGATAACGTACAAACTCATTTTATATGTGGGGATGGAACAGCTGATTTAGAAAGGGCAAAGCAAAATTTAACAAAATATTTTTCAGTTGTAGGAATAACAGAATTATTTGACGAATCTGTATTTATCATGAAAAAGGAATTAGGTTGGAATAATATAGACTATAGTAAAGAAAATTCAAATCCTAGTCGTCCCAATAGAAACCAAATATCTAAATTAACTATAAATAAAATAAAGGAAAAGAACAAGATTGATTTAGAGTTATATAACTTTGCTAGAAAAATATTAGAAAATAAAATTCGAGCATTGGGATTTCAGGATAGGCAAGAACTAGATATTTTTAAGAGCACCCATAAAGGTTTGTGATTAAGAAATTTAACAATTATATCTATTATTTGATTTAATTCATATTTGAAGGGAGGTAAATTCAGAGTTGAGTATAGAAAAATCAATAAAAATAAGAGGTAGTTCAAAGCAGAGCTTTAATAAAGATATATATTATTCGTCAGGAATCATGTGGGAAGAAACCTCAAATTTTTTAAATGAGTTAAGCAGGCAAAAATGGAAATCCAAAAGAATAATAGGTTTTTTTCTTGGGTACTCGATGTATTTAGGGATAGGTGGTTTTGAAGGAGAGGGGATTGGACGATTTGTTATACGCCTTATTGAAGGGCTACTAGACAATGATAAAGAGGCATTGATTATTATTTTGACTAATAATCAAAACTATCATGTTATTGAAGATGCGTTTAAAAAGTGCATATCAAATTTTCCTAACAGATTATTTATTGAGAGTTTTAAAAGCGTGGATTGGATAAATAAGAATATACCAGTAGATATCTGGATTGTGCCCTATATTGGAATGGAATTAGCCCTTTGGCTAAAGAAGCCATTTATAGTTTGCTTACATGATTTGGTTTATATGCATTTTGAGGAAATGTATAAAGCTATGCCAAATTTTTATGATGAATTCACCTGTATTGCCAATAAAGTAGCAAAAAAAGCAGTTAAGGTTGTTTTCAACTCTAATTTTATTAGAAATAACGAAGGTTTGAAATTTTTAAAATTGCCTAAGTGGAAAACACATGTTATTAGACTAGCTCCTCCCAAAAAAGAATATGAAACTATTAATTTATACGATGAAAAAGCATTTAGAGATAAATATAATCTTCATAATAAATATATCGTTTATCCTTCTGTTATTAGATATCACAAAAATCATGATAGACTTATTGAAGCTTTTTTAAAATTTAGGGGAACAAAAGAAGGGTACCATTCAAAACTATCCTTAGTTTTGACTGATAATTATCTGAATAGACCTAAACAAAAAGAAATTATGACTGTACTTAATAAATGTAAGGATATAAATCTTCGTAATAGCATCATTTTTTTAGGTAGACTTCCATCAAATGATGTACCGTTACTATATAAATATGCAGTAGGAACAATTATTCCAACCCTTTTTGAAGGGAGCTGCCCCTTTCAGATATTAGAGTCTTTAACTATGAATACACCTGTAGCAATGAGTAATATTGAGGTTGTCAAAGAAATTATAACTGATATAGATAATCTTATAACATTTAACCCATATTCATCTGAAGAGATTCAGAAGGCAATCGAAGATTTATGGAAGGCAGATGATTTAAAGCTAAAGGAACAAAAAAAAGCAACTTTGGATGTTATGACAAGAACTTGGGCTGATGTTGCACAGGAATATCAAACCTTAATCGAGGAGGTTATTGAATAAGGCAAAGTTAACATAAATACCATAATATCATATAAACTCACTTTAAAATCTTTGATCCTTCGGAAATTTTCCGATGGTCATTTTTTATTGGCTAGAAGCCCATAGATTTATACTTATAAGAAAACAATAAAAAATAATTATTTTGAATGTTGACAAACTTACTTGGGTATAATATACTTAGAATGAATTCCAACTAAAATACTTGGGATTATGGAGGAAGTGATATTATGAAACTCTCAACAAAGGGAAGATATGGTTTGAAAGCGATGTTTGAGTTGGCTTTGAGTTATGGAGAAGGACCAACCCCTTTAAATAATATAGCTCAAAAACAAAATTTATCCCTTCATTATTTAGAGCAGCTCTTTGCTACTTTAAGAAAGGCTGGGCTAGTCAAGAGTATTAGAGGAGCTCAAGGAGGATATATTCTGGCAGACAAGCCTGAAAATATCACTGTGGGAGATGTACTAAGGACTTTAGAAGGTCCTATTGCTCCAGCAGATTGCGTTATTGAAGATGAAGAGAGCGATTGTTCTAGACTTGGGCAGTGTGTTACAAGGACTATATGGGGAAAAATCAAAGACAGCATAGACGAGGTGATTGATTCAATAACCTTGCAGGATATGGTTGATGATCATAAAAAATTGAATAATGCGGATTCCCTTATGTATTATATATAACTAGGAAATTGCATAATACTAATTTGACTAAGTTGCATAATAAATATGGTATAGTTCCAGAACTTTTTATAACTATATATAGTAGTAAATTTTTCAAGACGATAATTATGCAATTTACTCTATATAACTATTGTTGAGGTGATGAGCTTATGAAAAAAAGAATTTACTTAGATTATTCGGCAACAACGCCGATGAAAAAGGAAGTCTTAGATGAAATGATGCCATATTTCAATGAGAAATTTGGCAATGCTTCAAGTATACATTCCTTTGGTAGGGAAGCAAAGGAAGCTCTTGATATTGCAAGAGATAGAATTGCTAAAGCCATAGGTGCAGCATCTAGTGAGATATTTTTTACTGGAGGAGGGTCTGAAGCAGACAATTGGGCTATAAAGGGAATAGCCTTTGCCAATAAAAATAAAGGGAGCCATATAATTACTTCTAAGATTGAGCATCATGCAGTTTTACATGTATGTGAGTATCTTGAAAAAAATGGATTTGAGGTAACCTACCTTGATGTAGATGAGTACGGAATGATTGATTTAGAACAACTAAAGGAAGCCATTACTGATAAAACTATACTTATTTCCATAATGTTTGTAAATAATGAGATAGGAACAATTCAACCTATAAAGGAAATAGCAGAAATAGCTAAGGAAAAGGGAGTATATTTCCATACTGATGCTGTACAGGCACTAGGAAATATTCCTATAGATGTAAAAGAATTAGGTGTTGATCTTATGAATTTTTCATCCCATAAGATTTATGGACCTAAGGGTGTTGGAGCAATTTATATAAAAAAAGGAGTCAAGATTCATCCACTTATTCATGGGGGAGCTCAGGAAAGAAAAAGAAGAGCTGGAACAGAGAATATTCCAGGTATAGTTGGATTTGGAAAGGCTGCTGAGCTTGCTATAGAAAACCTTGACGCTCATATTGCACATATACAAAAGCTTAGAGACAAATTAATCGAGGGGATTAAAAATAATATTGATTATGTAAGGTTAAATGGACATCCAACTAAGAGACATCCTGGAAATGTTAACTTCTGCTTTGAGTTTATCGAGGGAGAATCTCTACTGCTTAGCTTGGATATGGTAGGCATTGCTGGATCAAGTGGCTCGGCATGTACATCGGGTTCTTTAGATCCATCTCACGTTCTTATGGCAATAGGTCTTACCCATGAAATAGCCCATGGATCTTTGAGGCTTACTATTGGGGATTTTACAACTGAAGAGGATATAGATTATGTTATAGAAAATTTGATAACTATTGTTGATAGATTGAGACAAATGTCTCCATTATATGAAAAGGTAAAATAAAGGGAGGACAAGAACATGTATTCAGAAAAGGTAATGGATCATTTTATGAATCCTAGAAATGTTGGTGAAATTGAAAAAGCTGATGGTGTTGGTGAAGTAGGAAATGCAAAATGTGGAGATATAATGAAAATTTATCTAAAAGTTGATGATGGTATTATAACTGATGTTAAGTTTAAGACCTTTGGATGTGGTTCAGCTATAGCTACATCAAGCATGGCTACTGAACTAATTAAGGGTAAAAGTATAGAGGAGGCTGTTAAACTAACAAATAATGCTGTTGTTGAAGCCTTAGATGGACTGCCAAAACCAAAGGTACACTGTTCTGTACTTGCTGAACAGGCAGTCAAAGCGGCATTGTATGATTATGCACAGAAAAACAATATTGTTATACCTGGACTAGAAGATTATGTACCAGCCAAGGATGTGCATGACCATCATGATGGCGATGGTGAAGAATAAATACCCAGGTTATATATGATTTGGGTTATATCCTTTGTAACCTTAAATATTAAAATCTTAGCGATAGAATCTATCATAATAGGTTAAAATAGAGATAAGATTCAGATTTTCATTATATTAAAAAAACATAGCAGGTGAAGAAATGATAGCATTAGATAGAAACAAAGTCGTAATAGGGATGAGTGGTGGAGTGGACAGTTCTGTTGCTGCTTACCTTTTAAAGAAACAAGGGTATGAAGTTATTGGGATTACTATGAAGGTATGGCAGGATGACAATGATAAAGACTATGATAATGATAAAGATGATGGATGTTGTGGATTATCGGCTGTAGATGATGCAAGAAGGGTAGCTAATAAGCTAGGAATTCCTTTTTATGTGATGAATTTCAAGTCAATATTTAAAGAAACAGTTATAGATAATTTTATTGATGAATATATAAATGGAAGGACACCTAATCCTTGTATTGTATGCAACAAACGTATAAAATTTGGAGAATTATTGAGAAAAGCACATTCTCTTGGAGCTTACTATGTAGCTACGGGGCATTATGCCAAGATAATAAAGGATGATAAGACTAGTAGGTATTTGATAAAAAAATCATCTGCCGAATCAAAGGATCAAACCTATATGTTTTATAATCTTACACAAGACCAAATAAAGCATATCCTTATGCCTCTTGGAGAATATTCATCAAAGGAAGAAATACGGAATATCGCAAAGGAAATGGAGTTTGATGTGGCAAATAAGCCCGATAGTCAGGAAATCTGTTTCATACCCGATAATGATTATGGAAAGTTTATTTCCGAAAGAAATGCAAGCTGCATTATTCCAGGAGATTTTATAGATACTGAAGGTAATGTTTTAGGCAAACATAAAGGTATTATTCATTATACTATTGGACAAAGGAAGGGCTTAGGTATTTCCCTAGGGAAACCAGCCTATGTTATAGATATACGTCCTGAAAAAAATCAAGTTGTCCTAGGAGATAATGCAGATGTTTTCAGTCAGAAGTTAATTGCAAAGGATGTAAACTTTATACCCTTTGAAAAACTAGAAGCACCTATTGAGATAAAGGCAAAGATAAGATATTCTGCAAAGCCAGCAGAGGCAACAATATATCCTTTGAAGGAAAATATGGTAAAAGTTGAATTCAATAAGCCACAGAGAGCTATAACACCTGGACAGGCTGTAGTTTTCTATGACGGTGACATTCTTGTTGGAGGAGGAACAATAGTTAAGTCTGGGGAATAAATTTTTAGAAAGTTGCAAGTTCTAGGTTCCCAAAATAGAGTCACTCTTTTGGATGTTTGAAAAATGAATTTTTGATTTTAAATAATGTACTTTTTAGTGCATTATTTTTTTATTTATAAGAAAAAATAATAATGTCTTAAACATACTTTAATCTTTATAAATGCTTCCCCAAAATACTTAAGAGAATGACTTGAATACTTGTAACTTAGAACATGGAACTTGTAAACTAATCAGATTGACCCATAAGAAATAAACATGTGTGGTGATATAATGTTAAAAATAAGTGATATAGTCGGTTATCCCATAGTATGTAATGACCAGAAAAAGTTTCGTGGAGAAGTAAAGGATGCTGTTTTAGATTTGAAGAATTGTACTTTAACTGGGCTAATAATAGATTATGGTAGTTTAATCCATCATACTAGAGTTATACCCTTTAATAGTATTTATAAAATAAATAGAAATAATATTATGGTCAGATTTAAAAAAAATATTCTTGAAATAAAAAATATGGACTTAAATAAATATTTCATTAAAAAAAATGAAAAGATATTAGGCTGTGAGGTTATAGAAGATAATGGAAAATTATTGGGATTTATACAGGATATAATTTTTGAGGAAAAAAGCGGAAATATATTAGGGCTTGTATTAACAAATGGGATGATTGATGATATATTTAATGGAATACAAATTTTGCCTATAAATAATTCTATTATTTTTGAAAAAGAGAAGATAGTTATATTACGAGATACAAAAAATGATATTTTAAAAAATATTGGCGGATTGAAAAAATTACTAGAATTAGAACATTGATTTTTCCACAAAATAAATATATATAACTTAACTCACCAAACTAGTTTATATCTAAGGGAGTTTTAATATTTCCTTTTCCTTAAAATATTAAAATCTTCTAAGGTATCTTAGGAACTAGAAAATATTATTTACTAGCACAGTGAGCTAACTTATTTAAAATAATAAATCAAAAGGAGTGTAAATATATGAATAATAGATTTATGACTGGTGTCATAGCTGGCAGTGTATTAGGAGTTACAGCAGGTATATATGCTTTAAATAAATCAACACCAAGACAAAGACGCAGAATAATGAGAAGAGGTATGAAAATGGCTAGAAATGCGTCTAGGGTAGTAGGGGCAGTAACAAATATGGACATGTTTAGATAGACAAGCTCAAATAGAGCAAAGGTGTCTGGTGACGCATTTTAGTTGCAAGTTACATGTTCCAAGTTGCAAGTACCAGGGTCTTTCTATTAAGTTTTAAAAGAAAATAAATTTCAACAATATTTTGCGGTAATAATTTCAAATTTCCTTCTAGTATTCTATTTTATTCTGTTTTAGCTATGCAATTTCTTGCAAAAAAAGTTTGACTTCCTAAACAATGACAAAAAGCAGCTTTTCATAGCTGCTTTTTAAAAATATAATAGCATGGTGATTATATGTTTACAAATTCACATTACTTAATTTTATTTGCTAGTAAAGAATCTTTAAATAATGCAAACCTATTCACTAAGACAGTAATTAATATTTTGCTTTTTCCATTTTTGATATTTTTAATCTATTATTTAATAAATATTGGGAATAAATATGTTGTTTATAGAAAAAAGATTAAATTGAATAGAAAGTATAATTTAATAATCATTCTATTTATTATAGTAATATTATTAATTACATTAATGTATTTTTTTAGAAATATTATAATATCTATATTAGTGCCAATACTATGGGCTATAGTTATTGCTTATTTAATCAATCCTCTAGTTAATAAACTTTGTGAGCTGAAATTATCTAGATTGTGGAGTGTAATAATAATATACATTGGATTAATTTTACTATTATTTATATTTTCAATAACAATTATCCCTAGAATAACAACAGAGATTAAAGGATTTGCAGAAACTCTGCCTCAATATACCAATGAAGCTATTAAATTTTTCAATAAGATATATTTACAATATCTAAATAGTGTTAGCAATCTTCCACCCGAATTTATTGGTGTGGAAGTAGCTTTTAGCGAATATTTAAACCGAATTCAGATGTATATCATAGATTTGTTTAAGAATATGACTGAAAAAGGATTAAGTATTTTTTCTAATATAGTAGGAATAATTTTAGTACCAATATACACATTCTATTTCTTAAAGGATACTTCCTATTTTAAAAGAAAAGTATTATTATCTATACCTAGAATAATAAGAGGTGAAGTTATAAGTATATTTAAAGATATAAATAAACTTTTGAACAATTTTATTAGAGGACAATTAATTGTTGCAGCTATAGTTGGTATATTAAGTATCATTGCTTTATTGATTCTAAAAGTAGAGTTTGCATTACTTATAGGAGCTATCGCAGGAATATCAAATGTTATACCATATTTTGGACCCATAATGGGAGCTATACCAGGAGTAGCAATAGCATTATTGGATAAGCCTATTAAAGCACTTTGGGTAATAATTGCTTTTTTTATCATACAGCAAATAGAAAGTGCCATTATTCAACCTAAAATAGTTGGCGACAGTGTTGGTCTTCATCCTGTTTTTGTAATAGTATCTTTATTGGTTGGAGGTGAATTATTTGGGATAGCAGGTTTATTATTTGCGGTTCCAATAGCAGCAAGCATAAGAGTAGTATTAAATCATATAGTAAAGATATTAGTTAAAATTTAAGGTATAACATTGACAAACATGGACATATTTTATATAATCTACACAAAAAGTTAAATACACTGGCTATGATGGAGATTAGTAAGTTATACCTAATCCACAGAGAAAAAGTACGCAGGCTGAAAGACTTTTGATTAAGGATAACTGAAGCAGCTTCGGAGCTTTAACTTTGAAAAATATACTTATAGGGATTTAAGTAAAGATTTTAATTTATACATGTCCAAAACGTCCAGAAACATTTGGGATTTGTAAATGCATAAATTAAGTTTTACTATTGGAAATCTATAGTATAAGTATAATTAGAAGTTAACGGGTTGCACTCGTTACAATGCATTTTTAAGAGATTACCTTAAATGACAACTATATTACTTTGTCTATTAGGTAGTAACTAGGGTGGTACCGCGGGCAAACTCTCGTCCCTATATGATTGTATAGGAATGGGGGTTTTTTATTGTTAAAAAAATCAAGTTTTTTTGCAAGAAATTGCATAGCTGAAAGAGATTAAAATACAATACTAGAAGGAAAATTAAAACTATTATCAGTGAAATTTTAGAATCAAGAATTAAGGTTTTTTAGACTTAAAAGAAGGACCTTAAAACTTGCAACTTGGAACATGCAACTTGAAACTAAAATGCGTCGTCAGACGCCTTTGTCCTAGTTAGTTGTTAGCTTACTATAATAAAGCATTTTGTATAATATTTATTTAATGTTTAATATTATAATTATAAATTAGCGATGTGATATAAGGAGGAAAACAATATGGAAAAAATGGGATTAAATGAAATACGAAGTAAATTTTTGAAATTTTTTGAAAGCAAAGGTCATTACGTTAGACCAAGTTATCCTTTAGTACCTGAAAAGGATAAAAGCTTATTGTTAATAAACGCAGGTATGGCACCACTGAAGCCATATTTTATGGGAGTTGAAACACCGCCAGCAAAAAGAATGGCTACTTGTCAAAAGTGTATACGTACAGGAGATATTGAAAATGTAGGGAAAACAGCAAGACATGCAACATTTTTTGAAATGCTGGGGAATTTTTCTTTTGGAGATTATTTTAAAAAGGAATCTATCTCTTGGGGATGGGAATTTTGTACTAAACATTTAATGTTACCTGTGTCTAAATTATGGGTATCAATATACGAGGAAGATGATGAAGCCTTTGAAATATGGAATAAGGAAATAGGTGTTCCTAAAGAAAGAATTGTTAGACTTGGTAAGGAGGATAACTTTTGGGAAATAGGAACAGGACCATGTGGACCTTGCTCAGAGATATATGTTGATAGAGGCGAGGAGTATGGATGTGGCAGTGAAGATTGCAAACCAGGTTGTGAATGTGATAGATATGTGGAAATTTGGAATCATGTGTTTACGCAATTTGAAAAGGATGAAGAAGGAAATTATCATAAACTTCCAAATCCCAATATTGATACAGGGATGGGACTCGAAAGAGTAGCTTGTATAATGCAAGGTGTAGATACAATTTTTGAAATAGATACAATAAAGTATATTTTGGATGCTGTATTAGAGATTTCTAAGAAAAAATATGGAAAAAAGAAAAAGGATGATATTTCTATTAGAATAATCACTGATCATATAAAGGCAGTTACGTTTATGGTAGGTGACGGTATTATTCCTAGCAACGAAGGTAGGGGTTATGTTCTTAGGAGACTTTTAAGAAGAGCTGCTAGACATGGTAAAATTTTAGGAATTGAAGAAAGCTTTTTAGCTGATTTGACAGATAAGGTGATGGATGTATATGGTGAGCCATATCCTGAGCTACTAGAAAGAAAAGAATATATCAAGAAAATTATTTCAGTGGAAGAAGAAAAATTCCATAAAACTATAGATCAAGGTATTGAAAAATTAAAGGACTATATTCATCAGATGATGATATCTAACGAAACAGTTCTTCTTGGAGAAGAAGCCTTTAGGTTATATGATACTTATGGTTTTCCGCTTGATTTGACAAGAGAAATTCTAGAAGAAGAAAACCTAGCTGTAGATGTTCAAGGCTTTAATAGAGAAATGGAAAAGCAAAGAGAAAGAGCAAGGGCTGCTAGAAAAGATATGGAAGAATTAGGATGGGAAACTGGACACGAAATTGAAATTGGAGAAAAGGCTAAATCAGACTTTATAGGGTATGATAATTTCAGTATATATACAACCGTATTAGGTTTAATTAAAGATGGGGAAATGGTAGATGAAGCCCATGAAGGAGATGAAGTAAGTATAATACTTGAATCTACACCTTTATATCCTGAAGGTGGTGGACAGGTTGGAGATACTGGGATTATTTATAATGAGGATGCAAAAATAGAAGTTCTAAATTCTAGCAAATTGAAAAGTGGAGCTGTGGAACATATAGTTCATAAGGGTAAGATTATTAGAGGGAGCTTTAAAAAGGATGAAGAAGTGAAGGTTATAGTGGATATGGAAAGACGTATGAATACCACTAGAAACCATACTGCTACCCACTTGTTACACAAAGCTTTAAAAGAAATATTAGGTAATCACATAGAGCAAGCAGGTTCGTTGGTTACACCAGAAAGACTTAGATTCGATTTTACTCACTTTGAAGCCGTTACAGATGAAGAGTTAATTAAAGTTGAACAGAGAGTCAATGAACAAATATTTGAAGCACTAGATGTGGATATTAGAAACACTACTTTAGAAGAAGCTAAGGAGATAGGTGCAACTGCACTATTTGGTGAAAAATATGGAGAAACAGTCAGAGTAGTAAGTATTGGAGATTATAGTATTGAATTATGTGGGGGTACACATGTACTTAATTCCAGTGAAATTGGAATATTTAAGATATTAAGCGAATCAGGTGTAGCTGCTGGAGTAAGAAGGATAGAAGCTATAACTGGAAAAGAAGTCTATAAGTATATTTCCCGTTTAGATAATAGAATTAAAGGTATATGTCAATTATTAAAGGCTAATATTAATGACATTGAAGGAAAAATAGAAAACCTTAATAATGATGTTAAAAAACTGCAAAAAGAAAATGAAAGCTTAAAAAATAAATTGGCAAGCGGGTCAATGGATGAAATACTAAAATCCAGTAAAGAGATCAATGGAGTGAATGTAGTTGCAAGTAGAGTACCTAATTTAGATATGAATAGCCTAAGAAACTTAGGTGATAAGTTGAAGGATAAGCTAGAATCATGTCTTATTGTATTAGCAAGTGAAAAGGATGGAAAAGTGAACCTAATAGCAATGGCATCAGAAGATGCTGTTAAAAAGGGTATACATGCAGGGAAAATAATTAAAGAAGTAGCTAAAATTACTGGTGGAGGCGGTGGTGGAAGACCTAATATGGCTCAAGCTGGAGGAAGAGATGCTTCAAAAATAGATGCTGCCATTGAAAAGGTAGAAGAATTAGCTAAAGATCTTACTGTATAAAGTTTAGACGAAGACTTTAAGTCTTCGCCTAAAACTTGATTTTCTTCAAAATAGTTTGATTATTAATAAAGTATATGGATATTCTAGAAAATTTTATGTTAGAATATTAATTGGAAATTATAGTAATGATGTATAATAATAGAATAAATAACAAATAAATATTTGGAGGGAGTTAAATGAGTGATAATTTTGATAATTACACCATGATGTATAATGTTGAAAAGGAAAAGAATAACGAAGCAAAAAATATTTTATCCAGTGTATATAAGTCCCTTAAGGAAAAGGGATATAATCCTATTAATCAAATAGTAGGGTATCTTTTATCAGGAGATCCAACATATATAACTAGTTATAATAATGCTAGAAATTTAATTAGAAAGTTAGAGAGAGATGAATTATTGGAAGAACTATTAAAAAATTATTTAGAGACGGAAAGTTAGAAAATAAATTTTTAGAGTTATAATTCATAAGCCGATAGGTTTAAATCGCAAATTTGACATCTTCAAGATGAAAGATAATTTATATCTCTTTGGAACTATAATCCTAAGTCTATTATTGGGAGCGAAATCTATTGAAAAAAGTAACGAAAATTTTAATTATAATAATGTCTTTTTTTGCATTAAGTCCATTTAACGCATATTCTGAAACTTCACAGAAAAAATTCATAGTATTTTTGGTAAATAGAATTAGTCTAGAAGACATTGAAAATATGACATTTACTAAAGGATTAGCTGAGGAATATTCAATTGGTCTTATGAATACAAAGGCCTATTCAAGTAATAATGACTATAGCTCTACACTTACCATTGGTTGTGGAACAAGGGCCCAGGCCAATTATTATACTTCTAGGGCAGTGGACTTAACAGAGGAGAATTTTTCTATTTATCAAAGACGAACAGGATATGACAATAATGGCAAAGAGATAGCTAATCTAGATATAGCCAGATTAAAAAATTTGAATGAAGATAATAATTTCAACCCATTTATAGGAGCATTAGGAAATAATCTAAGCTTGAAGGATATAAAAATCTCTGTATTAGGAAATTCTGATACTGATGAAAGACAAGCTAGATTTGGAGTACTAATGGGTATGGATGAATATGGACTTGTTGATTATGGATTAATTGGAGAAGATATAAATGTTAAGGAGCTTGATTATCCCTATGGTTTGAAAACAAACTACGAATTAATATTTAGAAGTTTAGAAGAACATATTGAAAAATCTGATCTTATTATCTTAGAACTTGGTGATTTATACAGACTTGATAGGTATAAAATAAATATTGGCTCAGACATGTATGAGAAGCATAAATCGAGAATTCTAGAGGATATAGATTCCTTTGTAGAGAAGGTCTATAGATTAGTAGATAAAGATAATACTAGAATTTTATTTTTAAGTGCATTTCCTTCATCCGATGCTTCATTAGCAGGAAAAAAACTAACTCCCATTATTTTGGCAGGAAATGGTATAAAGGAAGGAGTTTTATCTTCAGATACAACTAGAAGAAAGGGAATAATAGGAAATGTTGATATAGCACCTTATATAGCGGTTTATTTCAATAGCTATAGCAATATTTATACAGGAAAACCATTATACATACTAGAGCAGGAGGATAAAGCTTCATATATAGATAAGTTGTATAATAATACAGCATTCGTCTATAAAAACAGACTTAAGGTCTTGTTTTCTTTTGCCATATTTGAAATAATAGTATCTTTTTTAGTCTTTATTGTTATTCAAATTTATGGTAAATATAAAATAAGGGCTTTTAGGGTTTTTGAGTATTTTTTACTTTCCAATATGGCAATTCCAGTAGCATTACTTGTATTACCATTAATGCAAGTTGCTAATACTTATGAAGCCTTTATAAAGATAATAATTTTGACAATATTTATAACATTTATATCTATATACATTAGAAGAAAGCCCCTAGATAGTTTGATATTTTTATCTGGTCTGACATGTCTTTCACTGGCTATTGACATTTCTTTAGGGGCGAAATTGACTAAAATGTCATTTTTAGGATATGATCCTATTATTGGAGCAAGATATTATGGAATAGGCAATGAATTCATGGGAATTTTAGTTGGAGCTACCTTAGTTTTTACTATGGCACTATTAGATAGATACAAGATAAATAAAAACTTTTCCATTATAATATTTGTTATTATAGCCTTTGTAATTGGGTTTCCAAAATTGGGAGCAAATGTGGGAGGGGCTATAACTGCGGTATTTGCATTTATGTTTGTAATACTGAGGCTATATAATTCTAAGCTTAGGGTTATGCATTATGTTTATATTTTAGTATCCATATGTGGATTTATTTTATTAACAGCACTAGTAGACCTATACTTTTTAGAAAGTAATTCTCATTTAGCTAATGCTATTAAACAAATTAATAATGATGGAGTAAATGTAATTTATTCTATAATAGAAAGAAAGATTTTAATGAATCTAAAGGTATTTAGTGTTACAATATGGAGTAAGGTGTTAATATCTTCACTTATATTTTTAAGTATACTATTTTATAGGCCCTTTGGAATTGCAAAGAAAATATTTAATAGATACAAGAACCTTTCTATAGGATTATTAGGAATACTAATTTCTTGTATTGTATCTTTTTTAGTTAACGATTCAGGAGTGGTGGCTTCTGCAACATCGATTATTTTTTTAGCTATGAGTTTAATGTATCTAATCTTTAATGAGATTGTAAATATAGAGAGGTATTAATTATGGATTACAATATATTAGGCAAGACAGAGATGAAGGTCTCAAAGCTTTGCTTTGGGGCTTTGACTATAGGACCGTTACAGGCAAATTTGCCCATAAAAGATGGAGCCAGAGTAATAGAAGAGGCTCTAGATAGAGGGGTTAATTTTATTGATACCGCTGAGTTGTATAAGACATATGGTCATATAAAAGAAGCTCTAAAATCTAAAAATAGTAAAGATATAATTATTGCAACGAAGTCTTATTCATATTCAAGACGGACTGCTGAAGAGAGTTTAAAGAAAGCACTCAAAGAATTAGGAAGGGATTATATTGATATTTTTCTTTTGCATGAACAAGAAAATGAGTATACCCTTAAGGGACACTATGAAGCCTTGGAATACTTTATAAAAATGAAAGAAAAAGGATTTATAAGGGCAGTTGGTATATCTACTCATACCGTAGCAGCTGTTAAAGCAGCAGCAAAAATGGAAGAGATTGAAATAATTCACCCTTTGATTAATAAAAATGGATTGGGAATAATGGATGGAACGGTAGATGATATGATTAAGGCTATAAAGACTGCTAAAGAAAATAATAAAGGTATATATGGTATGAAGCCTTTGGGTGGAGGTAATTTGCTAAATTCCATAGATGATTGTTTCGATTTTGTTTTAAATCTCCCCTTTCTTGATTCTATAGCAGTTGGAATGCAAAGACTTGAGGAGGTTATTGCAAACGTAAATAGATTCGATGGAAAATCCATACCTAAAGATATACTAAAAAAACTATCGAAAAAGAATAGAAAGCTGCATATTGATTTTTGGTGCAAAAGATGTGGAAAATGCGTTGAGGCATGTAAATCAAAGGCACTTTCAATACAAAATGATAAATTAGTAGTTGATACAGAAAAGTGTGTCTTATGTGGATACTGTAGCAGCTATTGTCCAGAGTTCTGTATAAAGGTGGTTTAGTAGAAATAAGAGAAGGGTTTTAAGGTCGTTTTTTAAGCTGTAAGAGAAAGATTAAAGGAGAAAAATATAAATATGAGATTAATGGGTTTAGATGTAGGAGATAAAACTATTGGTGTTGCAGTAAGCGATTTACTAGGTTTAACAGCTCAAGGATTGGAAACAATAAATAGAACAGGAAATAAGGCTGCAATTAATAGACTTAGAAAAATAATATCTGAAAAGGAAGTAAAAAAGATTGTGGTTGGATTACCCAAAAACATGAATGGTACTTTGGGACCTCAAGGAAAAAAGGTTCTAAGTTTTGTGGAAAAGCTTAAAAACAAGGTTGACATAGAAATAGTATTATGGGATGAAAGATTAACAACTGTTGCTGCTGAAAGGATGCTTATATCAGCTGATGTAAGCAGAAAAAAACGAAAAAAGGTTATAGATAAAGTCGCAGCTGTATATATTCTTCAAGGATATTTAGATAGTAATAGGAATAGTTAATGGTTAAAAGCTAAAATAAATTATGAGGTGATGAAGATTATGGAAGATAGAAACATAATAACTTTAAGGGATGAAAATAATAAAGAAACTGAATTTGAGGTAATAGCGACTTTAGAGATAAATGAAACAGAGTATGCTATACTTCTTCCATTGAAGGAAGAAACTGATGAAGGGTTGGTTTTCAAAATTCTTAAAGAAAATGGAGAAGAGATATTAGAATATGTAGATGACGATAAAGAAATTGATATGGTTTCAGCAGCCTATAATGAATTATTAGAAAATGAATAGGCAACAAAGGTTACAGGTTAAGGTTATTAAGTATAAGATGACAATCAAAGTATCAACTAGCGCCTACTAGTTCTTATGAGCATTGACCTTAATTTTCAATCTTAATCTTATACTTAAAAGACCTACTTTAAAAGGAATCTTAATCTCAATCTTGACCATAAGATATACTCTATAGGCAAGAACGGGAGGCTTGAATTTGAAGGTTGAAATAAAGGGAAAATTATTTGAAGGAATTTTTGTAGAAAGAATAAATAGATTTATAGCCCATATTTTGATAGAAGATGAAATAAAAATTGCCCATGTTGCAAATACTGGAAGAATGAAGGAACTTTTGATCGATGGAGCAAGGGTTATTGTAAGAAAGGTTGATAGCCCTAATAGAAAAACAAACTATGATTTAGTTATGGTTTACAAAAACGATATATTAGTACTTATAGATTCTAAAATGCCCAATATACTTCTAGAAAAAGCCTTTAGAGAAGGTGGTATAGAAAATTTTAGTCATTATGATTATATAAAAAGAGAAGTTAACTTTGGCAATAGTAGGTTTGATATAGGTCTTAGCAATGAACATGAAAATATTTTAATTGAATGTAAATGTGTAACACTTGTAAAAAATAATAACTTAGCTACTTTTCCCGATGCACCTACTGAAAGAGGGCGTAAACATATTTTAGAGCTGATTAAAGCCAAGGAAAAAGGATATAGAGCAGCAGTATTTTTTATCATACAAAGAGAAGATGCTGTAGTATTTACTCCAAATAGAGATATGGATAAAGATTTTGCTCGAGCTGTTAAAATGGCTTATGAAGAAGGTGTAGAATTTTATGCATACATATGTAGTGTTACACTTAATGAGATAAGAATAAAGAAGAAAATACCTGTTAGTATTAATTGATAGTATTTGACAAGAAATTGCCTTTATAATAAAAATTATTTACAAATTATTATAAATTTAACATTGAAAAAAAGTAGAATAAATGGTATTATACAATTTATAATAATTATCATTATCAAATGACAAGAAAGGTATGATAATTTGAGATGCAATAGATGTGGCATGGAGATTGATGTCAATTCTTATAAAAGATGTCCAAGATGCAATACAATAGTTCGCAAACTCATTAAATGCTCTGAGTGCAATGGGTGTAGCCTTTACAAAAAGAACAGTAAATCTTCAAGTGATTGCCTGCTAAGAGAAAAGGATAATGATTAATAATTTACTAAATTTTCATATTATTATTGACAATTGATAATTTAATGAGTACACTTATATTTACAGGAGATTATTAATTGATAAGTGAGGTTAAATAATGATTGATTCTGTTGATAAGTTAAAGGATGTCTTAAAGGAAAAAGGATATAAACTTACTCCTCAGAGAAGGGCAATTTTGAATACTATAATTCAAAATCCAAATAAGCACTTATCTAGTGAGGAAATTTATGACTTAGTCAAGAAAGATTGTCCCGAGATTGGGCTAGCAACAGTATATAGAACTTTACAATTATTAGATGATTTACAAGTCATCACAAAAATTAATTTTGATGATGGATGTGCTAGATACGAACTAAATATTAATAGTAATGACCACCAGCATCATCATGTTATATGTACTAAATGTGGGAAGGTAATAGAAGTTGAGGTAGACTTATTGGAACATTTAGAAGAAGAGATAGAGAAAAATTATGGTTTTGAAATAAAGGATCATAAGGTAAAATTTTTTGGTATATGCTCTAAGTGTAAATAGATCCAGTAACTTCAGTTACGGGATTTTTTTTTCTTAGAAAAAAAGAATAATAATGGCATTTTTTAAGACTAATCATAATATATAATAGATTAATATTTTTTGAGCATATTTATTAATGAAAGATTATTATAAGGTAAATAATATAGATATGCTAAAAAGTTAAGGGTTTTTAATATGTATTTGCTAGTAAAATAAAAAGAGCGGAATAACAAAGATAGTTCTTCATTATTGCAAATTATAAAAAGCATTATATTTATAAGAATTTAAGTAAAGACTTTAATTTTTCAATATAAAAAAACAAGTTTATAGCATTATGAAAAAGGAAATATAAAATTTGAGGGATAGAAACTAGCACAATAGGTAAAAGTACGTATTATTACAGTTTTTCAAATATAGGTTTCTTGCTAAATGATACCACATAAAGTATAATTAATTTGATTGTATATCATTTTAAAAGAGAAATCCTATTAAAATACACAAGGATTCAATGTATCTAAGTGTTTGATATAACTTAATATCGACGTAGTAATAAAGTTACATTTCATATAAATCAGGAGAGTGATAACGTGGCGAAAAAAGATGAAAAATTGAAAATTATCCCACTTGGGGGATTAAATGAAATAGGAAAAAATATGACCGTATTTGAGTATAAAAATGAAATCATTGTTGTTGATTGTGGTTTAAGTTTTCCAGAGGATGAGATGCTTGGTATAGATGTTGTAATACCTGATATAACCTATCTATTAAAAAATAGAGAAAAGGTTAAAGCTATTGTTCTTACCCACGGACATGAAGACCATATTGGTGCATTGCCCTATGCACTGAAGAAAATTAATGTACCATTATATGGAACGAAATTAACCTTGGGTTTAGTAGAAAACAAGCTTAGAGAACATAGAATGCTTGGCGATGTAAATATGAATATTGTTAAGCCTGGTGACATTAGAAATTTAGGAGTCTTTAGTGTTGAATTTATAAAGACAAGTCATAGTATACCAGATGCGGTCAGTTTAGCTATAGATACTCCTCTAGGTAAAATTATTCATACTGGAGATTTTAAGATAGATTATACTCCTATAGATGGGGATATAATAAATCTTCATAGGTTTGCACAGCTTGGGAGTGAAGGAGTTTTAGCTTTATTAGCTGATAGTACAAACGTTGAAAGACCAGGGTATACTATGTCTGAAAGAACTGTCGGTGAAACCTTTGAAAATTTATTTAAAAATGTTGACAGCAGAATAATTGTTGCTACCTTTGCATCTAATGTTCATAGAATACAGCAGGTTATAAATGCAGCCTATACCTTTAACAGAAAAGTTGCTTTTTCAGGAAGAAGTATGGTCAATGTAGCTAATGCAGCTATGGAATTGGGATATCTAAATGTTCCAGATGGTATGCATATTGATATAAATGACTTGAATAGGTACCCTGATAACGAAATTGTTGTGATAACAACAGGAAGCCAGGGAGAGCCAATGGCTGCTTTATCAAGGATGGCTTCTTCTGAGCATAGAAAAATGGATATACAGCCTGGAGACATGGTTATAATTTCTGCTACACCAATACCAGGAAATGAGATAAAAGTTTCCAATGTAATCAATCTTTTGTTTGAAAAGGGAGCAAATGTTATTTATGAATCTTTGGCTGATGTACATGTTTCAGGACATGCTTGTCAAGAGGAATTGAAATTGATACATTCCTTAGTTAAACCTAAATATTTTATACCTGTACATGGAGAATACAGGCATCTAAGACACCATGCTTCTTTGGCTGAATCTTTAGGTATGTCAAGGGAGAATATTTTTGTTGCTAATAACGGAAAAATTATTGAAATTACCAGTGATGAAGCAAGAATCTCTGGAAGTGTAGATTCAGGGAATATATTAGTTGATGGTCTTGGAGTAGGAGATGTAGGTAATATTGTACTGAGGGATAGAAAACATCTTTCAGAGGATGGTCTGATGGTTGTAGTTGTTACTATTTCTAAAGAAGATGGTAAAGTTATGTCAGGGCCAGACATAGTATCTCGTGGATTTGTTTATGTTAGAGAATCAGAAGATTTAATTGATGGGGCAAAGATTGTTGTAAGGGAAGCATTAAAGAAATGTGAAGATAATAATATTAAAGAATGGGCAGTATTAAAATCGGCAATAAAGGATTCCTTAAAGGGATACCTATATGAAAGAACAAAAAGGCGTCCAATGATATTACCAATTATTATGGAAGTTTAATTTTATAGTTGACAATTTAGTGAGGACTACTCAGACGTTATTAACACTGGTTACTAGTAGCATGTTTAAAATCTGGAAGATATTACAAATGATAGCTTTCCAGATTTTCTTATGAGTATTTTCAAAACTTAAATCATTTAGTATAATCTATATGTAGATAAAACAGTTCTCTATTATTAAAAGAAAAGGTGATAAAAATATGAGAATATTACTTTATATAGCAATTATTTCTTTAGGTGCTTTATTTGGTTATAAGAACTTAGTATCTCAAAAAATATTTGATAAAATGAATATTATTCAGTATGTTTGTCTTTTATTTTTATTATTTGTTATGGGTGTAAAAATTGGTATAAATAAAGATGTTCTTATGTCCTTTCATAAATTGGGATTTAGTGCAGTAGTCATTGCGGCTTTTTCTGTAGCGTTTAGTGTCTTGGCAGTAAAAATTATATCAAATTTTATAAAGACAGAAAGCAAGGTGGAATAGTTATGAGTATACATATATTACTTTCAGTATTTTTTGGAATCGTATTTGGTTATTTTTTTGCTCCAGAAATAATTATCCAAAAAATTGATGTGATAATTGATTTTGGTTTATGCTTACTGTTATTTTTTGTAGGTATAGACATTGGGAAAAATAAAAATATTATTGATGATGTAAAAAGCTATGGTCTAAAAATATTTTTGATTCCTATCATGATAGTTTTAGGAACTTTATTCGGAAGCATGACAGCCAGTCTATTTTTAAAGCTTTCTTTATTTGAATCTGCAGCTGTGGGAGCAGGACTAGGTTGGTATTCATTATCTGCAATAGAACTTTCCAAGCATAGCGCGGAACTAGGGACAATAGCCTTTCTAGCCAATGTGTCAAGGGAAGTAATTGCACTTATGATTATTCCGATAATTGCTAAGAAAATTGGACATATAGAAACAATTGCAGCAGCAGGTGCAACTTCTATGGATACATCATTACCTGTAATAACAAAGGCTACAAGCAGCAGTATATCTGTCTTATCCTTTTTTTGTGGTGTAATACTTTCATTTTTAGTACCTATTTTAGTGCCTTTAATGATGAGTTTTAATTGAACAATTTCTATAAATTAACCTATTGTGCTAGTTTATATCACTAGAGTTTTAATATTTCCTTTTCGCTCATGTAATAAACCTGTTTTTTTATATTGTTTTGAAGGTGAAAACAGGTTTATAAAAATCACTCAAATGAAATATTAAAACTCTCTAAGGTATTTTATAAACAAAAAATTTAATTAACTAGCACAAGAAGTTAAATTAAGTTTTACTATGTAAAACCTATAAATTTTTTATTTGTAAAACTCCTGTGATAGTAGCAATCTTGGAGGATTAAAGTCAAAATAAATATTGAAATTACCAATGAGTGCAAGATTAATATTTTAGTATTTTTTTAGTCAACATAAAAAGAAAAACTTGTAAATTTTTGACGCTAAATATATAATAATATAAGAAATTTAACAAATGTACAGTAAGAGCTAGCTAATGAATTTATCTAAATATTTTTTTGAAATATATAGATATTCCAGTAAAACATTTAATTTATACATGTCCAAAATGCTCAGAAGCATTGCATATTTGTACATGTATAAATTAAGTTTTACTATGTAAATTCTATATAAAAGCATAAAGATGAAAATTAATATAGACCTTGGAGGTAACATTATGAAAACCTCAACAAAAAAGACTAGGAGAATTATTGGTAAAATTAGGATGAGTTTACTTATTTTTTTAATAATATGTGCCTATAGTGGATATCAATACTTTATTTCTTTAGGATTTCCTGTAGATAAGAATAGTACTGACAATATTCTTATTAATATTCCAAAAGGAGCATCTTCTTCTAAAATAGCAAGCATTTTAAAGGATAAGAATGTTATAAAAAATGAGCTTTACTTCAAATTTATATCAAAGCAAAGGAAAATTGGCGGGAAATATCAAGCGGGTGAGTATGAGTTAAATAAGGCAATGAATATAGATGAGATTATTAATAAATTAATAAAAGGAGATATATATGTTGAAGCTGTAAAGATTACAATACCTGAAGGATTTGAATTGAAGCAAATAGTAGATAGGCTTGTAAATAATGATGAACTTAATATCAATAGGGAGCAGCTTATAGATATAATAGAAAATAAAGATTTTGAATTTAAATTTTTAAAGGAAATTCCAAAGGGTAAGAACAGATTAGAGGGCTTTCTTTTTCCAGATACATATTTATTTAAAAAGGACATAAGTGAAGAGGAAATAGTTTTTAAAATGTTAAATCGCTTTGATGAAATTTTTCAAAATGAATATTATAAAAGAGCAAAGGAGCTTGATATGAGTATAAAGGATGTTATTACACTGGCATCCATTATTGAGAGAGAAGCTCGAGTAGATAAAGAAAGAAAAATAATTTCAAGCGTGTTCCATAATAGATTAAAAAAAGATATGCTTCTTCAGTCCTGTGCTACTGTTCAGTATATATTAGGAGAAAGGAAACAAAATCTAACCTACCAGGATTTAGAGATAGATTCACAATATAATACTTATATATACAAAGGACTTCCGCCAAAGCCTATTGCCTCACCAGGAAAGGCTTCAATTGAGGCAGCTTTATATCCTGATGATACAAGCTA
This sequence comes from Paramaledivibacter caminithermalis DSM 15212, assembly GCF_900142245.1. GTDB lineage: Bacteria > Bacillota > Clostridia > Peptostreptococcales > Caminicellaceae > Paramaledivibacter > Paramaledivibacter caminithermalis. The sequence goes on along the minus strand of NZ_FRAG01000001.1, from coordinate 125,221 downwards.
TTTATATTTTGTTGCCAAAGGTGATGGATCTCATGTATTTAGTAGAACCTATAGTGAGCATTTAAAAGCAAAGAATAATAATTAATTTACAACATTCTGGAAAAACTAATACGTGGTAAGAACCACGTATTAATTTTTGAAATGATTTATAGAATTTTTCTAATTCAAAACCAATTAGGAATATCCTAATACTTGTAATTTGCAATTTTTAACTACAAAGGTCTTCAGCCACAAAGGAGTGTTTATATTGAGCAATATTGTAGATAAATTAGTTGAAGAATATATAAGGGAACTGCTACCTGAAAATCAAGGGATACTGAAGGAACTTGAAGAATTTGCGGAGGAAAATAATGTTCCCATTATTCATCCAGAGGTAGCAAAATTTTTAGATGTCATAATAAAAACAAGTAGGATTAGCAGTATATTAGAGGTAGGTACAGCAATAGGATATTCGGCATTAGTATTTTCTAAGGCAATGGATGATAAAGGGAGAATAGTGACTATTGAAAAAAGAGAGGATATGCACAAGATAGCTTTTGAAAATATTAAAAAGGCAGGACTTGAATCAAATATTCAAGTTTTATTAGGAGATGCTGTAGATGTTTTTCCTCAGATTAATGGTAAGTTTGATATGATTTTTTTAGATGCAGCTAAAGGTCATTATCAAAAATTTTTATTGTCTTGTATAGAAAAATTAAATGATAATGGTATTATTGTTTCAGATAATGTATTATATAAGGGAATGGTTGCATCCAATGAATATTTAATTAGGCGAAAAATAACAATAGTTAAAAGAATGAGAAAATATCTAAAATATATATCAGATCATCCTGAGTTAACTACAAGTATAATTCCAATAGGTGATGGTGTTGCATTAACTTATAAATCAGGGAGGAATTTTAGTGAATAAAGAGGTTGAATTATTAGCTCCTGCTGGAGACTTGGAAAAGCTTAAATTTGCTTGCATTTATGGAGCAGATGCAGTCTATATTGGGGGACAAATATTTGGTCTTCGTGCCAGTGCAAGAAACTTTTCATTTGAAGATATGGAAGAAGGAATAAAATTTGCCCATGAAAGGGGTAAAAAAGTGTATGTTACATTGAATATCATACCCCATAATGAAGATTTGAATGAATTACCAGGTTATCTTGAGAAATTAAATGAATTAGATGTAGATGCTATTATACTTTCTGATCCAGGAACCCTTATGTATGTCAAGGAGTATGCACCAAACTTAGAAATTCATCTTAGTACCCAAGCTAATAACACAAACTATATGAGTGCTAAATTTTGGTATAAACAAGGTGTAAAAAGAATAGTTTTGGCTAGGGAATTATCATTTGAAGAAATCAGAGAAATAAGAAAAAATACTCCAAAGGATTTACAACTAGAGGGATTTATACATGGTGCTATGTGCATTTCCTATTCAGGAAGATGTCTTTTAAGCAATTATATGGCAAATAGAGATTCTAACAGAGGAGAATGTGCTCATCCTTGCAGATGGAATTATTATCTTGTGGAAGAACAAAGACCGGGAGAATACATTCCAGTTATTGAAGATGAAAAGGGGACATATTTCTTTAATTCTAAGGATTTATGTATGATAAATCATATCCCAGAATTGATTAACTCTGGCATATATAGTTTCAAGATAGAAGGACGAATGAAAAGTATATATTATGTTGCTAATACTGTAAGGGTATATAGAAAGGCTATAGACGAATATTTAAAATCTCCAGAAAGCTTTAAATTCAATTCAGAGTGGATTGAAGAACTTAGCAAAGTAAGTCATAGAAAATTTACTACAGGATTTTATTTGAATAAACCTACTGAGGATGATCAACTATATACTACCAGTTCATATATTAGGAAATATGATTTTATTGGTATTGTTTTAGAATACGATGAAAAAACAGGTATAGCTATAGTTGAGCAAAGAAATAGAATGTTCAAGGGTGACGATATCGAAATAATTGGTCCCAATTATAAAGGTTTTAGTCAAGTTATAACGAAGATGTATAACGATAAGGGCAAAGAAATAGATGTTGCTCCACATGCACAACAAAAAATAAAAATACTTATGGATAAACCCGTAGAGAAATATTATATATTGAGGAGAAAAAGGGAGGAGAATTAGCTTGAATAGACCGATACTAATTGGAATCACTGGTGGGACTGGTTCTGGGAAAACTACTGTAGCAAAGGCTATATATGAGAGTTTGCCTGAGAAGAATATATGTATTATTGAACAAGATTCCTACTATAAAGATCAAAAGCATTTATCCTTTGAAGAAAGAATTAAAACAAATTATGACCATCCCCTAGCTTTCGATACAGATTTACTGCTTCAGCATCTTAAGGCTTTACTTGATGCAAAATTAATCGATAAGCCCATATACGATTTTTCAAAGCATATTAGAAAGCAAGAAACAGTAAAGGTCGAACCAAAGGATATTATAATATTAGAGGGAATAATGATTTTAGAGGATGAAAGGTTAAGAAATTTAATGGATATAAAGATATTTGTCGATACTGATGCTGATGTAAGGGTCATTAGAAGAATAGTAAGAGATATTTCCGATAGAGGAAGAACATTAGAATCTGTAATAACCCAATACCTCAATACTGTAAAACCAGCTCATCAGCAATTTATAGAGCCAACTAAAAAATATGCCGATATAATCATACCAGAGGGTGGATATAATAAAGTTGCAATTGATATAGTTGTGGCAAAGGTAAAATCAATAATATATGAAAAACAAAACGGCAGTGATTTTGCACTATAAAGATTATCAGGGTGTTTTTAGCATATTGTTGTATAACCTTCTTTTTAATGGTAATAATCCATAGGGGAAGGTGTTTTTTATGGATAAATCTAAAAAAGAAGATTTAAGAAAAACTAAAAAACAAGAAAACTTAAAGAAAAAAAGGCTTTTAACAGTTTTTAGTATCATAGCTATAGTCTTATTCATGTTAACTTCAAGATTATTATATATTCAAATTATAAAGAGAGAAGAATATAGTAAAAAAGCCTTTAAACAGTGGTTTTGCATAATGGAGACTATAGTTGATAGGGGCATAATATATGATAGAAATGGAAAATCTCTAACGAGCAATGTTAAGGAAAAATTCTTGGTTTTAGAACCTGGATTTAAATTATATGATAAAGATACAGAGAATATAAGTAAATTAACAGGGACTAAAAGAGAAGATATCATAAATATGCTTTCAAGGGGTAAAAAAATAGAGTTGTTAATTAATAATTATAATGAAAAATTAATTATTGAGATGTTAAGAAATAAAGGTGTAGCCATTATAGAGCGTACAAAGAGGTATACCGATAACGGTATAGCATCCCATGTTATAGGCTATATAAATAAATCAACCAACAATGGCGTATCAGGATTGGAAAAATATTTTAACAAGGAACTTGTTGAGAATCGAGAAAAGAGGGTTGGGGCTATAACTGATGCCCAAAACAGAATTATTCCAGGATTTGGATATATACTTATAGAAAGTGATGAAGATACCAATAAAAATATTATTACCACTTTAGATAGGGAAATTCAACAAATATGTGAGGAAGAATTAGATGAAAAAAATTATACAGGAAGTGTTGTTGTTTTAGATAGTAGGTCAGGAGATATTTTAGCAATGGTTAGCAGACCAAATTTTAGACAGGATGATATTAGTTCACATTTGGAGAGTGATGAAAAGGAATTATATAACAAAGCAGTTCAGATATCATTTCCTCCTGGATCAGTTTTTAAAATTATTGTAGCAGCAGCGTTATTGGAAAATAATACAATTGACTTAAATGATAAATTGATATGTCAAGGGTATGAAATGTTAGGAGTAAATATGATAAAATGTAATAGTTATAATAGAGGTGGTCATGGAGAATTGAGTTTTGAAGAAGCCTTTGCATTATCATGTAATTCAGCATTTATTAAGGCAGCCCAGATGCTAGGGGGAGAAAAGCTTATTGAAATGGCTGATAGATTTGGTATTGGTAGAAAAACTGGAATTAAGCTAGAGGAAGAGACTGGTGGAATTTTGCCATCTATAGATTATGTAAAGGGACCAGGTATAGGAAATGTTGCAATAGGGCAGGGTACTATAGAAGTTACTCCTCTACAAGTTGCTAGATTTACAAATGTCATAGCAAATGACGGAATAGATGTTGGTGTAAGGCTTGTTAAAGGTATAGTAAAAAATAATGGAGAACTTTTAAAGGAATATAATGATAAGGAAAACAATAGAGTTATTTCCAGTGATACTGCAAGTAAAATAAAAAAAATGATGAGGGCAGTTATAGAAGAAGGTACGGGTAAACGAGCTCAGATACAGGGTGTTGAAAGCTATGGGAAAACAGGTTCAGCTGAGGCTGTTGGGAAGTATGGAGAAACTGTCCATGCTTGGTTTACTGGATTTTTTTTGGGAAAAAAATCCGAATATGTAGTTACAGTTATTGTAGAAGATAAGGGAAGTGGTGGGAGAATAGCTACACCTATATTTTCAAATATTGCTAAAAAAATGCTTGAAAAAGGAAATTGAAAAATAATACCTTCAAGACATGCACAAAATCAATATTTTAAACATATAATTTAAAATGACTAATATTATGGAGGTGGCAGTCACATGTGGTTAACTCTTGTATCACTTCCTTTACTTTTTCTATCTGCATTTGTTGCAAATAATACTTCCTTTCCAAAGCCCCTTAATCAAGAAGAAGAAGAAAAATACTTAGAGTTATATTCAAGGGGCGATGAAAATGCTAAAAATATACTTATTGAAAAAAACCTTAGATTAGTTGCCCATGTAGTAAAAAAATACCATAATACAGGATATAATACGGATGATCTTATATCTATTGGTACAATTGGTTTAATAAAAGCAATAACGACATTTGATACAAGTAAAGGTACAAGACTTGCAACATATGCAGCAAGGTGTATAGAAAATGCTATAGGCACATAGTGGCAATATTTTACTGCATGTCTATAGGATTAGCTCCAAATACAACAACATTTAGGTATTCACCATCCCAGGTTACTTCATCAATAAGATTTTTTATATAGTTTCTCTTCTGGTTGGGACTTATTTCATCAACAACTCGAGGAAAGGCTTTTAACATATTCTTTATGTCATCAATACTTTCTTTGCACAAATTATCAGTTTTTTCAGTAAGGGTTTTTAATCTTTCCTCAAAAATAGATGCCTGTTTATCAAGATTATCAATTTCTTTTATTATATATTTAGAAGCAGCTTTATCTTTACCTTGGGAAAGGCTATTAACCAAGTTATTAATAGCCTTTCTATTATTTTTTATACTACTTTCTAATATTTCAATTTCGTAATCTATATTGCTTTGAGTTGGTTGAATATTCATTTTAGTATCATTTATTTTGTTAAATAAATTTAAACTGCTGGTTGATATCTTTTTAATTTCTTCAATTAATAATTTATCGAGCTTGTTCCCGTTTACATTTTTGACATTGCATTTTTGTCTTCTACTCTTTTCTTTAAGTTCACAAATATAATAAAATGCCTTCTCTCCATTTTTCTTTAAACGTCCGTATTTAGGTCTCATAAAACTGCCACAATTGCTACATCTTAATAATCCAGCTAGTAGGCAGTTTGTATTTTTAACTTTTCTAAAAGTTTTAGAGCTATTTAGCTTTAGCAAGTTCTGAACTGCAATCCATTTTTCACTAGAGATAACTCCCTTGTGATCTCCAATTGCAATAATCCATTCAGAAACATCCTTAAGCTTATTTGACTTATTTTTTTTCTGCAATGTCTTATTATATGCCATAATACCGTTGATCCCATTAAAATCTCTCTTAGAGGCATATACTGGGTAATCATTTGATATTAAGTAATCGTATAACTTTTTATCAGCAATAGCATACACAGGATTAGACAAAATTAATTTTAAAGAAAATCGGCTATAATCAACACCATTCTTTGATTTAATATTATTCTGAATACAATATGTCTCTACTTTTGTTAAAGACTTTAATTGTAAGAATTTATCATAAATTAGCTTAACTATTTTTAATTCATCTTCCACGGGTGAAAGTTTATAGTAACTCATATTTTTACCTTCTATAATATTGGTTACTGGTTTGGAAACGAATCCAGTAGGAGTTGTGCCTCCCAGCCATCTACCAGTTTTAGCGAGTTGGAGCATATTATCCCGTATTCTTTCAGCTATTGTTTCTCTTTCTAGCTGGGCAAAAACTGAAGCAATATACATCATGGCACGACCCATAGGGGTTGAGGTATCAAACTGTTCTTTAACAGAAACAAATGCTATCCCTTTATTTTGAAGTGTTTCGATTATTTCAGAAAAATTAGAGATATTCCTACTGATCCTATCGAGTCTATAGCATATTAATATATCGAATCTTTTTTTTTCAGCATCATCTAACATTCTTTGGTATTCAGGTCTATCAATATTTCCACCAGAAAAGCCCTCATCTTCATATATGATAAATTCATCAATATGAAAATGTTTATCTCCATATTCTTTGCAAATTTCTATCTGATTTTGAATTGACTCACCCTTGCCAGTAAATTTAGATTTCCTAGAATATATTGCAGCCTTCATAGTATCACCCTATATATTGTTTATATTACAATATATAATCTTTTGTAAAAATAATGACTAATATTAGTATGGAATTTGCAATTTTATATTAAAATAAATCTACATAGGACATATATTTATTTTCATATATTTGTATCAGTAGAAGGGGGTAGAGATATGAAGATTAGAATTCATTTTCCTACAACTGAAGCAGGAAATAGGGTACTAAAGGAGAAAATAGCAGAAACCCATGCAAAAATGATAAAGGATTACATAGAAAAACTTAGGTGTTCTCCAGAGGATAAGGTGAAGCTTTTTAATGAAATTAAAGAAGATATCAGAATCGAAGCGATGAAAGAAAAATTGTGAAATATTTGTAATGATTTTACAAATACTAATTTAAAATACTAATGTTTTAAAATATTAATGGAGGCTCAAATTGTGAAAAAAGAAGTTGTTTCAGATAAACAAGGTATAGCTCTAATAGTTTTATTTATAGTAGGTTCATCTTCAATATTTGCCCAAGGAATAGAAGCTAAAAAAGATTTATGGTTAGCTTTTATTTTAGGAGTAATTATGGTGTTGCCTATGTTAGGTATATTTGCAAGACTTCACTACATTTTTCCGGGTAAAGATTTATTCTATATTATTGAAGCTTGTTTTGGGAAGTTAATAGGAAAGATAATGATAATGCTATACATTTGGTTTGTATATTTTATGGCTAGTGACATACTTGTGAATTATGGTCAATTTATTAATATAGTCAGTTTTGAAAAAACGCCTCAGATTGTAGTAATAGGTTTTTTGGGTATTCTATGTATTTGGGCAATAAAGGAGGGAATCGAGAATCTAGGAAGAATTAGTGTAGTATTCATGTTTATAGTTATTTTTACTATATTGATACTAATACTCTTTTTAATTCCTAAAATGGAAATAAATAATCTTAGGCCTGTATTTAGTCAAGGGTTTAAACCAATTTTAGATGGCGCTTTTAGCGTATTTACATTTCCATTAATTCAAATAGTAGTATTTACTATGGCTTTTTCTAACTTCAAAAAAAAGAAATCCTCCTATAGAATATACATTATAGGTCTATTGATTGGAGCAAGCTATTTAGCTTTGCTTTCCATAACCAATATTTTAGTGTTAGGAGTGAATACTACAATAACAACAGTATATCCTTCACATGCTACTCTTTCCAAAATAAATATTGCAAATACATTGCAAAGAATAGAAGTAGTTGTAATTACAATATTTATATTAGGAGGCTTTATTAAAATAAGCATATTATTATTATGTGCATGCAAAGGGGTCTCAAAATTATTTAAATTTAGGGATTATAGATTTATTATAATACCAATTTCTTTACTGACAATTAATTTATCTTATTTTCAGTATGAAAGTGTGATGTATTATTTCGAATTTAACAGAGATATATGGCCCTATTATAATTTTCCCTTTCAAGTAATCTTTCCAATAGCAATATGGATTGTTGCAGAAATCAAAAAAAGAAAGTTAAGAAGTTAAATAAAGGGATGAAGCTTCTAATCTGGAATTATTAATTTTGATATTGGATTCTAGCTTTTTATTTTAACATTTTAAGTAGCATTTTAGTAAATATAGCTAATGAAATATTAATGACAATTAGAGCTGGCAAAAAAACAAAAAATGAAGTTTCTATTCAGGAGCCTATAGGAATAGATAAAGAAGGCAATGAAATTTCCTTGATGGACATTCTAGGTACAGATTGTGATTCTGTAATAGATGAAGTAGAACTTAAAATGCAGATAAAAAAACTATATAATAAAATGTCAAAGGTCCTAAAAAAAAGAGAGAAAATAGTAATAGAATTGAGGTATGGCTTGGCTAATGGAGGTTGCAAAACACAAAAAGAAATTGCTAAGTTATTAGGTATCTCACGTTCCTACGTTTCTAGGATTGAGAAAAAAGCTTTATGTAAACTTAAAAAAGCATTTAATGGGCTAAAGGAAGACTCTAAGTAATTAGGGTCTGATTTATTTTTTATAGAAGTCATGCGACAATTGCTTAAAATAATAATTGTATTTAATTTGTATCTAATATAAATTTCCCGATGCATAGTATGGTAGGGGGGTGAAGAGAATGCCTAATATAAAAATTGTTGATCCCGTAAAAGCTAATGTTATAACTTCCTTAGAAACTTTATCTTCACGAGGCAATATTTATATTGTATCTGTAGGGATTATACTTATTCCTAAAGGTGATTATCTAGCTCTTTCTATTAGCAATCCAATAGGTTCTGGTAAAATACTAAGCTTAGGAAATATTTGTGTAAGTTCAGTTGTTCAATCTTCTTTTCTAATATACCGAAATCTCCCATTTGTTGGAGGAACAGATATTATACCTCGAAATGGAAATAACAAGTTTGGTGATAACTGTGCAGCGACAGCTGAGTATAAAATTTTAACAAGTGAACCTACTGGAGGAAGTGAAGTTTTAATAGGGGGATTTATTCAAGAAAGTGGAGTAACTATATACCCTTGCGATGGAAATGTTCAAATAGCGCCTAATACTTCTATTACATGTCTTGCGCATAATATGAGTACAGTAAATGATGGTTATATAGGATTAAATATTGTTTTAATAGAATCCTAAAAAGAGGAATATATAGTATCTAAGAGAATATGTAAGTTATACAAAATAGCTAATATTATTAAAAAATTACTAGACTAGAACAGCTTAGTGGGGTGTCAACAATTTTGAATTTTTTATATAGATAAACGACTTCAAGGGGTAATATATTTCTAGGTTGTTGAATAACTAAATTTTGGGATTGATAATTCGGCTAATTTTCTACATTATAAAATTGGAATCATTTTTATAAAAAATAATTTTGATAGTTAAAATACAGCATTTTACTTTTAGTAAAAATAGTTATTCAACAACCTATATTTCAAATAAAATAATTTATGATTCTATATTTTTTCTATAAAATTTCTAATATTTTAGAGTTGGTTATCTTTAGCTGTACCATGTATAAGATATTATAGGATTTTTTTAATTAATAAAAAATTTCTTAAAAATATTGACACATAAACAAGAATATGTTAAACAATAATTATTAGCACTCATAAAATAAGAGTGCTAACAGAACTTGTAATATCATAAAGAAAGGGGATACTTAAGATGGCAATGAAAGAGTTCAAAGCAGAATCCAAAAGATTACTGGATATGATGATCAATTCAATTTATACGCATAAGGAGATATTTTTAAGAGAATTAATATCTAATGCCAGTGATGCAATTGATAAAATGTATTATAAAGAATTAACTGATGATTCTTTAACTTTTAATAAGGAAAACCATTATATAAAGGTTATTGCTGATAAAGAAAAGAGAATACTTAAGGTTTCTGATACTGGTATAGGCATGACAAAGGAAGAACTTGAAAATAACCTCGGAACCATTGCCAAAAGTGGATCATTGGCTTTCAAAAAAGAAAATGAGATAAAGGATGGATATGATATCATTGGACAATTTGGTGTTGGATTCTATTCTGCATTTATGGTGTCAGATGTTGTCACTGTTATTAGTAGGGCTTTTGGTAGCGATAAAGCATATAAATGGCAATCTCGAGGTACAGAAGGGTATACTATTGAAGAGTGTGAAAAGGATAGCGTTGGTACAGATATTATACTGAAGATTAAAGAGAACACAGAAGATGAAAAATATGATGAATATTTAGAAGAGTATAAATTAAAATCTATAATAAAGAAATACTCTGATTTTATTAAGTATCCAATAAAAATGAATGTTACCGAAAGTAGGATAAAAGAAGGAACAGAAAATGAATATGAAGATTATATTGTTGAAAGAACTATAAATAGTATGGTTCCTATTTGGAGAAAGAACAAGACAGAACTTACTGATGAAGACTATGAAAATTTCTATTCTGAAAAACATTATGGTTTTGACAAGCCATTAAAGCACATACATATTAGTGCTGATGGGGCTATAAGGTATAATGCAATATTATTTATTCCTGAAAACATCCCCTTCGATTATTATACTAAGGAATATGAAAAGGGTCTGGAGTTATATTCAAATGGCGTTTTAATAATGAATAAATGTCAAGAATTACTTCCTGATTATTTTAGCTTTGTTAAAGGAATGGTTGATTCAGAAGACTTATCTTTAAATATATCTAGAGAAATGTTACAGCATGATAGGCAGCTTAAGCTTATTGCTAAAAATATAAAGAATAAGATTAAAAAAGAATTAGTGAATATGTTGAAGAATGAAAGAGATAAATATGAAAAATTCTATAAAGCCTTTGGAAGACAATTAAAATATGGAGTATATGATAAATTCGGAATGAATAAAGACTTTTTACAGGATTTATTGATGTTTTATTCTTCAAAAGAGAAGAAAATGGTATCACTAGATGACTATATTTCAAGGATGCCTGAGGACCAAAAATACATTTACTATGCTGTTGGAGAAACATATGAAAGAATTGAAAAAATGCCTCAGATAGAACTTGTATCAGAAAAGGGATATGAAATTTTATATTTTACTGATGATATTGATGAGTTTGCCATAAAGGTATTAATGAATTATAAAGAAAAAGAATTTAAATCTGTGTCAAGTGGGGATTTAGGTATTGAGCCAGAAGAAAGCGAAGATAAATCTGATAACGAAGATAATGAAAATATAAAGCTATTTGAAAAAATGAAAAATATATTAGGAAATAAAGTAAAGGACGTAAGAGTGTCAAAAAGATTAAAAAATCACCCTGTATGCTTGGCAAATGATGGTGAGTTATCTATTGAAATGGAAAAAATACTTAACTCAATGCCTAATAACCAAAATATAGAAGCCGATAAGATATTGGAAATCAACGTTAACCATGAGGTGTTCAAAGCATTAAAGAATGCTTATGAAAAAGATGAAGAGAAATTAAATTTATATACTAATTTACTATATAATCAAGCATTGCTTATTGAAGGTTTACCTATAAATGATCCCGTAGAATTTTCAAATAATATATGTAAGATTATGGGTTAAGCTTACAGAAGCTAGTCTAAATATTTATACAACATCATAGGTTTAATTAAAAGAGTCAATAGATAATCATGAAATTATTGATCTTATTGACTCTTTTTTTATTGCTAAAGAACTCAAACTTTTTTTGCAAGAAATTACATGTTTGAATTCAAGTAAATTCAAATAACAGAAAGTAAATGCAAACTATTACCAGAAAAATTTTAGAATCAGGAGTTAAGGTTTTTTAGACCTAAAAGAATGACCTTAAAACTTGGAACTTGTAACTTACAACTAAAATGCGTCGAAGAAGCCTTTGTCCTGTGGATATATAAAAAGCATATATTTCTGATAAGTCCAGAAAGGATTAGAGTTTTCTGAGTAGCAAAAACAAGATGATTGAGTATTATATTAAGGGGTGAAACTAGAATGTTGAAAATACAAGTTTTTGATGGACAAATAACAAAAAATTTTAACATAGATGAATTTAAATGCAAAAATAATGGAGAAGTCCTTTTAAATGCAGCAGTATTAGATCATATAGAAAGATTACAAAAATTTAGAAATTGGTACAATAGGCCAATGATAGTTGTTTCAGGATATAGAACTAAAGAATATAATAAAAAAATAGGTGGTAGCCCTAACAGTAGGCATATGCAAGGTATAGCCAGCGATATATTATTACCCGATGAATTTTATGGCTTTACAAAAAAAAGACAAGAACAATTTTTGAATAATTTAAAAAATAAATGGATAGAGTTGTGTGAACTAGGAGGACTAGGTGGAGGAATAGGCTTTTATGATAATTTTTTTCACATAGATAGTAGAAAAAAAGGGAACTACAAAAACGGAGTATATGCTTTTTGGGATAATAGAAAGAAAAAGAAATAGTATGAAGCCAAGAACTATAAAACATCTTCATATTTTTTGTGATGAAGCATAGTATGTTGAAAGGGCAGAAGGTTTTTGGGTACATTTTTCATCCCAAAATTATGTGCTATTTTCCAGATAGCACATTTTTTATAGTAATATTTACAAAAATTTGATTTAAAAACCTCTTTAAAAGCCTTCTCATTTTTAATTGTGCCATTAATGTAAGAACATTCTTTTATATAGATACACTGACTCATATTAATAAACCATCCTTTCTTATATAATTCTTATTAATATTCGAAAAAGAGAAAAATATGATTATAAGATATTAAAAAACAGTAAATCCTTGGAGGATTTTTTGAAAACTAATTGAATTCTAATATATGAAGATATTATAAAGGATTATGTTTGAGAGACTGTACAAACATATGAGCATACGTTTTATAGATGTGCCAGTAAAAGGGTTGATTAAATTATGGAGGGATTTTTATGTTTCTTAAGAATTATATGGAATTAGCTGTTGACCATGTATTACCAAATTTACTTAAGGCTTTCGATAAAATATGTACCTGTGAAAAATGTATGTTAGATATGAAAGCTATTGCTTTAAATAAACTGAAGCCTCATTATGTTGTTACCAATAAAGGAGAACTATATTCAAAAGTTGATGAAATGAATAGTCAGTTTGAGACTGATGTAATGAAAGCATTGATAGATGCTATAGACATAGTTTCAAAAAATCCAAGGCATTAGTTAGTATATTTAATACCTTATTAAAAAGGGTGTACATTTTAATCTATAACCGTTTATTATTCCGAACTTTTGTATATAATAATGCAGAGAATAAAGTATATTCAAACAATGATTTTTATGATATTATAATCTAGTAAGAAGTGGCAAAAGCTTTATCAGAACTATATACTACTTATTTATAATTTTATAATGATTTAGCATCAATTTATAATGGGGGTGTACTTTTGAATAAGAGGGTTGAAGGTTTAAAAAAATACTTAAAGGATAAAGAACTAGATTCAGCAATAGTTTACAAACCAGAAAATAGAAGATATTTATGTGGATTTACTGGAACGTCAGGATATGTAATTATTACTGAAGATAGAGAGCTCTTTGTTACAGATTTTAGATATGTACAGCAAGCATCCGACCAATGTAAAGGGTTTGATATAATTGAACATAATAATGAAAGAACCTTATATGATATTTTGAATGAATTAGGTTTGAAGAAATTAGGCTTTGAAGATGAATATGTTACAGTCAGCCAATATAACGAATTTATGGAAAAGCTTAATAATATTGAATTAAATCCATTGAAGGATACGCTAAATAAGCTTAGAATAGTAAAAGATGAGGATGAAATAAAACAGATAAAAAAGGCTGCAGAAATAGCAGATAAGGCCTTTGAGTACATATGTAGTATACTAAGACCTGGTATTACTGAATGGGAAGTGTCTTTAGAGCTAGAAGGCTTTATGAAGAAAAAAGGAGCTTCAGGTACATCCTTTGAAAGCATAGTTGCTTCAGGTAAAAGATCTTCACTGCCCCATGGTGTGGCATCAAAAAAGAAAATAGAAGATGGAGATTTTGTGACATTAGATTTTGGATGTATATATAATGGATATTGTTCTGATATGACTAGAACAGTTGTAATAGGTAAAGCGACGGATAAACAAAAAGAAATATACAACACAGTATTAGAAGCTCAAGAAGAGGCTTTAAAGCATATAAAACCTGGTATTAAAGGATGTGATGTTGATAAGCTAGCACGTGACATAATTGAGAAAAAGGGCTATGGGAAGTATTTTGGTCATGGATTAGGTCATGGTGTTGGATTGGAAGTCCACGAAGGGCCAAGATTATCTCCACTAGGCAAAGATACTTTAAAAGCTAATATGGTAGTTACCGACGAGCCAGGGATATATTTACCGAATTTTGGAGGAGTTAGGATAGAAGATTTAATAGTAGTAACTGAAGATGGATGTGAAACTTTATCTAAATCACCTAAACATTTAATTGAATTATAGTTTGATATAATAAATATACTTGCAAAGCGTATTAATAACTATTATACTGTAAAAAGCAAGTCTAAAAACTTGACTCATACTAAAATCTAGCAGCTGGCAGCTGGCTAAAAAATTATTGATTTTTAAATTTGAAAACTAACTATTATGGAGGGATAAAAAAATGATTTCAGCAGGAGATTTTAGAAAAGGAATAACATTTGAGATTAATGGACAGCCATATGTAGTACTTGATTTTCAACATGTTAAACCAGGTAAAGGGGCTGCGTTTGTTAGAACTAAATATAAAAATATAGTAACAGGTTCTATTAGAGAAGAAGCTTTCAATCCAAATGATAAATTTCCTAGAGCGCATATTGAGACTAAAGAAATGCAATATTTGTATAATGATGGAGAACTTTATTATTTTATGGATAATGAAACCTATGAACAAATACCTCTTACAGAAGATCAAGTAGAAGATGCAATAAAGTATATTAAAGAAAATGATAACGCCACCTTGAAATTTTATAAAGGTAAATGCTTTCAGGTTGCTCCACCCAACTTTGTTGAGCTAGTTGTATCTGAAACTGAACCTGGTGTAAAGGGTGATACAGCTACTAACGTCACAAAACGTGCCGTGCTTGAAACTGGAGCTGAAGTTCAAGTGCCTTTATTTGTTAATGAAGGAGACAAAATTAAAATAGATACTAGAACAGGAGAGTATTTATCAAGGGCATAAAGGTAATAATATAAAATGAAGCTTAGAATGTACAAGTGTTTATTTATTGTTAAGTTTTTTTAGAAATGACTTTAAATAAAAATTAATTTTAAGGAGGTTTACTATGAGCTATTTAAATGAAAGGGTTTCATATCTTAAAGGATTAGCAGAAGGAATGGAATTAGATACAAATACTAAAGAGGGTAAACTATTAAAAAATATTATTGATGTTCTTGAAGACTTTGCTGATTCAATAGATGAATTAGATGATGGATTAGCAGAAGTTAATGATTATGTAGAAGCAATAGATGAAGATTTAACTGATATAGAAGATGATTTTTATGATGAATTTGATGATGAAGAGTTTATTGATTTTGACGAAATAAAATGCCCAGTTTGCGGAGAAATAATCTACTTAGATGAAGATTTATTAGATGAAAATGATGAAGGTGAAATAAAAATAGATTGTCCAGAATGCAATGAAACCATACATATAACTAATGATGATGAATGTGATTGCTGTAACCATTAAAATTTGAATTTAAACCCGATACAATTCGTATCGGGTTTTTGTTTTTTTTGAAAAAAAAACAAGCATAAATTCTTAATAAGAAAATATTATTTATAAAAAGGAGGGACATGTAGTGGAAAAACTAAAGAATAAGAATGTGAATTTAAAACTAAGCAACATAGGAGAAAACTTAGAAATAAATTATAGAGAAATATTTGAAATTTTACCTAGAAAGCTGAGAAACATTTTAGGTAATTTGCAGTATAGTTTTTTAAAAGATGTCGAAGAAATCAGATTGAGGGTCAATAAACCATTGCTCATAAATTGCCATGGAGAAGATTATTTTTTATCAGAGAATGGATGGCCTACAAAAATGATACATAAAATAATTATGGTAAATAAAGATGATATAATGACTTGTTTTAGGCTCGTAACCGATTATTCTGCCTATGCCCTTGAGGAAGAGATAAAAAATGGCTTTATAACCATAAAAGGAGGACATAGGGTGGGAATATGTGGTAAAGCCATTATTGAAAATAGAAAAGTTAGAACTATTAAAGATATATCGGCATTAAATATACGTATATCCAAAGAAAAAATAGGATGCAGTGAGAAGGTTATAAATTATATAATAAATGGTCCAGATTCAGTATTTAACACCCTTATAGTTTCGCCTCCTGGCTGTGGAAAAACAACAATATTAAGGGATATTATAAGACTTATTAGTAGCGGTATTAGGAGATACAATTTTAAGGGTATTAGTGTTTCTATAGTCGATGAAAGATCAGAAATAGCAGGATGCTATAATGGTATTCCTCAAAAGGATATTGGAATCAAAACCGATGTTCTTGATGGTTGTCCAAAGGCCGAAGGTATGATTATGCTTATTAGATCCATGTCTCCAAGGGTAATAGCAACCGATGAAATAGGTAGGGATGAGGATATATATGCATTAAAGGAGGCCATGAATGCAGGAGTAAAGTTCATTACAACCGTTCATGGAGATAGTATTGAAGATATAAAGAGAAAAAATATATCGATTTTAATTGAAAATAAAATATTTGAAAGAGTAATAATATTGACAAACAGACCAAGGGTTGGAACAGTTAAAGAGGTTATTGATCTAAAAACAAATAGTATTCTAAATGAAATACCCATAGATGAGAGGAGGGAAGGACATGGTACTTAAGCTTACTGTCGGGACAGTTTTACTATTCTCATCTTGGGCAATAGGATACCTAATATCTCTAAAATATGGACTAAGGGTTAGGCAGATAGAATATTTTATAAGTGCCCTTAATAGCTTGGAAAATGATATAGTATACTATTCTAATCCCCTTCCAGTAGCTATGAAAAGAATTGCTGATAGAAGTCATAAAAGTATAGCTTGGGTTTTTGAAGAAACATGGGAGAAGCTAAATAATAGAGAGGGGAATGGCATAGATGAAGCTTGGAAGCAGGTTATAAACAATAATATTGATTTATTATTCCTTACAGGGGAAGATATAGAGATAATAGTTGATTTTGCTAAGGAGCTTGGCTTAGGAAATAAGGAAACTCAACGAAAACATTTTGAATATACAAAAATACTTTTAATTCAACAGAAAGGTAAAGCCATAAAAGAAAAAGAGAAGAATGGAAAAATATTTAATAAACTAGGAGCTTTACTAGGCTTGGCAATAGTAATAATTTTAATTTAATTAGGAGGGTTAATATGGCAATAGATATAAGCTTGATTTTTAAGATTGCTGCCATTGGAATTTTAGTATCGATACTTAATCTGGTGCTTAAACATTCTGGAAGAGATGAAATGGCAATGATGACTACAATAGCTGGGCTAATAATTGTTCTTTTGATGATAGTAAAGCTGATAAACAACTTATTTACAACAGTACGAGCTATGTTTGAAATATATTGATAAAAGGTGTGATTTGATGGAGATATTCAAAATTGTTGCTCTTGGAATCACAGCTACAATACTTGCAGTGATAGTAAAGCAATACAAACCTGAATACGGAGTTCATATAAGTATCGCTGCTGGAGTAGTAATCTTTTTGCTTATGATAAGCAAGCTTGCTTCTATATTAGAGGTTATCCATGAGCTTACAAATAAACTGGATATAGAAGTAATATATTTAAAATCAATTTTCAAAATTATAGGTATAGCATACATTACTGAGTTTGGTGCTCAGGTTTGCAGGGACACTGGTGAGTCATCAATAGCATCAAAAATAGAGTTTGCTGGAAAGATTATTATAATGACTTTGGCATTACCAATATTACTGTCGGTTTTAAATTTAATAATTAAATTGATACATTAGGATGTGAGCAAATGAAGAAAAAAATAATTATTGTACTAATGTTATTTATTGCACTTACTAATATAGTTTACTGTAAGGAAGGCGATAAGAAAACGCTAGGACTTACGGAAAATTTAATAATGGAGCAGCTTGATTCCATAGACTTAAGCGAAATAGAAGAACTGATTAATAGTATGAATGATGATAATTCAATGAATATGACAAAAATTAATATTAAGACATATATAATGAAGGCTATAAAAGGAGAATTGAATTTATCCTTCAAAGGCATTTTAATAGGATTCATTAAGAAACTTTTTAAAGAAATAATTGTAAATTCAAAATTGCTATCTCAATTAATTATTATATCAGTATTATGTAGTCTACTAAACAATTTAACTAATTCTTTTGGAAATAATTCCACTAACGAAATAGCATTTTATGCCTGTTATCTAGTAATTGCTGGTTTGTTGGTAAAAGCCTTCACAGTTGCTATGAATGTTGGTCAGCAGGCTATAGATAATATGGTGAGCTTCATGCAATCTTTAATGCCCATATTACTTAGCTTATTAATGGCAGCAGGAAGTATAACCTCATCGGCTATTTTTAAACCAATTATGGTGGGAACAATTGGCATTACAAGTACTATTATGAGGGATATTATATTACCATTAATATTTTTATCTGCAATACTTGCCATAGTAAATAACTTACCAACAAAAATTCATGTATCGAAGTTGGCTTCGTTAATTAAGCAGGGAAGTATAACCTTAATAGGATTAATGCTTACTATTTTCTTTGGTGTTGTTACTATAGAGGGAGTTTTGACATCTAGTACCGATGGAGTTACCTTAAGAACAGCAAAATTTGCGGTTGACAGCTTTATTCCTATAGTTGGAGGCTTTATGTCTGACGCTGTAGATACGGTGCTTGGATGCTCATTATTAATAAAAAATGCTGTGGGAGTAGTAGGATTGATAATAATATTGACTATAGTAACATTTCCGATATTGAAGATATTATCACTTATCATAATTTATAAAATTACCGCTGTATTAATAGAGCCAATAAGTGATACAAAGATAGTGAATTGTATCAATGATATGAGTAATGCCCTTGTAGTAGTATTTGCTACAGTTATATCTGTTGCAATCATGTTTTTTATAGCTATAACGGCTGTAGTTGGAGCAGGAAATATTACGGCTATGATAAGGTAGGTGTCTTAATGATAGAAGATATAAAGCTTTGGATTAAAAATATTGTGATGGTAATAATACTAGTAAGCTTTTTAGATATATTAATACCCGATGGTAAAATAAAAAAATATTTGAATCTAATTTTGGGGTTTATAGTTATGATAATAATTTTAAGTCCCATAATAGATTTTTTAAACAGTAATGAAAATTTAGAAAATGAAGTCTTTAAGATATCAAGTAAACTGGATAAAAAAGAGTATTCCTTCATTAATTCTAATATAGAAAACAAACAAGTAGAGCAGTTGTCTTCATTGTATAAGAATAGAATTAAAGAGGATATAGTTTATAGAGTAGAAAGCAAATATGATGTTAAAGTTACTAAAGTAAATATTGAATTGGAGAATAGTAAAGATGGAAAATTTGGGGAAATAAAAAGCCTAGAATTATCGTTAGCGGACAGAAATACAAAACTAAATGAAAATGCAATTCCCATTGTAAAAATTGATGTTATAAATAATGAACAAAATACTGGTACTAATAATAATAGTAATGAGGATAATAATATTGATACAGACTTAAGAAAAAAAATAAAGGAAGATATATCTAATATTTACAACTTAAATGAAATTAAAGTGGTAGTGAATTATTGAGAGTAAGGTCAAGATTGAGGTTGAGATTAAGACTGAGATTTAGTGTTTGGGTCAAGCCTTCTAGCTATTATGAGAGGGTTGATGCTATAAAGCTTGGTTGCGAGGGGGATGGAGTATGAAATTTTTAAATAAGTTAAAGGATATATTAGATAATGCCAATAGAAAAAAGATTATAAATAATCTATTAGTAGTTGTTATAATTTGCATAATTATCTTGATTTCTTTAAGTACATTCTTTCCTAAGGAATATTCTGAAATTATGGATAATGACAATATTGATGAAATTGATGAAGCATCTAAGGATACTAAAATACTAGAAACTGCATATAGTGATAATATGGAGAGTCGATTAGAAGCAATACTAAATCAAATTGAAGGTGTTGGAGAAGTAGAGGTCATGATTACATATGAAACAACTGCTGAGGTTGTGCCTGCATCAAATACTACTAAGTCTGAACAAACCACTCAAGAAACTGATAATCAAGGTGGAAAAAGGGTTACAAAGCAAGAAAATATTACAGAAAATATTGTTACTGTAAGTGATAAGGATTACAGGAATTCTCCAATTGTAATAAAAGAGATTAAGCCAATAATTAGAGGAGTAATAGTGGTAGCACAGGGAGCAGATAACCCTGAGATTAGGAATAATCTTTTGGAGGCAGTTACGACCATATTTCAAATAAAGAGTCATAAGGTTAAAATCTATAATCAAAATTAAAATAGGGGGATAAAACATGTTTAATTTTAAATTTGAGAAAAGAAAGCTAATAATATTGTCCTTAGTTTTTGTATTGATATCAATCAGTTATTTGAACTATATGCTTAATAATCAATCTTCATTAGAAACCTCATCTAAGTTTAAAGAATATGAGGAAAATAAGATGGCTGAGATGAATGATGAAGATTCTTTAAAGGATAGCATAACCCATGAAGGCCCTTCAGATGGTGAAACGGCAACATCATCAATAATAACGATAGAAGATGGTAATAATATTGTTGATAGTACAAATAATGATTTAGAGGATATTATAGCTGTATCAAATTCAAATATTGAGAATTCCTTGGTAAGTAATGACATGAGGGACTTTAATTATTTTTTACAAGCTAAAATTGATATGGAAGTTGAAAGAGAAAAAACTATAGAGAGATTCGATGAAATAATCGATAATGATAAAGTTAGTGAAGAATTAAGAAAAAATGCTGTGAATAAAAAATTAAAGATGATTGACATTATGAATAAAGAAAAAATCGTTGAAAGCTTAATTAAAAGCAAAGGCTTTGAAGAAGCTGTTGTATTTATAACTGATGAAAATGTATATGTTACAGTACAAAGTCAAAAACTGATTCAATCTGATATAGCTAAGATATTGGATATAGTTACTAGAGAAACGAAATATTCACTAGATAATATAACAATACAAAATAAATAAATATAAAAAATACCTATATAGCTAATTGTAAACAAAATAACATTTTGATATAATAATCAATATATAGATATTCCAGTAAAACAGTTAATTTATGCACATCAAAAATCCTTAAAAACTCTGGATATTTTGATATTTATAAATTAAGGTTTACTATGGGAAATCCATATAATAGAGGAAATTGGAGGTAAAATTATGGAGAATAATTCTCAAATAGATAATATGCAGTATGGTCAGATAAAGATATCGGATGATGTTGTTGCGACTATTGCAGGATTAGCAGCAGGAGAGGTTGAAGGGATTTGTTCAATGAGTGGAGGATTAGCAGGAAATATTACTGATTTCTTTGGTAAAAAGAATCTCTCAAAGGGAGTAAAGGTTGATGTTGGAGAAGAAGAAGCTGCTGTAGATTTATTTGTAGTAGTAGATTATGGTGTTAAGATTCCTGATGTTGCGTGGAAGGTACAGGAAAATGTAAAAAATGCTATAGAAACTATGACAGGGCTTAAGGTGATTGAAGTCAATGTGCATGTTCAAGGAGTTTATATACCTAAAAAGGAAAAGGAAAAAGAAGTGGTTGATGAAGAATAAATTAATGTCAAAGCTTACAAACTAACTCTCTTGCAATAGAGAGTTAGTTTGTTTTATGTATCTTATGATAATATTAGTAAAAAATAAATAAGAATACATAGTTAGAAGACACAAGAATATATTTGATAATTTGACAGATTGAATATGATAACGTAAGGAGGATAAAAATGAGTAGAAGAATGGCTAGAGAAACTGTAATGCAGGTATATTATCAAATGGAGATTCATAAAGAATACACCTCAGATGTAGCTAGAAAATATATTGAAGGAGTAGTTGATAATAAAAATGATAGAAAATATATAGATAATATGATTGATATATTTATTAAAAATAAAGATTTGATAGATAAAAACATCAATGACAATTTAAAGGGATGGAATATGGAAAGAATATCAATGATAGATTTATCGATACTTAGAATAGGATTGTGTGAAATATTGTTTAGACATGATATACCTATGAAGGTATCTATAAATGAAGCTATTGAGCTTGGAAAAAAATATGGAACCGATGATTCGGCTGCTTTCATCAGTGGACTTTTAGGAGAGGTTGTCAGCAAGGAAGAGTACCATGAATAAATATGTTTTAGGTATTGATACAAGTTGTTATACTACCTCAATAGCTATAGTCGACGAAAAGAAAGGTCTTTTGATGGATGAAAGAAGGATATTAGATGTTAAGAAGGGATACAAAGGATTAAGGCAGTCCGATGCTGTTTTTCATCATATGAAGAATTTTCCATTATTATATAAAAAGATATCTGATGAAATCGATACAAAAAAAATTATTAAGGTTTGCTGCAGCAATAGTCCTAGAAATTTGGAAAATTCATATATGCCTGTTTTTTTGGCGGGGGTATCCTTTGGTAAAACCATAGCATCTACTCTAAAAACAGAATATGAAGAATATAGTCATCAGGAAGGTCATATAGAAGCTGCTAAATGGTCTTGTGGGTTTATGGATGATGATTTTATAGCATTACATATTTCTGGAGGCACAACCGAGGTCCTAAAAGTACAAAGGAAAGATAATAGATATGATTGTCAAATAATTGGTGGCACAAAGGATATAAGTGCAGGACAGCTTATTGATAGAATAGGAGTTATGATGGGATTAAAATTCCCATCAGGTAAAGAGCTGGATGAGATGTCTCAGGCTGGAGTATATGAGAGTATAAAAATCCCCGTTAGTACAAGTGGGACCTATATAAATTTTTCTGGAGCGGAAACCTTTACAAAAAAGTTAGTAGAAGAAGGTAGAGGAAACAAAAGTGATATTGCCCTTGGATTATTTGACTGTATCCACAGGTCTTTATATGAAGTAATCAGTAAAGCAGTAGATGTACATAGAATTAATAAAATTTTAATAGCAGGTGGAGTTGCATCAAATAGGTTTTTGAGAGATAATTTATATAGAAAGCTAAACCAAAAAGGTATAGAAATTCATTTTGGAAAGGCTAAATTCTGTACAGATAATGCAGTAGGTACTGCGCTACTTGGATTAAAGAAATAGCAGTTTAATAAACTTCAGATATAAGATTTTTGTATTTATGTATAGATATTCCAGTAAAACAATTAATTTATACATATAAAAAATCCTTAAAAGCTCTAGATATTTTGGTATGTATAAATTAAGTTTTACTATTGGAAATCTATATAATAGTAGAAAATATTTTGGAGGCATTTTAAAACTAATGGGAATAAAAACTTTAACAGTATCAGAATTGAATAGTTATTTAAAAAGAATATTAATGTATGATCCTATATTGAATAATATTATGATAAAGGGAGAAATATCAAATTTCAAGCTTCATAATAGTGGACATTGTTACTTTTCTTTAAAGGATGCAAATAGTAAGCTAAGATGTGTAATGTTTTCTAATGATTTTAGAAAGCTTAAATTTATGCCTGAAGATGGTATGAATGTAATTGCAAAGGGGTATATTTCCATATATGAAAGAAATGGAGAATATCAATTATATGTTAGCAGCTTAGAGCAGGTAGGTTTAGGTAAACTATATTTAGAATTTGAAAAATTAAAGGAGATATTATACAAAAAAGGATATTTTGATGAAAATAAAAAAAAGCCGATTCCATTTTTCCCTAGGAAAATTGCAGTGGTAACGTCACCTACAGGTGCTGCTGTCAGAGATGTCATTTCAGTCGTAACTAGAAGAAATAACCTTGTTGATATTCTTGTTTATCCAGTTTTAGTACAGGGTGAAAAAGCTCCTTTAAAAATATCAGAAGCAATAGAGGAGCTTAATAATTTAGATTATGTTGATTTGATTATCCTAACAAGGGGTGGTGGCTCTATAGAAGAACTTTGGGCATTTAATGAAGAAATTGTTGCAGAAAGTATATTTCACTCTAGGATACCTATAATTTCTGCTATAGGACATGAAACTGACTTTACTATATCGGATTTTGTATCGGATTTAAGGGCTCCTACTCCTTCTGCTGCTGGTGAAATAGCTGTTCCCTCCTTAAACGAAGTAAGAAATGCTGTCGATTATTCTTATAATAACCTTAAAAATAACATGGTAAATAGACTTTCCAATTTAACGGATAACCTTAATAGCTATAATGAAGATAGAATTAAAAGACATTTGTTTTATAAAATCAAAGAAGAACAGCAGACGCTAGATCATATGTATACAAGCATTAAAAGTAACATAAAGATAGAATATACTGTTTTAAAGGAAATTCTTACTTCATTGGGAGATAATCTAAATAATTTGAGTCCTCTATCAACAATTGAAAGAGGGTACAGTATACTTATGGATGAGAATAAGACTAAAACCATTTCTAATATTGACGACGTTCATATTGGAGACAATGTCAATATAATGGTAAAAAATGGTACTTTAAGATGTATAGTTAATGACAAAATGAAAGGGGAAAGTATTTTTGATAAATAGTAAGAATAATAAAGAAAGTTTTGAAGGGAATCTAAATAGATTAAAGGAAGTAGTAAAGCTACTTGAAGAAGGCAATCTGTCCCTTGAAGAATCTTTAATATATTTTGAAGAAGGTATAAGACTGTATAGGCTTTGCAATAATGTATTAAATGATGCACAGCAGAAGATTTCCTTATTACTTAAAGATAATGATTGTATTATAGAAAAGCCCTTTGATATTGGTGAGGAGGAGTAAAATGGACTTTAAGGTACAGCTTTTACAAAGGAAAAGTAAAATAGATAAGGTTATAGGAGAAGTTTTTAAAGATAAAAATGGGCTTCAAAAAACTGTAATTGAAGCAATGGAGTATAGCATTAAAGCTGGAGGAAAGAGATTAAGACCTGTGCTTTTATTGGAGGTTTGCAATATTCTTGATGGAGATATAGATTATGCTATGCCCTTTGCTTTGGCGATGGAGATGATACATACATATTCACTAATACATGATGATCTTCCTGCAATGGATAATGATGATTATAGAAGAGGTAAACTTACTAATCATAAGGTGTATGGTGAAGGCATCGCTATTTTAGCAGGTGATGGTCTTTTGAATCTAGCATTTGAAACAATGCTCGATAGTATAAATAATGATCCTAAGCTTTGTAATAGAGGGATAAAGGCTATGCAAATAATTTCCAAAGCATCGGGTATTAATGGAATGATTGGTGGGCAGGTGGTAGATTTGGAATGGGAAGGGAAAAAGATCGATATAGAGACCCTAGATTTTATACATAAACATAAAACTTCAGCGTTAATAGAAGCTTCTATAAATGCTGGAGCAATACTTGGTGGGGCAGAGGAAAATCAGTATCTAGAATTACAAAATTATGGCAGGTGTATTGGACTTGCATTTCAAATAGTCGATGATATACTTGATGAGATTGGTGATGAAGAAAAGCTTGGCAAAAAAGTAGGAAGTGATAAAAGCAATGAAAAATCCACATATCCATCTTTATATGGTATTGAAAAATCAAAAGAAATAGTTTCAGGATTAATTGAGAACAGCCTTAAATCTTTGGAAATATTTAAAGAAAAGGCTGAGTTTTTAAGGAGTCTGGCAAAGTATTTAGAAGTTAGAGATCATTAGAAAAGGGTGGGATTGAGTGACATTTTTTAATGAAATCCTAAAAAATCAAATATTAAATGTATCCTTTACTTCCTGGTTTATTGCCCAGGCACTAAAGGTAGTTATTACACTTTTGACTAAGAAAAAAATAGACTTATATAGATTTGTTGGTTCTGGTGGTATGCCTAGTTCCCATTCATCTATAGTGATGGGTTTATCCACTTCAGTAGGACTAAAGGCTGGTTGGACTTCGACTTCTTATGCGATTTCTTTAGTATTTGCTTTAATAGTAATGTATGATGCAGCAGGAGTTAGAAGGGCCGTTGGGAAGCAAGCCATAATACTAAATAAAATTTTAGAGGATAAGCATAAAAGCAAACATATTCAGGAAAAAAGACTAAAGGAATTGGTGGGGCATACCCCTGTAGAGGTCTTTGCAGGAGCAATTTTAGGTATTTTAGTTGCTAATTTAATGATTTAATAAAAGCCATTGGTTGTCCAAATAATGCAATTGAAAAATATGAAATTTTATGTTATAATGTCCTTTGCACTTGAGTGGTGCAGTATTCTAGTCAGAGCTGCTAATTCTGAAGGCGGGGCTAAAAATCCGTCAAAGGGCACATCGATGAAGTTCCTGGTATTGGCTTTCGACGCCCAGTCGGGGGCTTATGCTGGGAGTAAGGATTTGGGGGCGATCCACAATGGCATGTGGGCGTTGACCCTCTATCCGTGGAGACCTAAATTATATTAATAATTTAGGATTAACCTGCAATGTGGTAGTTCGTCTGCTACGTGCAGTGTAGCCTGCCTTGAGTGGGATAGGTGGATGGATACGTAAGGGTGTCTGTTTTATGGGACCATAAAATAGATACATTTGTATTCTAAACCTATGCTGCAAAAGAGGCTAGGGATTAGCGTGCCTGTTGAGGAAAACTCCTAGACTGTTCCAATATGGAGATATATTGAGGATTATAGTGCAGACTCAGTGGTAATCTAGTTTTATATATGGCGACAATATAAATATGGGTTTAAAGGGAAACCGCTGATCCGGCGACGGAACAGTACTCATATGGGAAATCCTACTGGACCTAAGCTGCAAAGTTTACTTAATATATTACCCTCAAGTAAAGAGTAATAATCAGGTTTTAGTTTTGGCTATTTAGAAATTCCTATAGATATTCAAGAGGACAATTTATCTTAAGCTTTTTTCTTGAACATCAAAAGCTTTGAAGTTGTATATCTTTATAACTGATGGCATTAGCTATCAGTTTTTTTGAATATAGTACTAATGGAAAAAATTACAAATTACATAAAAAATTAATTAGATCGAATGTAAAAAAAAGGTGTGTTCAAAATTGGATAAGAAAAAAAAAGAAAAGGAAAAAAATAAGAAAAAAAAT
Source organism: Paramaledivibacter caminithermalis DSM 15212 (assembly GCF_900142245.1). Taxonomy (GTDB): domain Bacteria; phylum Bacillota; class Clostridia; order Peptostreptococcales; family Caminicellaceae; genus Paramaledivibacter; species Paramaledivibacter caminithermalis. The sequence continues at coordinate 97,893 of NZ_FRAG01000001.1, read as the reverse complement.
GTTGGCAAAGGCTATAATATAAAATGGGTAATTAATATTACAATAATTACTTTTATCCTAGCGGTTTTTATGAGCTCTGCTTCTGAGGCTTTACTTAGAAATACATCTATAGCTATGGCATTTATAATCTTAATTATAATTGTTTTTTTAGGAATAATATCGGATTTAATAGGTATTGCAGTTGCTGCAGCAGATGAAAAACCTTTTCATGCCATGGCATCAAAAAAAATTGATGGAGCTAAATTTGGCATTAAATTAATAAAAAATGCAGGTCCAGTATCCAACTTTTGCAATGATGTTATAGGAGATATAGCTGGGATAATAAGTGGGGCGGCAGGAGCTATAATTTTAGTGCAAATAAGCAGGATTTATAATGGTATAAATACAGCTTATTATAGTTTCATTTTGAGTGGAGTTGTTGCAGCTATTACAGTAGGAGGGAAAGCCTTGGGAAAAGAGATAGCACTAAAAAACTCTAAGGATATAGTGTTTAAGGTTGCTAAAATACTTTATTGGATAAAGGTTAATTTAAAGATAGATTTATTACCCGAAAATAAGAAAAAAAAATAAAGGAACCAAGAAAAAAGAGGCTATTATTTTGGGATTTCGGAAAAATTGAGATGGTAAATTAAACTAAGAGAAAGTGAGATGAAGAGGTTTGTATAGAATCATAACTAAGGTTAATTCACCAGAAGATTTAAGAGAATTAAGCTATGAAGATCTTAGAAGGCTTAGTAAAGAAATAAGGAATTTCTTATTGGAATCAGTATCTAAAACTGGTGGACACTTAGCTTCCAATTTAGGAATTGTTGAACTTACTCTTGCTCTCCATAGAGTCTTTAACAGTCCTAATGACAAAATTATTTGGGATGTTGGTCATCAAGCTTATGTACATAAAATCATTACTGGAAGAAAGGATAAATTTCATACACTTAGGCAGTTTAAGGGACTTAGTGGATTTCCAAAATGCAAGGAAAGCGTTCATGATTGCTTTGAGACGGGACATAGTAGCACCTCAATTTCAGCTGGGTTAGGTATGGCGTTGGCAAGGGATTTAAAGGGTGAAAAATATTCTGTTTTGTCTATTATTGGTGATGGAGCTTTGACTGGAGGAATGGCCTTCGAGGCTTTAAATCATGCAGGACATTCAGAAACCGATTTTATTGTAATATTAAATGATAATGAAATGTCAATATCTGAAAATGTGGGAGGATTATCAAAATATCTAAATAGGTTAAGAACTGACCCCACATACTTTAAAATGAAGGATGATGTAGAGCAAATATTAAGTAAGATTCCTGCCATAGGAAAATCTGTGGTAAAAACTGCTCAAAAAGCAAAGGAAACTATAAAATATTTCTTTGTTCCAGGAGTATTATTCGAAGAACTTGGATTCACATATATTGGACCTGTGAATGGACATGATATAAAAGAGCTAACTGATGTTTTTAAAAGGGCTAAAAAAATGAAGGGACCTATTTTAATCCATACTATAACTAAGAAGGGAAAAGGTTATAGATTTGCTGAAAGATATCCAGACAAATTCCATGGTATCGGACCCTTTGCTCTTGAAACAGGGAAAAAAATTGAAAAGACAGAAGGGCAGACCTATTCTAACATTTTTGGCGATACTTTATTAGAGTTGGCTGAAGAAAATTCAGACATTGTTGCCATTACTGCTGCTATGCCATCTGGTACTGGACTAAGTAAGTTTGCTGAAAAATATCCCGAAAGGTTTTTTGATGTAGGAATAGCTGAGCAGCATGGAGTAACCTTTGCAGCAGGATTAGCTTCAAATGGATTACGACCTGTATTTGCTGTTTATTCAACATTTTTACAAAGAGGATATGATCAAGTATTACATGATGTTTGTCTTCAAAATCTACCTGTAGTTTTATGTATTGATAGAGCTGGGATAGTTGGACATGATGGTGAGACTCATCACGGAGTTTTTGATTTATCCTTTCTTAGCAATATTCCAAACATAAAGATAGCTGTACCAAAGGATGGCAAAGAACTCAGATCAATGATGAAATATGCTTTTTCACAGAAAAGTCCTATTGCAATAAGATATCCTAGAGGAATAAGTAAAGACCTTACAACAGAAAATAATATAGATGATATATATGATGAAAGGGCTGAAGTAATTAGTATTGGTAAGGATGCTTGTATTATTGCTGTAGGCAAAATGGTAGCAAGAGCCATAGAAGTGTCAAAGTTATTAAAGAAGGATGGTATAGAAACTACAGTTATTAATGCTAGATTTGTTAAACCCCTTGATAAAGATACTATATTATCTAGTATAAAAGATATCAATAATATATTTACAATGGAGGATAATGTAAAAATAGGTGGATTTGGTAGCCAGATTTTAAATATGCTAAGTAGTAATGAAATAGGAAGTAAAAATGTAAAAGTTTTTGCTTTTCCAGATAAATTTATTGAACATGGGGAAACAGAAACTCTTTTTAAAAATTACAATTTAGATACTGAAGGTATATATAAACAAATAATTAGTTATTTAAAATAGTAGCAATAATAAGGAGAATTATATGAAAAAAAAGGTAAGAATTGATACATTACTAGTGGAGAGAAATTATTTTGAGTCTCGTGAGAAAGCAAAGAAGTCTCTTATGTCAGGAATTGTTTATGTAAACAATTTACTTGTTGACAAGCCAGGGATGAAGGTAGATAGTGATGCTGATATTGAGATAAAAGGCAAAGCATTACCTTATGTTAGTAGAGGTGGATTAAAACTAGAGAAGGCAATAAAAAAATATAATATTGATTTAAAGGGAAAAATATGTATGGATGTTGGTGCATCAACTGGAGGCTTTACCGATTGTATGCTTCAAAATGGAGCAAAGAAAGTATATTCTATAGATGTTGGATATGGACAGCTTGATTGGAAATTACGTCAAGATGATAGAGTAATATCTATGGAAAGAACTAATATACGATATGTAAAGCCCGAAGATATAGAGGATAAAATAGATTTTGCATCAATAGATGTTTCGTTTATTTCTTTGAAAATTGTCCTACCTGTTGTAAAGAGCTTGGTAAAGGAAAATGGCAAGATAGTATTTCTAATAAAACCACAATTTGAAGCTGGAAGAAGCAAGGTTGGCAAAAATGGTGTTGTTAGAGATAAAGGTGTGCACAGAGAAGTTATTGAAGATATACTGAACTTTGCTATAGAAATAGGTTTAACAGTCAATGAACTAACCTTCTCTCCTATTAAAGGACCAAAGGGTAATAGAGAATTTCTTGCATATGTTTCAAATATCCCCTCTGTAGAAGCATTGGATGTGGGAAATATTGTCTACGAAGTTGTAGAAAAAGCTCACAATGATCTAAACTAGATATTTCATTCAAATTATGGCATAAAAATAAAATAAAAAAAGGAAAATGTAAAAATATGTAGTATAATAATATATATAAAAAGGTTTTCCTATAAAAATTATTTTTTGGGAGGTTTATATGAAATATTCAAGACATGCAAAAATTCTCGAAATAATTGAGAATCATGAAATTGAAACGCAAGAGGAGTTAGCTGAATATTTAAAAAAGAATGGTTTTAATGTTACACAAGCAACTGTTTCTAGAGATATTAAAGAACTTAGATTAATTAAAGTGTTAACGAAAAATGGGAAATATAAGTATGCTGCTATAAAACAACAAGATAATGTTGTATCAGACCGTTTAATTAAGATATTTAGAGATTCAGTCTTAGGTATTGATCATTCTGGAAATATTATTGTATTAAAGACTTTAAGTGGTGCTGCCAACGCTGCGGCTGAAGCTATTGATGTCTTGGATTTAAAAGGAGTAACAGGAACAATGGCTGGAGATAATACTATATTCGTACTAGTTAGTGAAGATATTGATAAAAAAGAGATAATTGATGAATTTAAGAAATTGATGAAATAGAGAATGGAGGATGTATATGCTCCTTGAACTCAATATTGAAAATTTTGTATTGATTGAAAATGTTAATATAAATTTCACTGAAGGGTTTAATGTATTATCAGGCGAGACTGGAGCTGGAAAATCTATTATAATAGATGCAATAAGTTTGGCATTGGGCGGAAAATCTAGTAAAAATTACATAAGAACAGGAAAAAAGAAGGCTGTAATACAAATTGTTTTTGCCTTTGAAAATGAAGCTTTAAAAAAATTGCTCGATGAATATGGAATCGATTGTGAGGATAATATTATTATTTTAAACAGAGAAATTTTTGGGACTGGCAAAAGCATTTCTAGAATAAATGGACGAATAGTACAATTAGCCTTTGCTAAAAAAGTGGCAAAAATGCTTATAGATATTCATGGTCAACATGAACACCAATCCCTTTTATATTCAGAAAATCATTTACATATGTTAGACTTATTTGGAAATGAAATATTATTTGATGATTTAAATAAAGTAAAAAAAATATATAAAGAAATAAAAGATATAGAAGACAAATTACAATCTATTGATTTTAATGATAAAGAAAGAGAAAGAAGAATAGATTTAATAAAGTTTCAAATTGAAGAGATCGATTCTTGTAATCTTAAAATTGAAGAAGATAATACTTTAGCAAAGCAATTTAATTTACTTAAAAATGCAGAAAAAATTTATTCAATCATTCATGAGAGCCATGATAAAATTTCAGCAGGCTTACAGGATAATCAGTCAATATTAGGAACATTATCTAACATTCTGAGCGACTTTGAAAAAATATCTAATCTTGACGATAGTATAATGAGTTTAAATAACGAGCTTCAAGATATATTTTATAGATTACAAGATATTGCAACAGATATGAGAATTTACGGTGAAAATATTACTTATGATCCAGAGACTCTATTTGATGTTGAAAAAAGACTAGATACTATTAATAATTTAAAAAGAAAATATGGAAATACTATTGAAGAAATATTAGAGTATAGAGATAAATTATATAAAGAACTTGTTGAATTAGAAGATAGCGCAAATAGGATAAAGACCTTAAACGAAGATATAAAAGCGTGTAAGGAAGAGTTTTTGAAAGTAAGCAATACATTAAGTAGGAAAAGAAAAAAAATAGCTAAAGAGTTTGAAGATAAAATGGTTCGAGAGTTAAATGATTTAAATTTTAGAAACGCAAATTTTAAAGTAAATATAACTCAAAATATTGGTAAAGATAAAAATTTGATTTTTTCGAAATATGGTATAGATAAAGTTGAGTTTTTGATTTCAACTAATCCTGGTGAACCATTGAAACAACTGTCAAAAGTAGCCTCTGGTGGTGAGATATCCAGAATTATGCTGGCTATGAAGGTTATTTTGGCTAAAATAGACAATATATCAACATTAATATTTGATGAAATAGATACAGGAATAAGTGGAAAGACTGCTAATGTTGTTGGAGAAAAAATTGCACTTATATCGAAAAATCATCAAACAATTTGTATTACACACTTGCCTCAAATCGCTGTAATGGCTGATAATCATTTGTTTATAGAAAAAGTAGTTTCAGACAATGAAACCAAAACATTTATAAAGAGACTCAATGCAAAGGATAGAATAAATGAGATAAGCAGATTGATTGGTGGTAATAAAATAACTGATTTGACTATAAAAAATGCAAGAGAAATGCTAAATATGGCCGATAGTGTTAAAAAAAGCCTCATTTCGTAAATATAAAAAATAAATTCGGCCTTGTCAAAAGCCTGAAGCTGCAAGATTGGTGCAGCTTTTTTTTATACCCAAAAATTGAGAGATTTTATTGTGCTATATATAGAATAAAGAATTCAGAAATAGGCTAAATTATTAATAGATTTATGTTTCAAAATAATAAAACATGCTATGGAATTTACTCTATTGTAAAATCTATTTTTAGGGAGTGATTAATGTAGGGAGTGGGTTTATTTGAGATTTAAATACAAAAGAATAATAACCCTTTCAATACTATTTTTTTTCTTTGGTTTAGTTTTTTTGAATTTAGTTACTTTTTTATATTATCCAACAAAAATAGATATATTTGAAGGCGAAGGACATGTTTTAAATATAAAATATCCCTTTGAAATTATAGACAATGAAGATAACGAAATTGTTGAAATATCTGTAGAAAACAACCCAGAGGATAAAAAAAACCAAGTGAAGATAGTACCATTGAAAAATGGAAAAACAAATCTTGAAATAAAGCTTTTAGGTATATTGCCAATCAAAAAATTAGCAATTGATGTATTTCCTAAGCTTAAGGTAATACCAGGAGGAAATTCAATAGGAGTGAAATTAAATACAAAGGGTGTGCTGATCGTAGGATTAGAAGAAATAGAAGGACCAGACAATAAAAAATATAACCCAGGTTATGATGGAGGTTTAAGAATAGGAGATAGTATAATAGAAATAAATAATATCAAAGTAAAAAATGCAGATCATGTAATCGATATAATAAACTACAATAAAGGAAAGGAAATAAACGTTAAAGCTAAGAGAAATAGTAATACTATAAATTGTAAAATCAAGCCTGTTAAGAGTAAAATATATAAAGACTATAAGATAGGACTTTGGGTAAAGGATAAAACCGCAGGTGTAGGAACTTTGACATTTGTTGACCCAAAATCAAAGATATATGGTGCATTAGGTCATGCTATATCGGATGCTGAAACTGGAAAAATATTGCCTATAGGCAAAGGAGAGATTATGAAATCCAGAGTAGTTTCTATAAAGCAGGGGAAAAGAGGAAAAGCAGGTGAAATAAGAGGAATTTTTCTAGAGACAACTGAACCATTGGGGGCTTTAGAAAAAAATACAAATTACGGTATATATGGAACAATGTATAAAGAATTAACAAACCCAATATATAATAAGCCTATTGAGATTGCACTTCAGAATGAAATTAAACTAGGACCTGCAAAGATTCTTACTACTACAGATGATAATAAAATAAAAGAATATGATATTATAATAGAAAAAATTAATACACAAAGGAAAGTAAGCAATAAAAGTATGATAGTTAAAATAGTAGATGAAGAACTTCTCAAAAAAACTGGAGGAATTGTACAAGGAATGAGTGGAAGCCCAATAATACAAAATGGAAAAATTATTGGAGCCGTGACCCATGTATTTGTAAATGACCCCACAAAGGGGTATGGTATATTTATTGAGTGGATGATTAAAAAATCAGGAATACAAACCTATAATAACATGAAACTAGGAAAAACTGGTTAAATATTTGGCACTTTAAATTATTTATAACTTAAAGTGCCAAATTTTTTAGACGTAAATTATCTAATTAACATATGAAAATAAATCCATTTACACGAATCAAATGGATATAAATTACATTTTTTTTTGAAAATTAAAAAAAACAGAAGGATATTTATTTTCTATGTCGAATTCATAAAAAGTGCGTATTAAATATATTATAAGGGGGTTTTTTTGTGAAAGAAAAAATAAAGATATTGATCGCAGATGATAATAAAGATTTTTGCGATATTCTGTATGAATACTTGAGTAAGCAAGATGATTTAGAAATCATTGGTGTGGCTAAGGATGGGATAGAAGCTATAGATATCCTCTCCCAGTGTATACCAGATGTTATGATTCTAGATATCATAATGCCTCACCTTGATGGATTAGGTGTTTTAGAGAAAATGTATACTTTGGATTTACCTGAAATGCCAAAGGTTATAATTCTTTCTGCTGTGGGACAGGATAGAATTACTCAGAAAGCTATAAATCTTGGCGCTGATTATTATGTTGTAAAACCCTTTGACTTTGAGGTGTTTATTAAAAGAATAAGACAGCTAATGGGAAATTCTGATGAAAGTTTTGAAAGGAAAAGGGCTTTAAGAGATTTTAACTTTTCAAATGTAAATGTAGATAAAAAACCTAAAAATATCTCAGTAGAAGCAGAAATTACAAATATTATTCATGAAATTGGGGTTCCAGCTCATATAAAGGGATATTTATATCTGAGGGAAGCCATAGGAATGGTTGTAGAAAATGTTGAATATTTAAGTGCAGTGACAAAAGAATTATATCCTGATATAGCTAAGAAATTTAATACTACTCCAAGTAGAGTAGAGCGAGCAATAAGACATGCTATAGAGGTTGCTTGGAGTAGAGGGAAATTAGATACTATAAATAGATTATTTGGATACACAGTAAGTAATGGTAAAGGCAAGCCGACAAACAGCGAATTCATAGCAATGGTGGCTGATAAACTTAGGATAGAGCAGATGATTGGTTAAATAGAGTTTAAAGTAAGGGTTTTTAAAATTTGTGTTTAATAATTAACACTATTTACTACATACCGATAAACACCTTTCATTTATAGGTTTGAATTTCAAAGCTATTGTGGAGGTGTTTTTGTGTCATGTAAAATTTGATTTAGAAATTGATAAACTAATTGATACATTGCTGAAATTATTTAATCTATCTATTTTTATATAGAACTGAGTTAGTTTATTGACGGTATACAAGCATTTGTAACGGTAGTTTAATAATGAAATGGGAGAGGAATATATGTCGAAAATAAAGTTCATAATTATTTTCTTAGCTATTGGTTTATGTTCATGCGCTACAATAAATATTGATAAAATTGAAACAGATGAGAATATGTCCAATATTGATATAGAATTATTTATGAATATTGATAAACTAGCAATAGATTTTATTGAATTGGAAGAGATTGAAGGTGATGAACTTAAATCTTATTCAATAAAGGAGAATTATGATTTCGATTGTGACGGTAAGAAAGACTTAGTTAATTTTCTCATAAAGTTTAGAGGGAGTAGACTTAATAAATCTGTATTACAGATTAATGATAGCTTTATTGAATATGAGTTTCATAATCCTTATGAAATATATGTAATTGATTTAGATACTAAAGATAAATTCGTTGAATTTACTATACATGATGATGGTCCAAGTGGCGATTCATCTTTTACTTTCTTTAGATATACAGGAAAAAAGATACTTCTATTAGGTCAAGTAACTGGATATCCAAAACTTGATGGCAATGGTCATATGATAACTTCATCAGCAAATTTTGTTTCTCCAGCTATTATATTCGAGATTGCTGAAGTTACTGGTAGTAATATAATATACACAGTTATTGATCATACTAAATATTTAAATAAAGAGTATAAAGTATGTTATGACTTTAATGCTTATTTTAAGGAATATGATACTATTCCCAAAAATTTCATGCCAGCGTACGATATTGAAGAAACATTAATTGCTAAGGACAGTATTATAAAGATAAAACACATCGAACTTGAAGGAAGTGTACCATGCTGGTATGAAGTTGAACTTGATGATGGAATAAATGGCATCTTGTATTTTTGGCTAGGTGATTGATTATGATTTATTTATCTGTGGTTATCAAAATATACTAATAACTAAGGCGTTTGATTGTAAACTATAACCAGTAAAATTTTAGAAGCAGAAATTCAGGTTTTTAGATCTAAAAAATGATCTTAAAACTTGGAGTTTGAAACTAAAACGCATTAAAGGCATATTTGCTATAGTAGATTTTTAAAGATCTTACAAATAAAAAAATTATTTAGTTTTCTTGCATTTATTAGGTTTTGTACAATTTTCACATGAGTAATAAAACAAATAATCGTAATTAATCCAATATAAAACATTTTGAGTATTTTGTAATTTGTGTTCTTTACATACCTCAATAACATTTTTATTATTCATAAAAACCCATCCTTTCAAATTATATTTTAATATTAAAAATATTATGACTTATTAATTAATATTTTAAACCATTTTGAAGTGTTTTTTATTAAAATGAATAATACAATATAAGAATTAATTATCTCAATAGTTACTTAACAAACAGAAAGTTTGCTTGTAAAAGATTTGGTTAAAATAGGGATTATATATAGATAAACAGCATTAAAACAAGGAGTTAGTATTTAATTAACTGATACTGACTCCTTTACATGTACATGTAGTATGTTTTTTTGTGATTTTACACTATCTGCTTGCAGACATCTATCCATTCAGCATTGGTAATTTTTTTTAATTGGATAGGTGTAATTTTGATTGATGAGTTTGTGGAACCAGCAGCAGGGTAGACATATTCAAAATTATTTAAAGATATATCTAAATATACATCCATTGGATTTTTCAGCCCAAATGGACATACTCCACCTACTGGATGTCCAGTTATTTCTAATACTTCGTCAGGCTTTAACATTTTACACTTTGTTTTAAAGGTATCTTTAAATTTTCTATTATCTATTCTAGCATCTCCCTTAGTAACAATTAAAATATTCCTATCTTTTAATTTAACAGCCATAGTCTTTGCAATGAGCTGAGGCTCAACACCATGGGCTTTGGCTGCTAATTCAACAGTTGCTGTACTTTCATCCATTTGGAATATTTCATAATCCAGATTATTTTCTTTAAAATATTTTCTCACATCTTCCAGAGCCATTAAAAAAACCTCCTTAATGTTTTCTATAGATTATATTATTATGTATAATTATAAAATTAACTAACCAAACTAGTTTCTATGGCGAGGGTGCTACAAAAAAATAAAGAATTATTTACCAGCTTGGTAGGTTGAATTATATATATTATAGCATAATAATGGAAATAATTAATAATAATACATACTTAATCATAAAAGTACAAGTATTATAATTATAATAATTTACATAATATAATTATAGTAAATAATTACATATGTATTATATTTCTATAAAATGGTAACAATTATATTGAAGGAGATTATTAATTCTAAATTTTTAGGAGGTATTGAAATGAATAAACAATTCCTTAAAGGTTTAATTTTAGGTATACTTAGCACATTTATATTAGGAACTATATTAGTTTTTTCAGAAAATATAAAGCATACCATAGAAGTAGTATTTGATTCAGTTAATTTGGAAATAAATGGAGAAGAAATAAAAGTAGATAATATACTTTATGAAGGTACGACCTACATACCCATAAGAAAAGTTGCTGAACTGTTAGGGAACGAAGTAGAATGGGATCAGAAAACACGTACAGCGACTATAAAAGAAGTGATTAACAGTAGCGATGAAGATAAAGAACCTAAAGAAAAAGGTGAAAAAGAAGAAGTGAATAAAGCAACAACATCTAAAATAATCAATTTTAGTGAAAAAAGTTTAGAAAAGCTAGTTAGAGAGATAATTAATAAGCCAAATGGAAATATAATGAGGGATGATGTTGAAAATATTACAAGCCTTTCCTTCTCTAATCCTACTAAAGAGGATGAAAAAATTTGTGATTTGGATTCCTTAAAACATTTCGTTAATTTAAAAGAATTAATTTTGGATAATCATAAAATATCAAACTTAAAGCCATTAGAGAGTCTTACAAATTTAGAGAAGTTATCTCTAAATGGAAATAACATAGAGGATATTAACTCCTTAGCTAATTTAACCAACCTAAAAGCATTATATTTAAGTAGAAACAGAATCAAAGAAATTGATGCTTTAAAAAATCTAGCATCCTTAAAAATATTAGCATTAAATGGTAATAAAATAAGTAATATTGAGGGAATTAAAAATAAAGATAAATTAGAACAACTATATTTATCCGAAAATAACATAAAGGATATTAGTGACTTAGAAGGAATAACTAATCTACAGGTTCTGTATTTATATCATAACAAGATAGAAGATATTAGTCCTATAGGTGATTTAAAGAGACTTAGAAATCTATCTTTAAATAAAAATGAAATAATCGATATAAAGCCATTAAATAAACTAGCTGTATTAGAAAAGTTGGTAATAAAAAACAATAAAATTTCAAATATCACTCCAGTATCAAATTTAAAGAATTTAAAAATACTATATTTAGCAGGTAATGATATAAAAGATTTTTCTCCAATTAATGAAATATATAAGGAATTAAAGGACAAGGATTTTGTTTTGGAAACTAATGAAAAAAAGAATGAATAATAAAATATTAAAATACCCTAAGGCAGCTACAACGTGTTCTAAGTTACAGGTTCTATGTCCCAAGTACTAAGATCTTTCTAGTGAGTTTTGGAAGAAAATAATTTGCATTAATATTTTACTGGTAACAATTTTAATTTTTTCTAGCACTCTATTGTACTCTGTTTTAGCTATGCAATTTTTTGCAAAAAAATTTGAGTTCCTAAGCAAGTACAAATACGCAATGCTTATGGGGGTTTTGGATATGTATAAATTAAAATATTTACTTAAAATCCCTATAATTAATTTGTGTGGGAGAGTTTATTAATATCTGCTATTTATAGTTTTTATACATGTAAGATCATGTAATATAACAGTATTATTTTTTATACTTTTCCCATTTCCGAGGCAATAGTAAAATTACAACAATTTGTATCAAACTTTTTAATAAGAATAAGAAAATTGCATAATTATGGCTTGATTAAATTGTGGAATTTGCTTTAAATAAATAGAAAATGTAGTTTTAAAATAAGTTTTGTAAAAAACTAAAATTTTGTAATGCATATAGAGATAAACAACTTCAAGGTTTAATAAATTTCAAAGAAAAAATGTAGAAGCGTTTATTATTTTCTTTGAAATATATTTTAAATGTTAATGTTGTGTATCTATATTAAAAATCATAAATTTACTGTTAATGGAAATAATAAGAGGGGGAATGATATGAAGAAATTTCATTATTGGAGGTAGTAATGGTTATTGAATCCATTGCCAGAAAGGATTATAAAACTAAGAATCTAGTAAAAAGATTAAATTATGGAGAAATCGCTGTAATAAAGCATAAAGATATTGATGAGATAGCAGCTAAATCTTTAGTTGAAAAACGCCCTAAAGCTGTTATCAATGCAGAAGAATCTATAAGTGGTAAATACCCAAATAGAGGACCATCAATATTACTTGAAGCAGGTATTATGATGATCGACATGGAAAATGAAAACACTTTTGATTTAATAGAGGAAAACAAGAAAATTAGAATAATTCATAATAAAATTTTTGTTGAGGATAAATATATTGGAAAAGGTAAAATATTAACAAAGGAAATGATTAAAATAAAAACTGAAGCTGCAAATAATAATTTAGAGATTGTACTGGATGACTTTATAGAAAATACTTTAGAGTATGCAAAGAAGGAAAAAAATCTTATTTTAGGTAATCTAAAAATACCTGACATTGATATAAATATGAAAAATAGACATGTATTAGTAGTTGTAAGGGGGAAGGATTATAAAAAAGATTTGTTAGCAATAAGAACATATATTCAAGAAGTCAAACCTATACTTATTGGTGTAGATGGTGGTGGAGATGCACTCTTGGAATTCGGATATATTCCTGACATAGTTGTTGGAGACATGGATAGTGTATCTGATGACTGCTTAAAAATGTGTAAAGAAATCATAGTACATGCTTATAGAGATGGCAGAGCTCCAGGGCTTTATAGAATAGAAAACCATGGATTAGACTACAAATTGTTTCCTTCTCCTGGAACTAGTGAGGACATTGCAATGCTTTTAGCCTATGAAAAAGGGGCAGATGTAATTGTTGCAGTTGGTACCCACACCAATATGATAGATTTTTTAGAAAAAGGTAGGAGGGGTATGGCAAGTACGTTTTTGGTTAGGCTTAAGATAGGTAGTAAATTAATAGATGCCAAAGGAGTCAATAAACTATATAAAGAAAGAATAAAGCCTATACATTTATTTAGTGTAGTTATTTCATCATTAATTCCAATAATAATTATTTCATTATATTCACCGCTTAGTAAGCATATAATTAGATTGCTTCAAGTAAGACTTAAATTGTTATATGAATTGAAGGGGATTTTATGGTAATAAATATAAAACATTTTATTATAACAATAATTGCAATATTTTTATCCCTAGGAATAGGAATATTTGTCGGGGTAATAATAGACAGTCAACAATTATTCATTGAACAACAAAAGGTTTTAGTCAGTCAAATTGAAGAAGGCTTTGATGGATTCAAACAAAAAAACTATGAGCTTATGAGTAAGCTTGAGAAGTATAGAGAGGATAATGAAAGGAAGGATAAATTTTTAGATATAGTGTATTATGATTTATGCCAAAATAGTTTAAACGGATTAAATATAATGACCATAGATATGTTTACTGAAAATGATTATTTTGATGTTGAGGAAATTTTCAACAATACAAAAATAAACAAAATAATTAAAGTTAATATTCCTAAAGTAAGGGATGATCATATTGAAGACATTGTAAAAACTTTAAAAAGTAATCTTAATATTGAAAGTCAGTATGAAAATGGGAGTAAAATTGCTAATTCAGAAAAAATATATTCAAAAACTCTTATAAAAAGCAACAGTACACTACCTTTCTATTTAAGGAAAATGGATCATGTAAATTATAAGGGAGATATATATTCAAACATTGATTTTATTATATTAATTGATGATGGATTTAATATAAATAATCAATCCTATACATTTGTAAGAAAAGAATTTATAAATTTAATTAATAACAGTAATATTCCACTAATGGCAGTTGAAAAGTCGAACACAACCCACTCATGCATATCCTTTTACAAAGAACATGGAATATCTACTGTAGATAATGTTGATACTAAGCTAGGACAAATAGCCATGCTAATGATCTTAAAGGGAAAAAAAGGACATTTCGGGGAGAAAGTAACAGCTGATAGTTTAATACCAAAAGACATCTTAAGTTTTGATGTAAATTAGCAAAAATATTATCAAAGCATTTTAGGGTCTAAGAGAATGACCTGAGTTCTCAACCTTAAACTATACTTAAAAGGATTGACCTAAAATGGAATCTTAACCTACAAAGTTCCAAAGGAAGCTTTGTTTAAAGGAGGTACAATATCAATGATAGATATATGCGCATTAGTTCCTGCTCATAACGAAGAAGATAAGATAGAAAATACTATCAAAACTATAAAGGACTCTAAATACATAAAGGAAGTATATGTTATAGATGATGGTTCTAAGGATAATACTGCTTTGAAGTCAGGTAAAGCAGGAGCAAAGGTATTTAAGCTTAATAAAAATAGAGGCAAAGGATATGCATTAGAATATGGACTAAGGAAAATTATTGATAAAAGTGAAATAATTGTTTTTTTAGATGGAGATTTAGAAGCATCTAGTAAGGATATTGACAACCTAATTGAACCAGTATTAAAAAATGAATGTGATGTAACAATAGCCAAGTTTGCAAGGACTAAAAAGAAGGGTGGTTTTGGATTAGTAAAATCACTAGCTAAAAATGGAGTTAAGTATTTTACAGATCAAGAAATAGATTGTACCCTTTCAGGGCAAAGAGCTTATAAAACTGAGGTTCTTAGAAGTATACAAGATATACCTAGAAAATATGGAGTGGAGGTGGGCATGACCATTGATATTTTAAAATTAGGCTTTATTATAAAAGAGATTGAGGTAGAGATGGGACACAGAGAAAGTGGAAGAAATTTCAAAGGATTTATCCATAGAGGGAAGCAATTTTATCAAATACTTTGGATATTGATTCAAAAGGGGTTAGGATGGGAGATATGATATATCTAACTGTATTTTTTTCATATTTTTTTAATAAATTAATTATTCCCTTAGTTGAGGAACTTTATACAAATTCAGGATTTTTAAAGAAAAACTATAAGGGTGCTTTGATACCTAATAGTATGGGAATAATTTTTATTTTTAACATGTTATTTGTATCTTTATTTATACTGATATTTATAATTAGGATCAATTATACTGAAATATATATTTTTTTATTAGGCACATTAGTTATGGGGATTACAGGATTATTAGATGATTTTATTGGCAATAATGATATAAAAGGGTTTAAAGGTCATATAAGCATGCTCCTAAAATTAAAATTAACTACAGGGGGAATAAAAGCCATATTTGGAGGAGTAGTTGCAATTTTGATTAGTTTAACGATTTCTTCTAATTTTCTTAATTTTCTAACGAACATACTAGTAATTTCACTATTCACCAACTTTATAAACTTAGTAGATCTTAGACCAGGGAGGGCTTTAAAGGTTTTTTTTGTTTTTAGTATGCCTTTATTATTTTTTGTTAATGGAATTTATAGAATAATACTATTAAGTTTTATAGGAGCAGCCTCAGCATATTTTTCCCACGATATAAAGGGAAGATCGATGCTTGGTGATGTTGGTTCAAATTGTTTAGGAATTATTTTAGGTATTATTGCAACAAGTCTTGAATTTAATATAAAAACTTTACTGATTATTTTTTTGATTTTAGCCAACCTATATTCAGAAATATATTCTTTTACAAAATTGATAAATAAAAATAAAATTTTAAACTTTTTTGATGAGTTGGGTAGGGGTTGAGGTTGTTGAGCTTATGTATAAAATATGATTTAAACCGTTGTGAGAATAAATAAAGTTTTTGTCTTTAAAAACCCTGCCATAGAAACTATCAAAATAAGTTGATTTAATATCTTTAATTGATCAAATTACATAATTACATTCTGCAAAAACTTTCTACTACATATAGCTTTAAGTTTCCTAAAGCTATACCATATATATTATGCAATTTCCTCAATTAAATAAATCCTTGTGTAGGTGATTTAAAGTGTTAAATTTAAAAACTGGAATAGTTGAGAAAATAATAGATGCTAGAGAAGGCAGTATGGAAATAATAGTTAATATTAATGGCAAATTGGAGAAGGCTATAGCCTATAAAAGTCTTATAGATAACATCGAAGAAGGTAATGAAATAATATTAAATACTACTGCTCAGGATTTAAAACTTGGCTCGGGAGGATATCATTTTGTATTAGCTAACTTGAAAAAAACTACCAAGCAAAGTATGAAAAATGGACATATTATGAAGCTAAGATATACTCCTATACAAATAAGAGTGAATTCTGTAGAAGAACAAGGGAGTAAATATCATCATGTATTTAATGAATTTAACAGTTTAAAGGGAATGCCTGTGTTAATAGGTGGCTTGCATAGTGTTTTAGCACCACTTACAGTAGTTCTAAAAGGCTTAAATACTAGATTAAGTATTGCATATATCATGACTGATGGAGGAGCATTACCTATAGATTTTAGTAAGACAGTTAGATATTTAAAAAAGGAAGGATATATAGATGGTACTATAACTATTGGGCATGCCTTTGGTGGCGATTTAGAGTGTATAAATATATATAATGGATTAATAGCTGCAAAGGAAATATTGAATTGCGATATATGTATTGTTTCAATGGGACCTGGAATAATCGGAACTGGAACAAAATACGGTTTTACAGGTATTGAACAGGGAAATATAATTGATGCTGTAAATGATTTGGAAGGAGTTCCAATTTGTATACCAAGAATAAGCTTTAAGGATAGAAGAAAGAGACATTTTGGAATCAGTCATCATTCTATTACAGTGCTTTCAAAGATAGCTAAGACAAAGGCCTATTTAGGTATTCCTAAATTTTTAGATGAAAGAGAAGCTATCATTAAAAATCAGATAGCCACTCATGATATCCATAAAAAACATAATGTGCTATTTACCCAATATAGTGATATAATAAATATGTTAAAAAAATCAAATATTACTATGGATACCATGGGTAGGACTCTTAAGGATGATATGGACTATTTTATAACCATTGGAGTTAATGGAAAGCTTGCTGAAAGCTTAATACAGTTTTAGCTGTTGGTAAATCTATGCTTAATTAAAAAACTGTTTTAAAGGGGAGTAGTTATGAAAAATATAGAAAGAACTATAAAATCTGACAAATTGTACCAAGGTAAAATCATTAATTTAAGAATTGATACAGTTGAACTACCTGATCAAAAGTACTCCAAAAGAGAGATAGTTGAGCATCCAGGGGCCGTTGCTGTCATTCCTATAACTGAGGATAATAAAATAGTAATGGTAAAACAATATAGAAAATCCGTGGAAGAATATCTTCTAGAGGTACCTGCAGGAAAATTAGAAATTGGTGAAGAACCTTTAGATTGTGCAAAGAGAGAACTTTTGGAGGAAACTGGATACAAAAGTGATAACCTACAATATATATTTAAATTTTATACATCACCAGGATTTTGTAATGAAACCATTAGCATATTTTTGGCAAAAGATCTGATAGTGGATGTTGCACAGCCCGATGAAGATGAATATATTGAAATAGAAAAATATGATATCGATGAATTAATAGAGAAGATTAATAAAGAAGAGATAAAGGATGCAAAGACTATTATATCAATACTATACATAAAAAATTATTTAAAATAAGAATAGGAAAAGGAAAATAGGAGAAGGGTGTATCTTCTTTTCCTATTTTAGTTTTTATTTTCATTTCTTTATCATCTTTTTTAAACCTTTCCTCGTTTTTTATATATAAATCAAGACATATAATCCTCAATCTATGCATACTATTTAATAGCATGTACCATAGATGGAGGGATTTTTTTGATTAGAAGAATTAATGATATAGTTGCAAAGCATATACAGGGAAATCTAATAACATATTTTTTCGTCATATTATTCTTTATGACTGGAATATCATCTGGAGCCTTTATGTCTAAAGCATTGACAGACTTCCAAAATAAAGAACTGATCGTTTACCTAAAAAATTTTTTTAGTATTGTAGATTCAAAAGCAATAAACAATTTGGCTATATTAAAGCAGTCTTTATTGAACAATTTTCAAACAGGCATAATAATATGGATTTTAGGTGTAACAGTTATTGGTATTCCACTTATTTTATTGATTATTGGTCTAAGAGGGTTTATAATAGGATTTACCGTAGGTTTCTTTGTGAAACAAATGGGGTTTAAGGGAGTAATTTTTTCTTTAGTATCAATACTACCTCAAAATATCTTAATAGTGCCTTGTACTGTTTTTATTGGTGTTTTAGGAATAAGCTTCTCACTAATGCTTATTAAAAATAAGACTAGAAAGAACACACGATATAGTATTGTAAATCAGTTTTTTTTATATAGTACTATTATTGCTATGATACATATTATTATAGTTGTTGGCTGTTTGATAGAAGCCTATATTTCACCTTTTTTTATTAAATATATATCTACTTATATGTAAAACTCACTAATACATCTTTGAATATTTTATAAAGGTTGTTAAATTTAACTATTTTGATTTAATTTAAGCTTAAAGAGTACAAATTTATTTTTATTAACTTTCAAAAAATTAAAGAGGATTTTATTTATAGGTGTTGAATTATAAAAATAGTATATTATAACGTAAAAAAAGTTAAGCAGTAAAATGATTTAATATATAGATTTCCCATAGTAAAACTTAATTTATACATATCAAAATATCCAGATTTTTTGGAGATTTTTGATGTTTATAAATTAACTGTTTTACTGGAATATCTATAGAATCTAGTATTTTTTAGTCATTAAAAAAAATGGCTTTATATAAAGGAGTTAATGGAATGGATGTAATTATAGAGGATTTTCTTACATACTTAAAAGATGAGAAGGAGTTATCTAATAACACCTTAGAGTCCTATGGAAGAGACCTTCGTCAATTTGGAGAATTTTTAAAAGAAAAGGGTAGAGGGTCATATAAAGATGTAAATAAGACAACAATTATAACATATCTTTTATATCTCCAAAAAAAAGGACGTGCTACTTCTACTATCTCTAGAAGTCTAGCTTCTATAAGGTCGCTATATCAGTACTTACTAAATATTGGAGGAGTCCAAAATGATCCAACAATAAATCTTGAATCTCCAAAATCTGAAAAGAAACTTCCATGTGTATTGAGTTTAAATGAGGTTGAAAGGTTAATAAATCAACCTAATGAAGATAGTCCTATTGGTTCTAGAGATAAGGCAATGCTGGAACTATTATATGCAACAGGTATACGTGTTTCGGAGTTGGTTGCATTGGATATGAGTGACTTAAAGATTGATTTAGATTTCATAAAATGTAGAGGAAGTAATAGTAAAGAAAGAATTATACCCATAGGAACGATGGCTAAAAAAGCCTTGTCTAAATATACAAGTGAATATAGAGGACGATTAGTAAAGGATGATGAAGAAGCTTTATTTGTTAATTATTATGGAAAAAGATTAACTAGGCAAGGATTTTGGAAAATAATAAAAAGATATACCAATGAGGCTAAAATAAGCAAAAAGATAACTCCGCATACCCTTAGACATTCTTTTGCTACCCATTTGATACAAAATGGAGCAGATTTAAAATCCGTTCAAGAAATGCTTGGACATTCAGATATCTCTACTACTCAGATATACATGCAACTGACGAAGAATAAAATTAAAGATGTTTACAATAAATCTCATCCAAGAGCCTAATAAAGGCTCTTATTAACTTTATATGATTAAATATTATATTAGAAGAAATAATATTATTATGATATCATTTAATATAAGTGGTTATGGATAAACTTTAATTCGTCTTAATTTCTTAATGTCAACCTCAATCTTAACCTTGACCCAAAAGGTTAGATCCAAAAGATATCACAAGGAGGAATATATATGATTAACAGAATAACTATTTTAGTAATGGATAGTGTTGGAATAGGCGCACTACCAGATTCCGAAAAGTTTGGAGATATTGGAGTGAATACTTTAGGAAATATCTCAAAGAAAATGGGAGGGATAAATCTACCTAATCTAATAAAATTAGGATTGGGTAATATCGATGGAATAGAAGGAGTAGGTAGTATTCAAAATCCTAGAGGTTCCTTTGGAAAATCAATGGAGATGTCTAATGGAAAGGATACAACTACTGGACACTGGGAAATTGCAGGTTTATACATTAAAGAACCATTTAAGACATATCCTGATGGTTTTCCAGAGCATGTAATATCTAAATTTGAAGAGCTTATAGGAAGAAAGGTTCTGGGCAATAAACCAGCTTCTGGAACAGAAATAATCAAAGAATTAGGAGAAAAACATATAAGAACTGGTAATCCTATAGTTTATACTTCTGCAGATAGTGTGTTTCAGATTGCAGCCCATGAAGAAGTAATTCCTTTGGATGAATTATATAAAATGTGCAAAGTAGCTAGAGAGATTTTGATGGGTGAAGATCAGGTAGCGAGAGTAATAGCTAGACCCTTTATCGGTAAACCTGGAGACTTTACTCGAACACCAAATAGAAGGGATTATTCTTTAGACCCATTTGGTAAAACTATACTTGACTTTGCTTCAGAAGCTGGATATGAGGTCATGGCAGTAGGTAAAATAGAGGATATTTTTAATGGAAAAGGAATAACAAAGGAAATACATACTAAAAGCAATATGGATGGTGTAGATAAAACAATAGAATTTTTAAATACAGATTCAAAGGGTATAATATTTACAAATTTAGTTGACTTTGATGCAAAATTCGGCCATAGAAGAAATGCTAAGGGCTATAAAGAAGCCTTGGAAGAGCTTGATCTTAGGATACCAGAGATTCTTGAGAACTTAAGGGAAGACGATATGCTAATTATTACTGCTGACCATGGCAATGATCCAACGTATAAAGGGACTGATCATACAAGGGAATATATACCTATAATAATTTATGGTAAGAATGTGAAAGCTGGTGTCAATATAGGAACGAGGGAAACCTTTGCTGATATAGCTGCAACTATAGCAGATATATTGGATATAGAAAAGCCTAAGTTTGGAAGAAGCTTTAAAGACTTAATATTGTAAAATTATTAGAATGAGTCATAAATGCCCCTGGATATTAATTTAAAGGGGTGTTTTTATGTTTTGTAAAATACAACTAAATATAAAAAATAAAGGTAACAATACAGATGTAGAATTTTAAATTCATTCATTTAACACAAGATTACATTATAATGTATAAGCAATTATTCCAATGGAAACTATAAAAGTACCAAGATAATATAGGAGGAATGCAGATGAATGAAAATTGCATTAAAAAGAAAGTATCGTTGATAATAAGTGTACTATTACTATTTATTAGTTCTTTTTCTTATTCCAGTGCCATTGAATTTGATTTAAATGCAAAGTCTGCAATTTTAATAGATGCTGGGACAGGGAAAGTACTTTACGAAAAGAATAGTAATAAAAAATTACCACCTGCTAGTGTTACTAAAATAATGACAATGCTGTTAGCAATGGAAGCTATTGATAAAAATCACATTACATTAGAAGATAAAGTAACCATTAGTGAGAGAGCTGCTAGTATGGGAGGTAGTCAGTTATATTTTGAACCTGGCGAACAGAAGTCGGTAAAGCAGTTATTAAAGGGAATTGCAGTAGCATCAGCCAATGATGCTTGTGTTGCTTTAGCTGAGCATATAGCAGGAACTGAGGAAGTTTTTGTAAAGAAAATGAATGAAAAAGCTGCAGAGCTGGGAATGAATAATACACAATTTATGAATACCAATGGGTTGCCCCAAGAAGGTCATTATACATCTGCTAAAGATATAGCTATAATGTCTAGAGAATTATTAAAATATCCCAAGATACATGAGTGGTTAAAAATATGGATGTCCTCAATGAAAGTTGGCAAAAAAGGCAGAGCAACACTTGAACTTGTTAATACCAATAAACTGATAAAGACTTATCCAGGTGCCAATGGAATAAAAACAGGCTTTACACAGGAAGCTAGATATTGTTTATCAGCATCTGCTACAAGAAACAATTTTAGTTTGATAGCCGTTGTTTTAGGATGTCCTACCTCTAAAATTAGATTTGCAGAAGCAAAAAAATTGCTTGACTATGGATTTGCCTCATATAATTCAGTATCAATATCAAAAAAGGGAGAGATATTTAAGGAAGTTATTGTTGAAAAGGGAAAGGTCGATAAAATAAATATAATTGCCAAGGATGAATTAAAGGTTTTAGTTAAAAAGGGAGAAGAATCAAAAATTAAAAAGGAAATAGTGTTGCCAAAAACCATAAAGGCACCTTTTGAAAAGGGTCAGAAGGTTGGAGAAATCATTGTAAAAAATTTAAATGGCAAAGAAATGGGAAAAGTTGACCTTATTACTGAAAGTAAATGCAAAAAAGCATCTATATTTGATACCTTTGTTAAAATATTGAAAATTGTTCCCAAATAGATAATTAGCCTGATAATATATTGATATATAAATTTATACTTGCTATAGGGATTTAAGTAAAGACTTTAATTTATACATGTCCAAAATGCCCAGAAGCATTGCATATTTGCACATGTATAAATTAAGTTTTACTATGTAAATCCTATATAGGGATTTAAGTAAAGACTTTAATTTATACATGTCCAAAACGCTCAGAAACGCTGCGTATTTGTACATGTATAAATTAAGTTTTACTATGTAAATTCTATAAATATAAGTTTATTTGAAGATTAGATATAGTATAAACCGCAGATGTTTTAGTGAAGTTCTAATAAAATATCTGCGGTTTATGGTATAGAAAAAAATCTTCTACTTTTTATAGGATTTTAAATATTTATGATAAAATAATAGAAATAGGAGGAAAACTAGTATACTTAGTTTAAGGGGGATATCTAATGAAGATACTAATAATTGACGATAGTAAATTAGTTATAGAATATGCTAAAAGCATATTATTAGAAAATAATATAAATTGTGATATAGTTACATGCAATAATGGAGAAGACGGATTAAGGATATTAGAAAATGAAGAAATAGATGTAATAATATTAGACATTGTTATGCCTAATATCAGTGGAATTGAAGTGCTGAAAAGAATACGATTAAATAAAAAATATGATGATGTTCAAATATTAATGTTTACTTCTTTGCAAGACAAAGAGTTTTTAAAAATAAGCTTTGAATATGGAGCAACGGATTTTGTTAGAAAACCGATAGAAGTTATTGAATTTATATCAAGGGTTAAGGCAGCCATAAGAGTGAGGAATTATCAATTGAGTTTAAGGGAAGCTTTATCTATTTTAGAAGATAGAAATAGCCAATTAGTAGAATTAAATAAGCAGTTAAAAGAAGCACAAGACTATATGGTTCAAAAGGAGAAGCTTGCTGCAATAGGACAGCTTGCTGCTGGGGTTGCACATGAAATAAATAATCCATTGGGATATGTTTCTAGCAATACCGAAACCTTAAGTAAGTATATAGTAAAATATAAATCTATTATAAAAGAATATCGTAGATTAATTGAAATAATAGAAAAAAATAATTTGAATTTTGATGAAATAATGGAGATAATAAAAAACATTAAAAAGCTTGAAAATAAATTACATATTAATTTTATTAGCGAAGATGGAGAGATGCTTATTAACGATTCCTTTGAAGGAATAGAGAGGATTACTAAAATAGTTCATAGTTTAAAGAATTTTGCAAGGGATGAAAAAAATGATGAATACGATAATTATGATCTTACAGATATTATTGAAGAAACCTTATTACTAATTAAGAATGAATATAAGTACTCAATTGATATTGAGAAGGACTTTCAAATTACGTCTCAAATATTTTGCAATAGGATTCAGATAAGCCAAGTAATAATGAATATTATAATTAATGCAGTTCAAGCCATAAAATCTCAAAATAGAAATGACAGAGGGTTAATTAGAATTAAAGTCTATCAACAGGAAGGCTATGTTATATGTGAGATAAAAGATAACGGACCAGGTATAGAAAAACAAAATATAAATAAAATATTCAATCCATTTTTTACAACTAAAAATATTTCACAGGGTACAGGGCTTGGTTTGAACATAGCCTATGATATTATTGTCAATAAGCATGGTGGAGATATTTTTGTTGAAAGTGAACTAGGTAAATATACTATTTTTACAATTGTATTGCCTATTAAAAAGCTAGAAAATAATTAAATGAAGAGATTTCATAATTCTAATTTGGCAAAATCATATATGCCAATGTCGTTCTTAATTCAGTTGTTTAGAATAAAATATATTTTGATAGTATGGCTTTAGAGAATTTAAAGATATATACGGTAGATGTTTTTAAAAGAAGGTAATTGTGTATTTCTTAATATATTAAAAGGTATAGCAATAGGAGGTTAGGGATGAATAAAATACTTATTGTAGATGATGAAATCCAAATCCTAAGGTCATTTAGAAGATTGTTTTTAGAGAGTAACTATGAAGCATATTTTGCCAATAATGGATTAGAAGCTTTAGAAATTTTAGAGAATAAACAAATTGACCTAATAATTACCGATATTAGAATGCCTAATATGAATGGGTATGAATTGTTAGAAGAAGTTAAAAAAAGACATCCTAAAGTATTAAGAATGGTAATAAGTGGCTATACCGATGGTGATAGAATATACAAAGCTTTAGAGAATGGATTAGCAAAACTGTATTTGCTAAAGCCATGGGAGAACAGCACTATAATAGAAATACTGGATAAGGCTTTTAAAGTAGAAGAAATATTGAAAAATAAAAAAATATTTGAATTAATCAATAATATAGGAAATTTACCTAGTATACCTAAACTATATAATGAAATAAATTTTTTAATAACTAAAGATTCAAATATTGATAAGATTGCAGATATTATTGAAAAAGATCAAGCCATTGCTTCTAGGATACTTAGAATTTCCAATTCTATTTATCCTAAAAAAGAAATTGGTTCTGTTAAACAGGGAATAATTTATTTAGGTTTATCAATAGTAAAAAATATTGTACTTACAAATAGTGTTTTTGATAATTCAAGAATTAATCCTTATATACAAGAACTATTATGGACCCATTCAAGCATGACTAATAATATAATGTTAATGATTTATGAAGAATTGCTTAATAAAAAGCTTATAAACGCATATAAATCTGCAGGCTTGTTACATGACATAGGATGGGTAGTTTTATTGGAGAATTTTAAAGAAAAGTATACAGAGATAATCAAAAACATTAATGAAAACGATGATTCCAATATAAGTGAAGTTGAAAGAAGATTTTTTGGATGTTCTCATGAAGAAATAGGCGGCTATCTCTTAGATTGGTGGGAATTACCATATCCAATAGTTGAATCAGCCTTATTTCATAATACACCATTGGATTCAAGGGTCATAAATAAAGAATTGGTTTGTATAGTACATATTTCTAGCTATTATTCATGGAAGTTGGTAAATGGAGATTCATTTTTTAAAAGAAAGCTTAATGAAGATGTATTTGAATTTTTAGGTATATCTTTAGATAGATTTGAGATGCTATTTGATAATTTACAAAAAAATACAAAGTAAAAAGACAAGGAATACATAGCTTAGGGGGAATAGTTATGGAAAATAGTAATGTACTATTTGTTGATGATGAGAAGAACATTTTAAATGCCCTTAAAAGAGGCTTAATTGATGAAGAATATAATTGTTTTTATGCCAACAGTGGAGAAGCGGCTATAAAAATAATGGAGGAAAATAATATTCATGTAATAGTAACGGATATGAAAATGCCTAAGATGGATGGACTTGAACTTTTAAAATATGTTAGGGATAATCATCCCGATACTATAAAGATTGTGCTAAGTGGATATGCACAACTACCTCAAATAATAGCTACTATTAATCATATTGATATTTTCAAATTCATTTTAAAGCCTTGGAAGCTAGAAGATGAATTAAAGGTAGCAATAAACGAAGCTATAAAGACCTATAATTTAAAATATGAAAGCGCAAGGCTCAAGGAAGAATTGCGAAAAAAGAATGAGTTATATCAGTCTATACTTAAATCTACAGGAGAGAAATTTGATATAATAAAAAATGATTTTAAGAATGTTAGAAAGATTAATGATTTTACAAACAATTATATAAAACAAATCGTTAAAAAAATGGACGGTAGTGAAGCACATAGAATATACTTATTAAAAGAAATAAATTTATTAGAGGAAATAACAAGAGCTTTTTTAAATATATTTCCTTCAAAGTTTATCGATTTTGATATAGAGAAACTTCGTAAAGAGTTAGATGAATATATTGTCACCTTAAGAGGAGACAAAAATATAGAAATACAAATATCTGAAGGCTCAAATTTAAGCTATTATGGAAATTATAATTTAATTTTTTTAGTGATTAAGACATTTATTAAATATATACTAAATAATATTGATTTTAAGTTATTAAAATTGACTTTGTTAGGCAAAGAAAATGGTGAAACAATAGAATTTGCACTTTTTGCTGAAATTTTAGATAAAGAGAAAAATTCAAACAGTAAATTAGTACAAGCTAGTCTAAATAAGATTATTACTATATTACAAAACTTGGCAGAAGCCGCAAATGGGAAATTAGTTTTACATGAAAAAGATCACTCATACATTACTATTTTACAAGCAATTTGGTATAATAAATATCAAAATATATAAACATTAGCCTTATATTCAATAATAGCTTGATTGGCCAAAATAGTAAATAAATTTTTGGGTTTAATATGTTTTAGGAAATATTAAAAGCCTTTTATAGAGGTATGAGGGGTTAGAGTAATATGGATTTACAAAAAGAAAATTCAATTTAATGCTGAGGGTGTTGTTATGGATTATGAGGTGAAGCTTGAAGCCTTTGAAGGTCCCTTTGATTTATTATTTCATTTAATAGAGAAAAACGAAATTGACATATATAATATACCTATATCCCAGATAACAGACCAATATCTTGATTATTTAAATCAGATGAAATATTTAGATATGGAAGTAGCAAGTGAGTTTTTAGTAATGGCTGCAACCCTTTTAGAAATAAAATCAAAAACCTTACTTCCAAATCCTGTTGAAGAGCAGCTAGAATTTGATATGCAAGGAATGGATCCAAGAAGGGATTTGGTTATAAAGCTTATAGAATATAAAAAATATAAAAATATTGCAAATTTCCTAAAGGATAGAGAGGATATCTATGGAAAGGTATATTTTAAAGCACAGGATGATTTAGAAAAATTTGTTAATGAAGATATAGTAGAAAAAAAAGAATTAGATTTAAAGGAAGAGCTATTGATTAATGCAGTTAAAAGAGTAATGAATAAAATAAGTAAGTTGGATATGAACAGAAAAAAATTCTTTAGAGAACTAAAGAGAGATATATACACTGTAGAAGATAAGATATCCTTTTTAAAAAGCAGGATAGAAGAAGAGAAAATTATCAAATTTCATACTTTGTTTAACGGAGAATGTTGTAGACTTGAGGTAGTTGTAACTTTTTTAGCGTTATTAGAATTACTAAAGCTAAAAATTATTAATATAAGACAGGATAAAGTTTTTGATGAAATATATTTATTTCCAGCTGTAGAAAAATAGTATTAAAATTTATATAAATAATATAGTATTTAAGATATACATTAAGGGGGCATGAGCATAAATAATGGAAGATAAAGATATAAAATCTATCATAGAATCTATTCTATTCGTTTGGGGCGAACCGCTGCACATCAAAGAATTAGTCAAGGTATTAAATATCCCCAAAGGAAGGATTAAAGAATATATTTATGAGCTACAAAAGGAAATGGAGGAGCAAAGAAGAGGAATACAACTTATAGAAGTAAACGATTGTTTTCAATTGGCAACAAGGCTTGAGAACCATCCCTATATTGAAAAGATGTGTATTACTTCCCCAAATAGAGGGTTATCTCAACCGACTCTAGAGGTTTTAGCAATAATAGCCTATAGACAACCTATAACAAGGCATGAAATAGAAGTTATAAGGGGAGTTAAATGTGATAAACCTATAAGCACCTTAATGGATAGGGATTTGATAGAAATTAAAGGGAGGTTGGAAAAGACAGGAAGGCCCATTGTGTATGGCACTACAGATACTTTTCTAAAAGCCTTCGGATTTAAAAACCTTGATGACTTACCTCAAATAGAAGCCTTTAATGATTTTGAGATATTAAAGCAAGAAGCCTAGAGAATAGGTCCTTGCTTTTTTAAAATCAATATATTTAGCATTATCTCTGCATTGCTAGCATCAATTCCCTAACAATTTTAGATGTAACAATTATTAATGCAATAGTTTAATCATAATATATAACATAGTTTAAACTCAATCTTAAATTTTTAGAATGAAGGTGGGGTAGAAACCCAAAGAATAGTTGCAGGTTTGTTATATGGGTTTTCTAAATAGTGTGCCTTGTTTGATTTAAAATAAAAGCTTTCACCATTTTTTATCTTAAAAGTTTGTTTTCCAAGTATTAGGTTCACCTTACCCTTTAAAACATATCCAAATTCTTCACCTTCATGGGGACCATCTTCCTTTGTGGTACATTTCTCTGCAAGTCTAATTAATATTGGCTCCATTTCATTTTTTTGGGCATTTGGAATCAGCCATGAAACTGAATAACCCAAATCCTCATAAATTCGTTCATAGATATCATCTTTAGAGAAAACTATTTTTTCTTCATCCTTTTCATTAAAAAAACTACTTATATTTGTTCCTAATGCTTCTAAAATATCTATTAAAGTATTGATAGAAGGAGAGGTTAGATTTCTTTCTATTTGAGAAATAAAACCCTTAGTTAAATCACATCTATTTGCAAGTTCATCTTGAGTCAGATTATTAACACGTCTTAATCTTTTAATTTTTTCTCCAATATTCAAAATATTACCTCCTGAAACAATAAAATCTATAAAAATAGAAAGTAACACAAATATTAAACTTTTTGTTTATATTTATTAAGTTTTATATAATTATAGAAAATTGTCAAGTCTATTATGCTTTTTTTTAACAAAAAGATTATTGAGAGTTTATTAAAGTATAATAATGGAAATGATACTATTAGGGTAAGGGTGTTTGAAGTTTTATTATGGTTGAAGGTTGAAGACTCTTAGGTCATTCTTTAAAGTTTTGAGGTGGCAATTTTGCTTGTAGGAATAATAATTATAATTCTAATGACATTGATACTTATTTCATCTGTAAAGGTTAATATTATTGCTTTAAAAGAAAATGATGATAATAAAGCTGTGATAAAAATTAGTTTTTTATATGGATTGATTAGATTTAAGAAAGAATTGGATTTCATGGGAATAACTAAAAAAAATAAAGAATACGATGAAGGTGTTGATACAGATTTAGAGCTTAAAATGAAAAATGACTCATGGACAGAACATAAAGGATATACTGATTATGTCAATATAAGAAAAATGATAGAAAAAACCATAGAAATATTGAAAACTTACAAAAATATTATTAGATATTTAATAGATAGAATTAATTTTAGAACTCTATTATGGAAAACGGAGGTTGGTTTTGAAGATGCAGCTTTAACAGGAATAACTTCTGGAATAATTAATATTTTTAAGAGTAATTTATTTACCATGTTAAATAGTAGTAAAAAAAAGCCTGAAAAAATTCACTTAAAAATCTTGCCTAATTTCAATAAGCATGTTTTAAAAACTGATTTAAATTGTATATTTACTATGAGAATAGGCTATATTATTATAGTAGGGTTGAAATATCTATGGATAAAGGGTAATAACAAGTATAGATAGGTGGTGTAAGATATGAATAGTCATCCTATTGAAGCACTAATGAAGACTACAATGGAGAGTTTAAAGCAAATGATTGATGTTAATACAATAGTTGGAGATGCTGTTGAAACACCAGATGGTACCACAATAATACCGATATCTAGAGTTTCCTTCGGGTTTGCTTCTGGTGGTGGAGAATATAAAAACAGTTACGATGAAGAAGAAAGTAGCTATGAAGACAAACAAACTCTTCCCTTTGCAGGTGGAACTGGAGCAGGGGTGTCGGTACAACCTGTTGCATTTATGATTGTTGGGAAGGGAAATATGAAATTATTATCCGTTGACCAAAGTGCAAATATGTTTGAAAATCTAGTTGGATTATCATCAAAATTGATAGATAAAATACAAGGGGGAGATTCAAAAAACAAAAATGATAGTAAAGATAACAAAGATGGAAATGATAATGGCAATAACCAAGAATAAGGGCGGTTTACCGCTCTTTAATATTTACTAAAATAATGGAGTGAAGTATATGTTTAAAAAAAGAATCATATATATATCTATGGTTTTTATAGCTATCCTTCCTATAATTGATGTAAATTCATATGCTAATTCTGCTCAGAGTGCTATTGTGATGGAGGTTAAAACTGGGAGAATATTATATTCAAAAAATATACATCAGAAAAGTCCAATGGCCAGTACAACGAAAATCATGACAGCCTTGTTAGCCTTGGAAAATGGTGAATTAGAATCAAATGTAAAGATATCTAAATCAGCTGTGGGTGTTGAAGGTTCTTCAATTTATCTTAAATATGGTGAAGAAATGAAACTTAAGGATTTAATTTATGGCCTTATGCTTAGGTCAGGAAATGATTCTGCAGTAGCTATAGCTCATCATATTTCTGGCTCAGTAGAAGAATTTACAAAATTGATGAATGAGAGAGCTAAGATATTAGGAGCTAAAAATACAAATTTCAAAAATCCCCATGGATTACACCATAAAGATCATTATACAACAGCTTATGATTTAGCACTAATTACAAGGGAAGCTTTGTTGAATAAGGATTTTAAAGAAATAGTAAAAACAAAAAAATGGGTTGCTCAAAGAGAAGGCTATAATGTCTTTTGTAATAAAAACAAAACGTTGAGCCAGTTTAGAGGCGGAGATGGTGTAAAAACTGGATATACTAAGGCAGCAGGTAGATGTTTGGTTACCTCTGCTACTAGAAATGGGATGCAAATATTATGTGTTGTTTTAAATGATCCAAATTGGTTTGATGATTGCTACTCTTTAATGGAAAGGGCTTTTGAGAATTATAAACCTAAAAAGACATTAACTAAGAATGATGATATTAAATGCTTTACTGTTGAAAAGGGAAAGAAAGAAAGATCATATATGACGGTTAATGAAGATATAATTATACCTATTAAAGAAGATGAGGAAAAAAAGGTATTTACAGTTTTTGAGTGCAAAGAAAAATACGAAGCACCCATAAAGAAAGGTGAAGTGTTAGGAAAGGCTAAGGTTTATGTAGGAGATAGGCTTATAGTTACTACCCAGTTACTTGCTAAAGAAGATATTGAAAAGAAAAAACTATTAGATATAATAAAGAATTTCTTTAAAGCTAGAGATAAATAACTTTAAGGTTTAATAAATTTGAAAAAATGTAGAAGCGTCCATTATTTTCTTTGAAATTTATTTTAATTGTTAATGTTGCTTATCTATAATTAATAATATTAATCAAGTCAAGGAAAAGCCCATATTTCAAATAAAATGAAATATGGTTTTTTTATGTAACATAATTTATACGCTTTCAATATTCTAATATTATAAGGTTTATTTTAAAAAGTGAGGGATTGATTTGGGTAGAAAAATAATATATGAATGTATCGATGCAGGTAGCGATTATTGTCCATGTTATTTGGCTGAAACCAACGATTGTATTACATGTTCCCATTTACAGGGAAAGGATTTTTGTGATTGTAATTGGAGAGGAGTTTGTATATTTCAAGAGTATATGTGGAATGGGAAAAAAGCAAAGCTAGCTAGAAAAAATTTTATGGGAAAAGTTTTAGATAAGGAAGTAATAGGAGATAATCTAATAATCTTTAAAATTGCAGTCACAAAATCATTTGCAAGGGATTTAAAGCAGCCAGGTTCATACGTATTTATCAGAGACCCAAATAAACAGGAATATTTTGATATACCAATGTCTATAATGTATGCCGATGATAATAAGGGAGAGATTCATATTGCAGTACAGATAATTGGCACCAAGACAAAAACTCTGCTTTCCGTAGAGGACGAAATAAATATAAGGGGTCCATACTGGAATGGAATTCTAGGATTGAAAGAACTTAAAACTCTTAAAAATGCAAATACATTAATTGTAGCTAGAGGTGCCGCATTAGCTCCTGCTGTTAATATTTTGAAGTATCTGGTAAGAAACAACAACAAAATAACTTTATTAATGGATAAAGGTAAATTTGATAATATTTTTATTGACGATTATATTGACGAATCTCGAATATTGACGATAGATATGGACATCATGAGTGACAAAGGAAAATTAATAATACAAGAACTGATTAGAAACAATAATTATGATTTATGTTTTAGTGGAGGGTCTGATGTACAACATAAGGATATTAATGAATTCTTAAAGGAATTATCGCCACATACAAGGTATGTAGTAACAAATAATAGACAAATATGCTGTGGAGAAGGTATATGTGGTTCATGCTCTATAAGGATTGGAAATAAAACCTTAAAAGCTTGTAAATCTCAGATAGAACCTGCTTATATGTTTGAAAAGGGGGAGATATAGTGATTAAAGTAGTAGTAATAGGAGGAGGTTGGGCTGGTTGTGCAGCCGCTATTACAGCAAGAAAAGCTGGTGCAAACGTTTTAATAATTGAAAGAACTGATTTACTTTTGGGTCTTGGAAATGTCGGTGGAATAATGAGAAATAATGGAAGATATACTGCAGCAGAAGAAGCAATACTAATGGGTGCAGGAGAGCTTTTTAATATTTGCGACAAATTATCTAGACATGTAGATATAGATTTTCCAGGACATAAACATGCCAGTTTATACGATGTGACAAAGATAGAGCCAATGGTGAGAAAGAAACTTCTCGAAATGGGAATCGAAATTATGTTTAGAACAAGAGCTGTAGATGTTGATATTGTAGATAATACAGTAAAGGGCATAATTCTTCATAATGAAGAAATTATAAGGGGAGATGTATTTATTGAAACAACAGGTTCCACAGGACCTATGGGGAATTGTTTGAAATATGGTAATGGATGTGCTATGTGTATTCTTAGATGTCCAACCTTTGGTCCTAGAATAAGTATAAGTATGAAAGCAGGTATAGAGGATATTTTTGCTAAAAGGAAGGACGGTTTGTATGGCGCTTTTAGTGGTTCATGTAAATTGAATAAAGATTCTTTAGGGGATGAAGTAGTAAAAAAACTCAATAAAAATGGAGTAGTAGTTTTACCAGTTCCAAAGGAAGATATTAATGAAGATAAATTAGATAAAAAGGTATGCCAGCAATATGCTTTAAAGGAATATGCTCAAAACGTTGTCTTGCTTGATACAGGTCATGCAAAACTAATGGCACCATATTATCCTTTGGAAAATCTTAGAAAAATAAAAGGATTAGAAAATGCGAGATATGAAGATCCCTATTCTGGTGGTATAGGAAACTCAATAAGATACCTATCTATTGCTCCCAGAAATAATGGTATGAAGGTTAAAGGTATAGATAATTTATTATGTGCTGGAGAGAAGTCGGGATTCTTTGTTGGACATACAGAGGCTATTGTTACTGGAAGTTTAGCAGGACATAATAGTGTAAGGCTAAGTAAAGGAATGAAGGCTTTAGAGCTACCAATCAGTATAGCTATAGGCGATATAATTGCATTTGCCAACGAGCAACTCAATACTGCAGAGGGTTTAAAGAATAGGTATACCTTTGCAGGTTCAATATACTTTGAGAGAATGAAAAAGTTAAATCTATATAGTTTAGATAAAGATTATTTAAGAAAAAAAATAAAAAGATTAGATCTTTTAGATATGTTTGAAGAGAAATTGGTATAAAATATTATTAGATATTTAGAGGCATTAAAAAAATGAGATAGGAGAAAGGAAAAAGGAGATAGGTTGAGTTTTAGATTAACCTTTTTTAGAAATACTAATTGATGATAAAGGGGCGGTCAAAAATGAGACTTCAAAAATTTATATCTTTAGCAGGAGTTGCATCGAGAAGAAAAGCTGAAGAATATATAAAAATGGGTAGAGTTAAAGTAAATGGGAAGATAATAAAAGAAATGGGGGTAAAGATTAATCCTGAAGCTGATAGAGTATCTTTAGACAATAGGGATATAAAGATATTGGATAATAAGATTTATATTGCATTAAATAAACCTAAGGGCTATATAACAACCTCTTCTGACCAATTTAACAGACCGACGGTACTAGATTTATTAAAGGGTGTATCAGAGAGAATCTATCCTGTAGGAAGACTGGATTATAATACTTCTGGACTACTATTACTAACTAATGATGGAGAATTAACACATAGGATTACTCATCCCAGCAGTCATATATATAAAACCTATGTGAGCAAGATAAAGGGAATCATTTCATCTAAAGAAATGAGTAGGTTTGAGAAGGGACTAAATATAGGAGGATATGTAACTGCCCCTGCTAAAATAGAGCTTTTAAAGGAATATAGAAACAATTGCTTAGTTGAAATTATTATATATGAAGGGAAAAACAGACAGATTCGAAGAATGATGGATGTTTTAGGGCACCCTGTCATTACACTAAAGAGAATTTCCATAGGTAAAATACATATAGATAATTTACCAGAGGGGAAATGGAGATACTTGACTAAGGAAGAAATAAAATATTTAAAGTCATTATAATGATTGAAAAAGGGTATGTTACCGTGAGGTAGTTACAAGTTCCATGTTTTAGGGTCATCCTCATGAGCATGGAAAAAAGTTTGGATTTAAAAAACCTCGCTGAAATATGCGAGGTTAGGTGTTTTGAAAATTGGTATAGATTTTAAATCCTATTGTTAAATATGAGAATGTTTAATATAATTATGTTGCTAGGAGGTATGATATGTTAAATATTAGAATACCGAAGGAAAGAGATAAGAAAAAAATTTCAAGTTTATTGAGAGAAGAAAATATCAAAATTGGTGATTTGGATGATGATAAGCTTAATAAATCTATGGTGGTATGTGATGGTGATGAAATAATAGGATATGGGAGTTATTTTGAAATTTCAGATAAAACTGCTTTTATTGATGCATTGATTATAAAAAGGGAATACAGGCGACAGTATATGGGAGATGGATTAATTAAGGCATTGTTAAATTTAGCGGATAAGAGAAAAATAAAAAGAGTTTATATTATCGATGGCAATAACAATTCACTATTTTATAAAAAAGTAGGACTAGCTAAAAGAAAACTAGATGTATCTGAAGATATTTTAAAGTGTATTGGAAATGAATTGAAGAAAGATGAGACTGTAGAAGTTTTTGAAGCAATACTTCCTGATTTTTTTAATAAGGCATGTAAGAGTCACTGTTAAATTAGGGATTTTGTTAATAGTAGGTATGATGGAGGTTGAATATGCAAGCAAAATACATAAATAAAGCTACTGATCTTGCAAAGGAATTGATTACTAAGGCAGTTTCAAAAAAAGATATTGTTGTTGATGCTACAGTTGGAAATGGTAATGATACATTATTCCTATGCGATTTAGTTGGAGAAAAGGGAAAAGTAATAGGATTTGACATTCAAGATATGGCCATTAAAAAAACCGAGGAGAAATTAAAAGATAAAAATATGATGGCTAGGGTGTTTCTTATAAACTCTGGACATGAAAACCTAAAGAATTATGTTGATACAGAGGTTTCGGCGATTATGTTTAATTTGGGTTATTTACCTGGAGGAAATCATGACATAACAACGAATTATGAAACCACTTTACAAGCAATAAAACAAGGTATTGATTTATTAAAGAAAAATGGAATAATGACTATAGTTATTTATCCTGGTCATAGTGAGGGACGGGAAGAAAAGAAAAGACTACTAGAATATCTATGTACAATTGATCAAAAACAAGCTAATGTACTAAAGATGGAATTCATAAATCAGATAAATAATCCACCATTACTCGTAGTTATAGAGAAGAAGTAGATTTATAAGTTGCAAGTTACATGTTCTAAGTTCCAAGTTTTTTAGCATTACTCATAAGTCTATAGAAATTTTTTATGAAGATATAGGGTTAAATAAATTAATACGCCAAGCTAGTAAATAAAATTTCTAGTTTCAAGAATATCTTAGAGGGTTTAATATTTCATTTGAGTGATTTTTATAAACCTGTTTTTCAACTTCAAAATAATATAAGAGAACAGGTTTATTACATGAACGAAAAGGAAATATTGCAACTGCCGTGATAGAAACTAGTACAATGCGTTAAATTTATAAATCTTTTATATTTAAAACATAATAGAATAGACATAAATACTTGCAACTTAGAACTTAGAGCTAATAATCTGAAGCTGGGCCTTTGTTAACATTCATCATGAAGATAAATTTTCTGAGGTTTATTACTGGTAAATTCTAAAATTTTTACATAGCTATTATTTTCAATCCTTTTATTACATTTAAGACAAATATAGCTAGATTTCTTAATTTTATCAAACCTAGTTTTGATTGGAAGATAACCATATTTTCTAAAGCTTTTCCAGCCAGTTTTACAAAGTTTTACCCTTTCATTGTAGTCGGCATATACCCAGCTAAGTATTCTATGAAAATGAAATGGGTATTTTGTATAGCTTATGAATCTTTCTGGAAAGCCTAAATTAATAGCATAGTCTTCAAATGCTGATTCAATTTTGGATTGGAGTGGTTCTTCAATTTTGGTATTGATATATTTATAATTATTCTCAGAAATCCATTTTCTAAGGTTATCAAACATATAACCTCTGCATACTAATATTTTCTCATTGGGAGTTACATGCAGTTTAAGGAATAGGGTTTTAACTATTTCTATAACATAATCTAAATACAGTTTCTTATTAAAAAACTCAGAAGAATAATATTTTAATGGAATAATATCGTAATAAAATTCTCTAGTCTCGTATCTCATTACACCAATGATAGTACCACCAATTAAACTACCACTTCCTGCATCATCAATCAAAATCAAATAAATCACCTCAAGGAATTATTTAAAATTATATTTTTTAGTATTTGTATAAAGCTAAATGACTATTATAGAAATTAATAATAATTTTTTTAAAAAAGAACTTACTATTTAGAATGTAGAACTACAGCTCTCTTTGTTTAGCCTTTGATTACTTGAAAGGATGTGTTTTAAAATGAATATACTTGTAACAAACGATGATGGAATATTTGCAGAGGGCATATATAAATTGGCAAAAGTTTTAAGTAAAAAACACAAAGTTTTTGTTGTTGCACCTGACAGACAAAGGAGTGCTACAGGCCATGCTATAACAATGCATCATCCCTTAAGAACGCAAAAAATGAAGTTTTTTGATACAGATATAGAGGCTTGGTCAGTTGATGGCACACCCTCTGATTGTATAAAATTAGCTATAGAGGCAATACTCAATGAAAAACCTGATCTTATTATTTCAGGTATAAATGATGGACCTAATTTAGGTACAGATGTGTTGTATTCAGGAACAGTATCTGCTGCAATGGAAGGAGCTATACATGGAATTCAGTCTATGGCAATATCAATGGCATATACAAAAAATATTGATTATAATATCGGTGCTGAATTTGCTAGTAAAATGGTTGAAAAATTTAAAGAAAATAGTATTCCTGAAAATACCTTGCTAAATATTAATATTCCTGATTGTAAAAAGAATGATATTGGTGGAGTAAAGATTACAACCTTAGGAGTAAGAAGGTACAAAAACTCCTTTATAAAGAGAATAGATCCAAGAGGTCAAGTATATTACTGGCTTGGTGGAGATATAATCGACGAAGCTCAAAATGAGAGCTCAGATATAAAGTGTATAAAGGATAAATATATATCAGTAACACCAATTCATTATGATTTAACTAAATATGATTTGATAGAAACAATTGAAAAGTGGAATATTAGGATTTAAAAAGGCGTCGTAAGACGCCTTTTGGTGGTTACTTTTTAAAATGAACAAGTTTCATTATCTTATAAAAATTTATATATATAATTAAATAAATTAAAATTTTAAAAACTATTTTACAGATAGTTAAGTCCATATAATTTAAACTATATAAGGTTAACATTAATAATCCATTAACTAAAATAAATTGTAAAAGCAAATCTTTATTTTTATTAATATTAATGAGATAGGTATTTTGAATTATTTTACTTAAAATTGGACTAAACAATACTATTAATATTGAAAATATGAATAAAAATTGAGTTAATATTACTACTATATCTAAAAACATGATTAATCCTTCATCTTTTAATAGATTGGTTTACCTTCTCCAGCTTTAAATGAAACTTTAAACATAACTCTCCACTTAAAGGCAAGTTTATCAGTTACACCTAAACTAAAAACGCCCTGACCTCGAACGTTTGCTTTTTTCCCTGATATAGACCAAACTTCTGTACCAGTATCATGCTCATAATCTCTGATAAATGAAGCTTGTCCTGCATCGGATGTTACGTTATTAATGCTGTCAATTCCTAAAATTTTACCATTTCTATCTACTAAACAATTGTAATCTATATATACATATATTTTGAAGTTATAATTTTCACCATCAATATCTGTAGTTCCTTTATAAGTCTTTTTTACAATCATTGGTACAATTTTCTCATCAAAAGATCTTATTCCTATTATTGGTTTAATTGATAACTTATCGAATTTTTTTTCTTGGGGAAAATTTGATTTTTCAAAATACAGTTCTTTTCCTAGTGAACTAATTGCTTCTAAATCTTTTTTTAATTTATTAATATCTAAGTTGGCATAATCTATATTTGAAATATCCCCATCAATTTCAAAACCCTTATTTTTAGCCCA
Source organism: Paramaledivibacter caminithermalis DSM 15212 (assembly GCF_900142245.1). GTDB lineage: Bacteria > Bacillota > Clostridia > Peptostreptococcales > Caminicellaceae > Paramaledivibacter > Paramaledivibacter caminithermalis. The sequence continues at coordinate 58,515 of NZ_FRAG01000001.1, read as the reverse complement.
ATTTATTATATTTTTCAGCTCAGCTTCTTTATTTTGTTCAGCAAAAACAGTTGTAGACATTGCAAACAATAATGTGAAAATCATTATACAACAAACAAATCTTTTCATATTTATTTTCTCCTTTCCTTTTTTCCTTTTAATCCAAAATTTTTGATGTGGCCACATGAAAATAATACTATGCAACAAATATGAAAAATGTAGAATTTTGTAAAAGAATATTAAGATTAAGAAAAAATTAAGATTTATATTATTTTAGAGTTGGTTATCTTTAAGAAGCTTTTAAAAATTAGGAATTAGAAAGTATTTTTAATATATTTTGTATATAAAATAAATGTATGCAAATATTAAAAAAGCCACTTATACCACGATGTAAATATACAATTTGCAATATATATTGCAAAAATATAAAATGATTTTTTAAAATGAAATTTTTATTGCAAAATATATCAGAAACTGTTATTATGTTGTTAGAAATAATGTTTAAATTATCTAAGGAGGTAATAACCTTGAGCCAAAATAATAGTAAGCTGGTTGTAAAAAAAGAATTTTGTAAGGGATGTGGAATTTGCGTAGAGTTCTGTCCTAAAAAAGTTTTGACTATGGAAAATGGAAAAGTGAAAATTGCTGATATAGAGAGATGTATTAAATGTGGGCTATGCGAATTAAGATGTCCAGATTACGCTATTTTCTTAGGAGGTAATGATGATGAGCAATAAGAAAGTGAGATTAATGCAAGGAAATGAAGCTTGTGTTGAAGGTGCTTTAGCAGCTGGAATGAGGTTTTATGGAGGGTATCCAATAACTCCTTCTACAGAAATTGCAGAGATTTCTGCTGAAAAGTTACCCCGTGTTGGAGGGAAATTTATTCAAATGGAGGATGAAATAGCAGGAATAGCGGCTGCTATTGGAGGGTCTTTAGCAGGACTTAAAGCAATGACTGCAACTAGTGGCCCTGGTTTTTCTCTTAAACAAGAAAATTTAGGATATGCTGCAATAGCTGAGATTCCCCTTGTTGTTGTCAATGTTCAAAGAGGAGGCCCAAGCACTGGATTACCTACTGCTCCTGCACAAGGAGATGTTATGCAGGCTAAATGGGGTACCCACGGAGATCATCCTATAATAGCACTTAGCCCTTCATCAGTTAGGGAAACATTTGATGTAACTGTAAGAGCCTTTAACTTAGCTGAAAAATACAGAACACCAGTAGTTATTTTAACAGATGAAGTTGTTGGTCATATGAGAGAAAAAATTGAGATTCCCGATGTAAATGATATAGAAATAATAGACAGAGTTAAGCCTAGCGATGATGATAATTATTTACCTTATGGTGTTACTGGTGATGAGTTGGTTCCACCTATGGCTGCATTTGGAGATGGACATAGATTCCATGTTACTGGGCTTATGCATGATGAGACAGGTTTTCCAAGCAATAGCTCTGAAAATGCGGAAAAGGTTTTAGATAGATTGATGAACAAGATAAACAAAAATTTAGATGATATTATAGAATATGAAGAATACATGCTTGATGATGCACAGATAGTAATTCTTTCGTACGGAAGCACTGCAAGATCAGCAAAGAGTGCTGTTAAGCAATTGAGAGAACAAGGGATCAATGCTGGAATGTTTAGACCAATTACTATTTGGCCATTCCCAGAAGAACAGGTACGTAAATTGAGTGAAAAGGTAAAATCTATCCTTGTAGCTGAAATGAATTTAGGTCAAGTTGTATTAGAAGTTGAAAGAATAGTAAAGGGTAAATGTGAAATAAATCACATCGGAAAAGCAAATGGAGAAGTAATCACTCCAGAGGAAATTGCAAGCAAAGCAAAGGAGGTTTTATAAGTGACTAGCAAACTTATTCAAAAATATTTTAGAGAAGATAAATTACCTCATATTTGGTGTCCAGGTTGTGGTCACGGAATATTAATGAGAGCTGTTGCTGCGGCTATTGACAACCTAGGTTTAGATAAAGATAAAGTATGTATAGTATCTGGAATCGGATGTTCATCAAGGGCTCCTGGGTATATGGATTTTAATACTCTACATACAACTCATGGTAGAGCATTGGCCTTTGCTACAGGTGTTAAGCTTGCAAACCCGGAATTAGAAGTAATAGTCATAACTGGTGATGGAGACTGTGCAGCTATTGGTGGAAATCATTTGATTCATGCTGCTAGAAGAAACATAAATATTACTACAATTGTATTTAATAATAATATATATGGAATGACAGGAGGACAATATTCCCCTACAACTCCTACTAATGAATTCGGTACTACTGCTCCATATGGAAATATTGATAAGCCCTTCAATATCCCTGAGTTAGCTGGGGCTGCTGGAGCAACATATACTGCTAGAGGAACTGCATATCATGCAAAACAACTTATAAAACTCATAGAAAACGGAATTAAAAACAAAGGATTTTCATTAATCGAAGGAATAAGTGTTTGTCCAACCTATTATGGTAGAAAAAATAAAAAGGGTTCGGCTGTTAACATGATGAATTGGTTAAAGGATAATGCTATAGATGTTAAGATTGCAGCTAAATTACCAGAAGAAAAAGTTGAAGGCAAGTTTTTAATTGGAGAATTTAAGAATACTACTGAGCCTGAATATACTGATGAATATATGAAGATAATAGAAAGATGTCAAAAGGAGAGATAGTAATGCTTAAGCAAACTGAGATTAGATTAACTGGTTCTGGGGGTCAAGGACTAATATTAGGTGGTATTATTTTAGCTGAAGCTGCTATTATGGAAGGGAATAATGCAGTTCAGTCACAGTCATATGGACCTGAAGCTAGAGGGGGAGCTAGTAAAGCTGAGGTTATTATAAGTAACAAAGAAATTGACTTTCCAAAGGTAGTAAAGGCGGATATTATGCTTTCTCTTACACAAGTAGCATTAGATAAGTATGCCGACACAATAAAGGAAGATGGTATACTAGTTGTTGATTCATCACTTGATGTACCTTCTGATTTAAAGGCTAAAAAGGTGGTATCTATACCTATATTAAATACAGCAAAGGAAGTTATAGGAAAATCAATGGTTGCAAATATAGTTGCTTTAGGAGCAATAAGACAGCTTTCTGATATTGTTTCAAAAGAAAGCCTTGAGGAGGCAGTATTAAGTAGAGTACCTAAGGGTACAGAAGAACTTAACAAAAGGGCTTTACAGGAAGGTTATAATCTAGTAAAATAGGCTTGAACCTAGAATTTTCGAATAAGGTTTGATATAATTGTTGTATGTGCTGATATTATATGAATAATCTAGGTTATATATTCATTAAGAAGAGGGGCCAAATAATGAATGGGGTAAAGAAAGATTTGCTTAATAGAATAAAAGAAAGATATAATAAACTAAGCAAAGGTCAAAAACTAATAGCTGATTATATAATGAATAATTATGATAAAGTAGCCTTTATGACTGCATCTAAGCTTGGAGAAAAAGTTGGTGTTAGTGAATCCACTGTAGTTAGATTCGCTAATGCATTAGATTATAAAGGTTATCCCAATTTACAAAAGGAGCTTCAAGAGCTCATAAAAACTAAGCTGACTACTGTTCAAAGGCTTGAGCTATCAAGTGAATATAGTGAAGAGGAGTTTATCAGAAAGGTCATGCAGGCTGATGTAGATAATATAATGAAAACAATTGATGAATTAGATATAGACTCCTTTAATTGCGCAGTGGATATGATTTTAAAGGCTGAAAAGGTTTATATACTAGGATTAAGAAGTTCTATTGTCATTGTTCATTATTTAGCATTTTATTTGAACATTATATTAGAACATGTTCATGTTGTTCCATGGGGGAGCAATGATGTATTTGATCAATTAATAAAAATAAATGAGAATGATGTTCTAATTGGGATATCCTATCCTAGATATTCGAAAAAGACCCTTGAAGCTGTGAAATTTGCAAAGGAGAAGGGTGCTTCTATCATAGGAATTACTGATAGTTATATTGCTCCTATATCAGATATTGCTGATATGACTTTAACTACAAAAAGTACAATGACTTCTTTCGTAGATTCATTAGTTGCCCCTGTAAGTTTGATGAATGCCTTAATTATTACCCTAGGCATGAAGGAAAAGGATAAGATAACAAAGACATTAAAGGACTTAGAGAATACTTGGGAAAAATACGATATTTATTTAAATAAATAAATGCTAATGCTTTTAAATAAAGATAAAGGGCAAAGGCTTTTACATATTAAAAATGTAACAGTCTTTGCTTTTTTGTTTATTTTCTTTATAAAACTTACTAGAAAGACCCTAGTACTTGGAATGGAATTTGTGACTAAAAAACGTCGTCATAGGTCTCCGTCCATATAGAAAAAAAGCCCATAACTAAAAAGCTTTAAATTTCAATACACAATTGTGGCTGCTGTAAGAAAATTTTAAGAATGGACTAAGAGTTGCTCGGAGACTGTTAAGTAAAACTTAAGGCGTCTATAAAGACTGTTTTTAAGCTTGCTAAATTAATTTGCTAAATGTAAAATAACTATGTCATATAATTTATTTTACATAAATTATATTGACCAAGAGCAAGAAAAACACAAAAAAATTGGTAAAAATATAACAAATATGCATATCAAAAACTACAAGGGGGATAAAGAATGAAATATAGTAGTGATAGAAAAAAGAACCTTATTTTCTTAATATTAGTCCTATGCTTGGGATTATCAAGTACAAGCTATGGGGAACAAAAATTTGAGGTGGATGTGGACATAGGGTTTGACGGATATATTAAGCCTGATGAAGCTACACCAGTTTGGATAGAGGTAAAAAATAATTTCAAGGATATAGAAGGAAAAATTCAAATTCTTGAACAAAACAAATATGGTAAAAAGAACTATTATATTGCACATAGTAAAGATATAAATATAGCCAAGGGTTCAACAAAGATAATCGATATGGAATGTACATTTAATCGTAATAATCTGTTATATGTTAGAATACTGGATAAAAACGATAATGTTGTATTTAGGAAAATAGTTAAGTATCTAAGAATGAGCAGACCCGATGGTATATTTATGGGCATATTAAGTGAAGAAACTGATAGCTTAAGATATTTATCAAAAACATATAGATATAGTATGAATTATTCTGGTACGGGTAGTAAGAAAAGTTTTTTTGAGATTGCTCAGTTAAATGATAAAATGCCTGAAAACTATAGAATATTAAATATGTTTCAAGTAATAGTTATAAACAACTATGATTCTGAGAAGCTAAATATAAAGCAGCAGGAAGCCTTAAAGGAATGGATAGAATCAGGAGGACTGCTTATATTAGGAACTGGACCGAATTATCAAAAAACCTTAAGTGGGTTAGATAATATTAGCTTTTTGGATGTTGTAGGTATTAAAGAAATAAATATAAACAAATTTGGAAATGATAAATCTCTTAGGCTAATAGATACGGTTTTAAATGAAGGGGAAAAAATTTTTATTGAAGATAATGAAGGACTAGAGCTATATCATAAGAAATTAGGAAAAGGGAACATAATTATTACAGGATTTGATATGGGGATTTCTCCTTTTAAGGACTGGGATAAAAAAGATGAATTTATGAATGAAGTAATTAATAAATATTTAAACGTTGATATTACTACTTATGATGATGATAGTCCTATGATGGGAACACATCGATTTGACGATATAGTATCATATCTGCCCTATAATTTACTTCCTTCGGTTAAATCTATATTAATAATATTAATACTGTTCATTCTATTAGTTGGTCCAATAAATTATTTTATACTGAAAAGAATAGATAAGAGGGAGTTACTATGGATAACTATTCCAATAATAGTAATAATATTTTATGCCGTGATATACTTTTTAGGTTTTAAAACAAGGCTAAGACAGCCTATTGCCAATAATATATCGATAGTGAAAGTTGATAACGAAGCCAAAATAGCACAGGTAAGAACAAAGTCGGGAATTATGGGCTTTAAAAATGGAGACTGGGATGTTGCCTTTAACAAAGAAAATGGTATTGAAACACAGGAAAGAAAAGATTACGATGTAATACAAAGGTTTGCAGATGGAGAAATAATTACTGAATACTATTCTGATAAAGACAATCACATAATATTTAAAAAGGCTGGTATTTTAGATGTTAAAACCATTTTAATAGATAAAGAAATGAAAATAAAAGATAAAATAGTATCTGATATTAAAATTAAAGATGGAAAACTAGTAGGCACAATTAATAATGCTTCTGATTTGAAGCTTGAAGATATAGTTATATTTTATGGAAGCAAATATAAAAAATTAGGAAGCTTTAAAGAAGGAGAATTGTCAAAGAAATTTGAGATGAATATTAACAATAGTAAAGTGATTAAGGATTGGTATAGTATTATAGTTAGCCTTTATGGAAATAGAAACTACAGATATCAAAAAACTAAAGACGAAGTAGAAAATATTTTAAATAATAATACAAAAAGAGACATCTTAGAAGCAGTATTCGGTTCAAAGGAATCTGTAATTAATAAAAATAGGTTTTTTATGCTGGCATGGAGTAGATCTCAGTTGGAAGATTCAATAAGGATTAATGGAAAAGAAGTTAAAAATATAGATAGAAATCTCGTATTAATACCATTAAATATTAAATACCAAAAAGGAGAAAAAGTAAGTATTCCTTATGGTGTATTGTATCCAGAGATAGAGGATAATCATAATATGCATCTAGATAGAAATAATATGATACTATATGGTGAAGGTTATGCGGTTTTTAGATTTAAGCCTCAATATAATATTAATCTTAGTTCAATGACAATTGATACCGATATATCCAGAAATAATACAAAACGTGAAATATATATTTACAATTATAATAAAAAAGAGTGGGAAAAATGGGATGAAGCCAATATTACAATAGATAGTTCTAATATGAATAAGTATTATAGAATAAACGAGGGTACATTAATTAAAATTGACCCTAAGAATGATATGGAAATATTTATCCCAACCTTTGAAGTAAAGGGGGTCATAAAATAATGCTCAAGGTAGAAAATCTAACTAAATTATACGGTAAATTTAAAGCAGTTGATAATATATCCCTTAATATAAAGGAAGGTGAAATATTTGGATTTGTTGGCCCTAATGGGGCTGGAAAAACCACTACCTTTAAGATGATAGCAACCCTCCTTAGACCGACCTCTGGTAAAATATATTTAGATGGTATGGAGGTAAATTATAAGAACCTGAAAAAGGTTAGAAATGAAATAGGATATATGCCAGATTTCTTCGGTGTATATGATAAATTAAAGGTAACTGAATACATGGATTTTTATAGTGATATAGCAGGTATTTATGGAGAAGAAAAAAATAGAATCATAAAAGATTTATTGCAGCTTGTAGATTTAACCCATAAAAAGGAAGCATATGTAGATTCATTATCTAGGGGTATGAAGCAAAGATTATGTCTAGCCAGATGTCTTATCCATAATCCAAAGCTACTTATATTGGATGAACCTGCATCTGGAATGGACCCTAGGGCAAGGATTCAGATGAAAGAGATACTAAGAGAGCTTAAAAAAATGGGTAAAACAATAATCATTAGTTCCCATATTCTACCTGAACTATCTGAACTTTGTACTAATATTGGTATAATAGAAGGTGGAAAAATAGTAGTAAATGGACCTGTAGAAGAAATAATGTATAGGGCTAAGAGCAATAATATAATAAAACTTAGTGTTCTAGAAAAAAAAGAAAATTGCATAAAGCTTTTAAAGGAGGAACCTTTAGTAAAATCCGTTATTGAAAATGGAAGAGATATAGAAATAGAGTTTGATGGAGAGCCACTAGAATTATCAAATTTAATGAAAAGAATGTTAAATCAAAATATTCCTTTGATATCCTTTAAACCTCTTGAAAATAACTTAGAGGATATATTTATGGAGGTTACTAGGGGGGATGGAGAGTGATCAAAATGAATCCAGTATTAAAGAAGGAACTAAAGGTTAGAACAAGATCATGGAAGATGCCTATAACCATATCCTTATATTTATTGCTTTTATGTGGTTTTTTAGGATTATTAGCATCACAGATGATTTTGGGTTATAGATCTTATAGAGGAATAAGGCTAGAAGACTTAAAAGTATTATATGCTACAATTACTGTATTTCAATTAATACTTATAGCATTTATCATACCAGCTACTACATCAAGCAGTATCTGTGGAGAAAAGGAAAGAAGAACCTTTGATCTCTTACTTTGCACAAGACTTTCAAGCTTTTCAATAGTTTCTGGAAAGCTTTCTGCATCATTATCCTTTATGATAATTTTGCTTGTCGTATCAATCCCTATATTTAGTATTTTCTTTTTATTTGGGGTTATTACGCCTACAAATGTATTTTTATTATTTATATATTACCTTGTAACAGCCCTATTGTTTGGTAGTATAGGAATATTTTCGTCGGCTTTTTTTAGAAAGACTACTACATCTACTATATTTACTTATTTCTTTGTTTTGATGCTTATGTTTGGAACGGGATTTTGTTTAATTGTAGCTAGAACCTTTGCGGATAGAATAGGTATAAATAATATAAGTGATACAATTAAAGCAATTTATAATGCAGTAGTTTACATGAATCCCATGGTTGGAATAGGTGCAATATTAGAAAATCAATTTGGAGAAGGTCCAATTAGAGAAATATTGATAGATAGAAAAGCTAATGCCAATTTGCTCAGTCCTTTGTACTATAATATGGGCTTTAGCTTTATATTTTCTTTAATATTACTATTTATGACTTCTTTAAAAATAAATCCAATGAAAAAATTTGCTAATAAGGGAGAAGACAAGAAAAATAAAAAAATAGAAAGAAAAGAAATAAAAAGGATGAAAAGATAAATGCTAGATAAAAAAATAAATAATCTTTTAAAGCCTTTAAAATTAAAATATTTTTTAAAAAGAATGATTCATATAAATACTATGGCACTGATGATATGGGGAGGAGTTTCCTTTGTTTTAATGGTAGCTTCAAGGTTTTTTCCAATAACCTTTATATGGAATAAAATACTTTTGGCGTTGGGAATTTCATTGGTATCAGGATTTTTCTGGTCTTTCTGTAATAAGCCCTCCTATAAGGAAACTGCTAGATTAGTGGATTCCTTTGGGCTTAAGGAAAGAACCTTGACAGCATTGGAATTAAAGGGTGATGATAGTCTAGTGTCAAGAATTCAAAAGGAAGATACATTAAAAATCCTTGAAAAAGAAGATTATAGGTCCAAGATATCTTTAAAGCCTTCTATGAAAATATTATTGTTTTTATTAATAATTATTGTAGCCACCATTGGTATAAGTTTTATTCCTACTAAATCCTATGTACTAGCTAAGGAAAGAGAAAAAAATATAGAAAAATTAGAAGTAGAGAAGGCTAATATAGAGAAGGTAAAGGAAAAAATTAAGAAGGATGAATCATTGACATCAGAAGAGAAAAAGAAGCTGGAGGAAAAAATAGATAAGATAAAGAGAACTCTTGAAAAACCTAAAGAATTCAAGAATGCTCAGAAAGAAATAGTTAAGTTCAAGAAGGAATTAAATAAGATAAATGAAGATATAAAGCAAAGGAAGATAGATGAAATAGCTAAAAAAATTGAAGCTAAGAGCTTTACTAAGAACCTTGCTGAAAAACTAAAGAAAAGAAATTCCCATGAGGTTGCAAAGGAAATAGAAAAGATGGCTAATAAGCTTAAAAATTCGAATCAGGATGAGCTAAAAAAAATATCAAAACAATTGAAGGAGATTCAAGAGCTATTAAAGAACAATCCAGAACTTGCGAAGGCATTTAAAGAGGTTAGAGATGCTTTGGCAAAATCCATTCAGCAGGGAATGGCAAATAGTGATGCATTAAATAAGAGTCTTGAGAATTTAAATCAAAATATAAATGATATGCTTAACAATCCTCAGTTATCCAGTCAATTAAATGAGGTTATGGGCAGCATAAGTGAACTAAACAATACATTAGATGAGATATCAGGAAATAATAATGAAGTTTTAAATAATAATAATGGATCTAAAAATGAAGGAAGCGGTAATAATCAAGAAGTATGTCCTACTGGTGAACACTCTGGAGAAGGAGGTTGACAGTTCAGTGGACAGCCACCGGGAAGTGGCGGGCAAAATGGAAATGGTGGAAACGGCGGAAATCAAGGTAATAATTCTGGAGGAGCTAGAGGAAATGGAGCAGGTAGTGGAAGCACGCTGGAAAAAGAAGGTGGTGGAGGTAGTTCGGGTAATAGCAGTGGAGGACGACAAGGAAGTAATGATAAAGAGGTCGTTGATTATGAAAAGATATTTACTCCCAAAAGTCTTAATATAGATGGTGAGAAAAGCGAAGTTCACGGTAGGATGAACAAGTCTGGCCAAAAGGATATTATTAAGGTTAAAAAATTCGGTGAAGATATGGGAGAATCTATTCCATTTAGTGAGGTGTATAGGAACTATAAAAACAGTGAATATCAAAGGTTGGAAGAGGAAGAGATCCCTCCTAATATGAAGGAAATAGTTAAGAAGTATTTCATTAAGTTAGATGAATAAATTAAAAAACGTTAAATGCTGTAGGTTGAAGGTTTCAGGGTCTTCCTTTTAATAAATAAAATAGATGAAAGGGCGGTAGTTATGGGATTTAGTGAGAAGGATTTTAGGGATTTTAAGATTAAGTTTGATAGTATAAAAAGGGAAATCCAAAAAGCTATCATAGGGCAGGAGGAGCTTATTGAAAAGGTACTCATTGCTATGCTTTGTGAAGGAAATGTGCTTTTAGAAGGTGTACCAGGTCTTGGGAAAACTCAGCTGGTTAAAACTATCGGGAAGGTATTAAATCTTGATTTTTCCAGAATCCAGTTTACACCTGACCTTATGCCAGCAGATATATTAGGAACAAATATCATTGTTCATGATGAAAATGGAAGGAATAAATTTGAATTTCAGAAAGGTCCAGTATTTACAAATATTCTTTTGGCTGATGAAATAAATAGGGCGACTCCTAAAACCCAGAGTGCTATGCTTCAGTGTATGCAGGAAAAGATAGTTACTGCTGGAAATGAAACTAGAAAGCTTAACAAGCCTTTTTTTGTGTTGGCAACTCAAAATCCTATAGAAATGGAAGGAACTTATCCCCTTCCTGAAGCACAAATGGATAGATTTTTATTTAAGTTAAATGTAGAATTTCCAGGACTAAAGGAGTTAACTCAGATAGTAAACCTCACTACTAATAATCAAGAAATAGAGCTTCAAAAAATTAGCGATAAAGATATGTTTTTAAATATGATAAATATATCAAAAGAAATACCTGTGTCTAAGGCAGTTATGGAATATGCTATAAAGCTGGTATTGTATACTCATCCTGAAAATAAGGAAAGTCCTGAGATAACAAAAAAATACGTTAGGTTTGGTTCAAGTCCAAGGGGAGCACAGGCTATAATAAGGGCTGCAAAGGTAAAGGCATTGATAGAAGGAAGATTTAATGTTGCCTTTGACGATATAAAATACGTAGCCTATCCTGCACTTAGACATAGAATAATACTCAATTTTGAAGCTATAAGTGATAATGTAGATAGTGATTTTATAATAAATCAGATAATAGATAAAATTGGCTAGAGGCAATCTGTTGTTTATGAGTTGCAAACGATAAAGACATAGAAGAAAAAAGGTATAAATCTTGTGATATGTAACTTGGAACGTGGAACTGATAAGAGGTGGTATTTTGCTTGATAAAGGTTTTTTAAATAAATTAAATAGACTAAAACTTAATTATAATCTATCTATAAATAAGGGCTACGGTGGAGGAAGAAAATCCAATGCTAAGGGGTGCTCCAGTGAATTTTCAGATTTTAGAGAGTACATTCATGGTGATGATTTCAGGAAGATAGATTGGAACGCCTATGGAAGATTTGAAAAGCTGTATATAAAGGAATTTATGGAGGAAAGAGAGATACTTGTAAATATTTTTTTGGATACTTCTAAATCCATGGATTTTGGAGAACCTAAAAAGTCTTATTTCCTTAAAAATATAGCAATGGCTTTTTCATACATCAGTCTTAATAATTTAGATAGGCTAAACCTATATTATCAGGAAGGGACTGACCTTAAAGACTCTGGATATTTAAGGGGAAAAAACTCTTTAAGCAAGGTAATAGATATACTTGATAATCTACAATTTCAAAGTAAAACAGATATGTTTCCCCTTATAAATAAAAAAGCCTATGAGTCTGGAATATCAATAATAATCTCAGACCTATTTACTGATGAATTTAAGGAAACTATAAAATATCTATCATATATGAATCAGAAAATAATAGTGCTTCATTTGTTGGATAAAAAGGAATTAAAACCAGATTTAATAGGAGATTTAAGATTAATAGATTGTGAGACTATGGTAGATAATGATGTATCTATTAATCCACAGATATTAAACTCCTACGAAAAAACGCTAAAAGCTTTTATTCAAAATATAAAAGAAACTGCTAAGAAATACGGTTCAGTTTATTCATTGATTTCAAATGAATTATTAATTGAAGAAATTATATTTGAAAAACTAATAAAGGTTGGTATTCTGAGGTGATATAAATGAGTTTCTTTTCCCCGATAAATTTCTTGTTCTTACTTGGAACTATACCAATAATAATAATGTATCTATTAAAAAAGAAACACCATAATTTAGAAGTATCAAGCGTATATCTTTGGCAAAAAGCAGTTAGGGATATAGAAGCAAATACTCCATGGCAGCGTTTGAGGAAAAATATATTATTGATTTTGCAACTTTTAGCTTTTATTATGTTAGTTTTTTTCTTAGTAAAGCCATACTTAATTTCTGACATGTTAAAGGCAGATAATTTGATAATTGTTTTAGATAAATCTCTGAGTATGTCTGCTCTAGAGGATGATGAAAGCAGATTTAATAAAGCTAAAAAAGAAATAGAAGATATTTTTAAAAATTTGAAATCAGGAGCAGTTGTAACCTTTATAACAATGGGAAATAGTCCTGAAATAGTTGCAGGCAATTCAAAGGATAAATCCATTTTAATTGATAAATTAAAAGAAATACGTGTAAGCAATGAAACTGATAATCTGAATGATACCCTATCACTTATAAAAGCTATGACAAAGAATGAAGACAACTATAGGGTTATTTTTTATACAGATAAAAATATAGATGTGGATATAGATAATCTCATCCTAAAAAGAATAGGCTCACCTAAGAATAATATTGCTATAGAGACATTATCTTGTAAAAAGATTGGAGACTCTTTAGGAGCGTTAATTGATATAGTAAACTATGGAAATAGAGATGTAAAAACTGATTTAACAATCTATGCTGGAAATAAGATTTTTGATGTACATGAGATTATACTTAAAGCTAATGATAATAAAAAAGTATATATAAAAGAAATACCAAACACAAATATAGTGAAGGCAGAAATAGATGCTGAAGATGCCATAAGAGCTGATAACGTAAGATATTGTGTATTAAATGGTAGCAAGATAAAAAAGGTGCTTATGGTTACTACTGGTAATATATTTCTTGAAAAGGCTATAACACTAAATGAAAATATTGAGCTTTATAAAACTAATGAGGTATTAACGGACGTTAAGGGATATGACCTCTATATTTATGATGGAAGACTACCTTCAAGCTTACCAACCGATGGTAACATATTTATATTAAATCCTTCAAACCTTGATGGAGTTGTTAAGGTTAATAAAATGATAAAGGAAGGAATCCTCTCGGTATCAGAAGATGAACTGTTAAGATATGTAGATTTTAATATATCCATGAGTAAAGCGAAGATTCTTTCTCCTCCAGATTGGGCTAAAACCTTTATTTACTCTAATGATGAAGCTATAGGTTTTAAAGGAGTAAAGGGAAATCAAAAATTTGTTGTACTTGGATTCGATATACATGACACTGACTTGCCACTTAAGTATAGTTTTCCAATATTTATTCAAAATGTACTTGATTATACTCTAAATTTAAATATACAAAATAATACAAGTGTGCTTTGTGGACAAGGGATAGAAATAGATGTATCACCTAAAGCAAATGAGGTTTATATAGTAGATCCAAGCGAAAATAGAATGAAAATAGCACCCCCCTTTCCAGTGTCAGCTTATAATAACACAAATGAGGTAGGTGTGTATACTATAGAACAAAAAATAGAAAATGATATTTATTTAAATTATTTTGCAGTAAATGTAAATACCATTTTGGAGTCTAATATAAACCAAGCTATAGAGGACAACGATGAAGCTAGTATTGAAAAAAACATAAAGAAAAATGCAATGATAAATATAAAAAATTTTTTCTTAATTTTAGCATTACTATTTTTGGCTGCAGAATGGGTGGTGTATAATCGTGGTTATTAATTTTCAAAATCATTTTTATCTATTACTTATTCCATTACTGTGTATTTTTACCATTTACTTTAGTAGATTTAGAACTAGAACTGATTCAAGAAAAAAAACAATATTAGTTATAAGGATAATTATTTTTATATTGATAATATTTGCTTTAAGTGGAATTAATATAAAAACTGATATAGACACTACCACAACGATATTTTGTGTAGATTTATCCCAAAGCACCTCTCAAAATAAAGAGGAATTTATAGAATTTATGTCTAAAGCACTGGAGTTTGCAAAAAATAATGATAGGATTGGAGTAGTTGCCTTTGGAGAAAAAGGCGAAGTAGAAATTCCTGTAACTGAGAAACTAGAAAATACTGATTTTCAAACAAAAATCGAAAAGGGATTTACTAACATAGAAAATGCTTTAAAGCTATCAAGAGCTTTAATACCTGACGACTCTAAAAAAAGAATAGTCCTTCTTACAGATGGTAAAGAAAATATAGGCGATAGTTTAAGTGAAGGAAATTTAATAAATATAAATGATATTGAGTTAAAGATATATAAAACAGAAAACCTGTTAAGGGATGAAGTACAGCTTAAAAATATAGATATACCAAAGATTTTATATGAAAATCAGTCCTTTGATGTAATTTTAGAGATATATAGTAATGTAGCTACAAAATGCAAAATAACTTTGTTTTCTGATAATAGTATAGTAGGAGAAAAGGATGTTAAGCTTGAAAAGGGTGACAATAGATTTGTTTTTAGGGATAGAGCTTTAAAAAGTGGATTTAAATCCTATAAAGCTGTTATTGTGCCAGAAAGGGATACTTTTACTCAAAATAATTCATATTCTGCATTTACAGATATAAAGGGTAAACCCAATGTTTTACTAATTGATGGAAAGAGTAAGGGTGGTAGAGAATTTTACAAGATTTTAAGAGCAGCATCTATTAGCGTTGATTATATAGATGCCAAGGAAATTCCAAATCAGCTATCTAATCTTTTGAAGTATAAAAGTATAATTATGTGTGATGTTTCCCTTCATAATGTAGATAAGAAATTTTTAGATTCCCTGCAAATATATGTGAGAGATTATGGTGGTGGCTTAGTAGTAACTGGTGGAGAAAATAGTTATGCACTTGGAGGTTACTATAAGACGAAGCTAGAAGAAATACTTCCAGTAGATATGGAGATGAAAATAAAGGGTGAAGTTCCTAATCTTGGACTCATGCTGGTCATAGATAAATCTGGAAGTATGGAAGGTGGAGAGTTTGGAACTAGCAAAATTGAGATTGCAAAGGAAGCTGCAATAAAAGCTGTTAATTCATTAAAGCCCAATGATCAAATAGGTGTGATTACCTTTGATGATACACCTAAGTGGGTTGTAAAGCTACAGCCTAATCAAAAGGAAGATAAAATAAAGGGTGATATATCAACAATTAGAGCTGGCGGAGGAACAAGTATTATACCAGCGCTAAATGAAGCATATGATGCCTTGAAGGATACGGATACTAAACTAAAGCATGTAATACTTTTAACCGATGGACAGGCAGAAAGATATGGTTATGATGAAGTATTAGATAGAATGAAGGAGGCAGGCATAACTATTTCAACTGTTGCAGTAGGTGAAGGAGCCGATAGAAATCTATTGGAGACAGTAGCTGAAAAGGGTAAAGGAAGATATTATTATGTTGATGAATATTCTACTATACCTGAGATATTTACAAAGGAAACCTTTTTAGCTTCAAAGACATATATTAATAATAGAATATTTATTCCTAAAATAGCTTCAAATAATGAAATAGTAAGGTCCATTATTGATAAACCTATTACATTAAATGGTTATGTGAGTACTTCATCGAAGGATAGGGCAGATACAATACTTTATAGTGATAGAGATGAACCAATACTTGCATCATGGCAATACGGTCTTGGGAAAAGCGTTGCATGGACATCGGATTCAAATGGAAAATGGACCTCAGATTATTTAGGAACTGATGAAGGTATTGAGTTTTTCAAGAGAATGATTCAATCAACTTTTTATAAGAGTGGTAATGAAGAGCTATTTGTTGAGGTTGGTACAGAAGGTGATACTGCAAAAATTAGCGTTACTAGCCTTAAGGATTTAAGCAATATCTATGATACAAAAGCAACAATAATAACACCAGATATTCAAAAGCTTCAAATTGATTTAAAAGCAAAGAGCATATCGGAGTATTTTGGAGAATTTGAGGCTCTAGAAAAAGGAACATATATTATTAACATTCAGCAATTCGACAATAAAAAGCTGGTTAAATCCACAAGTGAGGCATTTACCATCAATTATTCCAAGGAATATGACATAACATCATCTTCCAATAAACTAGATGAGCTTGTAAGGAAATCAAAGGGTGAATTTATAAATAATCCTAATGAAGTATTTACTAAAAATAAAAAAAGTGTTTATGGTTATAAAGATATAACAGATATCTTAATCATAATATCCTTAATGCTTTTTATATTAGATATAGGATTAAGAAGATTAAATATTAGATTTACTGCCTTAGAGCAAGCACAGAAAAGGGTATATCAAAGTGTAAGCAGAATAAAAGAACGAAGGGGAGATTTACCTTCACAAAGAAAGAAATCATCAATGAAAAATATTAAATACGAAATTAAAGATAATGATTATGCAAGGAAGGAAAGTAAAGAAAAGATTAAGAAGGAAAAAACTAAAAAAACTGATAAACATGATGAAAATACTATAAATACAGGAAGACTGCTTCAAGCAAAAAATAAAAGAAAAAAATAAGTAAATAAGAGTCGAAAGGCTCTTATTTTAGTTTTTTTAGACTAATAATTTAAGATATTGGATAGAATATAAATAAAAAATGGTGGTCTTAAATGTTAAAGCTTTATTTAATAAGACATGGAGAAACTCAGTGGAACTGCGAAGCAAAGACGCAAGGATGTAAAAACATTGACCTTAGCAAGTTAGGTTTATTACAAGGCAGATTATTAGCAAATAAACTTAAAAAATTAAATGAAGACTATTTAAAAATATATACCAGTGATCTTGATAGGTGCTACTTAACAGCTAAAGCTGTTAGTGAAGAATTGAAGATAGATGTGGAGGTTCATAAGGATTTAAGAGAAATGTCCTTTGGTGATTGGGAGGGACTTACACTGGAGGAAATAAGGAAAGCCTATTTTAAAGAATACCTTAGATGGAGGACTGAACCTCATAAAGCTTATATTCCTAAGGGTGAAAGCTTAAAAGCTGTACAAAATAGATGCTTAAATTCTGTAAAAAAAATTATTAGAAAACATAATAATGGTTCTGTAATAATTATATCCCATGGAGTAGCAATAAAAACTATGATATTTGGATTGCTAGGTTTAGATTTAAAGCATTTTTATAGTATTAGTCTTAATAATGCTAGTTTGAATAAATTAGAATTTAGGGATTATGGTCCTGTCTTAACTAGCTTAAATGATACATGTCATTTGGATAGTAAGAATGTGTAGGTGATATAATATGAAAGAAAATAATATAAAAACATATAAAAAATTAGATGGATTCCTAAAGAAAATTTGTATACTTTCTTTTATTTTACTTATATTGACCCAGTGGTATTTAAAATATTTCAGCAGGGGATTAGAGCCTTTTTTAAGTAAACTATATGCAGATGAAGGATTGAATTTTAAAATAATCGAAATTTTACCAGAAAAAAATACAAAAGTAGAATAATGCTTATACATCTATAGAATAAGAAATTTGTAGAATTTGGATAAAAAATATAAAATATAGTAAAAATACTGTATCTACACTTGTTATAGTTACAATATTAAGTTATAATTTTCTTATATGGGTAAATAGGTTGAAGGTTGAAGGTTATTGGAACAGGATTTTAGATTATCTAAAATTTTATAAATTTCTTTTTGAACTTAGCCACCAGCCTTTTGGTGGTTTATTCTTGTATAAGGAGGAGCATTGAGTGAATTTAATAAGTATTGCAATAGATGGACCAGCGGGAGCAGGCAAAAGTACTATTGCAAAAAGAATTGCAGAAATTATGAATCTATTATATATTGATACTGGAGCTATGTATAGAGCAATTACTTTAAAATTGCTAAATAAAAATATATCATTTGCTGATAAAAAAATGATTGAAAAAATTCTTAAAAATACAAAGATACAATTCATCAATAACTGTATTTTCTTAGATGGCATTAATGTAAATGAAGAAATTAGGAAGCCTATGATAAATGAAAACGTATCAAAAATTGCTGCATTACCATTTGTTAGGGAAAGATTAGTTAAGCTGCAAAGAGATATTGCAAAAAATAATAATGTTATAATGGATGGTAGAGATATTGGGACAAGGGTTTTACCAGATGCAAAATATAAGTTTTTTTTGACAGCTTCAATCAATGAAAGAGCCAAGAGAAGATTTATGGAATTAAAAGAAAAGGGATATGATTATAGCTATGATGAAATTGTTAAGGAGATAACCAATAGAGATAAAATGGATAGTGAAAGAGCTTTTGATCCTTTGAAAAAGGCTGAAGATGCAATATTAATAGATACTACAGGAAAAGATATAGATGAAGTTATAAATATCATATTAAGTAAAATAAGAAAGATTAACTAGGAGGTTTTGACACATGAAGATATATGTTGCTCAAAACTCAGGATTTTGCTTTGGCGTTAAAAGAGCTCTTCGAAAGACCTTTGAAGCTGTTAAGCAAAAAAATAGGAAAATTTTCACTTATGGTCCCTTAATTCATAATGACCAGGTAATAAATAAGCTCAAGGAATCAGGTGTTAATTCAGTTGAAACCATCGATGATGCAAAGGATTCTACATTAATAATTAGATCCCATGGTATACCCTTAGATATATATGATAAAGCAAAATTGAATAATATTGAAATAATAGATGCTACATGTCCTTTTGTGAGAAGGGTACAGGAAATAGCTAAAGAGTATTATAATAATGGTTATAAGATAGTCATAGTTGGTAATCCAAAACATCCAGAGGTTATTGGTATAAATGGTTGGTGTGATAATACTGCTTATATTATTGAGGAATATAATCAAATTAATAAGATTGATACTACTCAAAAAATGTGCGTAGTAGCTCAAACTACTATTACATTAGAAAAATGGAATTCTATAGTAAATGAATTGAGTAAAAAGGTTAAGGAGCTTAGAGAATTTAATACGATTTGCCTAGCTACTAAGGACAGACAAGAGGCTTGTGCAGAAATAGCTAAAAAGGTAGATTTAATGATAGTTATAGGAGGTTATCATAGTTCCAATACTCAGAAATTATTTGAAATCAGCAAGAACTATTGCAATAATTCTATACATATAGAAACAGCTGATGAATTACCAATTGAATTACTTGATAAATGTGAAAAAGTTGGGATAACTGCTGGTGCTTCAACACCAGATTGGATTATAAATGATGTTGTAAAAAAAATAGAGAATAAGGGTGGCGATTAAACTATGGAGAACAACAATAATATTTTTAATGAATTGTTGGAGCAAGATGAAAAATTATTTACAATTCCAAGACGTGGCAATATTATTAAAGGAAAAGTGGTTCAAGTAACTGACCAAGAAATAGTTGTAAACATTGGATATAAATCTGATGGTATTATTCCTTTAAACGAATTTTCAAATAATCTTGAGGTCAATCCCAAGGATATTATAAAAGAAGGCGATGAAATAGATGTATATGTGCTAAAGTCTGATGATGGTGAAGGTAATGTTGTATTGTCTAAGAAAAGAGTTGACGCTATAAAAGATTGGGAAAATTTAGAAAAGTCATATAATGATGAGAAAATTGTGACTATAAAGACTGGAGAAGTTGTAAAAGGTGGTATTATTGCTTATTTTAATGAATTGCGTGGTTTTATTCCTGCATCTCAAATATCTAATGAATATGTTGAAAATTTAAATGAATACTCTAATAAAGAACTTGAAGTAAAAGTAATTGATATTGATAGAAAGAGAAATAAAGCCATTTTTTCTCACAGGAAAGTATTAGAAGAAAAGTTAGAGGGAAAGAAAAAAGAATTTTGGAATAATTTAGAAAAAGATATAGTTATTAAGGGTGAAGTAACGAGAATAACAAATTTTGGTGCTTTTGTGGACCTAGGAGGAGTTGATGGACTTATACATATTTCTGAGATGTCTTGGGGAAGAATAAAGCATCCTGCTGAAATATTAAATATTGGTGATATTGTAGAAGTATATGTAAAAGAATTTGATAAAGAAAAGGGTAAAATATCACTAAGCTTAAAACAAGTTAAAGAAAATCCTTGGGAAAGAATAGAAGATAAATATAGCTTAGGAGATATTGTTGAAGGTAAAATAGTAAGTTTAGTAGATTTTGGAGCCTTTGTAGAACTTGAAGAAGGAGTAGAGGGGCTTGTACATATTTCTCAAATTTCTGAAAATAGAATAGCTAAACCATCTGAAGTTTTAGAAGAGGGGCAGACTGTAAAGGTGAAAATTTTAGATATAGATATGGAAAATAAAAAAATAAGTTTATCTATAAAAGAGGCACAAGCTACAAAGGATATCGAAGATTATTTAAAGGAAGCTGAAAATGAAGAGACATCAACAATCGGTGATATTATAAAATCTAAAGAAGATTAATAATAGAATAATAAGATTCTCAGAAAGAATGTATAAATTTCTGAGAATTTTTAATTTGTTTGATTATGCTAGTTTTCTATTGCAGGAGTTTTTAATATTCTTTTAAATAATCTCGGATAATTTCTCTTTCTTTGGAAACAATAATAATATCCTCACTAAACATTATGGAGACCCCCTTATATTTCTCCTTTACCGTGTTTCACACGGTATTTTTTTGCCTATTAGCTATTAATAACCCAAGCTACATCATTCTATAATACAATTTCATCTTTGGCTCTTAAAGTAGCAATATACTGTTCACTATCAATACTCCAATGTATGCCTGATTGTTTCATTCTTTGATGAATCACTATTTTATTCGCACTTTCTATAGCTACATTACCTATGTATAATAACCTTTTTCTTTATATTCTTTGTAATTTATTTTATGAAATAAATGAATTATAAAGAATAAAAGCAAACTACCTAGATTTTGTACAAACAAAATCATAGTATTTTAATAAATTTACCATAAAACAGAACGGAGTAGACTTGATAAATTTTTTAACTTTACTCTTTTTTTACAATTTTAAATTTAAACAAAATATGATAAAATTATAACCATAAAAACTTGAAAAAAAATCAAAAAAAGGAATTTGATTACTTTTAGGCAAAGTATTATAATTGATTATAACCAATTGTGATGGTTTAAATGGACATCAATGTATTGAGCCAAATAATCCACAAGAAAGCCCTTATACACGACATGAACTGTACCACTTTTAAAAGTATTGTGTTATCGTTTTATTTTGTATATGGAGGTTAATACAATGTATTTTAAAAAAGGGGCTTTACTTGATAAGCAATATTTATCCATATTATTTATATTACTCACATACTTTATATTTGTTGCTTGTGATGTTAACGAAGTTGAGTATAGTTATACCCAATACTAAAGTCCCGTGAAGAAATGTGGAAGGATATACTTAATAGGTATAAGATTGAATCAATGGGAAGTTTAACTATATCTGAAATTCTATTTAGTGTTCGATAGTAAAGCAAGCTTCGAAAGCTTTTTATAAAAAGTATTACCCCAAATACCATAGTGACGTATGTTTCTAAATCTTAAGGAAAGAACATGAAGTAAAAATCTATGCAATTAAACATAAGCTTGAATTATGAGATAAATATGTTAGAATTATTTATATTACATAATATTTATATCACAGTTAAAGTGAGGGCTGAATATGGTAGGATATGAAAAATTTAAAGAACAGATATTAAGGAAAACAGGAATTAACTTAACATGTTATAAAGAAAGACAAATGAAAAGACGGATAGAATCTTTAGTAAAAAGGAATAATTTCAATAGCTATGATGATTATTTTAAGGCTATTAATAAGGATAGAAACCTTTATAACGAATTTGTAAATTATCTTACTATTAACGTATCAGAATTTTTTAGAAACCCAGAACAATGGAAGGTTTTAAAAGATGAAATAATTCCTAATCTATTAAAGAATAATGGCAATAAAAGATTAAAAATATGGAGTGCTGCATGCTCTACAGGTGAAGAACCTTATTCTGTCGTAATGACACTAAGTGAGTTTTTTGATTTAAAGAATATTGAGGTTATAGCAACTGATATTGATAAAGAAGCTATAAATAAAGCTAATATAGGGGTTTACTCTTCAAAAAGTATAGAGAACACACCAGAGAAGTTCAAAAGAAAATATTTTACAAAAACTGGAAATATCTATAAAATAAGTGAAGATATTAAAAAATGTGTTAAATTTAGTAAGCATGATCTTTTAAAAGATAAATATCCAAGTAATTGTGATTTAATAATCTGTAGAAATGTTCTAATATATTTTACAGAGGAAGCAAAGGAAAAAATATATACATCTTTTAATAATGCTTTAAAAAATAATGGAGTGTTATTTGTTGGAAGTACAGAACAAATAATATTACCCAATAGGTATAATTTTAAAGCTATAAAAACTTTTTTTTATGGAAAAATGTAGAAGATTATGATTTTTACTTATATCAATTTGTATTAAATATTAAAAGAACTATTTGCATCAACTGTGCAAATAGTTCTTTTAATATTATTAGAGGAAGTTGCATAATATATCTAAAGAATTTTGGAGTAGAAAATATAGTAAAGACAATCAAGAAAGTTATCTACATATTGTATTTCAAAATTATTAGTGTTAATTATGCAAGTTTCTTAATAAAATAAAAATACTATCATATTTTGTTATCCAATATATATTTTTGTTGGCAACTTGCAAAATATGAACGAAATTGCTATCAAAAAACTTATTAAGATAAAAGGATTTCAGGGGTTTTAAAAGAATACATTAATAAAAGTATAAATAGGGGTGGGGATATGAGTGATATTAATAAAAGCTATAGTATATCTGAAGCAAGTGAGCTCATTGGGTTTGCAAATCATGTTTTAAGATTTTATGAAAAGGAGTTTGAACTAGAAATACCTAGGAATAAATCAGGGCATAGATATTATACATATATTGAGATTGAAAAATTTTTATACATTAAGACTTTAAAAGAAAGAGGCTTATCTAATAAACAAATTAAAACTATTATTAATTCACCAGAAGAAATAATGGAGATGGAAGAGATTGCAGTTACTACCTTAGGAAATAATGCTAAGGTTTCAGACAATATAGTGCCTATTAATAATACAAATAATACAGAAGTAGCCATGCAGGCAGATTTTTCAAAATATCTATTTAAAATAGAAAAGCTTTTGGAAGAGAAACTGGATGATAATTTAAAAAATCTTAGCAGTATTCTAGTACAGGAATTAGAATCTACTTTAAATAATTTTGATGGAAAATACAAAAATGAAGACAAAGATGCTTTAATATCTGAGAATGCTAGATTAAAGATGAAATTAAAAGAAAAATCCTATGAAACTGCAATGCTAAGAGAAAAATTAAAAAAACTTCAAAATAAAAAAACATCTTTTTTTAAGAGAATTTTTAGTGATACAAATAATGGGGTTTAATATATGAAAGTATATTAAACCTTTTTTTCTTTTTTCACACAAATATAATTGTATACAATTGACAAAGGTGAATACATGTATTATAATATAAATATAAACAATACATCGGAGGAGGAATTAATATGAAAAATCATAATAAAAATAGAGTAAATAATACTAAAAGAAAATGTGGCATGATAACATGTATACACTGTGTTTGCAATTCATGTACAGTTGAGAAATGTGATTTCTATGAGAGAACATATAGACAAGAACATTAGAAAAAAGCGCTAAAGGCGCTTTTTTATATTAAAGGTTATTAGGAGCAAGCAAGAGTGAAATTCTGGGGCTTGTTTTAGGAATTAATAAGAATAGCCATAGAATTTGCAGCTTATAATATAAAACTTGCAACTCAAAATACCCGTGAGATAATTCTCATAGGTATTTCAATCCAAGTATCTTAATACAATATACTGTTTTTATTTCAAAATTATTATATATTTACTTCTATTAATGATTTTTAAAAATTTCCCTGCTTAGGTAGAAATATAGAATCTTTAACCTAGGCTTCGATATTTAATTTTAACTAAAGGAATCTATCTCTTTTTTGGATATTTTTCTAATGCAACCTTTAATATGTTCATAGCTTTTATTAGATCGTTTTCATTCAATATATATGCTAATTTAACTTCGTCTTTACCTAAACCAGGAGTCGC
Source organism: Paramaledivibacter caminithermalis DSM 15212 (assembly GCF_900142245.1). GTDB lineage: Bacteria > Bacillota > Clostridia > Peptostreptococcales > Caminicellaceae > Paramaledivibacter > Paramaledivibacter caminithermalis. The sequence goes on along the minus strand of NZ_FRAG01000001.1, from coordinate 33,797 downwards.
ATAGAAGCCTTCAGCTGGAGCAAGCATTACAGTCTCATTATCCAAATCAAATTTTTTAAGCAGCCATATAACAAATTCTTCTGCATCTACAACAGGAAGCTTAGCAATAACATAAAAGGCTCCAGTAGGTTTTTTACATATAACCCTAGGCACTTCATTTAATGCTTCAAAAACTATATCTCTTCTCTTTTGGTATTCAGCATGAACACTGGCAAAATAATCTTGAGGTACTGAATATAATTCCACCTGTAATAAAATATTGAATTCGTAATTATAATATCATAATTTCAGAATAATATTTGTTTAAATTGTTTGTAAATTATCACCAAAAAATTTTAAAGATAAAAAAGCACATAATTATAAAAAGTAAGATTAGATTATATTACAAGCCTATGAAAAGAGGAAATAAAATATCTAATAAATATAGTAACATATTTATTGATAATCTACAATTTATGGTATAATTAATGTAATATTTCTATTATAAGTATGAGGTGATAAAGTGAGACTAATACCATTGTCCGTAGTAAGAGAAGGAGTATACTTAGCACAAACATTATACAATTCTGATGGTAAGGCTCTGTTAATGAAAGGTACGAAATTATCAAATAGATATATTAATAAAATTAAGGAACATGGGTTTTATTCTATATATATTTTTGACCAATATAGTGAACAGGAATTAGAAGATATAATAAAGCCACAAGTTAGAAGAAAAGCTATAAATACTATATCGTCAATATATAATGATTTCATTATTCCCGATGATAATAATACAAATGAATTTAGGAAGAAAAGAATTGCGAAAGAAAGACAATCAAGCTTTGAAGAAATTCAAAAAATGGCCAAGCTTATAGTGGATGATATATTTTCTCAGCCTAAATTGTTGATCAGTTTGGTTGATATTAAAAGTCTTGATACTTATACATATAATCATAGTGTAAATGTTGGAATTCTAGCCCTTACAATAGGCATTTCCTATGGATTAAATAGGAATGATCTATACGACTTGACCCTTGGATGCATGCTACATGACGTTGGGAAAATATTTATACCAAGTGAAATATTAAATAAACCAGATAAATTGACTGATGAAGAATTTAATGTTATAAAAGAACATTGTGAAAAAGGATTTGCTTATTTAAGAGAAAACACTGACTTAGGACCAAAGGTAAGAATCATTTCACTTCAGCATCAAGAAAGATTTGATGGTTCTGGGTATCCCCAAGGATTAAAGGGAGATGAGATAAATATCTTATCTCAGATTGCATCTGTAGCTGATGTATATGATGCTCTAACATCAGATCGACCATATAGAAAAGCATTATCTCCCCATGAAGCTGTTGAGTACCTCATGGGATCTGGAGGTAGGTATTTTAATATGGATTTAGTAAAAAGCTTTCTCCAAAGAATAATTCCTTTTCCAGTAGGGACAGTTGTAAAACTTAGCAATGGTTTTATCGGAACAGTTGAAAAGATACATTCTGATATGCTATTAAGACCAGTTATAAAGGTTTTTAGATATAATGATGAAAACATCACAGCTTTTTTATGTGATCTAGCTAAAGAAAAAAATATAGTTATAAAAAATATAGTATATGATGTATAACTTTCATTGGTAGATAATGTAATGCGGCGAGAAAAAAGGTATCTGCCGATGTTTTTTAGTTGCGAGGTACATGTTCTAGGATGCAAATACTAGGGTATTTCTATTAAGTTTTACTATGTAAATCCTATAATATTTTATTTTACTCTATTTTAGATATACAATTTTTTGCAAAAAAGTTTAAGTTCCTAGACAATGAAAAAGCTGAAGGAATTTAGGTTTATAAATAACAATTAAAAATGAAAGGTTTAATGCCCTTTCATTTTTAATTGTAAAATAAGGGAGAATTAAATCAATGAAAATATTAAAGAGGGGTTACAAAAGAAAACATATCTCGACTAATTTCTATCTTTTACCCAATTATATTTCTTTTGCCAAATAATTGTAAGAAACCTTAGAACTAATTGGTAATAGGACTTTTGACTTATTCCTTCATGCAATAAACCTGTTTTTTTATGAATGGAAATCCAAAATAGAGAATTAAAAGTAACATGATTCTAACAATATAGATATTCCAGTAAAACAATTAATTTATACAAATCAAAAATTCTTAAAATCTTTGGATATTTTGATATGTATAAATTAAGTTTTATTATGGGAAATCTATATAGTTGTATAAGTCTAATAAATTAATATAGAAATTGTGGTATAATAATCAATATTACAAAATTAAATATATAGTATTAGGAGGAGGAATCATGTAGCTATGAGAGTGAAGGGAATTTCATTAAGAGTAAAAATTGCAGCTATATCCTTAATATGTATGCTAGTATCTCTTTTAATAGTAGCATCAATATCAGGCAGTATATTCAAAAAACATATGAAAAATCAAGCTGAAAGCCATTTGTTTCTTGTTGTAAATGAGATAGGCAAGAAAATAGAAGCTAATGATAGTGCCGTAAAAAGTATTGAAGCTCAATTTGAGAATAATATTAGATTTGTTGCTAAAACCCTATCGGAAAGTAGAGACTTATCAAATGATTATCTAAAAAGAATTGCAGAAAAAACAGGAGTCTCTGAAATAAACATTGCAAATGCAGATAGAGAAATCATATATTCAAACCTAGAGGGCAATTTGGGGTGGGTCTATCCAGAAAGCCATAGTGCATACCCTATATTTACAGGTCAAAAGGAAGAAATTATTGAAAAGGTAAGAAGAAGTGAAACAGATGATTATTACTATAAATATGGAGCCATTGCCCTTGAAGATGGAGGAATAATTCAAATCGGAATAAGGGCAGAGGAAATAATGAAGGCAGTTGAAGCCTTTGACAAACAAAAGCTTATTGAAGAATTAGGACAAGATGAAAACATAGTATATGCCATGATAGTAGATAGGAATCTAAAAGCAATATGCCATAGTGACAAGGAAAAAATAGGTATGAAGCTAAGTGATGAAGGGAGTAAGCTTGCTGCAGTAGAAGGAAAACAATATTCTGATAAAATATTTTATAAAGAAGCAAATGCTAATATCTTAGATATAGCTATACCCCTTTTTGAGAATGAAAAACATGTAGGGGCTTTAAAAGTAGGTATATCTCTTGAAGGCATACAAGCTGGTATTAGTGAAATTATAAAAAGTTCAATATACATATTAGTGATATGTTTCATAGTTGCTGGATTATTTATCATATTGCTTTTAGGTAATATAAATAAACCTTTGAAAACACTTACAGAATATGCAAAGGTTTTATCTGAAGGAGATTTGACTAGACAGGTCAATATTAAAAATAGTGATGAAATTGGTATATTGGCTAAAGCATTTAACACAATAGGTGTTAATCTAAAGAACTTAGTTGAAGAAGCAATGCATAGTTCAAAGCAGTTAGGTGAGAATAGTGAAAACCTTTCATTTACTACTCAAGAAGTTTTAGCTCAAGCTCAAAACATGAGTGCAACTACCGAGGAAATTGCAGCGGGAATGGAAGAAAATAATGCTTCTGTTGAGGAAGTAACTGCTTCATTTGAAGAAATTGCTAGGGCTACAAGAGAGCTTGCAAAGAGGGCAGAAGAAGGCAATACAATAGCTATAGAAATAGACAAAAGAGCCCAGGAAATGAAAGAAAATGCTATGAGGTCTAGAAAAATCACTGATGATATGTATGAAGAGAGGCATAATAAGATAATCAAGGCTCTAGAAAAGAGTAAGGTAGTTGTAGAAATAGAAAAAATGTCAAATATAATATCTCAAATAGCAGAACAAATAAATCTTTTATCCTTAAATGCTGCAATAGAAGCTGCTAGGGCAGGAGAGCAAGGAAGAGGCTTTGCCGTTGTAGCAGAAGAAATTAGAAAGCTTGCTGAAGAATCTTCAAATACAGTATCAAGTGTTAAACCCATTATTGATGAAGTACAAGGAGCTGTAAGGGAGCTATCTGAAAATGCTGAAGGTATTTTGGAGTTTATAGACGATAAAATAAGTTCTGATTATGATTTATTGGAAAATACTGGAGATCAATATATGAAGGATTCCGAGGTTATAAGTAGCTTAGTGTCAAATTTTGCAGCAACAACAGAAGAAATATCTGCTTCAATGGATGAGATAAGTACAAATATTGAAGCTATAAATACTACTATTGAAGAATCTGCCTCAGGGACAAATGAAATTGCAAGCAATATTACACAAATAACAACAGCAATTCAGGATATAGCAAAAATTGCTGAAAGTCAATTGAAATCGGCTAATAAAATAAATGCAATCATAAACGAATTTAAGGTATAAAAGGTGTTGAATTATGATAGAAATTAATATTCCTTATTATAAAAAAGTAAATATTGAGAACATAGTTTTTGATTACAATGGAACGTTGGCTGTAGATGGAAGGTTAATTGATGGACTGAAAGAAAAACTATGCTTTATTTCCAAATTGGTTAAAGTATATATTATTACTGCTGATACCTTTGGAACTGTTAAGGAAAACTTTAGGGATATAGATGTAGAAGTTAAAATAATAACTAAGGAAAATGGCACCATGGATAAGTTGAACTTTATTAAGGAATTAGGTTCTGATAGGACAATAGCAGTAGGGAATGGAAATAATGATCAATTGATGCTTAAAGAAAGTGTTATAGGATTCTGTATATTAGGAGATGAAGGGCTTTCTACTAAAGCCCTTCTATCAAGCGATGTAGTATTAAAAGATATAAAGGATTTCTTTGATATTATAATAAATCAGAAAAGGATAATTGCTACCCTTAGGAAATGATATTAAAGTGGGGAAATTGCATGTTTCTATTTAAGTAATAGAGAGCAAATGAGAAATATTACCATACATAAAGATATAGACATAGCTAGCTCCTGTAAGTTAATGGGGGCTTTTTTTCTTTTTATAATAGATTTTTTTATAGTAAAATGATAATATGTAAATAGCTTAGAATGATAATAGCCTATGTAGGAAAAACTATATAGATATTCAAGTAAAGTAAAACAGTTAATTTATATACATCAAAAATCCTTAAAAACTCTGGATATTTTGATATGTTTTGATATGTATAAATTAAGTTTTACTATAGGAAATCTATATTATTGATGAGTTTAAGATAGATATGGAGGATCAAGATGAGTAAGAAAAAATATTTAATAAAAACCTATGGTTGTCAGATGAACGAACACGACTCTGAGAAGTTAGCAGGAATGCTTGTTGATATGGACTATATAGAGTGTGAGGATAAGGACGATGCAGATTTAATAATATTCAATACCTGTTGTGTCAGGGAAAATGCAGAACTCAAGGTATACGGGAATTTAGGACAACTGAAACATCTTAAAAGAAGAAATCCAGATATGATTATTGCTATTTGTGGTTGCATGATGCAGCAGGCCCATGTGGTTGAAGAGATAAAGAAAAAATATCCCTTTGTAGACCTTATATTTGGCACCCATAATCTTCATAATTTCCCAGTATTATTATCAAACTGTAAACAAGCTGATAATATGCTTGTTGAAGTATGGGATAGGGAGGGAGAAATTGTAGAAGGATTACCAAGCATCAGAAAATATGGACTAAAGGCTTTTGTTAATATAATGTATGGTTGCAATAATTTCTGTACCTATTGCATAGTACCTTATACTAGAGGAAGAGAGAGAAGTAGAGAGCCTAAGGATATCATTGATGAAGTTAAAGATTTGGTGGAAAAGGGTACTAAGGAAATAACATTGTTGGGGCAAAATGTAAATTCATATGGTAAGACCTTAGAAGAAAAGATGGATTTTGCAGATTTACTTTATAAGGTAAATGAGGTAGAAGGTCTAGAAAGAATAAGATTTATGACATCCCATCCTAAGGATATTTCCAAGAAGCTAATTGAAGCTATTAGAGATTGTGATAAAGTTTGCGAACATATACATCTTCCAGTTCAGGCTGGAGGAAATAACGTCCTAAAAACTATGAATAGAAAGTATACTAAGGAGCAGTATTTAAAATTAATAGAGGATATTAGGAAGGTGATTCCTGGTATAAGCATTACAACTGATATTATTGTAGGTTTTCCTGGTGAAACGGATGAGGATTTTGAGCATACTTTAGATTTAGTTAAAAGAGTAAAATATGATAATGCATTTACTTTCATATATTCTATTAGAAAAGGTACACCCGCAGCTGAGATGGAAAATCAAGTACCAGATAATGTGAAGCATGATAGATTTAACAGATTACTAGAAGTATTGCATCCAGGTATTAAAGAAAGAAATTTTGAACTGAAAGATAAGATAGTAGAGGTATTAGTTGAGGGAGAAAGTAAGAATGATGAAAACATATTGATGGGTAGAACAAGAACAAATAAAGTTGTGAATTTTAGTGGCCCAAAGGACTTAATAGGAAGGCTTTGTTATGTAAAGATTACAGAGCCAAAGAACTTTTCATTATATGGAGAACTCGTAGAAAAGTAGGTGAAGTATGTATGGAACCAATAGATATAGCAAAAAAATTAGGGGAAACAATATCTGTTTCAAAGGAATATATTAGGCTAATGCAGGCGGAAAAATCCTACAAGGCAAATAATGAAGCTATAAATCTTATTAAAAAATTCAAGAAAACTCAGCATATATTAGAATCAACTGTTAATCGTAATATAGATGCAACGAAAATTAGGAAAGAGCTGACTGCTTTATTTAACGAAATTCAAAATAACAGATTGATAAAAGAATTAAATGATGCTTTAAATGAGTTTTTAATTCTTAAACAAAGGGTTTATGAGAGTATAGAAGAGCCTATAAAAATTGACAAAGAAATACTATCATTAAATAATAGATGTAAAGGTAATTGTGGAGGTTGTAAAAAGTAGACTTACCACACTAAACGCTTTTTTAGGGCCCATGACTTATTCATGGGTCTAATTATGTTAAAATAAAGGTTTACGCCTTTATTTTTATGTTATAATAAATAAATGAAAAGATATTGGCAACAGCCTATTTTGAACTGCTTTAAAGTAATTAACTTATATTTTATATTTTGTACATGTATAAATTAAAGTCTTTACTTAAATTTCTATAGGATTGATTTAGAATGAAACTCATAGTTAATGACAAATAGATAGAAGTAATAGGAGGATGTCAAATGGCTAAATTGACTCCAATGATGAGACAATACATGGATATAAAGGAGAAATATAAGGATTATATACTCTTCTTTAGACTTGGAGATTTTTATGAAATGTTCTTTGATGATGCGAAGCTGGCATCGAGAGAATTGGAAATTGCCCTTACTGGCAGAGACTGTGGACTAGGAGAGAGGGCTCCTATGTGTGGAGTACCTTTTCATTCTGCTGATTCATATATAGCAAGACTTGTTGACAGAGGTTTTAAAGTAGCAATTTGTGAGCAAGTTGAAGATGCTTCTAAGGCAAAGGGAATTGTTAAGAGGGAAGTAGTTAGAATAATTACGCCAGGTACTATAATTGATCCTTCGATGTTAAATGAAGAGGCAAATAATTATATTATGACTTTTTTTGAAGATGAAGACGGCATAGGAATAGCTTATGCAGATATAACAACTGGTGAGCTAAAGACTACTGAGTTCATTGATATAAATAGAAAAAATCAAGTTTTAGATGAGATTATGAAGGTTAGTCCAAGGGAAATAGTGATTAGTGATAATTTTGAATATCAAGACAACGAAATAAAGAAATTGGAGAAGATATGTAATGTCATTTTTACCACCCATTATAATAGAGCCTTTAAATTCAAGAATGCAGAAGATATCATAAAAAGACATTTTAATATTTATTCTGTAGATAGTTTTGGGCTTCAGGATAGAAAACACAGTATAATATGTATAGGGGCTTTATTAGACTATATCTACGATACTCAAAAAGTACCATTAAAGCATATTGATAAAGTGAATATCTATAATCACAATAATTTCATGATTTTAGATAAGTTTACAAGAAGAAATCTTGAGCTTACAGAAACCTTAAGGGGAAAGGAAAAGAAGGGGTCTCTTCTTTGGGTTATTGACAAGACATGTACCTCAATGGGAACTAGAATTTTAAAACAATGGATAGAAGAACCCTTAATCGATATAAATAGAATAAATGACAGACTAGATTCTGTTGAACTGCTTCTTAAAGATATGCTGCTTAGGGATGAGCTTAGAGAATTATTAAGGGATATGTACGACTTGGAAAGGCTGTCTTCTAAAATCGTATATGGGACTGTTAACGCAAGGGATATGATAGCTCTTAAGAGCTCAATCAAAGTCATACCCTTTGTGAAAAGTAAGCTGGAAGGAAAGGTAAAGGGTGAATTAGAAAATATATATGAAGAAATAGATGAGTTAAGGGATATTTATCAATTAATTGATGAAGCAATAGAAGAAGATCCACCTCTTTCTGTAAAGGAAGGAGGTATAATTAAGAGTAGCTTTAATGAAGAATTGAATGAGCTAAGGAGGGCGATAACTGATGGCAAGAAATGGCTCATGGATTTAGAAAATAGAGAAAGACAAAAAACTGGTATAAAATCACTAAAAATAGGCTTTAATAAGGTTTTTGGATATTATATAGAAGTAACTAAGTCAAATATAAAGAATGTACCTAAGGAGTATATAAGAAAACAAACCTTAGCAAATTCTGAAAGATATATTATGCCTGAGCTTAAGGAAATGGAAGATAAGATACTTGGTGCCGAAGAAAAAATTGTTAAGTTAGAATATAATCTATTTGGTAAGGTTAGAAATAAAGTTTTAATAGAAATTAATCGTATAATTTCTACAGCAAAGGCTATTGCAAAATTAGATGTTTTATTGGGATTTTCAGAAGTAAGCTTTATCTATAGATTTAATAAGCCCGTTGTAAATAATTCTAAAGAGATTAAACTGAGTAATGCTAGACATCCAGTAGTAGAAAGAGTAGCTGGTGATGAAACATTTATACCTAATGACACTATACTGGATGATGACGAAAATAGATTTTATATTATAACGGGACCCAATATGGCTGGGAAATCTACCTATTTAAGGCAAGTAGCCCTTAATGTATTGTTAGCCCAAATTGGCTGTTTTGTTCCTGCTGATGAAGCTGTAATAGGAGTAGTCGATAGAATTTTTACAAGGGTAGGAGCTTCCGACGATTTATTTCAAGGACAAAGCACCTTTATGGTTGAAATGAGCGAGCTTTCTAATATTTTAAATAATGCTACAAAGAATAGTTTAATTATATTAGACGAAATAGGTAGGGGAACCAGTACCTATGATGGATTAAGTATAGCATGGGCAGTGGTGGAGTATATCAGTAATTCTCATATTCTTGGAGCTAAGACTTTATTTGCTACCCACTATCACGAATTGACTGAGCTTGAAGGTAAGCTCAAAGGTGTAAAGAATTATTGTATTTCGGTAAAGGAAGTTGGAGAAGATATAGTTTTTTTAAGGAAAATTATACGTGGTGGCGCAGATCAGAGCTATGGTATACAGGTAGCCAAGCTGGCAGGTATCCCAAATAAGGTTATTGATAGGGCTAAAAGTATATTAAAGGAATTAGAAGAAAAGGATATCAATCATAAACATAAAAATAAAGATATTGTTTCCCAATTTGCAATGGCCATTGAAAAGCCACGGGATGAAGCTGTGGGAGAACAAATTAATTTTTTTGATTTAAGCTCTAATGAAGTAATTGATGAACTAAGAAAAATCGATATAATTAATATGACTCCAATAGATGCAATGAATAAGCTGTATAAATTAGTTGAAATGGTTAAACGGATATAGGGTGATAAATATGATTAATAGAATAAGAAAACTTGATAAATCAGTTTCAAATAAAATTGCTGCAGGAGAAGTTGTAGAAAGACCTGCGTCTGTGGTTAAAGAGCTTCTTGAAAATTCAATAGATGCAAATTCCACATCAGTAGTTATAGAGATAAGGGATGCAGGAAAGTCATATATAAGGGTTTCCGATAATGGCAGAGGAATTCACAAGGAAGATATGTATCTAGCTTTCGAAAGACATGCAACTAGCAAAATTTATAGTGATGCAGAAATATATGACATAAAAAGCTTGGGCTTTAGAGGGGAAGCCCTAGCAAGTATTGCTTCTGTGTCAAACATAGAGATTATTACAAAGACTGCTGATGATGAATATGGAATTAGGGCAGAGCTTGTGGGTGGAGAGATTATCAGTAATAATTCAATTGGATGCCCTGATGGTACTACCATTGTTGTTAAGGATTTATTCTATAATACTCCAGCAAGACATAAATTTTTAAAATCTAATTCTACGGAGATGAACTACATTAATACCATCGTTAATAATATTGCATTATCACATCCCGAAATCTCATTTAGATATATTGTGAATAATAAAAATATTTTTACCACCCAAGGGAATGATGATCTTTACAGTACAATATATACTATATATGGTAAAGATATTTCTAAAAATTTAATCAAAATTAACCATGAAAAAGAAGAAATGAAGATAAAAGGCTTTGTATCCAATATAAGCTGTACAAGGGGTAACAGACAATTACAGATATATTTTGTTAATGGTAGATATGTTAAGAATAAAGTGATTACTAGGGCCATTGATGAAGCATATGGTACACTTATGCCCCGTAATAGATTTCCAATATGTTTTTTGTATTTAGATATTCCATCAAATAAGGTAGATGTTAATATCCATCCTGCTAAAACTGAGATAAGATTTAGAGATGAAAGAAGGATATCAGAATTTATTTTAAATTCAATTAAAGAAAAGCTTTTAAGTTCCGATTTAATACCTAATATTAATATTGGCAATAATCCTTCTTTGGAAAAGGAAAAATTCAAATATTCAGGCTGGAATAATGAAATTGATCAAGTATCTGAGCAGCTAAGTATAGGAATTAAAAAGGAGAAAGAGACTGTATTTGAAAAGCCTGTATATAGGAAAAATCTAAGTATGAAAGAGGATGAAGAGATAGAAGGATATGTAGAAGTAAGAAATGATAATAATATACAGGAAGGCATGAATAAAAATGACAATAAGGATAGTGATGAAGAAAAGATAGGAAAAATATTTGATGAAATATTTGCACCCAAAAAACAAAAAGTCCTTGCTGATTATCAACAAAATGAAGGACATAGACTAGATGGTATAAGGATTATTGGTCAGTTGTTCTCTACCTATATAGTATGCGAAAAAGAAGAACAGATGTTCATTATAGATCAACATGCAGCTCACGAGAGGATACATTATGAAAAATTTATGAAGGATTATATAAATAGTGAAATATTATCCCAAATATTACTTGAGCCAATAATTGTGGAGCTTAATTATATTGATAAAAATGTTATTATGGAAAATAAAAATATTTTCAAGAAATTAGGATACAAAATAGAAGAATTTGGATATAATACAATTATACTAAGGGAAGTACCAATCCATTTTGGTACACCTGTAGCTAAGAAATTTTTTATAGAAATAGCTGAAAATTTAAATAGGGATTTTAAAAATGGCTATGAATTAGAAATAGAGAAAATTTTGCAAAAGACATGTAAAAACTCTATAAAGGCTTCAGATACATTAAAGGATATTGAGATTGAAAAGCTAATAGATGATTTAAAGCAATTAGACAACTCATTTACTTGCCCCCATGGAAGGCCAATAGTAATTTCCATATCTAAAAAAGAAATTGAAAAGAAATTTTTAAGAACTTAAGTAGGTGTGTATTATGAAAAAACCTTTAGTAATAATTGCAGGACCAACTGCAGTAGGAAAGACTGAAATATCTATTGAAGCTGCTAAGAGACTAAATGGAGAAATAGTGTCGGCGGATTCAATGCAGATATATAAATATTTGAATATCGGTAGTGCAAAGCCTACAAAGGAAGAAATGGAAGGCATACCACATTATTTAATTGATGAAATTGATCCCCGCACAGATTTTTCTGTTTCAGAATATAGAAACTTAGCAAAGAACTATATTGATAAAATTCTGTTGAAAAAGAAGCTTCCTATAGTGGCTGGAGGTACTGGATTATACGTTAACTCTTTAATCTATGATATGGACTTTTCAAACACTAAATCTGATAAGGCTATAAGACAAAGGCTTACTAGAGAATACGAGTTATATGGCGGTGAATATTTGCATGATAAGTTAAAGGAGGTAGATAGAAGGGCAGCTGAAAGGATACATTCCAATAATGTTAAAAGAGTCATTAGAGCATTAGAGGTTTTTTATACAACAGGTGAGAGCATTAAGGATTTTAGTAAGGATTTAGTACAAAGTAAAGATTATGATTATATTCTTATCGGACTTAATAGAGATAGACATGAGCTATATGAAAGAATCAATAAGCGGGTAGACATTATGTTTGATAATGGACTTTTAGCTGAAGTGAAGAACCTTGTAGAGATGGGACTAACAATTCAGGATATATCCATGAAGGGAATAGGATATAAAGAAATAATAGGTTATTTAAATGGAGAATATGATTTGAGTAGAGCTATTGAACTAGTTAAGAGAAACACAAGAAGATATGCTAAAAGACAATTAACATGGTTTAAAAGATACCAAAATATGAAGTGGTTTAATTTAAATGAAGATAAAGAAAAAATAATTAATAATATTATTGGGTTTATTGAAGGGAATATCAAATTTTTATAGAATATTTAATTAGTAAATTATTATTTATGGGAGGGTAAAGATAAAATATGAAAACATCATTAAATTTACAAGATGTGTTTTTGAACCAAGTTAGGAAAGAGCATATACCCATTACTATTTTCCTTATTAACGGGTTTCAAATAAAAGGAATGGTAAAAGGTTTTGATAGCTACATAATAGTAATTGAAAGTGATGGTAAACAACAGATGATATATAAGCATGCTATATCAACTATATTACCTTCAAAATCAGTAAATTTCTTAACAAACAATAATAATCAAAAGTAGAGAGAACTATTTGAAGATTCTTTTTTAGTTATGAGTTTTAGAAGTTTTTAGGTTAACTATGGTTTTAAAGACACGTAAAAATACGGCTGTTTAGCCGTATTTTTACGTGTCAGGTATAAAGAAACTAAAATAAAGATGAAAGGTGAAGTTGAAATGAGAACAACAAGGGATTTATTGTTAAACTCCTTTAATTTAAATGAAAAAATAATTAGTTTTGTAGAAAATTCAGAGGAAGAAATATTACAAGAATTTCAAAAACTTAATAAGGTAAAAGCCTATAATCAGTACAAAGTTTTAAAAGCAATGCAGGATTGTAGACTTAGTGATATGCATTTTAATTGGAATACTGGATATGGATATAATGATGCTGGGAGAGAAACATTAGAAAAGGTATATAGTAAGGTTTTTAATACTGAAGACTCTATTGTTCGTCCAACAATTGTTAATGGAACCCATGCATTAACGCTTTGTCTTACAGGTATTTTAAGACCAGGTGATGAAATGATATCAGCAACAAGTAGTCCATATGATACCTTAGAGGAAGTTATAGGAATAAAAAATAAAAATAAGTCTTCTTTAAAGGATTTTGGAGTTGAATATAAACAGATAGACTTTCTTTCTACTGGAGAAGTAGATATAGATAGTTTAGTTCAAAATATATCAAATAAAACTAGAATGGTATATATACAACGATCCACAGGATATGGCTGGAGAAAAGCCCTTACAATCGAAAAAATAAAGGAAATCATAGACAAGGTAAAAGAAATTAACGAAAACATAATAATTATGGTCGATAATTGTTATGGAGAATTTTTAGAAGCAGATGAGCCAACCGATATAGGAGCCGATTTAATGGCTGGATCGCTGATTAAGAATCCAGGAGGAGGATTAGCTCTTACAGGAGGATATATTGTTGGTAAAAGGGAGCTTATTAATTTAATATCTTACAGAATGACTTCGCCAGGTATTGGTAAGGAGTGCGGACTTACCTTTGGACTTACTAGAAGTATGTTCCAAGGTTTATTTATTGCACCCCAAGTGGTGACAGAGGCATTAAAGGGTGCACTGCTTTGTGCAAAGGTATTTGAAAAATTAGGGTACGAAGTATGTCCTAGGTATAAAGATGAAAGAAGTGATATAATACAAGCAATTAAGTTTAATTCACCAGAAAAAGTCATTGCATTTTGTGAGGGAATACAAAGTGCTGCTCCAGTAGATTCCTTTGTTATACCTGTTCCTTGGGACATGCCTGGCTATGATAGTCAGGTTATTATGGCAGCAGGAGCATTTGTTCAAGGGTCCTCAATAGAATTAAGTGCAGATGCCCCTATAAAAGAACCTTATATTGCATACTATCAAGGAGGACTAACCTATGAGCATGCTAAGTTTGGCGTTTTAAAAGGGCTTCAAAGTATGTATGATAAGGGACTGCTAGAAATACACCAAGCTGATTAAAGTCATTTTGGCTATCAAATGTTCCAAGTTATTAGGCTGCTTTATAGGGTTTTAAAAAATAAATAGTAAAATAAAAAGAGTTAGACTATGTAAATGTCCTAACTCTTTTATTTTTAAGATCCTAAAGAATGGACCTTAATTCTCAATCTTAACCTATACCTAAAAGGGCTTACCCTAAAAGGAACCTTAATCTAACAATACGTCGTCAGACGTATTTGTTTCTATATCTTTCTAAAAACTCCTCTAACTACTCCAAGTATTTTTACATCATCTACTATTATAGGGTCCATGAATTTGTTCTCAGGCTGAAGCCTTATATGGTTACTTTCTTTAAAAAATCTTTTAACAGTGGCAGAATCATCTAGCAGGGCTACTACAATATCACCATTTTTTGCAATAGGCTGTTGCTTGACAAGAACAAAATCCTTATCTAGAATACCAGCATCAATCATACTTTCTCCTTGAATCTTCAATATGAAATATGTACCTGATTCAATAAAATCTACTGATATAGGAAAAGTATCTTCAATATTTTCCACAGCTAAGATTGGTTCTCCAGCAGTAACTTTACCTATTATTGGAACATGAACAATTTCTTTTTTGTCTTGAATTATATCATTAGATGAATCCAAGACTTCTATTGCCCTTGGCTTTGTGGAATCACGTCTTATATAACCTTTCTTTTCAAGTCTTCTTAAATGTCCATGAACAGTAGAAGTTGATTTTAACCCAACGGCTTGACATATTTCCCTAACTGAAGGAGGATAACCCTTAGAATTAACCTCACTTCTTATAAATTCCAATATTCTACTTTGTTGTTTAGTCAAATCTAAACTCATATTAGCACCTCACAATATTGCTATTTGCTATATTATAACATATAAAAGCAAACTATTCAAACGTAAGTTCGATAAAAACCCTTTACAATGAACGTTTGTTCGAGTATAATATAATTATCAATATTACGAACGAGTGTTTGGAGGGATTTTAAAATGACTAGGTTGGTTATTGTTAACAAGAAAAGATTTATGTTAAGCACGATACTTATAATGGTTATTTTATTTTTTTTCGTATCAAGCATATTAGCTATGATAAATAAAGTAGAAGGCTATCAGGAACCTAAGTACATAGAAGTAGTTGTTGAAAATGGTGATACGGTATGGGATTTGGCAAGGGAGTTTTCATCTAAAGATAAGGATGTAAGAAAGGCAATATATGAAATAGGGATAGTAAATAACTTAGACTCATATAGTATCTATCCTGGACAGGTTCTAAAAATACCTACGGAATAATAGTAAAGACATTTAATACATATTAACAGTTCTAATTCTTTGAAGTAGTTAAATAATGACAATGGGAGCTTTATAAAAATACAGATTACTATTTTTTTAGAAAATATATGGACAATGGAGAATTGAGAATAACAAAAGTATCGAGGGGATGAAAGGAAATACCACGTAACTTATGGAGAGAAATATTTAAAAACCAATTAAAAGTTACTGAAGAATATTTTAGTAATATAAAATGACTTGAAGACTCTAGCAGATTAAAAAAATGCTAGGGTCTTTTTAAAATTACAACATATAACAACGTATTTATCATGGAAGTATGTTTTTGTGGTGAGTCAGATGTACCAAATCTTTTTCTTTTAGACGCTTTTAATCTTCCAGCCATTCAAAGTTTTTAACAATTTCTCTTTTGACATTCTTTCTATGAGCGGCATACAGTTGAGTAGTAGTAACATTGTCGTGATCAAGGAGATTTTGAACATCATAGATTGAGAATCCATACTGAATAAGTGAAGAAGCAGCAGTAGCCCTTAGTTTATGAGGACTATAGCCACTTTCTCTTGTGGTGTCCAAAGCAATTGAAGTATACTTCTTTACCAGTTTTCTTATAGACAATTTTGTCATTCTTTTTTTTTGTAATGATAAAAACAAGGCATCCTTATATTCTTCAGGAATAATTTCTGAGTTAGGTCTTTCTTCATTTATATATTGTTTTATAACCTTCTCAACAGATTTATTTAAAGGCATATTCACCTCTTTGCCTCTTTTCCTATAAATCTTAAATTCTCCACGATTGAAATTAAATGAAGAAATGTTTAATTGCTGTAATTCATTTAATCTGAGACCATATGTAGTAAATAAAACAAGAATTGCTTTATCTCTTAGCTTAGTTTTTTGCCAATATTGTTTTTCCTTTTCTGTTAAGCCACTTCCATTTTCAACTGCATCAAGCATTATTGCAACCTCGTCAATCTCCAATTTTTTAATCGCATCAGGTTGAGGTTTTGGAAGCTTTATAGGGTTAAAGCCATCGGTTATGTTGTTAGGTAGTATTTCATCCCTGTATAAGA
Source organism: Paramaledivibacter caminithermalis DSM 15212 (assembly GCF_900142245.1). Lineage (GTDB taxonomy): Bacteria > Bacillota > Clostridia > Peptostreptococcales > Caminicellaceae > Paramaledivibacter > Paramaledivibacter caminithermalis. The sequence continues at coordinate 17,007 of NZ_FRAG01000001.1, read as the reverse complement.
ATTTAAAGAGAGATGTGAGTGATGACTTTTTCCTAGCTAAGGCTCTATTGTGATTTTCCATAACAACTGTAGAATCGGATTTGTTGATTAGATATCTAGAACAGTAATCACCAATAAATCTGTTTACATCACGAGCTTTGATTTTAATAAAATCTCCAGCAGATATTTCCTTTGTTGTAGCTGCTGCTGTTAAATCCGTTTCAGATATAAGGTAATTGCAAAAGAAAATAATATCATTAAGGTAAGCATGCCTTGAGGTCAAAGACACACTATTTTTTAAAAAAATAAAGTAGTCCTTCATAAAATTAGGTAACTGAGATTCTATAAGTAAACATTTTTCAATTAGTTCATTCTCAGATTTGACAATATTATCAGGCTTTGATGATTTATTATGTACAATGAAATTATTTTTTGACACAATTATTCCTCCCACATAAAAACATTGAAGTAATGTGTTTGTCTATTAATATTTTATATAAAAATTATTGTCATTTCAATTCATTTGAATAATAAAAGCTTATTATATGATAGAAATCTATACAGTTTTTATATTAATAGTAATATATGTTATAATGTTAATGATCTGTATAGGAATTTAAGTAAAGATTTTAATTTGCACATGTCCAAAATGCCCAGAAATATTGCGTATTTGTGCATGTATAAATTAAGTTTTACTATGTAAATCTTATAAAAGTAGTTATTTTAGGGGGAGAATAAATTGATAAGATTATTTCTAACTCGTCATGGACAAACACAGTGGAATGTAGAAAAAAGATTTCAAGGTAGTTTGGATTCAGCTTTGACAGAGCTTGGAGTAAAACAAGCTAAGCTGCTTAGAGACAGACTAGCCCATGAAAAATTTGATATTATTTATTCAAGTCATTTGAATAGAGCATATAAAACTGCTGAGATTATAAAAGGTAATAGAGAAATTGAAATAATAAAGGATGAAAATTTAGCAGAAATGAGATTAGGAAAGTGGGAAGGTTTAAAACATGATGAAATAATGGAAAATTATTCAAAGGAGTATGAATTGTTTTGGAATAAACCACATTTATATAAGCCTTCTACTGGTGAAGGATATAATGAATTAGAAAAAAGGGTTATTGGTTGTTTAAAAGGAATTATAGAAGAAAATGATGGAAAAAACGTTTTAATAGTTAGCCATACAGTCGTTGTGAAGCAAATTATGGCATATTTTGAAAATAGACCTTTAGAGAAACTTTGGGATTTACCCTTCATATATCCAACAAGTTTAAGTTTAGTCGAAATTGATAATGATATTGTGGAAATTAAAATGCATGCAGATATTTCTCATTTTGAAAATAGTATGAAGGTTAACTGTTAATGATTCTTAAATAATCTCATGGAGGAGTTATATTAAATTGTTCCTATTGTGGTAAAAAGTTATTTTATATATTTATTGAATAAAATACTATGCAAATGATTCCAAAGAATACCAATAGATGACTATACCTAATTTTATATTCTGAGTTATTATCTGCTTTGAACTATTATAAAAACACTTATTCTATTTATAAGTGATATTATCTGGAAAAAATATACTGATTGTTATAATATATATATAAATTATTAAATAAAAATAAGCTGGCTATTAATAGCCAACTTATTTTGAATATTATTAATTTTTATTTATTCAAACAACATTTTTTATATTTTTTACCACTTCCACATGGGCAAGGTTCATTTCTACCAATTTTATTATTATTTACAACTATGCGAGATCTATTATATTCCTTTTTTATTTCTTTTCTCCTTTGAAGAGTAAGTATATTATCCCACTGTGGAAGATTATAAAGCCAATCAGCTTTAGCAGCAAGCATGTTATAATAAAGCTTTTCAAAATCAATAGAAAGTTTAATATGACTTTCCTCTGTTAAGCTATCAAGATCTAGTTCTTCGGTTAGACTTGTATTGATTCCATCTAAAAAGCCAGTAAATGTAACTGGATCCATATCAAATTTTTTTGATAGCTCTGTTAAAGAACCTTCAATAGTTTCTTCTTTATTTTCTAGAATATATTCGTAGTTTTTTTGCTCCTTTGGAAGGTATTCACCCCAAAATTCGTTATGTTCCTCCTGAGTGCGCTCTACATAAGCTTGTTCCTGCCAGCTTTTAAATAAAGACATTGCATTTCATCCTTTCCTGATTTCTAACATTGGTATATGTTCATTTTTAATCTTTATGTATTATATCATATTTTTTAGATAGATTGGATATATAAGTTTCAATAAAAGATAAATGTGGAAATGGCATAATATCTTTAAAGAATTCTGAAATACAAAATGTAGTAGAGAGAGTCAAGAGAGCTATCTATATATTGTATTTCAAAATTATTAGTGTTAATTATGCAAGTTTCTCAAATAGCTTAAAGTTTTAATAAACTTTAAATTTCTTTTTTTTTATGTGACAAATATTGTATATTAGCAGGAGGAAATAGAAAATCTAAAAAAAGAAGTACTATGAATAATAGAAAGAAATATAGGAAGAGAAGAATTTAAGTATAATTTAAATTTTTGAGCTTTGGCAAAGTGGAGGCATGAGATTAATGAGGAAAGTTATGATACTAACTGCTTCAACGGGAGGAGGGCATAATCAAGCAGCAAACTCTCTTGAAGCTATATATAAAGCTCATGGCAATGAAGTTGTAATAGTAGATTTCCTAAAGGTGACAGGGAAAGCAGTTGAAAAACTAGTAATAGGAGGGTATTCTATTATATGCAGCAATATGCCATATATCTATAAGGGATTATATAAATATTACAATAACAAGGAATTAGATTCTGGGATTTCAAATTATGGACTTAAGATCTTTGAAAAGAAGATTTATAAGAAAATTATAAAGGAAAGTCCTGTTTTAATTGTTGGGACCCATGCCTTTATTGTAGAGATTATCTGTAAGTTAAAGAAAAAAGAGAATTTGTCTATACCATTTATTTCTGTGATTACAGATTTTAAGGCCCATAGATTTCATATGAATAGTTGCGTAGATGCTTACCTAACAGCAAATGAATATACTAAATTAGATATGATAAAGAGAGGTGTAAGGGAAGAAAAAATATATGCCCATGGAATACCAATAAAGAAGGAGTTTCTTAAGAAAAATAATAATCAAGAGCAAAAGGCTAATAAAGCTTTTACTATATTATTAATGGGAGGTAGTAATGGTTCAAAAAGAATTGAAACAGTGCTAAAGGAGCTTATTAATTGTAAAAATGCTATAAGGGTAATTGTTGTATGCGGGATTAATAAAGTGTTGATGAATAGTATTAAATCAAAATATCCAGCTAGGATAGGAAATAAAGAAATAATATTATATGGTTTTACAAATGAGATTCCTAAACTCATGAAGGAGTCGAACCTCATTATTTCAAAACCAGGAGGGTTAACGGTATCAGAAGCTATTGTATCAAACATACCTATGTTAATTCCTTATATGATACCAGGTCAAGAGGAAGAAAACGCAGCCTTCTTGGTTGAATCTGGAGGAGCTAAGATAATAAATAATATGAATTCTCTAAAAAAAGAAGTAGATTATCTCATTGATAGACCATACGTATTAAATACAATGAAGTTAAATATGCAAAAACTGTCTACAAATTATACTTTAGATAATATTGTTAAAATAAGCGATAGACTAATTAATAAATATTTGAATAGACAGATAATTTAGTTGTTTTTTTACATAAGTAGCAAAATGGTATTATGGTATTGTAGTTATTTATTGCTCTCATACAACATCGAGCATTACATATTATTAAGTAATTTTTATGACATAAAATCATGACTGGATTTTGAAAAAATTAGTTTTTATAACTTTCAATAAGGATTATGTTAATCTACAGAAGAAGTGGTTATAGATTACGATTAGTAAAGCTGCTTTCTCTAACTATATCCTAAATATACATTTAAAATATAGTTAGAGAAGCTTGAGATATATAGGTTTTATATGCTTCTATTTCTATTTTTAAATATTATCAATTATAGATATCCAATATCATTTAATAAATCTAAAGATATCAATTAAAATGTTGTCATTGAAGCTATATGTTAAATTAGTTAAAAATAATATACTTTATTTTGATTTTGTTAGAAATAATTAATACGCTATTCTGGATCGATATTTTTAGCATTAAGTTTTTTTTCGATTTTTTTAACTCTATTATTTAAGTCATTTAAGGTTTCTAGAATACTAGTTAAAAATGCTATGATAATGCCTATAAAAATTCCAAGAAAAAGTGGATATAAATTAGAAACAAAATAGCTAATAAGAATACCAATAATTGAAAAAATCACGCACTTTGCAAATATAGTTGACCAATCCATTTGTAGATTCCCCCATATAATTATCATATATTACTTAAATTATATAATAAGCTGCACTAAAATGTATAAAAGAAAAACGAGATTTTATAGTATCTTCCAATATAACCATAGAAACTCAAAGCCCCTTATTTTAATTTTAATCATAATTTATAGCCGCAGCAATTTCTTTTTTGAATTTTTCATCCTCTTTTAAATACCTTTGAGTAGTATTAGGGGAACTGTGATCTAGATTTTTTTGAACCTTATAGATGTTTCCAGTGATTTCAATTGCCTTTGTTGCAAAGGTTGCTCTTAACTTATGGGGAGAGAGCTTGGGATTTCCTGATACCTTAACAGCATATTTTTTGACAATTCTTCTTATTTGTCTAATACTGAGCCTTCTGTGTTCTCTGGTACTAATGAATAAAGCGTCAGTATCTTCTGGAGTTATATTTTCTTTTGGTCTTTCTAAATTTATATAATTTTCTAAGGCGTTTTTAGTGTACTTAGAGAAATACATATTTCTTTTTTTATTTCGTTTTCTGTAGATTTCAAAATAGTCCTTATCAAAATACAATGATGATAAATTAAGATGATAAAGCTCATGTATTCTTAAACCATGATATACAAACATGCTTAAAATTGCTAAATCTCTATACTTTGTTTTACTATGAATTTCCATTTCTTTTTTGCTAAGTTTTACTGTATTGTCATAAATTTTAGTTTTTCCATATTCTGCAAGCTCAAGCATAGCTTTAACTTCATCATCAGTTAAAGCTATGACTGGAGGAAGCTCAGGAGTAATTATCTTTCTCAGTTTTTCTGTTTCATTTTTTTCAATATAATTATTCTTATATAGCCAAGTAAAAAATCCCCTAATACATGAACTCTTAAAAAAGATAGTCCTAATGCTATTACTGTATAAAACTTTTTCACCTTTACTGTTTATTTCTGTATAACTACCGCATGAGTCAAGATATTGCTGAATGTCATAGGCTTCTATATTATTTAAATCTTGCTTATTAATACTTTGTATATCTGGTTTGGTGATTATCCTTTCTTTGATAAGCCACATTAAAAATCTAATAATTTCCCTGGTATATTTTAAAGCAGTATTTATATTTACACTTCGAGCAGTTTCGTTGATGTAAAGGAAGTTCATGTATCTTATTAATATAGGAGGTGAAGATACCTTTAGTGATTCAAGCTTTTCTCTAAGAACTTCTCTTTCTATTAAGACATTGGAGGGAATATCGCTTCGATTTTTATCAGATACTATTATTTTTGACATAAAAACTTACCCCTTTCAAAAATGACTTCATATTTTTCGTTTTAAGCAGCGTTTTTCGACTTTGTTATAGTACAGGACATTTTAAAAGAAAAAGCTCTGAAATTTGCAACTATGTCTTTATTTGATAAAAAAGCTTGAAAACAAAATGGATTAATAGTTCTAATCAGATTATTCTACCTAAAATAACCTAGTATTAAATAATAATGTCTAATCTTATCGTTTTTTAAACTATAGAGAAATGGATAAGGAAAAAAGTATGTTAAATTATTGTCAATAAATAAGCATTTCTATAATAGGCTGCCTAAACCTATGAATATATAGAGTAGAATATTATAAATAAAAATGGCTAATACCTAGATATATCATAGTATGTATAGCTATTAGTCCCTCTCCCCCTTTATATACTATAATATCATATATCTAGTCCTACAATCTACATTTACGGACTAGGTATTTTATTTTTATATAAATATTTATTTTCAATTAATCCTTTATCAGTAATTGTATATATTGTTTTATTAGGTTTTTCTGCTTGCGGTTCTATTTCTCCTTTATATATCTCTTTTTCACCATTCTTTCCATTAATTTTACATACTTCATTCGCATTTACGCTTATGTAATTATCGGTATATTAATTTATATATTTTGTTTAAATCTCCCATGCCTTCCTCCTGTATAAACATACTCTTGCTATTTACCTATTCACTATATAAATTGTACCTACCTAACACTCACCTCGACCCTATAATAGTCTCTTGCGTTCCTCCCTTTGTTTAATTTAATCATTTCTATTAGATTATACTCCTTTAATCCAACGCTATTTAACAGCATATCTAAATTCTCCCTCTAAAAATTTTTTAAAAAAAATTTCAGTATAAACATAAAATAAATTATGTTGTATATACTTATAGAATATGCTATAATCAAGACATCTAATGCAACATAATTTATTGTGTTACAAATTAATTCACTATTAATATTAGTTTAGAAAGGACGAACATTAATATGATATTTAAAAATTATCCTGATAAATGTCGTTTGTCTGTTAAAGAAAACATATTCCATGCCAAAAAAATAATTATCCAAAATATATATAATAGTGCCAAGCTAGAGGGTTGCAATGTTACATTTCCTGAAACTGAAACAATACTAAATGGTGTAAATGTTTCAGGAGTAAGTATAAGTGACATTGAATGTATAATTAATCTTAGGAATGGTTGGCGATATATGCTAAAAACTGTAGAAGAACCATTAACCTTAGAATATATTTGTAAAATACATGCTGAGGTTGCAAGAAATGAAGCTCTGGAATGGGGTGTACTAAGAACTGGTAGAGTAGGAATTTCAGGAACGTCATATATACCTCCAGTACCAGATAAAGAGCAAGTGGAAATAGAACTGAATAAAATATTTAATCTTCCTACTGCAACGTCAAGAGCAATATATTACTTTTTATGGGCTACAAGAAATCAGTTGTTTTGGGATGGGAATAAAAGAACAAGTACCTTAATTGCAAATAAGATACTTATATCTTCTGGAAGTGGTATTTTTACAGTCAAAGAAAATGATTTGTTAGAGTTTAATACTAAGTTATCTGCTTATTATGAAAATGCTGATTATTCTCTAATTGATGATTTTTTATATGATAACTGTATTATATACTATTAAAAGATTCTCGATAAAAATAATAAGGTGATGAAATGATAGAAGATTTTAGAAATTGGTTGATACAAAAAGGTAGAAGCATTAATACTATCAAGTCATATATTGGCCATGTGAAAAATTATTTAAAATGGTTTGACCAAAGTTTTAATGATCCTTTTACAAAGCTTTATAGGCAAAATGTATTAGAGTTCATTAGCTTTCTAATTAATATTAAAAAATTAAAGGCTTCTACTATAAATGCTAAGATAGCAGCTTTAGTTAAACTAAATGAATATCTTATAGAAAATAAAATACAAAATGCCTTAGTTATTACTAAAAAGGACTATATTAAAATCCAAAATGAATATATAAGTCCTTCTACTATATCTAAAAATGATGTTGAGTCTTTTAGACAAAAGATATTAGAAAATAAAAGTAAGAGAGATTATGCTATAGTAACCCTTTTAGCTTACTCAGGAATGAGAATATCTGAAGCTTTAAATGTAAAACTTTCAGATGTGAATTTGACTACAAGGGAGATACTAGTTCGTTATGGTAAGGGTAAAAAACAAAGATTAGTAATAATAAATGATAAGATAGTTTATGCCATAAAGGAATATTTGAAAGAACGAGCAGAACAACCAAACAGCTTTAGTGAATACCTTTTTATTAGTCGTGAATCAGAAACAGTAGATAGAACAGTTATAAATCGTATCTTCAATGAGTTTAGTGATAAAATTACTCCTCATACCCTTCGCCATTTCTTTTGTTCTTATGCCCTTGAATCTGGATGGTCAACCCATGAGGTAGCAGCACAGGTTGGTCATACAAATATTCATACTACAATGAGATATATGTTAATGTCAATATTATTTTTAACAAATTTACAAATATAACTTTGATTCCAGTGCAAAAAGTCAAAAATTGATTTTTTTATACAAGGCAATCATTTGAACTTGCATAATTGTAGGGATTTTTAATGCTTAATTGTGATTTTTTACAAGTATACAGGTAAAGAATTTCAAAAAAATCCTCAAAAAAAACTTTTTGCACCAGAATCAACTTTTAACTCTTCTAAATTATTCAGTAAAGCTGTATATGTACTCATTCTATCTATCCTTTCAAGTTATCTAATATTTCTAAATTTCTAATTGTAAAAGCTTCAATATCACCTTCACTTTTAAATGGTAATTTTTTAGCTATTATTTTTTTTATAATCATCTTCATGATAATTTATTATCTTTTGTGTTAATGGGTGTATTCTTATTAAATCTGTGTTATTATAAATATACAGTTTATTATCTAATTTTCTTACTTTTAGAGTTTTATTAATAAACTTGTGTGCTGCAGAATATCTTTTTCCTTTATAGTAAATCATTGAATCGTTATGAACCGTGGTGGGTTTCATATAATTTAAGTAAGATTCAATTATTTCTTTGTTTGGTAAAGGAGAAAGGTGTTCTTTTTCTTTTTTTATTAGCATTATAGGTTTAACACTTGTAGTTTGATTTATTTCATTATTTACTTCATCACTTAATCTATTTATTATTTCAATTAATTCTTCCTCATTCTCAAATTCATTATTATAGGGAACCAACCTACTAATAAACCTGTTAGCAGACTCTACTTTTCCTTTAGTTTGAGGAGATCTTACATTGCATTTTTCTGGTATGAAATTAAAATCTTTTGCAAACTGTCTAAATTCCTCAGTAAATTTTTTAGTTTTTACATTTACTATACTACTCATGTTATCTGTAAGTAGTCTTTTTGGAGTTCCTCCATAGTATTTAAATGCTTCAATAAGACATCTAAATACATCTTCTTTTGTTTTTGATTTACTGTAAGTAAATTTATGCATTCTTGAATATCCTAGCGTTGTTGTAAGAATGTTAAATTTAAATATCTCTCCATTTTTTGAAGTCATAGTTATATCTTCTTTAAAATCAAACTGAAGCTGTTCTCCTGGCTTAGTTTCATATCTTGGGTGAACCACAGATTTGTTTTTACTTCTTAATTTATGCTTTCTTATGTAATAGTCAAAGTTTGAACGTGTTCCTATAGTTTTATCCTTAGAGTAGAAGTATTTATATACTCCTATTATAGTTGCACCCGCTAAATTAATCTTTTCTTCTATTTCTTCTCTATACTTATCTAATTTAGATTTTCTCTTTCTTGTTTCTTTCTTTTCAAATCCTTTATCATATTTTGATATAGTTTGTCTTGAAACTCCATATTTTCTTGCTAAGCCACTATAGTTTGGTTTCATATTTAAACACCTCAAAATGTTTAGTTCTGCCTTTATTATTTCTATCATTCTAATTACCTCATTACGTCGGAGATAATTATACTATTTCATTTGCAATTCTGTTAAGTTTTATATTTGCAATCTTGTTAATTTTTATTTTAGCATTAATAACCTTTGACTTGTTAATATACCTATAATATGTGGTTTTACCTATCTTAAAATAGTCGAGTATATCACTTACTGGAATACCTGCTTTTCTCATTTGCTCCATTCTTTCTATATCCGCATCTTCTAATTTAAATTTACGTCCAAGTTTTATCCCCCTTTTTCTAGCAGCTTCAAGTCCAGCTAATGTTCTTTCTCTATTTACATCCCTTTCATACTCTGCAAAGGTAGTAATAATAGAGTACATAAGTTTTCCTTGAGCTGTTGTAGTATCAACTACAAGACTTCCAGTTAAAGTTTTTAGATGAACTTCTTTTTCCTTTAATTCTTCAAGAATAGTTACAAGTTTTTTAACGGATCTCCCTATGCGGTCAATTTTCCATACAACAAGGGTGTCTCCTTCTTGGAGCAAACCCATTACATGTTTGAAAACAGGACGATCTTTTTTTTTTCATGATATTTTTTCAATATGAATATCAGAAGGGTGGCACCCTGCATCCTTAAGAGCATTTATTTGAAGGTCTGGATTTTGTTCTTTAGTTGAAACTCTACCATAGCCAAAAAATTTTCCCATTATTCTCCTCCTTTGTCCCATATACCCTGAGTCAAGAATAATGGAACCAATACAATTACGGAACTATTCATGGTACTTATTTTATCATACTTTTGAGCAAATTTCTTTCAAAAATTTCAAGTTCCATATACCACCGTTACTGGTCCCATTTTTTTGAACCATATCGTTATTTAAAAAGCAAAAATTCTCTAAGAAATTTTATTTGATTTTTTTTTAGGAAAGTAGGCAATAATAAAAACAAAATATAATAATTTCTTTAGGTGATGTAGATGTTCATAAAATTTTTAAAAAAATGTATATCTAAAAATAAAATACAAAAAAATACAACTAGCATACACAATAGAAAAACTGTCAGTGAAAAAACAGTTAAAATTCATAAGGATATTAAAGCCAATCTGGAAAATATTAAAAATTCTCTAAACAACACAAGTGATTTAGTTATCAGAGAGCTTTATATTGGCTTAGACAATCCAGTAAAGGCCTTTATCTGTTTTATCAATGGTTTTGTAAACGAGCAGAGACTTAGTAAGAATATAAAATACCTTGTATCCCTTCAACCACAAAAGGTTCAAGATTATAAATCATCAATGAATTTTGATCTTATTGATTTATTAAAAGAAAGGATATTAGACATTCCCTCTATAACGGAAACAAATAATTTAAACGAAATAATATCAAGCCTTTTATCATCTGAAGCTGCTATATTTATAGCTGGATATGAGACAGCCCTTTTACTTGATATTGATGAGTATGAAACTAGAGCTATCGAAAAACCCGACACAGAGGTTTCTATTCGGGGCTCCCAAGAGGGCTTCACCGAGAGTCTTGATATTAATATGACCCTTATAAGAAGAAGGATAAGAAGTCCTAAATTAGTTTTTGAAAAATATACAATGGGTAAAGATACAAATACTAGGATACAACTTGCTTATATGAAAGGGATAGTAGATAAGGAGATTTTAAAATATGTTAAGGGTAAGCTATCTAGATTAAAGTTTGATGCGGTTCTTGAAACAGGCTACCTGGAGCAAGAGCTAGAAGAAAATAAATTTGCTTTATTTGCTACAATTGGTAATACTGAAAAACCTGATAAGGCTGCAGCAAAATTGCTAGAGGGACGTATTGCTATTTTATGTGATGGGACCCCAATGGTATTGACTGTCCCCCACTTGTTTATAGAAGCTTTTCAAACAACAGAAGATTATTATTCTAGACCATTGTTACCTGCTATGCTTAGATTAATTAGATATTTTGCATTTTTTATTTCTTTAACAATGCCAGGCTTATATATAGCTTTTACATCATACCATCAGGAAATGATACCAACGATACTATTAGTTACAATAATGGCGTCAAGAGAGGCAATACCATTTCCTGTATTTATTGAAACATCTATCATGATGATTATTTTTGAAATTTTAAGGGAATCAGGAGTAAGACTTCCAAGGAAAGTAGGACAGGCTGTAAGTATAGTAGGAGCATTAATTATTGGAGAAGCAGCTGTAAATGCAGGTATACTAAGTTCTCCTATGGTTATAATCGGTTCTATAACTGGCATCACTAGCTTTATGGTTCCTCCATTACTAGATGGTCTTATATTTTATAGGACTATCCTTATTTTGCTTAGCTCGGTATTAGGATTGTATGGCTTTGCCATAGGCATGCTTAGTATGCTAGCTCATCTTTGCTCACTTAAATCCTTTGGAGCCAATTATTTTGCACCCTTTGCCCCCACTAAAATTTCTGAACTCAAGGCTACATTAACAAGGGAATCTAAACCTTCAAAATTAATAAAAAGTCAATCCCTTACTTCAACTATAGATCAAAAGAGAAATAATGGAGGTCATTAAATGAAGAAGCTTTTTACTTTCATATTTATTTTGTTAATGCTACTATTAACTAGCTGTTGGAATAAAAGAGAATTAGATGAGATGTCTATAGTCTATGGAGTTGCCATAGAAAAAAGCAAAGATAACCAAAATATTGAGGCTACCTTTCAAGTAGTAAATCCAAATCAGCTCCGTGAAAAAGGTGGAGGAGAAACGGCTCCTATACAAATTATTACTTCAGAAGGGAAAACCGTATTTGATGCTATAAGAAATAATATTTATCAATTTGATCGAAAAGCTTTCTTTTATACAAATAAGGTTATTGTAATTGACGAAGAGCTTGCAAAGGAAGGTTTAATAAAGATTTTAGATATATTAAAACGAGATCAAGAAACAATGGATACATCTAAAATTGTAATAGCAAAGGGCGTATCTGCTAGGGAAGTATTAGGTATAAAAATCGGAATTGAAAATATTCAAGGTTCTTATTTTGAAGATATCATAAATAATAGTATTAAGCATAATACAAAATCTACTGTAATTGATGTTTTATCTTTTTGTAAAAAATGTATTTCAAATGGTATAAATCCTATTGCTGGAGTTGTAGAAACTATCGAGCAAACTAATCTCCCGGAAGTAAAAGCTAAAGGTAAAACAAGCAAGGGAATTAAATATTTGGGAACTGCTGTATTCAAAGAGGATAGACTTGTGGGTTTTTTTGATGGATTTGAAACACGAGGACTTAACTGGGCAACAAGAGTAATAAAGGATACAATAATTACTTTTCCTTTGTCAGAAAAGAAAGAGGCTTTAGTAACTGTAGAAATAAATAATTCTAAAGCTAAAATTTCTCCCCTTATAAAAAATGATTCACTTTTCTTCAATATAGATATAAAAGTAGAGGGTAAAATTGGAGAAACTACAGTTCCTATGGATTTTTCTGATACGCTAATTTTAGAGAAAATAAAAAAAGTTATGAATGACGAAATTGAAAAAGAAGTAAAGCATAGTATAAAAAAGGCTCAAAAGGAATTTAAATCTGACGTTTTTGGGTTTGGATTAGCATTGAGAAGAAAGCATCCTGATGTTTGGAAAATTTATAAAAAGGACTGGGATAAGGAATTTTCTTACGTAAAATATAAAGTGAATGTAGAAAGTAAACTAAAGGATTCTGGTTTACTATTTAAGAAGGTAAAGTAAACAAAGCTTGTCAATGGAATTGTAGATTTGGAAGGGGAACTGTATAATATGGAAAGAATCGGAGTTTGGCAATTGTTTTCTTTAATTATATTATTTGAACTTGGAGCATCAACTTTATTTCCAATCGGTATTGCTGCAAAGCAAGATGCTTGGATTGTTATATTACTCTCCTTAATCTGCAGCTTTGGAATATTTTTTGTTTATTTAAACCTTCATAAAATGCATCCAAATAAAAATATTATACAAATCATTTATTCAATACTTGGAAAAGCACTGGGTTTTCCCTTAGCATTGCTTTATACTCTCTTCTTTTTCAATGCAACTGCAAGAAGTCTCAAAGACTTTGGAGAGGTAATAAATATTACTATCCTTAATAAGACTCCTTTTTTTATAATCCATCTTGCCTTTATTACCGTAATAATTTATATCCTTTTTTTAGGCTTTGAGGTTTTGGGACGAATGAGTCAAGTATTGGTTATCATTAAAGTTTCTACTCTGCTTATTATGTTTTTGTTGGTCATAATGAGTGGAAAAGTTGATTTTAAGGAATTACTACCCGTATTAGGTGATGGAATTGCTCCAGTAATAAAGAATATACCTATGGCTATCGCCTTCCCATTTAGTGAAATTTTTGTATTTTTAGCATTTTTAGATATAACAGCCCCAACTAAGTATTTTAATAGAATCGTTTACTTAGCATTATTGATTTCAGGTATAATGCTTACATTATCTACCATTATAATGATTACTTCATTAGGGGTTGGATGTTCTTCAGTTTCAACATTTCCTCTAATAGATGTAATTCGCCTAATAAATATTGAGAATATAATAACTAACCTAGATTCCCTAAGTACACTAATAGTATTTATAGGAGGCTTTTTTAAGGAAGTTATATACTTTTACGGAACTATTATTTCCTTTTGCTATACCTTTAAAATAAAGAACAAGAAACTTGCATATATTCCTTTGGGAATTATTTTATTAATATATTCTATTTCATTTGAAACTAACTATGCAGAGCATGTATACATAGGTCTTAAAATAATCCCTAAATTTGCTACAGTTTTTTATTATTTCACTATCCCTATATTACTATATTTGATTTCTAAAATAACCACTAATAATAGTTCAGCAAAAACAAATAAGTAAATGGAGGTTGAACAATGGATGAACTGAAAATGTTAGCAAATACTATACAGGGTAACCTTATAATATTATTTAGTATTGGTGGTTTGTTTTATACTGTAGTTTTTTTTGTTAAACTAATCTATTGTCTGTTTAAGTTTTGTTATAGAAAGTTATAGGGTGAGAAAGGACTAAATTAGTGGTTTCGAGAAGGAATTTTAATTATTTGCGAGGCATCGAGAGTAAGTATATTAGATATATACATGCAATTAAATGACAATGATAAAAATTCAAAAAATTAGAACTTAGCTACAATAGACCACAAAGCATGGCTCTAAAAGTTCCTAACAAGCATATCTTTATATTCCTCCTGTACTGTTGTGGTTTTCGTTAAGTATGTAATATTTATAGAATATTATTTTTGGAAAAATACAATCCCAAAACTATTATCAATAAAATACACCCAACCTTTCTTACAAAATTTGTTCTAAGAAATGGTATTCTATATAAAAAATGATGTTGATACTTAGAAATATCCTCATTTTTCAAAAATAAACCAATTGTTTTAGTTAAGAATTCAATTACATTATTATTTAACAATTCCCCTAATTCTTTATTTGCAGCTTTAGGATATCCAATATGACCATAACCTCTAATTTTTTTAGCAACTTTCTTGGATGATATCATTTCCTTTTGATTAACATAAATATCTGGTAATTGATTGTAATTATCTTTTACAACTGAAGAGTTAATATTAATCATCTGAGAAGTTTCTATCCAACCTGCATGATAGTCATTCTTATATTTTTCTATCTGTTGCTTTAATTTATCAGGAAAATCTAAATCGATTTTTAATTCTTTATATGAAAAGAAGGATCCCATGGGTGAAAATGCTTTTACTCCATATTTCTTATTGATTTTATCACAAGCTTCTTCGATAGCAATTTGATGCTTAGGGTCTCCATGGGATGCAATTATTATTATTTTATTAATCCCCCAATTCACAACATTTTCTAAAAGCTCATAAGTAACTTGCTTCAGTGTACTTTGTTTAAAGTATAAATTTCCTAGAAAACCTTCTATGTTTCCATAAGCAATTGGGAAAAAAGGCATTTTTAGAAAATTATACTCAGTAAAGCTTTCCATTAATTTATGTATAGTCTCATTTTGCCAAAACACACCTTCATAAATATCAACACCTAATCCCATATGATGTCCATGCTCTTCTATTGGAGCAAAAGTAACAAATAAAGCTGTTTTGCTTTTATCCAAGCTCTCTATTTCCTTCCATGTTAACTCCATAATGTTTTTTGCATTGCTCATTTTTATTCTCCTTCCAATCCCAATATATTTACTACTCAGTACTGACTATGATAATAAAAAAAATTAATCAAGCATCACTTTTATTTTTTCTAACCACTCAATTTCAGCTTTGATATGAAACTCATGATGTAAAAATATCATTTCTGAATATTTTTTATAATCATCTGGAATATAATTTAGTGTAAATTTTTTATGTGAAATAAGTGCTATTAATTGTTTATTCATTGATATTAATTTTTCATCAATTGATTTTTTATATTCTTTATTTTCTATATAATCATTAAAAAATAAAGCATTATCAATCAAAAAATTAAATTTAGTGTTACTATTCAATGATGAGAATAATAAACTATCAAATTCTTTTTTTCCTTTATCAGTAATTGTATATATTGTTTTATTAGGTTTTTCTGCTTGAGGTTCTATTTCTCCTTTTATATATCCCTCTTTCACCATTTTATTTAAATGATAATAAAGGTTAGAAGTTTTAATACTTGTAAAATCAGATACTTGTTCGTCCAGTAATTTTTTCATTTTATAGCCATGCATACTACCATATCGAAGTAAAAATCCTAGAATGAATAATGGGGTTTCCAAAGTTAACCATGCCTCCTTATTCAGTACTGACTATATTGTATATTTATATTTCAGCTTTGTCAATATCAAAAAATAAAAACTCTTATTAAATTTAATTTATAGTACGGGAAAACCTCTTTGTTAATATACTGACTATTTTAAAAGAACTAACACTGTCCCTACTATATTTATTATGATTTTTTTATAAGATCATAATTTGCATAATTATTTGAAATGATTTTTTTCTTTTTGATATAAACATCTTTAAAATTATCATGTAATTGTTTTTTGAAATTTTTAAAAGAATTAATTTCATTGGTTAAGTAAAAATATTTGCCATCCTTTGTAAATATATGAACAACATTATGAATTTTCAATAATTGCTTATGATTTGCTTCTATAATGCATTCAAGGTTAGATTTATTGATTTTTTCTAGTAAAGAACCCCTTTTAATTACTATTGAATCATTTGATATTAAGACATACATACTTCTATAATAAGAATAATTTTCGTAGTACCAAACCACTACAGCTATACAGAAGATTATATATAATCCTGAATTATTCATAACTCAATGAATTATGATGAAAATTAATGTTAAAAGGTAAAATCTTATATCTGAAGTTCTGGTTTCATTAACAATAGAACCAAAGATTATAATTTTAATAAGATACCAACTCAAAATCTTATGTTGTAACCTAAAAAAGAGCA
>NZ_FRAG01000076.1 GCF_900142245.1 Paramaledivibacter caminithermalis DSM 15212 | reverse complement strand
CAGAACTTCAGATATAAGATTTTACCTTTTAACATTAATTTTCATCATAATTCATTGAGTTATGAATAATTCAGGATTATAGATAACCAATATCTAAATTGAAAATAAATTTAAACTAAAACTAATAGGCTGAATTCTTCTAAGCTTTTATTAATAATTTCTATATTTTAATTTGTTTTATAATAATTTCCTATAATGTTCAATAGTTCTTATTATTTGTTATATAATTTTATCGACAACCAATATCTATGTTTAAAATGAATCAATATAGTTATTGATGAAATTAATTAACTTTAAATTGCAAAACTTAGTTTTAAAGTCGGTTAATTTCAAGAAAAAAACTAATAATTTAATAGGAGGGACCGAAATTGGCTGATTACAGAGAAATGTGGCAATCACTTGATATGGATCTTGAAAAACATGACCAGCTTTGCGAAATTCTACCTCAGTTTTACGGAGATATCTATCTTTCACAGGAAAACCGTCCTGAAGCCATGAACTACTACAATTTTGTCGTATCAGAGGTTCATGGTTTAAGAATTAAGGAGCTTTGTGAGCATAGAAAAAATGGTAAAAAGGTTATTGGAACCTTCTGTGTTTTTGTACCTGATGAAGTAATAAATGCTGCTGGTGCTGTTGGTGTTGGATTATGTGGAGGTTCAGAATTCTGGGAACCAGACGGAGAAAAAATTCTTCCAAGAAATACATGTCCATTGGTAAAGGCTTCTGTTGGAGCAAAAATTTCTGGAACATGTCCATATTTTCAATCATGTGATCTTATTGTTGGTGAAACCACTTGTGATGGAAAGAAAAAAGCATGGGAAATCTTAAATGAATACATACCAGTTCACGTTATGGATTTACCTCAAATGAAAAGAGAAAAGGATAATATTCACTGGCAAGATGAAATAAAAATGTTCATTAGAAAACTTGAGAAATTGACAGGTAATAAGATTACTGAGGAAAGCCTAGCCCAAAGCATTAAATTAATCAATAAAAGACGTAAAGTTTTAGCAAGACTTTATAATGCCAGAAAAGCAGATAAACTTCCTATAAGTGGTAAAGATGCTCTTTTGATATCTCAAATAGCCTTCTATGACGACCCTAAAAGATTCATAGAAAAAACTAATGAATTATGTGATGAATTAGAAAAGCGAATAGAAAATGGCGTATCAGTATTTAAAGAAGGTACTCCTAGAATACTTGTAACTGGAACACCTATGGCTATTCCTAACTGGAAGCTTCATCACATTATTGAAACCAGTGGTGGAGCAGTTGTATGTGAAGAAACCTGTACAGGAAGTAGATATTTTGAAAACCTAGTGGATGAAGATGCTAAAACCCTTGATGACCAAATTAAAGCATTAGCTGATAGATACCTAAACATCAATTGTGCTTGTTTTACTCCAAACTCTGGAAGAATTGATGATATCATTAAATATTATAAAGAATATAGGGCGGATGGTGTTGTATATTTTACTCTGCCTTTCTGCCAAACATATGCTACAGAATTTAAAAAAGTTAAGGATGCCCTTGATAAAGAAGGTATTCCTGTAATCATGATAGAAACAGGTTACAGCCTACAAGACGCTGGCCAAATCAAAACAAGGCTTGAAGCATTCTTTGAAATGCTCGAAACAAATAAACAGGCAGCCATTTCTGAATAAAAATGGAAAAAAAATTAGAAGCCTATGTTCTCTTTCCAAGCCATTCTGATGGTCTAGCTCTTGAAAAGGTTTTAAAATCCAATAATGTAAAATATACTATTGTTCCTACTCCTAGAAAATTAAGTAAATGCTGTGGTATCTCAATACGAATTGAACCTGGAGATATTCCTAAGGTGCAAAGTTTTTTAAATAATAATCCCAGTATAAATATTGAAGGTATTCATACATTGGAAAAAAGAAAAAGTTTTTTATTTAATTTTTAATTTAAACTATTGTGCTAGTTTCTATCACTAGAGTTTTAATATTTCCTTTTTACTCATGTAATAAACCTGTTTTTTGTATTGTTTTGAAGTTGAAAAAAGGTTTATAAAAATCACTCAAATGAAATATTAAAACTCTCTAAGGTATTTTATAAACAAAAAATTTAATTAACTAGCACAAAAAGTTAAGTTAATAAAGAAATGATTATGGAGTAATTTAAATATTTGAGGAAATTGCATAATACATTTAAAGAATTTCGGAGTGTAAAATGTATTAGAGAAAGTCATGAAAGCTATCTATATACTGTATTTCAAAATTATTAGTGTTACTTATGCAAGTTTCTCATTTAGTTAGTTTTATGCTCCATATATAGGAGGCAATATTAATGTTTTCACTTGGTATCGATTCAGGTTCTGTAGCAACTAAGGCTGTCCTTTTCAATGGAAAAATAGTTAATCATGTTATTATACCTACAGGATGGAGTCCTAAAAAAGCTTCAGAAGAAGCTATGAATATACTACTTGATAAAGCATCTATACAGAAAAATCAAATCAAAAAAATTATTGGAACTGGATACGGTAGAGTATCTATGCTGTTCGTTGATAAAACAGTTACCGAAATAACCTGTCACAGCAAAGGAGCCCATTTTATAAATAATAAAGTTAGAACTATTCTTGATATCGGTGGACAAGATAGCAAAGTAATCAGCCTTGATGAAAATGGTAACGTAATAGATTTTTTTATGAATGATAAATGTGCTGCTGGAACAGGAAAATTTCTACAGGTAATGTGTAATAATCTTGGAATTGATGTTGACCAGTTGGATGAACTTACCGACAATGTAAAGCCTGAGTCAATTACAAGTATGTGTACCGTTTTTGCCGAATCCGAGGTTATAAGTCTTATTGCCAAAGGAATATCTAAAGAAAAGATAGCATCAGGTATAGTTCATTCAATAGCAAACAGAGGTATATCGATTCTAAATAAAGTAAAAGTATGTAGTAATATAGCCTTTACAGGAGGAGTTGCTAAGTCTAAGGTTATAAAAAGGGTAATGGAGGAAAAGATCAAAAAACCTCTATATGCTCCCCATAACTCCCAAATCGTAGGGGCTTTAGGCGCAGCAGTTATTGGATGGGAGCTGTTAAAAAAACAATAAAATGGGGTTTTGGTTGAAAACTCTAAGTTCTAATTTTTATAGTGATTCTTTTGAGTACCTTAAAACAGAAACCATGACAATTCCTTTTAGGATTATCATGGTTTTTATGTTTTAATCCCTCTCACTACCTTTTTTAATTACTTCATCCATTTTAGACATGATGTAGTCATATCCATTTTCTGAATGGGGAATAGTACAATCACTACAATCCTTGATTCCATTCTTATATTTAAAATTTCCTCCGCATTTATCCTTTAACATATACAATGGACAAAAACAGAAAAGGCAGTTAAACTTGTCCTTATTCTTTACTTTATGACATGGAAAATATTCACATTTAGTATTTTGCACAAATTTATAGTTTTCACTCATGATATATCTCTCCTTATTTTTTATTTTCATTGTAACATTTATTAGTTCTAGATTCTATGTTGCAAGTAAAAAATATTGCGTATTTATATATGTATAAATTAACCCGTTGTGCTGATAAATAAAATTTTGTAAATTTGAAATACCTTAGGGGTTTTAATATTTCATTTGAGTGATTTTTATAAACCTGTTTTTCCTTTCAATATCATATGAAAAAACAGGTTTATTACATGAACGAAAAGGAAATATTAAAACCCCCGCAATAGAAACTAGTTTGGTTAGTTAAACTAAGTTTTACTATGTAAATCCTATAGAGATAAACAACTTTGAGGTTTAATAAATTTTAAAGGTATAAACGTCCATTATTTTCTTTTAAATTTGTTTTAATTGTTAATGTTGTTTATCTATATCTGACGACGGGTTTTAGTTGAAAGTACTAGGATCTTTCTGGTAAGTTTTAAAAGAAAACAATTTGCACTAATATTTTACTGGTACTAGTTTTAATTTTCCTTATAGTCCTCTATTTTAGCTATGCAATTTTTTGCAAAAAATGTTTGAGTTCCTAAGCAATGAAAAAAGAGATAGATAACCTAAATTTTATATCTATCCCTTAATTCTCTTAATTTTCAATTCTAATAGTACTTTTTAGAATTTTTAAGCTCATATACATCCATTAAAGCTTCACCAAATCGTTGATAGTGTACTATTTCTCTTTCACGTAAAAATCTTAAAGCGTCCTTTATACCAGGGTCATCAGTTAAATTAAGTAAATGCTCATAAGTTGTTCTGGCTTTTTGCTCTGCAGCCAAGTCTTCGTGTAAATCTGTAATAGGATCTGCTGTTGATTGCATATATGCTGCAGTCCATGGAATTCCATTTGCGTCTTGGGGATAAATAGCTCGACCATGTTGTACATACTGGCTTCCAAGTCCTGCTTCCTCTAGTTCCTCTGCAGTGGTATCCTTTAATAATTGATATACCATAGTAGAAATTATCTCAACATGGGCTAATTCTTCGGTACCTATATCTGTAAGTAATGCCTTTGCCTTTTCTGTAGGCATTGTGTACCTTTGACTCAAATATCTCATTGCTGCACCTAATTCTCCATCGGGACCACCGAATTGAGTGATTAAATATTTAGCCATTCTTATATCTTTACATTTTATATTAACTGGATACTGTAATTTTTTTTCATAGATCCACATGTTTTTCCCTCCTCTACTCTATTTGTTCCCATGGCCAAGGATCATTTATCCATCTCCAAGGATATTGACTTGGAGAAAATCCAAAATTAAGTAATGGACCGTACTTCATTTCATATATCTTCTTTAACTGCTCAAGTTCATAAACACACCTGTTATATTCCATTAAAGCTTCCATATTCTTTGGATGAGTATCTAGATATAAGTTTAAATCAAGAGCTTTAAATTCAACTTCTTGAATTTTTCTCATTAAGTCTTTCCTAGTCATTTCTTGCATTCTTCTTCCCCCTTCTTTCCTGTTCTTACATACGGTTCATAAAGGTCTGGAAAAATAGTTCCCCTTATCAAAGCCTCTTGGGGAGAATATATTTCTCCAAAGGGTTGATTAATTATATATAGTCTTGCCAATTGGCATTTCCCTACAAGTGTACATTTATTTTCATAATTCTTGTTCATTATTTCACCTCTCTTTACTAGCGTTCCATACCATAATATTCAAGAATATGAGGAAATGTGTATAAAATAAAGGGTCTGAAGGAGCTTTTTAGTCACAATAAAAAAAGAGCCCAAATTATTTATGAACTCCTTTTTATAAGAATTTAAATAAAAGCTTTATTTCCTATAAAATACATTTTAAAATTAATCTGCTGTGCTAGTTTCTATTACAAGAGTATTAATATTTCATTTCCGCTTAAGAAATAAACCTGTTTTTTTATATTATTCTAAAGTATTTTTAAAACAAAAATTTAGCTAATTAGCACAAGAAGTTAAATTAATCAAATTACTCTCTATCTGTTATTTTTTCTACCTTTAGAATCTCTCTCAATATACAATGCTATTATAAGTAGTATTACCAAAAAAATAAAAATTTTTAATTTTTCTCCAAAGGCAATTCCCAATAACATTTTTATTCCCCCTTCTATCTTAAATATAAAATTTTTTCTATGTCGATATCCACATTTTTATATTTTTTCAAATTTTTCCATGTATCTATTGTTAATGTTAGCATATTAATAATATAGTGTCAATTCTTTTAGAATTTATTTTTGTTATTCTTTAAGTTACTGGCATTATAGTCTGCAAAATTATAAATTTATATAGAGGTGATGCTCTTGAAATATAACCTTAATATAATGGGAAAACGTATTAGAGAGGAACGCATAAAGAGAAAGCTAACTATTGAGCAGCTTTCAGAATTGATTGATGTTTCTCCATCCTTTCTAGGTCTTGTAGAAAGAGGTTATAGAGGATTAAGTATAGAAAAGCTTGTTGCTATTGCAGAAGCTTTTGATATATCCATCGATTCTTTGTTAAAAACTACTGACTCAGATAAGGTTACAAAATATGATACTATTAAACCCTTATTATATAATTTAGATGATAATGAGTTTGATTTTATTTCAAATATGATAAAAGAATCAAAAAAGCTGTTTAAAATTATTGATAAAAAAGATAAATAAAAATAAAAAAAACTCTTCCAAGTAGAATTTTTATATGAGAAACTTTCATAATTAACACTAATAATTTTGAAATAAACTACCTAAGTAGCTTGCTTGCCTCGCTCTACCACATTTTGTATTCCAAAATTTTTTAAATGTATTATGCAGTTTCATCATATATTAACAATATCTTGGAAGATAACTTTTTATCATGTTATTAGACAACTAAAATTAGTCATCAAGTTTAATTAAAAATTTTTAATACTATCTTAAATATCTATTTCCAAAACTACTGGACAATGGTCACTACCCATTATATGGGAATGTATTTTTGAATCTATCAACAAACTCTTTAAGCTTTTAGATACAATAAAATAATCTATTCTCCAGCCTACATTCCTTTCTCTAGCCTTTCTCATATAAGACCACCATGTATAAGCTTCTTCTTTATCTGGATAGAAATATCTAAATGTATCTACAAATTCTTTTTTTAACAGTTCTGTAATTTTTTCTCTTTCCTCATCTGTAAAGCCTGCATTTTTCCTATTACTTTTGGGATTCTTTAAATCAATTTCTTTATGAGCCACATTAAGATCCCCACATAAAATGACTGGCTTTGTGGAATTTAAATCTATTAGATAGTTTTTAAAAGCATCTTCCCAAGTCATTCTATAATCAAGTCTTGCTAATTCTCTTTGTGAATTAGGTGTATATACATTAACCAGATGAAACTTTTCAAATTCTAAAGTTATAACTCTTCCTTCCTGGTCATGTTCTTCAATTCCTAATCCATATTTTACGGATAAAGGTTCTTTTTTAGTAAATACAGCTGTACCAGAATAACCTTTTTTTACTGCATAATTCCAATACTGCTTGTATCCTTCTAAATCTAAATCAATTTGCCCCTCTTGTAATTTAGTTTCCTGAATACAAAATATATCAGCATCCATGTCGTTGAAATATTGTAAGAATCCCTTTTTCACGCAAGCCCTAAGCCCATTAACATTCCAAGAAATTAGCTTCATAAACCTACCTCCATAAAATTATATATAGCCTTATTGTACCAATTAAGATTCATCTTGTCATTTTGATTTTATTTATTCCCATTACTAAGTCTCTTTCCCCTAAAAATAATTTGTTCTTTTTCTATTTTATCCTTTCAAGAGCCATTTTTCAGCATTTTTATCTAGAAAAATTTTTACTCGTCAGAGCTGATAATGCTACCATTTTACGTTTAACATAAATGTCATGGGCTTGATTATTTTCACTAATTAAATATTATCTAAAACATATTTTTTTAACTCATCAGGTTTTTTTAAATTTTCCAATGGACTAGATTGGTATCTATTATTGTAAAAAATAATATAATCATTGTATTCAGAACCTAAAGAAATAAATAATTTGTTAAATTCTCTTTTTATTGAATCATGCCTATACTCAATGGTATTGAAATAAACAAACTCTATAGCAATTTCCTTCTTAATTTTTTCTAATATTTCACTTTCAATAGCAGTTTCTCCAAAAAAACTGGAAGATTTTATCCTTTTTACTGTCAGATCATAAATTGTATCAAATTGTTTGCTATCATTTTTAACTTCAATAATACTATCATTATAAAAAACTATTATTTTATCTGGTTTTGTTAACTCTTTATTTTTATCGAAATCAAAAAATAAAATACATATAAGTAAACATGTTACAACAATAATACTATACAGAACAATATATCTTGCTTTAATCATTTTTTATTCCTCCAAATTCAAATCAAGTATTAACTTAACATAACTATCTACGAAAGAGAAAATATTTGATCAGAAAAACTATAAATCCGATCAAATATTTATACTTTTTAAATACCTATTTGCTTAATAGACTCATGTATGGAATTTCATTTCCAGTTTCTAAATCAATTACCTGTGTATTTAAGTAGCATAATCCATTTTCATTCTCATATTCAGTATTAATGACTCTAAGAAATCTAGTTTCATTTTCAATCTTAGCAATCAGCTTAAAGTCATGAATAACTTTTACTTTTTTATAAGATAAACCACCTGAAATAATCTTTTCTGGAATAGCTATATCATATGTTTTAATTTTGGTAACTTTTTTTAATAATTTATTTTTTTCCTGAATATTAAAATCATTCTTACCACTAATAATTTTATTGTCTTTATCTGTTTCATAATAATCAGTAGTTGCAAATTCATTAATATATTTTACATGTATCTTGTTTGATCCCTCAGTTTTCACTTCTCTGTACTCACTTATTTCAGCTGGAGATAATAAAAACTGTGAAACTCTTGCTGATGCAAATTTTGCACCAGTTGTAAGTTTTGTACTTGAATCACCTGAAATTCTATAATCTCTAGTTGCATCAAACCAAGGCATTTCAGATTTTGCATTAGCTGCTGCATCACCGATAGTATATCCATATCTTATAAAATAAAACATTCTCTCTCTAAATTTAGTCGCAGTATCTGTATTTACTGACTTGTTCCAACCAAAAGCACAACTCGCACCATTATCAACTGCTTCATCAGTTAACACACCATAATCAGTACTTCTATCTTTTGATGCTGTTTTACATCCGTAAAACAAAGCTGCTTTACAGTTACTCATTGAAATATCGTCAAATTTATAGTAACTGCCACCACTCTTCTTTGCAGTTAAATATGTTGACTTAGATTTACCATAAAACTGATAGCATCTAGGTCCTGAATGTCCATTTGTAACAAATACTCCACTATCTATTCGTGGTCTATTTGTATTAGGACTGTTACCGATAGCAAAATCCGCACTTACATCCGTATTGCAATACACAGTAAATCCAAGATTTCTTAAATACATACTCTCTTGCTGAGCTATTGCTATAGTATTAACCCCATCTCCATAGTCAAATCCAAAAACATAGCCATAATCATATGCACTTAAAGCAATTGCTGTACTTGAAAACAAAATACATAAAATAATTATTGAACATAATACTAGCGATACTTTTTTCATAGATTTCATTACTTTCCCCCCCATGTTGTTAGATAGTGTTAAAAAAACAAACTATTTTTTGTCACTATCCTTTTCTTAAATATTTATTGTAATTTAACCTCTTGTGCTAGTTAATCGTAATTAGATAAATTTACCAAAAATTAAATACAAAAAGCTACTACCCATAAAGCAGTATTAGTATTTACTGGATATATTATCCAAATATTAATTTCTTTATATGTCCAATATCAATATCTTTGCCGAGTATCTTATTTATAAGATAGCATAAATTGTGACTAAGAATCTTTGTTTGAATTCTTGTGAAGAATCCCCACAAAGACTTAGCTCTAACTCTATTTACATTCAGCTGATCAGCAAGCTGTGAGAAACTTGTTTCAATCCTTATTCGTATTTTAAAAATCATCTGACGTAGCCATTTCGGATAAGGATTTTTACTATTGTTTCTTTTCATGAACAGAAGATTTATATTTTTTTCATTTTTAAGCATTGGATTTAAGTTTTTATTGATATAACCTTTATCGCCGAGCACCGTAATAGAATGATATTTATCTACAAGATCCCATACAGCTTCTCTGTCATCTACATTTGCAGGAGTAACAATAAAATCTGTTATGAATCCTTCAAATGTAGATACTACATGAAGCTTAAATCCATAGTATGTTTCTTTTTTTGACGGACAACGACCATACTCAGCTTCTGGCTTAAATGTTTTGTGGAAACAAGCCCTGCCAAATTTACAAACTGGTATTGGCATACTATCCACAATGCGATAATTGCTATCTAAAAAGTCAGATACTAGGCAAAGTTTCTTTCGAATTTCTTTTGTGATTAAGTATAGATTTCTACGAGTTCTATTAAATCTTGTTCTATCACCTATACATGGGAATAAATCTTTAAAATTACGCTTTACAAAATTAAACCATGCATTTTCAGAATCGATAGTCATTAATTCACCAACTATACTTATGGTAATTATTTCACTATCTGAAAGTATAGCTTTATCTGAATTACGGCGATTTGATACGTTTGTTGGAGCGATTTCATGGTAAATATCGTCAATTATAGCGAAGGTTACTGTAATAAAATCTTTTAAATCTTCGATTTTCTTGATATCATATTTATTGAACTCTAACATATGTTTTCCTCCTATCTTGTTTTTTGACGATTACAATGATAGGTTAACATAATTGTTAGGGCTTTTGTATTTGTAAATTTTAACTAGCACAACGAGTTAAGTTAAGTTATTGTTTTTTTCTTAGAATAGGAGGTAATATAAATGCTATTAATGTTAAAATTATTAAAATATAATTAATATTTCTATCACCAGATATAATGTGATATAAAAAAACTATAATTAAGTAGACTATAACACTTAAAAAGATATCCTTTTTCATTTCCAACATCCCCCTCTTGTTATATAATGTAATTAATGTAAATTTATCATATAATAAATATTAGTAAATGTGAAGATATTAAATAGTTTTATGTTAGTGTTTATGCTTTGTTTTAAATCCTTGAATCCATCACAGTTTTTTCACTACACTTTTTGTTCATAATCGGATTTAATTACTTCTTGCACTTTATAAAAGCCTACTAGATATAATATCTAATAGGCTTTTAATGCAATATTCTTTATTAGATACTTCTATTCATTAGTATCGAATATTTGAACTACATATTCAATAAATTCATTATGATACTTATCTTCATAGAAATAGGCTATATCTTTATAAGCAGGTCTTAATGGTTGTGAATTGTCAATATATTGATATACGTGAAAATAAGCTGTTGTTAAGCTTTTATCAAACAAATAAGTTGCAACACCTATAACAACTTGTGCATACCATGGCATACCTGTGATAGCACATAATGCAATTGCAATTGCAGTTGCAGCTGCACCAATTGTTAAGTTCTTAACTGAGGTATCTCCATCATAACTATCATGATATGTCCAATCATATGAACTCGTAGATACTTCAAATACTAGAGACCTTAATTTCACTTCATCATAAGAATTACTTTTATTAGAGTGAATTGTCATTGTGTCGCCTTTTATATGGGAATCTATCGTATCTACTAAAATATAATCACTGCCTTTTAATAAATAAATTTCAGAATTAACACTCTTTTGATCTGAAGATATGTGATCAATATTTTTGTATTTTTTCCCATCTTGCTCATATGTATATACAATTTCATTAGCTGTAGCTTTTATTATTTTTGTATTTTTTGTATTGTTCATGTTGTTAGGTGCTGCAAAAGCTGATGCCATTAGGATATTGAAACAAAGTGTAACCATTAACATAAAACTAAGAAATCTTTTCATTTTCACCACTCCTTATTGTTGTTTTACATAATTTAACTCCTTGTGCTACTTTAAATTTTTAGCATAAGGAATATTATGGTAATAAAACAAGTCAAAAAAAACCTCATACTAGTATTAAAATTAGATAATTGGATTAATTATCCAAATATTAATTCCTTTATCTTTGCTAAATCTGATCTTTTCCTAATGCTTTGTTGATGAAATAGCAAAGATTATAGGCTAAAAGTTTGGTTTCCAAGCGTGTTTGCAATCCCCAGAAGGACTTAGCCAGTACTTTTTCAATATTAAGTTGTTCAGTGAGCTGCGAAGCAGTGGTTTCAATCCTTCTTCTAGCTTTAAATATTAACTGTTTTATGGATTTAGGATATTGATCCTTGCTATTATTTCTTTTTAAAGGAATAAGATTAATGTTTTTCTCATACTTTAGCTCAGGAGAAATGTTACTATTGATGTATCCTTTATCTCC
>NZ_FRAG01000075.1 GCF_900142245.1 Paramaledivibacter caminithermalis DSM 15212 | reverse complement strand
AGACCATTAGCATGGAGTATAGTAGGTGCTGATCAAATGGCACGACTAAGAGTACATCGTGCCAATGGTGGGAAAGTATATGAAACAATGATAAAAAAGAGAAAAGAAAAGCAGAAAGAAAAAAGAATCGAGAAGTTAGATAAAAGAGTTGTAAAAAGAAAATTAAATAAAAAAGTAGAAGAAAAAATTGATAATATAACTGTTTTGAATATTGGGAAAAGAACTTGGGCTAGTGAATTACTCAAGTCTGTTCGTGGTGCTTAATTTCATCAGAACATAAGAATTTTTTTTAAATTTTTTTCCTACAGTATCTTGACACTATCACAATAAAAAATAATCTTGACTTCTAAATATTATAATGTTATCCTTGTTTATATTATTTAATACAAAAACTAAATATCTCTCCTTCGGGGCAGGGTGTAATTCCCGACCGGCGGTATAGCCCGCGAGCCGCATATAAGCGGTTGATCTGGTGAAATTCCAGGGCCGACAGTATAGTCTGGATGGTAGAAGGATAGCTATAAAGTGCATTTATAAACCTTTTTATATATGTACTATATACTTGTATATTGGCCCTGAAGTAAAAAACTTCAGGGTTTTTTTAGTATAGATTTTAATACTTAGGTTTACATTATTTCAAAGAGCAAATAATTATTAGTAGACAGTTAAAAGGTCTATATCCAGTTGATTCTTCATATAGACCCCAAAATCTAACCATAATACTTAATCTTAATATCCACCAGAAAGGAATGTTAGTTATGGATATAATCTTTATGAAAAGAGCTTTGAGCCTAGCTGAAAAAGGAGCTGGATTTGTAAACCCAAATCCAATGGTAGGCTCAGTAATAGTAAAGAATAGTAATATTATAGGTGAAGGATACCATAAATTCTTTGGAGGTAATCATGCAGAAATTGAAGCCCTAAACTCTCTTACTGATACACCAGAAGGTTCAACCATGTATGTCACCCTTGAGCCCTGCTCACATCATGGTAAAACTCCTCCATGCGTTAATGCAATAATTAAAAGTGGTATTAAAAAGGTAGTTGTGGCCATGCTTGATCCAAATCCCTTGGTATCTGGCAGTGGTATAAAAATATTAAAAGAAAATGGTATCAAAGTAGTAACTGGTATTCTAGAAGAAGAAGCAAAAAAACTAAATGAAATATTTATTAAATATATTACTACTAAACTCCCCTTTTGCCTCATGAAATCAGCCATGTCATTGGATGGAAAAATTGCTACAAAATTTTCAGATTCTAAGTGGATTACTTGTAATGAGTCAAGGGAATATGTCCATAAATTAAGACATAAATATTCTTCAATAATGGTAGGAGTAAATACAGTATTAGTAGACAATCCTCTGCTTACAGTTAGAATCCCAGAGTTTAAGGGTTTGAATCCCATAAGAATTATCGTAGATAGTAGATGTAGAATACCCTTAGATAGCAATGTTGTAAAAAAAATATCCCATGCTAAAACCTTAATAGCTACTACAAAAAAAGCTGATACTAAAAAAATAAAAACGCTTGAGGATAAAGGAATAGAGGTTTTAATACTGCCTTCAAAAGATAAAAGAGTTGACCTTAATGCTCTGGTGGAAAGACTAGGACAAATGGGTATTGACAGCGTGCTTTTAGAAGGTGGGGGAACTCTTAATTATTCTGCTATTGAAGCAGGAATAGTTGATAAGGTTAACTGCTTTATTGCACCAAAAATAATTGGAGGTACCCTCGCTAAAAGCCCTGTAGAAGGGAAAGGTGTTTCGTTAGTTAAAAATGCTTTTTTAGTCAATAACATGGTAACATATAAATTTGGAAATGACATTATGATAGAAGGATACATAGGTCAAAGAGACTGAAGTCTCTTTCATAGGCTCAGGTTCCGTTTAGTGTCAAACTCTTTAAGTATAGGTTAAGGTTAAGAATTAAGGTCATTCTATATAAAATTAATCTTTTTGACTATATAGATTAACCCAAATAACTTAGCCTTAATCTCAACCTCGACCATAAAGGAATACTAAAAAGCTATAGTTAGGAGGGCTTATCAATGTTTACTGGACTAGTTGAAGAAGTGGGTATAGTTCAATCGGTTTTAAAGGGCATTAAATCTGCAAAAATAGTTATTAAAGCTAATAAGGTTTTAGAAGATGTGAAATTGGGTGATAGTATAAGCACTAATGGAGTATGTTTGACGGTTACTGATTTTAAGGATAACACCTTCTCAGTAGACATAATGGCAGAAACTATGAGAAGAAGTACACTTAAAAATTTGATTCCTGGAAGTAAAGTTAATCTTGAAAGAGCTTTAAGACTAGACGACAGACTTGGAGGGCATCTTGTTAGTGGACATATCGATGGTACGGGTTTAATTTCATCCTTGGATAGAGAAGACAATGCAGTATGGGTTACTATAAAACCTTCAACAGATCTACTTAAATACATAATTCATAAAGGTTCTATCGCCATAGATGGAATAAGCTTAACAGTAGCCTATGTGGACGAAAAAGTTTTCAAGGTTTCTATAATCCCCCATACCAAGGATGTTACAACTTTATTGGATAAATCTATTGGTGATGAGGTTAATTTAGAATGTGACATGATTGGAAAGTATATTGAAAAGCTAATAAATTTCAATAGAAAAACTAATAATGCTAAAAACAGTATTGATATGGAGTTTTTAAGTAAGCATGGATTTTGTTAAAGCTAAGTAACAATTAGAAGGTTATGGTCAAATCTTATCATGTATCAGCTTATGGCTAATGGTAAAACTTAATTTTTGTATAAATTGTAATAATCTTGAGTTAATCAGATAAAAAGAGAAAGGAGCCATAATATGTTTAGATTTAATACTATTGAAGAAGCTATAGAAGATATTAAACAAGGTAAAATGGTCATTGTTGTAGATGACGAAGACAGAGAAAATGAAGGTGACCTAGTAATAGCAGCGGAAAAAATAACTGCTGAGGCTGTTAATTTTATGGCTAAATTTGCCAGAGGTTTGATCTGTATGCCTATAATTTCTGAAAGACTAAAACAACTTGATATACGACAGATGGTAAGTGAAAACACTGACAACCACCGTACTGCTTTTACTGTATCAATTGATTCAATAGAAACTACAACAGGCATATCCGCCTTTGAAAGAGCCGTAACCATAAAAAAGGTATTAGATAAAAATTCAAAGTCCAATGATTTTAAAAAGCCTGGCCATATATTTCCTCTAGAAGCTAAAGAAGGTGGTGTTCTTAAAAGAGCTGGTCACACCGAAGCTGCAGTGGACTTAGCAAAGCTTGCAGGTCTTTATCCTGCTGGAGCTATCTGTGAAATAATGAATGACGATGGTACCATGGCAAGACTACCTCAGCTCATAAAATTTTCCAAAAAACATAACTTAAAATTAATATCTATAGCTGATTTAATCGCCTATAGAAGAAAAAATGAAAAGCTAATTGAAAGAGTGACAACAGCAAATATGCCAACTAAATATGGAAACTTTAAAATATATGGCTACGATGAAATTATTAATGGTGGTCATCATGTGGCATTGGTAAAGGGTGCTATCAGCGGTGATGAACCTGTTCTAGTGAGGGTACATTCAGAATGTCTTACAGGTGATGCCTTTGGTTCACTGCGTTGCGACTGTGGCAATCAATTAGCTACTGCACTAGAGAGAATTGAAAAGGAAGGTAAGGGTATTCTTTTATACATGCGCCAAGAAGGTAGAGGAATAGGTTTAATAAATAAGCTTAAGGCTTATAACCTACAAGATAAAGGTCTAGATACTGTTGAAGCAAATTTAGCCCTAGGTTTTCCAGATGATTTAAGGGATTATGGTATAGGTGCCCAAATTCTCTCGGATTTAGGAGTTAAAAATATTAGATTAATGACTAATAATCCTAAAAAACTCTCTGGTTTATCAGGTCATGGACTTAAAGTAGTTGAAAGAGTACCTATTGAAGTTGGTCATAATTTAGTTAATAAACCTTATCTAAAAACAAAAAAAGAAAAAATGGGTCATATGTTAGAATTTATAAAGGAGGATATTTAATATGAAAATCTATGAAGGAAAACTAATATCTGAAGGTCAAAAATTTGGTGTTATAGTAGCTAGGTTTAATGAATTTATTGGCAGCAAACTTCTATCAGGAGCTTTAGATGGGTTAAAAAGACATGGTGTAAAGGAAGATGATATAGAGATAACTTGGGTACCAGGTGCCTTTGAAATACCATTGGTTGCTAAAAAAATGGCTGTGACTAAAAAGTATGATGCTGTTATATGCTTAGGTACAGTAATAAGAGGTGCTACACCTCATTTTGACTATGTTGCAAGCGAGGTTTCAAAGGGTATAGCTTCAGTATCCCTTGACACTGAAGTTCCTGTTATTTTCGGAGTTTTAACTACCAATACTATAGAACAAGCAATAGAAAGGGCTGGTACAAAGGCTGGAAACAAAGGCTATGAAGCTGCTATAACAGCTATAGAAATGGCAAATCTTCTAAGGGAATTTTAATTAGCTCAAAAGCGTCTGACAGCACTTTAGGGTTTGCAAATTCTATGTTCCAAGTTACAAGTTTTATAGTCATTCTTTTAGGTCTTTAAAAAAGTCATCCGAAGCTAGCTTTGGATGACTTTTTATAGTCTGTTACACATTTTTTATGTTTTTACCCACATATCTAATTGCACTACAAGCAAGTATCTTTGTAGGATCTATATATTTTTCGTCTATATTAAACATTTGAAAAGCAACTGGAATCTCTGTACATCCTAGTATAAAGGCTTCAACCCCTTGTTCCTTTAATTCTCTCAAAACAGCTTGAAAACTGGTAAGGTCTATAACGCTTTTGCCTCTTTTGATATCGTAAATTAATTCTGTAACATGTTTTTGTTTCTGTGAACTAGGCTTTACTAATTCCAAGCCATATTTATCAAATACTTTATCATAGATTCCTGCTTTATAAGTACCTTCTGTTGCTAAAAGTGCAACTTTTTTATTAGAATATAGCTTTTTAATCTCCTTAGCAGTTTCTTCTATCATATTTATAAAAGGTATATTGACATATTTTACAATTTCATCATAAAAATAATGGGCTGTATTACAAGGCATAATTATGACATCTGCCCCCATCATTTCTAATTTAATTGCAGATCTTATCATTTCCTTTATTGGATCTTGACTATTGTTTATTATATAATCTGTTCTATCAGGTATTTGGGTATTATTATCTATCAATATTGGTATATGTTCATTATCGCTATTTGCTTCAGTCAAGGTTACTATCTTTTTAAATAAATCTGCAGTTGCTAGAGGTCCCATTCCGCCTAATATTCCTATTGTTTTCATAACAATCCTCCATTTAATTGTTCAAATACTTTCTAAAGAATTTTTTATAGTTATTTTTTTAAAAGCTGACCTTTTCATAAGGTCAGCTTATTTTTTATTTATGGCTTTTTCAATTCTATTTAATCCTTCTTCTATATTCTCAAGGGAGGTAGCATATGAAAGTCTAATATAATTATCAGTCCCAAACCCTGAACCTGGTATTACTGCAACTTTTGCAGTGTCTAAAAGATACTGTGCAAAATCCATGGAACTATTTATATCATATCCATCTAGGTTTTTACCAATAAGCTTTGATATATTTATCATTACATAAAAGGCTCCTTGAGGCTCTCTACAAGATATGTTTTTAATTGAATTAATTCTTTCTACCATGTATTTTCTTCTTTTATCAAAGGCCTTAATCATCTTTTTAATAGGCTCTTGATCTCCTTTTAAGGCTTCAATGCTGGCATATTGAGCTATTGTATTTGGATTAGATGTAGCATGACTTTGCATATTTGTAATAATTTTTGCTATTTCCTTGTTTGCAGCTAAATACCCTATTCTCCAACCAGTCATGGCATAGGCCTTGGACATACCATTAATCACTATCGTAAGCTTCTTAATATCATCCCCAAGGGATGCTATGCTTATATGTTTACCGTCGTAAATTAATTTTTCATAGATTTCATCTGATATAACGTAAATATTATTCTCAACTGCTATTTTAGCGATTTCTTTAATCTCTTCTTCCGTATAAACAGCACCAGTAGGATTACTTGGGCTATTTAAAAATATAGCTTTAGTTTTATCGTTTATAGCAGCAAGTAAACTCTCTTTAGTATATTTAAATCCATTTTCTTCAGGAGTCTCAACGAATACAGGCTTTGCATCAGCCATCTTAACCATTTCTGGATAACTAACCCAATAAGGTACAGGAATAATAACTTCATCTCCAGGATTACATATAGCCCCAAGAGCATTGTATATAGAGTGTTTAGCCCCATTTGAAACAACAATATTTTCCGTTGAATATTCTAATCCGTTATCTTCTTTTAGTTTCTCACAAATAGCTTTCTTTAAATCTGGCATACCTGATGATGCAGTATAACCTATAGACCCTTCTTCAATCACCTTAATAGCAGCATTTCTAATATGCTCTGGAGTTTTGAAATCTGGTTCTCCCGCACCAAAGCTAACTATATCAATACCATCTGCCTTCATTTTTTTTGCCTTAGCTGTTATAGCTAATGTTACCGATGGTGATATGGCACCATTCTTTTTGGATAAATTATTATACATGGCTTTATCTCCTTTTACTTTAATTTTACCTATTACACTGCATAGGTTTTAAGTTCCATATCAACAAAATCACTGTCTATATTATACTTCATCGCCTGTCTGTATTCAAAGAAGTTTTTTGCTACCTGTGGGAATAATGCATATGATAATACATCTTCCTCCTGCTCTAAATATTCCTTCATTTCATTTCTTATAGCTTGTAATTGAGGCTCTATCAAATCAGCTGGCCTACAAGTTATAACTTCTTCATCTCCAATAATCTTTTTAATTATCTCTTCCTTTATTGGAACAGTAGGTCTTCCATACATCCCTTTCACATAAGCCTTTACTTCTTTAGGGATCATTTTATATCTTTCTCCAGTTATAACGTTTAATACAGCTTGGGTCCCTACAATCTGACTTGTCGGTGTAACTAATGGAGGGTAACCTAAATCTTCTCGAACCCTAGGCACTTCCTTTAACACATCTTCAAATTTATCTAGGGCATTTTGCATTTTCAACTGTGAAACAAGATTTGAAAGCATTCCTCCTGGTACCTGATAAATCAGTGTATTTATGTTTACACCAAGAACTTTTGGATTCAAAAGTCCATTTTCCATACTTTTCTCTCTTAATGGCTTAAAGTATTCAGCTATTTCATTTAGTTTATCAATACTTAATCCTGTATCATATTTTGAGTCCTTTAGAGTAGCTACGAGAGGCTCAGTAGGTGGTTGAGACGTTCCTAATGCAAATGGAGAAATAGCTGTGTCAATTATATCTACACCTGCTTCAATACCTTTTAGATATGTCATGCTAGCTAATCCACTAGTTGCATGAGAATGAAGCTGTAGGGGAATCTTAACGGTATCTTTGAGGGCTGATATTAACTCATAAGCATAGTATGGTGTTAGAAGTCCCGACATATCCTTTATACATATAGAATCCGCACCCATATTTTCCATTTCCTTAGCTAAATCCACATAGCTTTCAGTTGTATGAACTGGACTTGTAGTATAAGAAATTGCTGCTTGAGCATGGGCTCCTTCTTTTTTTGTTGTTTCTAAAGCAACTTTAAGATTTCTAACATCATTTAATGCATCAAATATCCTTATTATATCTATTCCGTTAGCCACCGCTCTTTTTACAAATTCTACTACGACATCATCGGCATAATGTTTATATCCCAAAATATTTTGTCCTCTTAAAAGCATTTGAAGTTTTGTCTTTTTAACCTTTTTCCTAATCGTTCTTAGTCTTTCCCATGGATCTTCATTCAAAAATCTTAGGGAGGCATCGAAGGTAGCACCACCCCACATCTCTAAAGAATGATATCCTATATCATCTAGCTTTTCTAAAATTGGCAGCATTTCTTCGGTCTTCATTCTTGTGGCAATTAATGATTGATGTGCATCCCTTAATATAGTTTCTGTTATTCTTACCTTTGCCATAATACACCTCCTATATTTAACGGAAAAATATTTTTCCTTTCTATTTAAAGTAATATCTTTTCTTAACTAGATTTTATCAAGCAATATTTTATATGTACAGTTTGTAAATTAAGTGTTATAATATTATTGCCTTATTTTTTAAGTTTGTTTTTTGTTTTTCTTTATTATTTTAATTGGAGGTTCATTATGGATTCTACAGATTTAAAAATTCTAAAAATATTGCAGCAGGATGGCAGAATTTCTATGAAGGACTTAGGCAAAAAGGTTGGCTTAACTTCTCCTGCTGTTTCAGAAAGGGTTAAGAGACTTGAGGAAAATGGCATAATCATTGGATACAAAGCCATAGTTAATCCAAAAAAACTTAATAAAAATATTAGTGCATTAATCGATGTCGCTATAAGATCAGAAAATTATAAAAAATTTCTCGATTTCGTCCCTAAAAATAACAATATAATTGAATGTCATCATGTAACAGGCGGAGATTGTA
This sequence comes from Paramaledivibacter caminithermalis DSM 15212, assembly GCF_900142245.1. Lineage (GTDB taxonomy): Bacteria > Bacillota > Clostridia > Peptostreptococcales > Caminicellaceae > Paramaledivibacter > Paramaledivibacter caminithermalis. The sequence goes on along the minus strand of NZ_FRAG01000075.1, from coordinate 3,455 downwards.
TGATTATTAAAGTCATGGTTGAAACCATGGAAGATTTAGAAAATCTTATTGATGATCTAAAAAAATTTGGAAATACTCAAACCAATATCATTCTTTCTAGTCCTATTGAAAGTAAAATTATATTATAAACAAAAGAATCAAAAAGAACCGTCACCATTGACTTTTATAAGTATAAAAAACATTATTCGATACGGTTTGGTTGCCAAAAGATGCTGAAATACTTAAATGTGAAAAACTATTATTTTTACTATGGCTTTGTGGTAAAATCATATAGAGATCTTCCTTTCTGTATGTTTTCTAGACAAAAACATTTTATTAGAAATATAGGGAGATCTCCTATTCTATTTCCCCAAAAATTTGAATAATTTTTTATTCATAAAGTAAGTGATTAAGCCTTTTTATATTTTTACCTGTCGAATTCAAGTTTAATTATTCAACCTGAATTATTCATGAGAACTATATAATCTCGATGAAGTTATTGGTATTCAACAGTTTTTACTGTTTGTCCTATTCACCCGTTGGGTGAAAGACAAAAAAAAGAAGAAAAGAACTCGAATTTGTGTTAAAGTTTAAGTACCCACCAAAACTAAACACGAAAAGGAGTTCTTTCTATGTCAAGTTTACAGCAAAATATACTAAACTTCAACAAAAGTCTTTCATATAATTTTGAAGGTGGAAATCTTTCTTCAGATTCCGGCCTTATAATCATTCGTTCATTCGTTGAGAAGCTGGGTCTCAGACCACTGCTTGAAGATGCTTTTAATGATTCTGCTTATAGGGTTCATACCTATGCTTCCATCATTGAGCAGCTTGTTTATACCATTATCTCTGGTTATCATTCTGATAATTGTTCTGACAGTTTGAGACATGATCCCATATTCACAAATATCTTAGATAAAGAAGCTTTGGCATCACAACCAACGATTTCAAGGTTTATCAACTCATTGGATGAAACAGCCATAGAGGCCTTCAATCGGTTACTTGAAATACTATTTGAAAGAGCTAATCCCAAGCGTTCTACTAAACAAATTGTATTGGACTTGGATTCTACGCTTTTCGAGACATTTGGGACACAAGATAAAAGTGCCTATAATTTTCACTATGCATCCAAGGGTTATCATCCATTGATGCTTTTCAATGGTTTAAATGGTGATTTGATGAAGATAGAGCTTCGAGGTGGCAGTGTCTATACATCTAACAACATTGAGGCGTTTCTAAAGCCTGTATTGGAATGGTTAGAAGAAGCATATCCCAACACTCAAATACTTGTTAGAGCTGACAGTGGCTTTGCTACACCAGCACTTTACAACCTATGTGAAGAATTTGGAGTCTTATTTGTCATTCGATTAAAAGCTAATGCTACTTTGAAAAAGTATTCTGAAGATATTCTAAGAGAGTTTGAAGATGTTTACGGCAAAGACTATTCAAAACACCATGTTATGTATGATGAATTTCCTTATCAAGCAAAAAGCTGGCAGAAGCCTTTAAGAGTTATCTGTCGTATTGAAAGATCACCTGGGGAATTACTCGCGAGGGCTACGTTTATTGTTACTAGTCTTGAAGCTGAACCCAAGGTGGTCGTTAAGGCATACAACAAGCGTGGTAATATGGAAAATTTCATCAAAGAAGCTAAGATAGATTTTTCCATGAAATCAGCATCTCACTCATCCTTTATGGCAAATACAATCAAGTGTTTGATTAAAGCCTTGGCCTACAATATTGTCAACATAATGAAGCGTACAGCGTTACCAAAAGAACATCAAAGCTGTAGAATGCTCTCACTTAGAACAGTTTTTATCAAAATCGCCTCTAGGATAGTTACTTCAGCAAGAAGAACAACATTTAAACTCAGTAGCAATTATCCATGGATGCGTCAGTTTCAAAAGATCATGGAAAAGATCGATAAGCTTTGTTTTTCATAAAGCATAATCTCAAAATTTTCTTATTTTCAATAACCAAGGGAGAAGTCTATCCTTTTTTAAGCCGTAATCAAGTAATTATTTTATTATATGTACCATGGCCTAAGACTTATGGGAAAACCGCTTGCAATTTTCTCTCAAAAGGTCATATAGCATCAATTTTCAGCCCTTTATTACTAACTCATGAATAATTCAGGTTCAATTATACATAAACAAAAATCTTTTTATCGTTTTAATGTATAAATAATAATTCTATATATCAAAAGTATAACAGTATACATTATCCATCTTTCAACATATCTATATAATGGCTTTAGTATATTTTTTATTTGCAAAACATTGCTATTGATTTTAAAAGCTATTACAACATCGACACAAATAGTGAATATTACTATTAATAGTGAAAAAAGTAATATTTTTACAAACCAATTTATCTTTTTAAATATCATATAAGTTAAAAATTAATAGCTATTTTAGATATTTTTATTTTACGAGGATTATCGTATCCATTAACTGCGACATGTGCATCTATCTCCGATTTAGTCATCGCTTCTGCTTTGAGTATAACTTTATAAGCGTGACCATCAGTAAGATAGCAAGCTATTCCATCGTTATAATCCTCCTCTAAATATTCCGTATCCCATATACCAAAAATACCTTCAGATTCAATGGTTCTTTTTCCAACTCTCGAACCAGTCTCCATGTCGTAGACTTCTGCAACGAGCTTAAAGTTTGCACATGTTGAACCTGGCAATATTCCAGCAGTATATTGGTTTGTTACCATGGCTATAGAATAGTCACCTTTAATAGTAATATTAGCAGTTGTGCTGTCGCCATCAAAAACAAATTCTTTTCCATTATAAACCCAGCATTCATTCTCATTGTTTGCGCCACTAGCTTGAGTTTTTAAATACATACAACCGCCTGAAACTCTTTCTTCTGATTCATATTTTTGATCTCCGCTTTCACCATAATCATAAACATCCATAGTATAAAATGTCTTGTCTTTTCCTGAATAAACAATATCTGGTTCGTCTACGGATCTTAAAAGAATCTTGTTTTTTTCTAATATTGAATCAAGAAAATTTTGCTGTGCTTCATCAGAAAGTATTGAATCACTTTCCATTTGCGCAAAAGATAAAAATATACTACTTAGTGTCATAGTTGTAGCTAATAAAAATATTATTACTTTTTTCATGTTAATTTTTCCGCCTCCTTATTTATATTTTCGCTCTGTAAACTTAAATGAAAATTGAGGACTTCAATCCTCTGTGGTACAATGTTTTTGCTAAAAAAACTATACCTCCCAGAAAGGATGAAGTCCTCATACAAAAAATTGTACCAATTAAATGTACAAAATGCAATAATAAAGATTCTTTTTACCGTTATGGTAAAGATAAAGATGGTTATCAAAAATACCTTTGTCGCAAATGTAATCACCAATTTGCTCCTGATAAACCAATATCTAAAAAGGTACCTAAATACCCTCGCTGTCCCCTTTGTGGAAAGGCAACTTTTCTTCACCACGATTATGAG
>NZ_FRAG01000036.1 GCF_900142245.1 Paramaledivibacter caminithermalis DSM 15212 | reverse complement strand
ACATGATCTTTTCCTACGCTACCTTGTACTATTGTTATTTTTCTTGCTTCACATCCTTGCCTTATCAAATCTCTCAATCTTTCTGCTATTTTTCCTCTTAACATTTTATATCTATATTTTGTTACCCATATTACATGATATTTTATGTCATATATTGTATGACTACTTCTTCTGTATTCTATCATTTTTATCACCCCAACACTATTATACCACTATCATGCAGCTTCGCTGTTTGCTAAAGCTACCCGACTGAAAGTCGGGGGATTTAAACCTGGCACATGGAAATTAAAAAAATAATTTCCATATATATACAAAATCTAACCTTTTTCTATTTCCTTTCTCTTATATCTTTATAAATAAATCCTTCAAGGTTATCAAATTCACTTATTCTAATTCTTTTCAAATTTAAAGCAGTAAGTATTTCAAATAATATAATACTTCCAGCTAATATGATATCAGCTCGTTTTGGCTGTAAACCTTTAATTTTTTTACGTTCACTATTTTTTAAATTCTTAAACATATATATCATGTCTCGTATTTCTTCAATCTTTAGTTCATAGTTATGTACTTTATCCCTATCATAAATTTCTAACCCCTGGGATATTGCAGCAAGGGTTGTAACTGTCCCCCCAATACCTGCAGCCTCTACTATCCTAAATTCATTAATTTTATTTGTAATCTCACTAATTATATTCTTTATATCGGTTTTCAAATTATGTATTTCATAATCCGTAATTGGATCATTTGTTATGTGTTTATCAGTCATTCTAACTGCTCCAACATTTAAGCTTCTCAAATACTTAATTCCCTTATTATTTCCAAAGATAAATTCAGTACTTCCTCCACCTATATCTATAACCAATAAATCTTTTACATCTTTTTTTATACCATTAATTACCCCCATAAATCCTAATTCAGCTTCTTCTTCACCACTTATGACCCTGATATCTAAATCTAATTTATCCTTTGCAATCCTTATAAATTCGTCTTTATTTAAAGCATCTCTAACTGCACTTGTTGCTATTGCATTTATACTCTTTACTCCCTCTTTTACCGCCTCATCTTTAAGCTTTTTTAATGCAGCAATGCTTCTAGCTATAGCTGCTTGGGATAACATTTTTGTCCTGTCTACTCCTTCTCCTATACGGGTCATCTCAATATTTTTTTTATTATAAATTATTTCACCATTTTTAATTTTTGCTATAAGCATTCTAATAGAATTTGTTCCTATATCAATAACACACCATTTTTCCCTAGTAATTTTCAACCTTTAATCTCCCACCTTCGACATGTTTTTTATAATGAAAACACAAAACCGGGAAATTAATCCCCGGTATTATTTACTAATTATTAACCATTTCTATTAAAGCCATTACCTCTTCTATTATTAGCATTCTTTTTCATAGTTTTTAATTTTTCATCGCTATCCTTTAAAAACTTTGATAGCATATCTTCAAATGAACCCTGTATTTTATTTGATTTATTATACTTAGGCTTTCTGTCGTTTACTCGCCTCTCAACTTGCCTTTTTTCAGTTTTTGATGGTTCTTCAATTTTCTCTTGCTTGATTGCCTTATTGTCACAAGCTTTACGAATTGAAAGACTGACCTTTCCATTCCCATTCATTTCAATAATCTTAACTTTAACTATTTGCTGCTCCTTTAGGTAATCCTTTACATTCTTTACATATTCATCGGCTATTTCTGATATATGACATAATCCTGTATTTCCATCTGGCAGTTGTATAAAGGCTCCAAAATTTGTAATACCTGTAACAGTGCCATCAACTACCTTACCAATTTCCAAGGGCATTAAAAACCTTCCTCCTTAATTTTTTTTACGTTACTGCCTCACATCAATTATATTTTATCATAGCAACTATGTCAATATGCCTTTTATCAATGGATTAACTTTATCAATCCTGTATAATATATATTATTTCATTTGGCTTTACCATTTTTAATTTTTCTCTTGCAACTTTTTCTATAAATTCCAAACTTTCACTTTCTTCAATCTTTTTTTCCATATCACTTAATTCTTTTTTCAATGTTGCCGCTCTTTGCTGTAACTGGTTCTCTTCTTTTTCTAAATCTCTTAGCTTCATTTCCTGATTTACCATAGTTACAGACAAATAGACTATTAGCATTACAATAAAAGCTATAGAAATTCTATTTCTTTTTAAAAAACTTCCTTTTCTTCTTTTGTTCTTCTTAGCCATGGACTCACATCCTTAGATATGTTTAAAGTATATATTATCCTGCAGACTTAAATTTTTTTTTCATAGAGAGTCCAAGTAAATCTTAATTTATAAACATCAAAATATCCAGAGCTTTTAGGAAGTTTTGATGTGTATAAATTAAAGCTTTGACTGAAATCTCTATAGGTTTTTATATATATATTCTATAAATCTAACTTTTTCCCTTTAATAAATTTTCTTTCTTATCTATATTTTATCTCATATTATTTCTTATTCAAAATTGTTTTAGAATATTTTTTTATTTCATTCACCATTGTTTTGGGTATACTTAAAAACTTTTTTAATTTTATAATCAAAGGCTTTATAAGTTTATAGATTTTATTATATGGATACATTATACATTTATAAAAAAATTCAAAAATCTTCAGTACTTTTTCATGAATCTTATATAAAATATTTTTTATTGTACTTAAAAATATTTTAATAGTTTTTACGACTATTCTACTTAATAATAAATTATATATTAAAGCACCTAATATAAAGCCTATTATTGAATAGCCCCGTATTTTTCCATCATCGCTATATATAAGAACACATATAACAACTATAGAGATAGTAATCCAAAATAGTATATCTTGAATTATAGCAATAAATTTCCTCGTATTTAATATATCTCTATAAATCTTATATATATCATACATAAATCCAATTACTATTCCTCCATAAAATGTAGTTAAAAATACATATAGTTGATAGTATACCAATGTAGACATATGTTCTTCACCTCAATCTTACTAGAACCTTTACTTGAATATTTTCCCAAGGAATCCTATGCCTTTAGAACCTATATCTTCTTTATCACTATAGACAATGGAATTTATATATCCTTCTATAGATAAATTACCATCATCTAGATTTAATTTCTTTATATCAAGTTCTGAGCCCCTTATAGTTATATTACCTTGTACTGTAATTAATATAATAATTGTTGGATCAAAGCTTTTAACATGCTCTACGCCAGAAATACTCATTTTTTCTCTATTTTCTAGTATCACATTATGAGATCTATTGCTTACATTTTTCCTTTCTTCCATATGGCATACCTCCTTCTCTTATAAAGATATGATATGAATTTTGAATATATTACTCTTTGAAAAATAGGAAGCTGCTTTAAAGAACAAAGGCGTCTGGCGACGTATTTTAAGTTACAAGTTCCAAGTTGCAAGTACTAGGGTCTTTCTCGTAAATTTTTAAAAAAACAATTTGTACTAATATCTTACTGCTAATAGTTTTAACTTTTCTTCTAGTACCCTATTTTACTCTGTTTTAGCTATACAATTTCTTTTAAAAAAGTTTCATCTCCTTAATAAATATAAAAACTTAGGGTTCTTAAATCCCTAAGTTTTATTCAGATTCTATTCTATTGTTTTATACATTTCTTTAGCTGCATGCTTAGTAACATGCTCTTTCAAATCCAATACTTCAACTTTAATCGTTTTTGTACCAAATTCCATAGTAACTATGTCTCCTTCTACAACTTCTGTTCCAGGCTTAGCAACTTTATCGTTTATCTTTATCCGTCCTTGTTCACATGCCTCTTTTGCAACTGTTCTTCTCTTGATAAGTCTAGAATTTTTTAAAAATTTATCTATCCTCATGAAATCAACTCCTTTGGACAAAAAGAAAAAGCAGCAAAGCTGCTTTTTTCTGTCATTAAAACTTTAAGCATTCACCATGTCTTTTAAAGCTTTACCAGCTTTAAATACAGGAGCCTTTGATGCAGGTATTTCAATAACTTGCTCAGGATTTCTTGGATTTCTTCCTTGTCTTGCTTTTCTTTCTCTTACATCAAAAGTACCAAAGCCAACAAGTGAAACCTTTTCTCCATTTACTAATGATTCTTCAACACTTTTCATAAATGCATTTAAAGCAGCCTCTGCATCTTTTTTTGTTAATCCTGATTTTTCAGCCATACTTGCAACTAATTGAGCTTTGTTCATAATGTTACCTCCTTAAATTATCTTTTGATTTTTTTATAAAATTCTATTTTATTACGTATATGCTAATTCTATCTTTTATTGAAAAATCCTTCTTTTTGAAGGTTTTTTTTTAATTTAGTACTTTTTTTCTATTTTTTTAGCCTGATTCCATAGACTATCCATTTCTTCTAAAGTCATTTCTTCCATTTTTTGATTATTTTCTTTAGCTGTCTGCTCTATATAGCTAAATCTTTTTATAAATTTATCTATAGTACTATTTAGTGCTAATTCTGGTCTGATTTTAAAAAATCTGGCTACATTTACTACAGCAAATAATAAATCTCCAATTTCTTCATATATTTTATCCTTATTATCACTATTTAAAGCATCAGTTAGTTCTTGAAGTTCTTCGCTGACTTTTTCCATGGCTCCATATACATTATCCCAGTCAAATCCAACCTTAGCAGCCTTTTGTTGTATCTTGTAGCTTTTCATTAGAGCAGGCAATTGTTTAGGAATCCTTGCAAGAGATTCAGTATAGCTATTTTCCTCTTTTTCCCTTCTCTTTATTTCTTCCCAATTAATCAATACTTTTTCTGCAGTTTGAACCTTCAGGTTCCCAAAAACATGGGGATGTCTATTAATAAGCTTTCTACAAATACCCGTAATTACATCAGTTATATTAAAATATCCATTTTCACTGGCTATTTGACTGTGAAATACAATCTGCAAAAGAAGGTCTCCTAATTCTTCCTCTAAAAGCTCTATATCATCCTTTTCTAGTGCCTCTAATACTTCATAGCTTTCTTCAATAAGATATGGCTTTAGGCTTTGGTGATCCTGCTTCCTGTCCCATGGACAACCCTCGTTGCTTCTTAGTTTTTTCATAATATCTACTAAATTATGCATTTTATATTTTTTTATATCATTACCAACTTTAGGAATAAATATACTTGTCAAATGGTCTAAGAAGTCCACTCTATCCAATTCATATAGCGGAACCTTTATTATTTTTTCTTGTGATGCAATACCTGCCCCTCTAATTATCGTTATCTCATATTCATCATCATAATATTCTATAAGCTTTAGCTTAACTTCTGAAGCAACAAATCTATTATACACTTGAGTTACTATTATGTCTACATCTGTATCGGGTTTTTGACAATCCATCTGCAACCCATCAATAATTTTTAATCCATTTACAGGATCTTTTCCTAATACATTTATAATAGCCTCTATAAAGCTTGCTCCAGCTATAAATTCTAGCTTTATATCCTCCCTATTGCGAGCTATATGTATTAGCTTCTGAACTGTACTTTCTGCTACAAAGGGACTACCAGGAACTCCATAAACTATGTCTCTATTTTGACATAGTTCTAAAAGCTTGTCCACTATTTTATCATAAACTTCTTGAAAATTTTCATTGGTATCATAAATATTGTCAAAACTCTCAAATTTTATACCTAGACTCTTGAAATAATCTACAATAGGATGCTTCTCTGTTCTAAGATATAAATAATTTGCTTTTTTTATCCTTTCAAGAGCTTCAATGGTTAAGTACTGCTTTCCTCCAGGTCCCATACCTACAACAGTAATTGTTTTCGCCAATTTTATCACCTCACTCTAGCTGCCAATATATATACTACGGCAGCTATTGACTATTTTTTATAAAATATCTTTGCTATTCTATAAAGCTTTTTCCCTCCAGGCATTAACTCAAAATCTTTATCATTTAAAGCTCTAGTTAAAAGAAGCATGATTCCATATACAAAGGCTCCTAAAGCAATAGAAATAACTGTAGCCATTCTACTGCTAATAAATAAACCTAAAGAAATATGTGAATATTTAACTACTAGAGCCATAGTTATAACAGCAATGATGGGTTTGATAATATCTTGAATAATATTGAATTTAACTCTAGTATATATCTTAACAAAAATAAAATTAAGTATACATGCCAATATAAATCCAGCTAATGTAGCTATAACTGCTCCTTTAATATTTATAGCAGGAATTCCAATTAATATATAACTTAAAACTAATTTAAGCAAAGCCCCAATTAGTAAGTTGCCAGCTGGTATGAGCTGCTTTCCCAAGCCTTGTAATATTCCTGTAAAGGTTTGAAATAGAGATAAAAACACAACGCCCCATGCAGAAATTCTTAAAATCTCTCCTGCACCTATAGCAGCCTCCATTTGACTTGGATAAAGAAGAAGCATTATTTCCTCTGAAAGGATAGAAAGACCAACTGCTGCTGGTAAAGCTATAAGCAGCGTTACCCTGACTCCTGTTTCAATATTTTGTATTAGCTGTACCCTGTCTCTTCTAGCTACTACATAGGCAATAGCTGGAACCAAACTTACTTGAAGGGCTGCGGTAATTGCTTGGGGAAGATTAATTATATTATTTCCAAGTCCAATTTGTCCCCACAATCTATTAGCTGTATCATATTCATAGCCTATTGCAGTAAGTCTTCTCATCACTATACCAGTGTCAATTAAATTCATAAGTGGCAGAACTGCTGCACCTATGGTAATAGGTATTGCTATCAAAAGTAAGTTCTTAATAATTGAGGCAGAAGATTCTTGATTTATACTTGTGTTTTTTATCTGTCCAAATTTATTTTTCCTATATGTTAAGTAAATATATGTTATAAATATGCTTCCTAAAAAAGCACCAGCAGTAGCTCCAAATGTTGCTCCAGCAGCGGCTTTTTCCAAACTAACCTTAGAAAATTGATAAGCTAAGTAAAGGCCTACGGCAAATCTACCAAATTGTTCAATAATCTGAGATATGGCAGTAGGTTTCATATTCTGTAATCCTTGAAAATATCCTCTAAATGATGACATTATAGATACAAAAAATAAAGCTGGAGATAAAGCTATCATGGAATAATACGCTTTATGATTTTTAACTAAATTTGATATTGGTCTAGCACCTATAAACAAAGCTACAGAAGTAAATAATCCTATTATAACAAGTATCAAAAAGGACACTTTAAATACTCTATGTGCACCATATCTATCTCCTAAAGCTACCCGTTCAGAAACCATCTTTGCAATAGCAGCTGGTAATCCTGCCGTAGAAACTACAAGTAAAGCTGCATATATCGGATAAGCACTATTATAGTATCCCATTCCCGTATCTGCTATAAGGTTTCCTAGGGGTATCTTAAATGCAGCTCCTAAAATTTTAGCTATAATTGCCGCTATTCCTAATATAAAGGCGCCTTTAATAAACGAATTAGAATTGCCCTTTTCCATCCTATATCCTCCCTAAAATGTACTCTATTTATTATATACAAAGCATATTAATTATATCAAAATATATGAGATAAATCTTGAAATTCTAAATAAAATCTTCAAATTTTAATTAAAAATCAAAAAATATTTTGCAAAAGAAAAAGTAGTAACATCAAAGTCACTACTTAACAATTAAATAAATTGTTAAAATTTACAACATTATGTATTATTTCAAATATTATTAGTGCTCCATTTGTTTTCCTAAAAAACCAGCTGCAGTTTGAGCAATTTTCGTCTCAAGCTCTCCCATTATTCTGTCTGTTTCTTTAGATAGAAGTATTACTGATCCTATAGGATCTCCATGAGCAACAATGGGAACTATGATTTGAGATGAATATTTCCTCATATCGCTTTCTTCAATAGTGATAGTAACAAGTTTATCTGCTTCGTTGAATACTGCCACTTCTCTTTTTTCAATTACCATCTCTAAATCTTTGCTAATTCTCTTGTCTAAATATTCCTTTTTCGATCCTCCTGCTATAGCAACTACATTATCTCTATCTGTAATTACAGTTATAACATCTATTGATTCATTCAAGGATTCAGCATATTCAGTAGCAAATTCATTTAGTTCTCCTATAGGTGAATATTTCTTAAGTATCACTTCTCCTTGTCTATCTGTAAAAATTTCTAATGGATCTCCTTCTCTTATTCTTAATGTCCTTCTAATTTCCTTAGGAATAACAACTCTACCTAAGTCGTCTATTCTTCTAACTATTCCAGTTGCCTTCAATTGTTTTCCCTCCTAAAATCATTTAAAATGAATTGCTAACATATGGTTAGTATTTGTTCATATATACTTTTTATACATATATAGTAAATTTCTTTTTGATTTTTAACAGAAAGTTTATAATATAGGATTTACATAGTAAAACTTATTTTATACATGTACAAATACGTAGTGTTTCTGAGCCTTTTGGACATGTACAAATTAAAGTCTTTATTTAAATCACTATAATCTTCTATAATGTCTATTTCAAATGATCAAAGCAAATAATAAACAACTAAAAAATGGAGGTATAAATTCCCCCATTTTTTATCTCATTTTATTTCAAATTCTCTTCAAATTTTTCAATATTTCCTTCACTTTTTAATTTTTCAATTTCTTTGATGAATTCTTCCTGCTTTATCATTGCCTCAGCTTTTTGCTTTTCAAGCTCTAATTCTTCCTCAGATACTTCTTTCTTTAAATCGTCTATAGTTTTTTTACCTTCAAGCTTTATTATATGGTAACCATAATCTGTTTTTACTGGATCGCTTATTTCACCCACATTCATAGAAAATGCAGCTTCTTCAAACTGCTTCACCATAGCTCCTCTAGGAAAATATCCTAAATCTCCGTTATTATCTTTAACACTAGGATCCTTGGAATTTTCCTTAGCAAGCTCTGTAAAATCGCCACCAGCTTTAATTTTATTAATTATCTCCTTAGCTAATTCTTCATCCTTAACTAATATATGCTTTGCACTAACTTGAACAACATAATCCTTTGTAAGCTCATCTAATTTTTCCTTATCATTTAATCCATGTTCATCAAACAAAGCTTTTTCGTATTCTTGAACTAATAATCCCATCTTTATCTGATCTTTTACAAAACTTTCATCTAGGTTATTTTCTTCATAAAACTTTTTCAATTCTTCGTCCTGCTCTAATCGTTCCTTAAAGCCATTGTAGGCTTCTTCAATCTTAGCATCTTCAACACTAATTCCCTTTTTTTGTGCTTCCTGATTAATCAGTTCTTCAGTTACCAATTTGTCTAATACCTGCCCCTTTACTATCTCAAGCACTGTTTTACCATTAATTTCTTGACTCCAAATATTTTCTGTATACCATTCATTATATCTTTTCTCTATTATACTAAAATTCTTTTTAAAGCTATCATAGTCAATTTCTTTACCATTAACCTTAGCAACAACATTTTCATCGACTTTAGCTGCACCTCCTGCATTACTACAACCAGCTAAGGCACCTATTAATAGAATCAAAATTAGCGTAACTGAAATCATTTTCTTATTTATTTGAATCAACAAAATCCTCTCCCTTGTCCACATTTCACATATATTGGAATGCTGTATATTTTCTCATATTACTTATTATATATTATATTAGCTTAGCTGAAAACCTCTAATTTTTTCTAACATATCTATTATTTCATTTAATCTTTTATTTGGATTCATTTTTGTATCTTGATTTTTATAAATAAAATAGGGATTATTACTACAATTTATAATTATTTTTTCCTTAAAGTTCTCAGAAATTTTTGCTAATAGATAAGGATCTAATTTATATTTATTATGAAATTCAAACTTAAAGCCTTGTTTGACCTCTGAAATCGAACTTATTTTAAGCTTCTGTGCCATAACTTTCATATAAGATATTGATATAAGGTTATATACCGACTGTGGCAATGTTCCAAACCTATCTTCAATCTCTTCTTCAAGATTATAGGCATCCTGTCTATCTCGAATAGATGCAATCTTCTTATATATCTCCAGTTTATACTTCTCATCATCTATATAATCCCTTGAGATAAAGGCATCTATATTTATATCTATTGAGGTTTCTATTGTTTCTTCTACTTCTTGTCCTTTAATGGTTTTAATTGTATCTTCAAGTAATTTACAATATAAATCGTATCCGATATCAGCCATATGACCATGCTGCTTTGCTCCAAGCAAATTTCCTGCTCCTCTTATTTCTAAATCCTTCATTGCAATTTTAAAACCAGAGCCAAGCTCGGTAAACTCCTTTATGGCTCTGAGTCTCTTTTCAGCAACCTCTGATAAAATCTTATCCTTTTCATAAGTCAAATAGCAATAAGCTATTCTATTGCTTCTACCTACTCTTCCCCTCAGTTGATAAAGCTGTGACAGCCCAAGTTTATCTGCATCATTTATTATCATAGTATTAACATTACCTATATCTAATCCTGTCTCAATTATGGTTGTACATACTATTACATCAAACTCTTTATTTAAAAAGCTTATCATTATTTTCTCAAGCTTTCTCTCACTCATTTGACCATGGGCATACGCTACTCTAGCTTCTGGAACCAGTTTTTGTATCCTTGATGTTATTTTTTCAATATCCTTTACCCTATTATATACAAAGTAAACCTGACCATCCCTCTCAAGTTCCTTAATTATTGCATCTCTTACCATGTTTTCATTATAGGGCGTAACAAAGGTTTCTACTGGGTACCTATCCTCTGGTGGATCCTCAATTATACTCATGTCCCTTATACCTATAAGGGACATATGCAAGGTTCTAGGTATTGGTGTAGCCGATAATGTCAGTGCATCTACATTTCTTTTTAATTCTTTAAGAGACTCCTTATGTTTTACTCCAAATCTTTGCTCCTCATCTACCAATAAAAGACCTAAATCCTTGAATTTTACATCATTAGATAAAAGCCTATGGGTTCCAACTATAATATCAATAACTCCCATTCTTAAATCTTCTATAACCTTTTTTTGCTGTAAGCTACTTCTAAATCGGCTAAGCATTTCAATAGTAACGGGAAAATCCTTAAATCTATCTACAATTGTATTATAATGCTGTTGGGCCAATATAGTTGTTGGGACTAGAAATGCCACTTGTTTACCATCTACAACAGCCTTAAATGCTGCTCTGAGAGCTACTTCAGTCTTACCAAATCCAACATCTCCACATAAAAGTCTATCCATAGGTGTATTTTCTTCCATATCTCTTTTTATTTCCTCAATACATCTGAGCTGATCAGGGGTTTCCTCATAGGGAAATGCATCCTCAAATTGTTTTTGCCATTGACTATCTTTGGAAAAAGCATATCCCTTTGCTGACTTTCTTACAGCATAAAGCTTAAGTAAATCCTTTGCCATATCTTCTATGGCTTTCTTAACCCTATTCTTTGTTTTTTTCCATTCAGTTCCACCCAGTCTATTTAATTTAAGCTTTTTATCTTCACCACCAATGTATTTTTGTACTAAATCCATCTGATCTATAGGTACATAAAGAAGATCAGTCCCCGAATATTTTATCTTTAAATAGTCCTTTTTTATCCCCTCAACCTTTAGTTGTTCTATACCAATATATTTGCCTATACCATGGTTTTCATGAACAACATAATCTCCTATGGCTAAATCTCTAAAGGTTTTAATTTTTCTACCCTTCTTTTTGAAGCTTTTTCTTCTTCGTCTTTTAGTAGATCCAAATATTTCTTTTTCACTTATTACTATAAATTTAGAATCATTAAATACAAATCCGTTACCAAGGACTCCTTTAACTATAAAGGTTTGTCCTGATAATATATTTTCCTTTTCTCCATTAATATATTGACATTCGATATCCCTTTCTCTAAGCTCCTTTTCAATGTTTTTACATTTTTCTAAAGTTCTACATAATAGAACAACCTTATATCCCCTATATTTCCAATCTCTTATGTCCTGCACAATAAGATCCATTTTCCCATGATATGATTGTGTATCCTTTACTATGAAAGAAATATCATCCTTTATAGTAAAGTCATTTATTTTTTTGGGTAGACTATTTATTAATATACTCTTTTTACTGTCTAAACCCTTAAGTATGCTTTCATAGGATTTAAGAATATTATATTGACTAGGTAACACTTCTCCTTTCTCTAAAAACTGTTTAAACCTTTCATAAAAGTCATTTATACAGTTCTCCGCTCTTTCCCTTATTCTTATTGGTTCATGGACAAATATCAAACTATCGTTACTAAAATAATCTAAAAAGGTTTCTGGATAGTCCACAAAATAATGAATGTAGTTATCAATCCCATCAAAATATATTTTATTGTCAAGCTTAGATATTATCTCATTGATTTTTTCATTTAAATTAGGAATTAACTCTTCCTTTATTTTTTTCTGGTGTTCTTTAAGTTCTAACTTGATTTTTTCTATTCCCTTCATAATTTGCTTATCTTTCAAAAGTACTTCTCTTGTAGGTTTTACTAATATATTATCTATCTTTTTAAGGGATAATTGGGATTCACTATCAAAAGTTCTTATGGAATCTATCTCATCATCAAATAATTCGATTCTTATAGGATAATCATCTACAAATGAATAGAAGTCAATTATTCCTCCTCTTATACTAAAATGTCCCTTAGTCTGAACCATCGAGGTTCTTTCATATCCCATAAATATAAGTTTTTTTATGAAACTATCTAAATCTATTGTATCTCCAACACTTAGAGGAATTTCATAACTGATCCAATCCTTACCTGGTATGAGCTTTAGTAAAATACTATCTATGGTTGTAACTATTATACATTCTTCGCCACTAAGAACTGTCCGAATGGCATTTAATCTTTCTTCTATAATTTGATTACTATGGGCATAAACATCAAAAAACACTATGTTCTTTGGAGGAAAATATAAAACCTTTTCTCTAGCAAAAAATCTTAGGTCTTCATACATTTTTCTAGCTTCTAATTCGTTATAAGTAATAACTAAGCTCTGTTTGGTTTTATTCGAGCTTATTGAAAATATAATATTGCTAATAGCTGAACCCGAAGGTCCTGTTATAGATATTGGAAATATCCCTTTTCCAATATTATTATTAAGTTTTTTATATTCATTGGAATTATTAAAAACGTTTGCAAAAAAATTATTCATTTTGTTTACCATTCCTTTCGGAGACAAAAACGTCTGCCAACACTTGAGTTTCCAAGCTATAAAAAAAGTTAACTCAAATTTCTATAAATGACAACACCACTAGCCCAGATTTATAATCTCTGGGCATTTCTACAAATATTACAAAAAATTTTTATTAATTATTTTTAATGTTAAAATCTTATCATACTAACCTTCAACCTATAACTTTTTATCTATTTATTATATTTATTCATGGCCTTATCCATACCTTCTGATACTATACTTTCTACAGCTTCTGCAGCTAATTTTATAGATAATACAATATCTTCTCTTTCATCTTCTCCAAATCTTCCGATGACATAGGAAACAAGATCTCTATGGGTTGGTTTTCCAATACCAATCCTTATTCTAGGAAATTCATCCTTCTGGAGTAGATATATGATATTACGCATTCCATTATGAGTTCCTCCACTACCTTTTTTTCTAATCCTTATTCTTCCTAAATCGATATCTATATCATCATAGATTACTATTAATTTACTTATATCTATTTTATAGTATTCACATATTTCTAATACACTTTGTCCACTTAAATTCATAAAGGTTTGTGGCTTAACAAGCATGACCTCTTTACCATCAATTATTCCTTCTCCAATTAACGCTTTATGTTTTATCTTTTTAACTTCTATATTATTTCTATATGCTAAATAATCTACTACTTCAAACCCTACATTATGCCTAGTTCCAGTATATTTTTTACCTGGATTTCCTAAGCCTACTATTACATACATTATTCTCACCTCATAAATTAAAAACTTAAGCACAGAACTGCTGTCACTTTAAAATAAAAACTACCAATATTATATCATAAGTTATTTTTTTTATAACATAAATAACTATGTTACTCAACTTTGGCAAAAAAAATATCCAGTTTTCCCTTAAAACAGTAAGTAGCAAAGTGAATGTTCTTACTATATTTTTTGAATTTTTCATTCAAATCTCAGTTTTTTTCAATGATTTTTATTGCGAAGGTGTAGGTCTATACTTTAAAAAGAGTCAAAGGGAACCGTCACCTTTGACTCTCAAGGGAACCGTCACCTTTGACTCTCAACTTAAAATTTATATTTTGAATTTAGCAATTTCATGATTTAATTTTACTGAAAGCTCGTTTAACCTTTCTGCTGCCTTTGCAACCTCCTCAACTGCCATTGATTGTTGCTGCATAGAAGCACTAACTTCTTCAGCAGCAGCTGCTGTTTCTTCAGATACTGCAGAAATATTCTCAATGGCTGAAACAATCTCACTATTATCTGTATTCATCATTGTAACAAATTCCCCTATTGCTTCTATTTTTGAAGAAATTTTATCAATTGATTTAGATATTATTTCAAATGAACTATTAACCTCACTAACTGCTTGTGATTGTTCCATAGATCTTTCCTTTACTTCTTTCATTATCTCTACTGTATTCTCACTATCTCTTTGAATATTTACAACTATTTCCTTTATTTCATCAGCAGCATGTCTTGAATCTTCTGCAAGCTTCCTAATTTCATCAGCAACAACAGCAAATCCCTTTCCATGTTCTCCTGCCCTCGCCGCCTCAATAGAAGCATTCAATGCTAAAAGATTAGTTTGTTCAGAAATTGAACTTATGGTTTCCAATATATTACCTATATCTTTAGTCTTGCTATCCAATTCTATTATAGCAGTTTCAATTTTTGCAGTTGCCCCATCATTTAATATAGTCTTTTCCTGCAAACCCTTCATTACATCAACACCATTTATATTAGCTTCCATTACTTCTTTAGACGAAACGATCATATCCTCAGTATTTTGTCTAAGGTCATTAAACTTCATAGATAAATTTCCTGTAAGGGTAGCTCCCTTTTCTGATTCTACAGCTTGTTCAGTAGCCCCTTTAGCTATTTCTTCTACTGTCCTTGCTACTTCTTCAGCAGAAGCACTTGTTTCTTGTGATGTTGCGGCAAGCCCCTGCGCTGCCATTGTCACTTCATATGAAAGAGTTTGAACATTTCTAATAAGCTCTCCAACATCCTCTATCATCGAATTAAATCCATCAGCAAGTATTCCTACTTCATCCTTAGTTTCTATATCATTTCTTACGGTAAAATCCCCTTCTTTTATTTTTTCCATATTCATTAAAAGCTTATTAAAATATTTAGTTAACCTTCCTGAAAATAATAATGAAATAATAATAGCAATGAATAAAGAGACTGTACCAAATATCAAAGTAGTATATAATATGCTATTGGCGTCTTCAGCTATCTCATCCATATACATCGTAACTAAAATCGTCCAATTCAATTTATCCATTTTTGAAAACACAGCAAATTTCTCACGCTTGACTCCATCTTCTTCAACTTCATAATTCACATAGTCTTCATCTTTTTCTTTTATAGCCTTATCTATCTCATCTATAGGCACAATCTTACCTATAAATTCGGGTTTTTTATGAGTCATAGTTATATTATCTTTATTTAAAAGTGTAAGATGTCCATTTTTACCTATTTCTATTTCATTCATTTTTTGAGAAAGGGTATCTAACGATAAATCTATTGCTAATACTCCAACCAATTCTTTATTATTAAAGCTATTATATACTGGCATGGCAACAGAAATTACCAATTTTTTAGTATCTACATCAATATATGGATCTGTACAAATCACATCATTCTTATCAATAGCTTCAATATACCAAGGTCTTTTAGTAGGATCAAAGCCTTTTGGTATATTGGTCTTAGGATAAATATACATATCTTTATATTTAGTTCCAACATAAATACTTTTAACTTCTTCATGACTATTTATATAGCTCTTAAAGCTATTTATCATCCATTTAAGTGAATCAGGATTAGTTAATAATTGCTGAACATTTGGATCATAGGACATCTGCTTGACACTTTCTTTATAACCCTTCATATAATTATTTATTGTTTCCTTTACTTGCTTTACTAATTGCAAGGAAGAATCTTTAAGATTTTCTTCTAAAGTAGCTACTGACTTCATATAAGAAAATGTTCCTAAGGCTAAAAGAGGTATTGTTATTAAAATTATAAACATCGTTATTAGCTTTGCTTTAAGTCCAATACCTTTCTTAAATTTACTTTTCACTACCACTCCTCCTCATTATTTAATAAAAATTTTTAATCATTATAATGATTATTTAATATGTTTCGACATTTTTCTCCAAATTCCTCTTTTAATAATAATTAAAATTTTAACATTAAAACTTAAATATATAGAATTTACATAGTAAAACTTAATTTATACATGTACAAATATGCAATGCTTCTGAGCATTTTGGACATGTATAAATTAAAGTCTTTACTTAAATTCTTATAATTTAAACTTAATAAAAAATAAAAAGATGATCCTAAGATCATCTTTAAATGTATTATATATTTTATCCATTTTGCATTTTATAACAATATATTGATTTAATCAAATAATTTACTTACTGATTCATTACCATAAATTCTTTTGATAGCTTCAGCAAAAATTGGAGCTACTGATAATATCTTCATATTTGGTAGTTTCTTTTCTTCAGGAAGCAATATTGTATCTAATACAACTATTTCCTTAATTTTAGAATCCTTTAATCTCTCTATTGCAGGCCCAGATAATACTGGATGTGTACAGCAAGCATATACATCCTTTGCTCCAAATTCTTTTAGTGCCTTTACTCCTTGAGTTATTGTTCCAGCAGTATCTATCATATCATCTATAAGAATGACATTTTTTCCATTTACATCACCTATGAGATTCATTACCTCAGCAACATTTGCCTTTGGTCTTCTTTTATCAATAATTGCCAAAGATGCATCAATGATATCAGCAAATTTTCTTGCTCTAGTTACACTTCCAAGGTCAGGTGATACAACAGCTACGTCCTTTAAATGAAGTTCTTTAAAATACTTTGCAAGTATTGGTACTCCTAATAGATGGTCAACAGGAATATCAAAATATCCTTGTATCTGTGATGCATGAAGGTCCATTGATACAACTCTATCAGCACCAGCTGTAGTTAATAGATTTGCTACTAACTTAGCTGAAATTGGATCCCTAGCCTTTGCTTTTCTATCCTGTCTAGCATATCCATAATATGGAATTACAGCGTTGATTCTTGCAGCAGAAGCTCTCTTTAATGCATCAATTAAAATAAGTAGTTCCATTAAATACCTGTTCACAAGGGGAGCACTTGTTGATTGAATAACATATACATCTGCTCCTCTTACAGACTCATCTATATTAACTGCTATTTCTCCATCACTAAATGAGTCAACTGAAGCATCCCCAAGGGGTAAATCAAGTTCTTTACAAATTTTTAGAGCTAATTCTTTATTGGAATTGCCTGCAAAAACTTTAATCTTTCTCTTTTCAACATTCATAACATTTCCTCCTATGTTCATTATAAAAGCTATTCTTTTACTAAACCTTTTCTCCTAACCCATCCTTCTATGTTACTCTGCTTAATTCTTGCAACTGCTAGAGATTCTTTAGGAACCTGTTTAGTAATGGTAGACCCTGCTGCGACATAAGCATTTTTCTTGACGGTAACTGGAGCAACAAGGTTTACATTGCAGCCAATAAAGGCATTATCCTCCACTATGGTTTTATTCTTATTTTTACCATCATAGTTTACAAATACCACCCCGCATCCAATGTTAACATTCTTGCCAACTTCACCATCTCCAATATATGATAGGTGAGAAGCCTTAGAGTTATCTCCTATACTTGAATTTTTAACCTCAACAAAATCACCAATTTTAACGTTTTTACCTAGTTTACTATTGGGTCTTAAATATGCGTACGGTCCTACCTTAGTGTTTGAATCAATATGGCTTTTTAAAATAGTCGAACTTACTATTTCAACATTATCTTTTATTACAGAATCTTCTATACTTGTATTCGGTCCAATTATGCAATCTTCACCTATTTCAGTATCTCCCATTATAAAGCTGCCTGGATATAATATCGTATCTCTTTTAATTTTTACTTTTTTTCCAATATAGGTATTATTGGGATCTACTATGGTAACTCCTTCATCCATCAATCTTTGCAAAATCCTGTTCCTCATTAACTTTTCTGCATCAGCAAGCTGATTTCGAGAATTGACCCCAATAATTTCAGTATAATCTTCTATTTTAAATGCTCCAACCTTCTTACCTTCACTATTTAAGATTCCAATAACATCGGTCAAATAATACTCGCCCTGACTATTTTTATTGTTAAGCTTAGATAGAGATTTTTTTAGTTCTCTAGCTTTAAAACAATAGATTCCAGAATTAATTTCCCTTATTATTTTTTGTTGTTCATTTGTATCCCTTTCTTCAACTATAGCAACAACTTCACCTAAATCATTCCGTATAATTCTTCCATAACCTGTAGGATCATAAATTTCAGTAGTTAGAACTGATGCTGAAAAATCATTGTCTACATGAAATTTTATAAAGTCTTTTATAGAATCTTCTTTTATAAGTGGGGTATCTCCGTAAAGTACTATTACATTACCTTCTTCTGGTATTTCTTCGTCCACCTGCATAACTGCGTGACCAGTACCTAATCTTTCACTCTGAAGTACAAATTGTACTTTCCTATGACCGATAGATTCTTTTACTTCCTCTGCACCATGGCCTATAACAACAACCTTTTTACTACAATCTACCCCTTCTACTACGTCTAAAACATGTTCAATCATCGAAACTCCTGCTACCTTATGTAATACCTTAGGTATCTTTGATTTCATTCTTGTCCCTGCACCAGCAGCTAAAATAATTGACATTAACATATTTTTAAAAGCACTCCTTATTATAATTATTAAGGAAATTTTATAATCCCCTCTCTATATTATACAAAATCCAATAAATACTTTATATTTTGATTCATTAAATACACCTAAAATACTGTCTATTTAAAAGTCAAAATATAGGTTGATAACTGTATTTTATATATTTAATTATATTAAAATTATTATCAAACTTTCCGCGATATATTATATCACTTTATGCAAAAAAAAACAAAAGCTATGATTAAATTAGCTTTTGTAGCTTTTGTTTTTTTATTACCCAATACTGACTTGAGCTTTTTCATACTCTGCAAGAATAATCTCTTGTAAGTTAGCTCTCGTACTTGAGTTGATTGGATGAGCTATATCCCTGTAATCGCCCTCAGCAACCTTTCTACTTGGCATTGCAATGAATAATCCATTCTGTCCTTCGATTATCTTTATATCATGGACAACGAAAGAATCATCAAAAGTTACTGATACTATAGCCTTCATTTTCCCCTCGTCATTCATTTTGCGAATTCTTACATCTGTAATATTCATCTCATTCCCACCTTTCACGTCAATCATTACTAACATCTATTCTCCATAAAATGATAAACTCCTCTTTATCTATACAAATTTTTAATAAAATTTTATTTTTTTTTGAATAACTACTATTCTATACAAATAAACCCTCATTTGGATAAATATTAATTTCTTCTCTATTACCTCCTCTTTCAAATATCATTAAAGGAAGATATTTATCAATTAGCTTTTCCTTAGGTTCCTTTGTAGAAATCATAACTCCTATACCTATAACGGTTGCATTAAATTCCTTCATAAGATCTGATAAACCTTTAGCAGTTCCTCCACCCTTCATAAAATCATCTATAATAAGTACATTTGATCCCTTTCTTATAGCTCTTTTTGATACATACATAGTTCGAATTTTCCCTGTAGAGCCAGATACATAATTCATGCTCACTGTAGACCCTTCAGTTACCTTATTATCATTTCTAACTATTACTAAAGGTATATTTAGATAATTTGCAGTCATTAATGCTATAGGGATTCCCTTTGTTTCTACAGTTATAACATAATCTATTTTTTTATCCATAAATTTAGTTGCAAAAATTTTTCCCATTTTTCTAACATAAATAGGATTATAGATTATATCCGACATATACAAAAAGCTTCCTGGTATTATTCTACTATTATCCTTGAGAATTTTGCATATCTTACTTAAGGTTTCTCTGGTGCTTTGTAAATTCATATATGGAACATATCTAACACCACCAGAAGCTCCTGCAATCGTTTCGACTCTGCCAAGCTTTAAATCCTTCATAAGCTTTTTTACAATAACCAAGTCTTCGCTTATTGTAGACTTTGCAGAATCAAATAAGTTTGTAAAATAGTTAAGTGTATATATTTTATTGGGATTATCGCATAAAATTTTTATTAATGCCCCTACCCTTTCATTTCTTTTAAGCTTACTCACTATTTCCTCTCCTATTCGAATATTTTTTTTGTTATATATAATTTTATTCGTTTTTTTAAATTTATTCAATAGATATTGTACAATTTCCCAAAATTCTCTATATAGTTTCCTCTACTGAAAAAATTATGATATAATTTCTTTTGTTCAAAAAAATTCATGTTTTTTTATAAATAAAATTTAAAAAACTAATAAATTATAGTAAAATAATTTCATGGCTATAATACATATAATAGTAACAATATGTTAATATATACATTTTTTATTCTTTCTACAAATATTCAAGTAAAAAGTACTTAATATCCTTAAGTTTATAATTGCTATTATATATTATCAAGGAGAGTGTATAATGTTAGATTTTTTTAATAAGAAAAAAGGAAATAAAGTTCACCTAATTGGAATTGGTGGAATTGGAATGAGTGCATTGGCAGAAATACTTTTAGATAAGGGATTTATCGTTTCAGGCTCTGATATAAAGTCTTCTCATATAACAAAAAAATTAGAAGAAAAGGGTATAAAAATCTATGTTGGGCATAGTGAAGACAATGTTGTAGATACTGATATAGTTGTATATACTTCTGCTGTAGCTAATGATAATCCAGAAATAGTTAAAGCTAAAAGCCTTGATATCCCTGTTTTAGATAGAGCACAAATGTTAGGTAATCTTATGAGTGAATATAAAACAAGTATAGCAGTATCAGGAATGCATGGCAAAACAACAACAACCTCAATGATATCCTTAATATTTGAACATGCTCAGCTTAATCCGACCATTTTAGTTGGAGGAGAGCTTACAGAAATAGGAGGAAATGTAAAAATAGGTAGCAATGACTTTCTCATTACAGAAGCTTGTGAATATAAAGATAATTTTTTAAAATTTCATCCTAATGTAGGAGTAATTTTAAATATTGATGAAGATCATTTAGATTATTTCAAGGATTTTGAACACATTGTCTCAACTTTTTCAAAATTTATAAAACTACTGCCTAAAAAAGGGTATGTTATAGTAAATAATGATGACTATAATATTCGAAAATTGCTTCCACATGCACAGTGCAATATTGTTACATTCGGAATAAATATAGATAGTGATTTTCAAGCAAAAAATATAACTTTTAACGAATCAGGATATCCTTCCTTCGATGTAGTTCATAAGGGTAAAGCATTAGAACGTTTCACCTTAAGTATTCCAGGAAAGCACAATATTTATAATGCCCTTGCCTCTATAGCTACAGCTTACACTCTAGAAGCACCTTTAGATAAGATTAAGGAAAAACTAAGTTGTTTCAAAGGCACCCATAGACGCTTTGATATTTTAGGGGAACTAAATAATATTAAGATCATTGATGATTATGCTCATCACCCAACTGAAATTAAAGCAACTTTAGATGCTGCTAAAAAGTTTCCCCACAATAAAATCTGGTGCATATTTCAACCCCATACCTATAGTAGAACAAAATCCTTGCTATTAGATTTTGCTAAGTCTTTTAAAGATGCTGATAGAATTCTTATAACAGATATTTATGCCGCTAGAGAAAAGGATACTGGTGAAATCCATTCTAAAAATTTAGTCGAGCTGATTGAACAGGAAGGTCATAATGTAGCTTATATCAGCTCATTTCAAGAAATAGTCCGATATTTAAAGGAACATGCAGTTCCTGGTGACATAGTATTAACTATGGGGGCTGGAAACATATATAAAGTTGGAGAAATGTTATTGGACAAATGCGTCTGACGACGCATTTTAGTTGCAAGTTACATGTTCCAAGTTGCAAGTACTAGGGTCTTTCTAGTAGGTTTTAAAAGAAAACAATTTGCACCAATATTTCACTGGTAATAGTTTTAATTTTTCTTCTGGTACTCTATTTTATTTGTTTTAGCTATGAAATTTTTTGCAAAATTGTTTGAGTTTATAGACTAATAAAAGCATCTAAGGACGCTTTTATTAGTCTATGCTTCTTTATCATATATATCTTCTATAGTTACATTATAAATTGTTCTTTGGGCTATTAACTGAGTAGTAACGCTGCTAACTGCACATGATAACAATATTGGAAGAATGATTGTATAGTTGTCAGTTAGCTCTAACAATATAATTGTTGCAGTTATAGGTGCATTAGCAAAGGCTGAAAACATCGTCCCCATTCCAACTAAAGAGTATGTATTTATATTAAATATTGCAAAGGGAATAAGGTTATTTAAAATAATCCCAAATATCCCCCCAAATGCAGCCCCTATATATATACCTGGCACAAAAACTCCTCCCACACCACCAGAACCTATAGTTAATGCTGTCGCAAATATTTTTCCTAAAAACAATAATATAAGAAGCCTTAGTCCAAAGTTTCCTTCGACAATCTTATTTATAGTTCCATATTCTATATCAAATATTTGAGGTAAAAAATACCCTATAATTGCTACTCCAAAGGCCCCTATAATGGGATAAAATACTGAGCTTACTTTTATTTTTCTTATATTTTCTTTAACATAATCTATTGATTTCATATAAAAAACTCCCACTATGCCAAGTAAAATACCTAAGATAATATAAAAAATCAATTCTTTATAATTAACTAAACCAAAATGCCCTTTTATCTCTAAAAAAGCTGTATCACCTATTAGTATTCTAGTGATTATTACAGATGTTATAGAAGATATCACAATTGGAGCAAAGTATTCTAAACATTCCTTATTCATCAATATCTCCAATACAAATAGAGATGCCGCAATAGGTGCATTAAATACTCCTGCAATACTTCCAGCAACTCCACATCCAATTAATATTCTCAACTTCCTTTTAGTAAAATTAAATTTATATCCTATTACTGAGCCAATTGCACCACCTAAATGTATTATAGGTCCTTGTCGTCCAGCTGATAATCCAGAGCCAAGAGTAATTATTGTTTGTGTTATTTTTATAAATACAAGCCTGGGCTTCATCAAAAATTTATTTATATGCTTTAGTTCCTGAAATACCCTTGCTACTCCAAACCCTTCATCTTTTTTATCTAAAAACAATTTATTAATGATCCCTATTATAGAGCCTCCTATAATAGGTGTAAAAAACAATCTCAATTTAACGAATGTATTAAATTTTAAAAATGAGCTTTCAAAAAATATATAACGAAAAATATCTACTAATTTATTAAAGGCTATTGCTGTTGCCCCTGTAATAATACCAATAAATAAAGCTAAAAGCATCATTACTAAATTTTCATATCTTCTTTCATCACCTATAATTTTATTGAGTTTTGAAAAATAATTATACATTTCTCCATCTTCCTTTTCCTTCATAATCCAATTCACGGCACCATTAAAGAGCTTCTAATATTTTCCCCAATATTTTTAGAATAGTATAGACTTTCTCCATAGACAATATAATTATTATATATTAAAACCTCCTTTGATTGCCCATCTACATAGAACTTTAGAACAAATTTTAAATCTTCATTAAAAACTATTTGATTGGATTTTCCCACTCTCTTTAAATTTGACCTTAATATTTGTCTTGGAAGCTCAATATTATAATATGTATGGTTTTCTAAATCATATATTCCCTGTAAATCCTTTACCACAACCTTTTCAGATTTCATAAGGAACTTAAGCTCATTTTCCTTTGCAGTATTCTCTTGGGGAAGCTTATCTACTATAAAATCCCAAAGTTCTTTATCGTATTTACAATACAAGTAAAATATTGGTGTATTAATAATCATAAATTCCTCATTTATAAAATGAAATTTTTGTTCATAATTATTTCTTTTAATAGTTATGTCGTAGCTTGGATATCTTGTTGGAATTCCTACAAGGTTTTCTTGATCTCCTATTTCTATAATCTTAAATTTTGAAATTAGGTTCTTGATTTCTTTTCTTCTTGCAACATATACAGCATTTTCATCCTTAGCATTTATATATATTTCTTGGGGTAGTGGATAAAGAATCACCTCAAGCAATCTATTTAAATAAATATCTTCTAAAATCTCCATGAAATCTTGAAATTCTTTTTTATCTACTTTGTATATATTCTTTATACCTTCTTTACCTTGAAGTATATTGACTATTATATATCCAGACTCATAATACAATCCAATAACAATATTTTTACTTTTCAAATTTATTTCATAATCATATGAATGGAAATCAAAATTTTCTTTTGTAAATTTATCTTTACTATATTCTGACTTTTGTAAAGCCTTAAAGCATGCCACAACTATATCCTTATCTTTATCTTCTAAATCAAGGGCCTGAGACAATTGAATATTCTTTTTTACACTTACCTTTTCTATGTTTTGAAAAATTTCATTAATAGAAAGCTGTGATTCTCTGTCTTCTTTAGGTTTTGACATAGATAACTTTTTAATATTATTAAGATTCTCTGAGTCAGACGTTAAAACAGTTTTTTTGGTGGTTCTATCAATAACAATTTTGTACGTTATTATTGAACTGATAATTGATAGTCCTATGAGAAATATAGTAAATGATATAAATCTCTTTTTCTTAAACATTCTTCATCTAACCTTTCTCTTACCTATCTTATTTGGAGAAATTGTATAATAGCTTTATAGGTATTCCAGTACAAGGGTTATCTTATACACATCAAAAACCCTTAAAAACACCATTTATTTAAATAATATTCTACAATATCTATATAAAACCTTCATTCAAATAAAAAAAGCAGCTTCATCAGCCACTTTATTTAATCTTCTTCAGACCCCTTCTTATATATTTCTATCATAAGCTTTTCTGTTTGTGCTGGATCATAAAAATAATAGCTTATTCCCTTAGGTTTACCAGGCAATGTATATGTGCTAATATTATCCATAGACATTCCAATAGCATTTTTTGCATAGTATACAATATCATCTAGTTCCATGCTTGTTTTAACAAATTGAAATGCTGTTCTTGCAACTACAGGCAATTTAAAACTCAACGCCTTTTTGGCTGCCGCAGTTATAAATTGTCTTTGACGCTTTATTCTGCCTATATCACCATCAGAATGACTTTTGTCATTGTTTTGTCTAAATCTTAGGAACTGGATTGCTTGCTTTCCATTTAACACTCTAGTCCCTTTTTTAAGGTGAATATGGAGTGGTGGCTTGTGATATGGATCATCATAGTTCATATCAAAGGGAATAGTAACCTTCACCCCACCAAGAGAATCAACTATATTTTCTACTCCTTTATAGGACATTGTTACATAATGATGAACTGGAACCTTTAAAATATTAGCCACAGCCTGCATAACACCTTGAGGGCCTCCACCACTAGATTTTTTATGTCCATATATAGCATTTATCTTTTTCTGGTCAGCAGCATCATATCCCTTTATTTTATAATAGGTATCTCTAGGTATAGAAATCAAATCTACATTTTTACTCTTTGGGTCAAAGCTAGCTAATATCAATGTATCAGTTCTAGTCCCCTCCAAACCCATGAGCAATACATTTATCCTATCACTTTTTTCTACCAGCTTCTGAAGCTCTGTTTTTTCTGCTTTCTTTGTTTCTTCATCCTTTGGGACACTGGGTATAGGGTCAGGCTCTGGATTAACTTGATTTTCTAATTTATGTGGCATTTTAAATATTGCCAATACCACACCTGCAAATAGAAGAGTAAAACAAATAAAAGCAATTGTAAATATCTTTAAAAAAGATTTCATAAACGCACAACTCACCTTTCATGATATAAATCACTATATTAGTATAATATGCTATGGATGTTTTCATTTTATAATAAACCTAAATGATATGAACTTTCTTAGCTTTAATCAAGATAACGTTAAGTATTTTAAGGCAATATAACAAATATTATTTTATCACATAATCTAGTTATTTTAATAGTTAAATTTTCATTACAAAAATTAATAAAAGCTAAATTTATTGTTAACCCTTTACCTTAATGCATCATTGCTTCTATGGTAAATCCAATAATTATCATTACTATTCCCATTAAAGCAGGAGCAATTCCTTCTCCCCCTCGTGTGGGATCATCAAAATCTTCTTTATTCTTCCTAACAAAATATTCCTTCCTCATTTTAGGTGTTCCAATCAGTAATACTGCTGAAATAGCACTTGTTATTAATCCTGCTCCAAGAACAAAAATATAAGCTCCCTTAAGTAAATGCCATCCTTTAAACATGGAAAATAAGACACCTACAATTCCAAAGCCTACTGAATAAACTAACCCTTTAATTAAATACTTAAATATAGATCTAATCATAATAATAATTACTCCTTTCTCTAGAAGCTATATATTTTTTCTATTCAGTAACATCTATTTATATTTAAAACCCAAATTATTCATGAAAAATTTTAAGATGTCTCTAAGTAATACATAGAGAATTTGATGAATATTCTAAAAACAACAGGATCGATTATAATTTAAAATTTTATATAAATAATTTGAGTTAAATATTCCTAACTTAAATTGTACCGTTATTTTTACAAAAAAGAAAGAGGGCTATCACATGTAATAGCTCTCTTTCATATATATCCATATGGGGGTATGAATATCAAATTAATTTACCTAAAAATTAATACTTTTCAGTAGTCTGCCAGTTGCTGTTCTATTCTAGCTAAATCATTTAAGCTATCTTCCATTATATCTATAAGTTGAATTCTTTAGCTACAGCAACTACCGCTTTTTCTTTATCATGGGTGTTTATAGTATAAGATATTCTTATTTCAGAGGTTGTTACTTGTTTAAATTCTATTTCATTATCTGCAAATATCTTGAACATTTTGGCAGCAACCCCTGATTGGCTTTTCATACCTATTCCAACAACTGATAACTTCGTTATATCTTTTTGAACATCAATTTCTATTCCTTCAATATTATTTTTAATACTTTCCATTACCTTATCAATTATAAATCTATCATTTTTAGGTGCAGTAAAGGAAATATTTATATGCCCATGGGATGGTGCTGTTTGGCTAATCATATCTATATTAATATCATTTGAAGCTAACTTTTCAAATATAGAAGATATATTTCTCACTTCATAGGGAACATGATTAATGGTTATCATCATATCTTCATCACTAACAGATAAACCAGTTATGACTTTACTTTCCATAGACTCATCAAACTCCTTTATATAAGTTCCAGGCCATTCTTCACTGCTCAAGGCCACATATATTGGAACATTAAATCTTTGTGCTATTTCTATTGATCTGGTTTCCATAACCCCTGACCCTAAACTTGCCATTTCCACCATCTCTTCATAGGAAATATAATCAAGTTTTTTCGCAGTAGGAAAAAGTCTTGGGTCAACTGTATAGATACCATCTACATCAGTATAAATCTCACAAACTGCACCTAGCTTAGCAGCTAAAGCTACAGCAGTTGTATCTGAACCCCCTCTACCTAAGGTTGTTATATTTCCTTCTTCATCTACTCCTTGAAATCCTGCTACAACTACGATTTTTCCATCATTAATATATCCTTCTACATTTTTTATCTCTATATCAGTTATTCTAGCCTTTGTATGAAATCCTTTAGTAAGTATACCTGCTTGCGGTCCCGTAAGGGATATTGAATCATAGCCTAATTCCTTTAAAGCAATTGACAATAATGCTATTGATACCTGTTCTCCACTAGACATAAGCATATCAAGTTCTCTTCTATCAGGATTTGAAGATATTTCACTAGCCATTCCAAGAAGAATATCTGTTGTCTTTCCCATTGCTGAAACAACAACTACAACATCATCTCCATTTTCCTTGCTTTTTGCTACCCTCCTAGCCACATTCTTTATTTTTTCTATTGTACCTACTGAGGTCCCACCATACTTCTGAACTACTATTGCCATATATTCCACCTGCCTGTACTTTTCTAGAAACCAGAATATGTTAATATGTATCATTTATAAATATTCAATTTAATGCTTTAGTATTCTCTAGAAATAATCTCAAATAAAAAAACAGCCAAGAGCAAAAGGTAGCTATGACTGTTAAGAATCATATAAACACCTCTCACCCCGCGTAAATTAGCTCACCTTAGGAAGATTGGGCAATCAACCTTAGACAGTACCATACTTATTCAGTATAGTCCCAGCACATTACCTTAGGGAAAAGTAATACACTTCGGCAGTTACACCTTTCCATTAACCTGCGACTTCCCTCTATCTAAGTTAATGTACTAATTATAACTGCATCCTCTTAATTTACACTTAAAGGATTATTTATTCATTTCCTTGCATTTTATCACAATTATTACACTATGTCAATATTTTTTGTTGCAATTTTCCTATGATACTTAAGATTAAATACTTTGTAGCAGTATTTATCTTATAAATATTAATTATTTAAATAGTTTAATAATTCTGATATTTTATGATATAATAATATATCATATAGGAAAATTTTCCTATATGATGAAAAAATCTTATAAGGAGGATTGTCATGAATCGAAGGCCCCTTGTAACTGTAGTAATTTTATGTGTTTTACTTATGATTGCTACACCTGTCTTTGCTGATGGTGGAGAGAAAAGTGTAAACTTTGGTATTTGGTCTCTTCTACCACCACTAATCGCAATAATTCTTGCTTTTATTTCTAAACAAGTTATTCTGTCATTATTAGTTGGTATTTTTGTCGGTGCTACAATGATTAACGGTAATATTTTTTATGGATTTTTAAGAACCCTTGACGAGTATATAGTGGGTTCCGTTGCGGACAGCTGGAATGCTGGAATTTTAATCTTTACTCTAACCATAGGCGGTATGGTAGGAGTGATTTCCAAAATGGGCGGTACTCACGCAATAGCTGAAGCCCTTGCTAAAAAAGCTAAAAATGCTAAAAGTGCACAATTAGTTACTTGGCTTATGGGTATTGTGGTATTCTTTGACGACTATGCCAATACACTTATCGTTGGTCCTACTATGCGACCATTGACTGACAAAATGAAAATATCTAGAGAAAAGCTCTCTTATATAGTAGACTCAACCGCTGCACCCGTTGCAGGCATGGCACTTATTTCCACTTGGGTAGGCTATGAATTAGGTCTCATAAAGGATGCCTTTGATGCTTTAGGTATGAATGTTAATGTATATGGAATATTTCTTAGATCGATCCCTTATAGATTTTATGATTTATTTGCTCTATTCATGGTTTTTCTAATTGCAGTTATGATGAGAGATTTTGGTCCAATGTATAAAGCCGAAAAGCGTGCTAGATTGAAAGGTAAATTACTTGCAGATGGTGCTACTCCAATGGCTTCTACTGAAGTGGATACTGCTTCATTAAAAGAAGGAATTAAGCTTAAGGTGTCCAATGCTTTAGTTCCTATACTTACTCTAGTAGTAATAGGTTTTATAGGTTTATGGTATTCAGGTGGCGGTGTAGAACAGCCCTTTACCTTTGAAGGAATAAGAACAGCCTTCGGTGATGCAGATGCCTCTGTAGCACTTATATGGGCATCAGTTATTGCAAGTGCTATTGCAATCATTATGTCCATAAGCCAAAGAATTTTAACTCTTGGGGAAGCCTTTGAAGCTTGGGTTGATGGTGCTAAATCCCTTGTTATTACCGCTATTATATTAACGCTTGCTTGGTCTTTAGGCACTGTTACAGAAGGCGTTGGAACAGCTAATTACTTAGTACAGATTGTAACAGATACTTTACCAATTGCAATGCTTCCATTCTTAGTATTTATAATTTCATGTATAGTTGCCTTCGCAACAGGTACTTCATGGGGCACAATGGCTATTATGATGCCACTGGCCATACCTTTAGCCCACGCTTTTACTGGAGGCACTGTAAATGGAATTCTTTTAAGCACACTAGGAGCTGTTCTTACGGGTTCTATTTTCGGTGATCATTGTTCACCAATATCTGATACAACTATAATGTCATCCATGGCATCGGCGGCTGACCATATCGATCATGTCAAAACTCAACTTCCTTATGCTATAACTACTGCTGCTGTAGCCATCATATTAGGTTATATACCAGCTGGTTTAGGGGTAAACCCATTTATATCAATAATTTTGGGAGGTTTTGCTTTAATAGCTATAGTCAGATTCATTGGTAAGAGTACAGATACCGAAGAGTTAAAAAAACTTGAGGAA
This sequence comes from Paramaledivibacter caminithermalis DSM 15212, assembly GCF_900142245.1. GTDB lineage: Bacteria > Bacillota > Clostridia > Peptostreptococcales > Caminicellaceae > Paramaledivibacter > Paramaledivibacter caminithermalis. The sequence goes on along the minus strand of NZ_FRAG01000036.1, from coordinate 5,911 downwards.
GGAACTAATCATTAATGATAACAGGCTATAAATTAAGAAAGGAATTAAAGTGGCTAAATATTACTTTTATAGTTTTTGCAGTTTTAATAATTTTATTGAAGGGTATTAGTAATCTTAATATCCTTCTTTTCTCCATAATTCTATTTATAATAGGCTCATTTAGAGAATATATATATGTTGAGCCAAGTGGAATAGTTTTTAAATCGTATTTATTGTTCTTCATTCCTTTACTAACACAATGTCCCTTCCATGAAGCTACTAATATATCCTTTGAAAATTTAGATAATGGCTTTACAGTTATAAAATACCTAAAGGGTAATAAACTGAAGAGAATACTCATAGAGGATAAGGATGTAAAGCAAGTCAAGGAATGGATAAAAAAGCAAACAAAATGAGGAGCTAAAGGTTCCTCATTTTTAAGTGAAATTTTTCATGGAGAAATAAGTTAAAATATATTATAATTAAAGAAATTGCATAACTAATAATAAATTAACTTGTTGTGCTAGTTTCCTATCACGAGAGTTTTAATATTTCCTTTTTGCTCATGTAATAAACCTGTTTTTTTATATTATTTTGAATGTGAAAACAGGTTTATTAAAATCACTCAAATGAAATATTAAAACTCTCTAAGACATCTTAAAATAGGAAGTTAAATTAACTAGCACAAGGAGTTAAATTAATTATATAAGGGAGGGATTGATTTTGAAGCTTAAATACATAGGCCATTCTGCTTTCTATATTGAAAGTGGAAGCTTTAAGGCCCTTATTGATCCTTTTGTTTCTGGAAATCCTAAGGCAAAGGTTACTGCAGATAGTTTTACCGATATCTCACATATCTTTGTCACCCATGGTCATGGCGATCATTTAGGTGATACTATTAATATAGCAAAGAAAAATAATTCTACAGTTATAACAAATTTTGAAATTTCATTGTATCTCGGAGATAATGATATAGCTACCCATGCAATGCATATAGGAGGACGAACTAAGTTTGATTTCGGAATCGTTAAAATGACTCCTGCACTTCATGGTTCAGGAATACAAACTCCTTCTGGAGTCCTAGATGGGGGAAATCCTTGTGGATTTATTATAAATATTGATGGAAAAACAATATACCATGCTGGCGATACTGGGCTTACTATGGATATGAAATTGCTTGAAGTAGAAAATATTGATTTAGCTATTTTACCAATTGGTGGTAACTTTACTATGGATGTTGATGATGCTGTAAGGGCTGTAGAATTTATCAAACCTAAAAAGGTTATTCCTATTCATTATGATACTTTCCCTATAATTAAAGCTTCACCTAAAGAATTTAGGGATAAGGTTAACAATTGTGAAGTAATTATTTTAAAAGCTAATGAAGAATATATTCTTTAAAGAACCGATTTTTTCGGTTCTTTTTTATTAAACTAGCTTATTTTAAACTTATATATAGGATTTACATAGTAAAACTTAATTTATACATGTACAAATACGCAACGTTTCTGGGCGTTTTGGACATGTATAAATTAAAGTCTTTACTTAAATCCCTATATTAATTAACTTAATTATCTTTAATTTTTCTTAATAAATGTTTATATTTACTTTTGATGATATATAATCAATATTATGAATAATTTTATATAATAATAACAGTTAGTATATCTACAAAATGAGGTGTTTTATATGAATCAGGAAACCAAGGGCATAATATGCCTACTTTTATCTTCTTTCTTTTTTGCAGTAATGGGAGCTGCTGTAAAATCCACACCAACTATTCCCATTGCACAAAAAATATTTTTTAGAAACCTCGTAGGTGTAATAATTACAGGTATTATTTTAATAAGAGACAAAGAAAATCTTATAGGTTCTAATATAAGGCTTTTAACTTTAAGATCAATATTTGGATTATTAGGAGTAGCTGCAAATTTTTATGCTATATCGAAATTACCATTATCTGATGCTGCTTTATTAAATAGGATGTCTCCCTTCTTTGTTATATTACTATCTTTAGTCTTTTTAAAAGAACATGTAGTTAAATATCAAATTTATTCAATGTTAATCGCTTTATTGGGAGCCAGTTTTATAATAAAGCCACAATTTGATTATACTATTATACCTGCTTTAATAGGTCTATTGTCAGCCTCATTTGCTGCTGCAGGTTATACCTGTGTAAGGCAGCTTAGAATTTATTCATCACCTTATAAAATCGTGTTTTTCTTTTGTATGTTTTCATGCTTGACTGCCATTCCTTTTATGTTGATAGGCGATTTTAATTATCCCAATAGCAAAGAATTTGCTTTACTTCTTTTAATTGGTCTATCTGCAACAGCAGCTCAAATATTTATGACCACTGGCTATAAATTTGCGCCAGCATCTAGACTAGCTATTTATGGATATGCTAATATTTTATTTTCAGCTGTTTTAGGAATAATTATTTGGGGTGAATTCCCTGATTTATTAAGTGTAACAGGCGGAATTATGATTATATTAGGAGGCTTAATCAACTATATTGCTATAAATAATAGAACTAAATTACAATGATTAAGAAAAAATAAAGATAATAGAAGAAAATCGTCTGATGACATATTTTAGTTGCAAGTTACAAGTTCCAAGTTTTAATGTCATTATTTTAGGTCTAAAAAAATTAATTCCTGCTTCTAAAATTTTACTACTGATAGTTTGCATTTAATTTCTATTGCTTGAATTTACTTAAATTCAAGCATATATTTTCCTGCAAAAAAAAGTTTGAGTTTCTTAGCAATAAAATGAAATTATTTTGTGGATAAATGTTGCAATAAGCATATTTCATCCACATTATTTTAAGTAAATATCCTCATTCGTGGATAAAATGAAAGGAAAGATTTTATTAGAACTAATAATCCTTCCTTTTACATAAATTAATTCAAGTTCTTCTGAATTATTATAACTTTAAGGTCATGTATGGAATCATAAATTTGTGAACATTAAACATTCCTATATTTCTACATTCTTAAAAATCACAGCATATGCAAATAATATTGAGCCAACTACTATAAACACATCCGCCACGTTAAAAACTGCAAAGTTGATTAATGTAAAGTCAAAAAAATCTATTACATAACTTAATCTTATTCTATCTATGAGATTACCAATAGCACCACCTATAATAAAAGCTAAAGGTAATTTTAATAATAGAAGATTGCTATTTTTTAATATTTTTGCTAAATAAAATATTAAAAAAATCACTACTAATAGCGTTACTATAATTAAAAAACCCTGTTTATTTCTCAAAATACTAAAAGCTGCTCCAGTATTTTTCCTAAAGGTTAAATGAAAAATATCTTTAATCAGGGGATATGTATCTATTGGTTTCAAATGAATATTAGCTAAATACTTAGTCCATTGATCTAAAATAATTATTGATATTATTATTATAAAATATAACATATATTCTCCTCCAAATCATTTAAATACATCTTTTATTCTAGCACACTTTATTTCTTATGCCTACTAGAAATATAACATCCTTAAAGTAGATTATCCTATTAGCCAAGTAGCTTTCTCTAAAGCAATGGTGAAAATAATCTTCCTAGTGCTTCTCTAAATCTAATATACATACCTCTGTTTAAATGCTCTTCTAGTATTATTTCCTTACTATCTTTAATATCCATTACAAAATCATGTTCTAGCCTTTTTACTACCTCATTATCATAAATAAAAGCATTAACTTCAAAATTAATACTAAAGCTACGTATATCAAGATTTGCTGTACCAATAGAAGCACTGATTCCATCCACCAATAATAATTTACTATGGATAAATCCCTTTTCATAAGTATATACTTTAACTCCAGCCAATAACAGTTCTTCAATATGAGACTTCGATGCCCAATATACTAAATAGTGATCAGGCTTACTAGGTATAATTATCCTAACATCTATTCCACTTAAAGCAGCTGTTTTAAGGGCCATCAATATACTTTCATCGGGTACTAAGTATGGGGTAGTAATCCATATTCTTTTTTCTGCTGTTGAAATCATAGTAAAATAAGCCTGTAAAATAGACTCCCAATCTGAATCTGGACCACTAGATGTTATTTGAATTATTTGCTCTCCACAATGTTTTAATTTAGGATAATATTTTTCATCTATAATTAGCTGATTGGATACAAAATACCAATCCTTTAAAAAAATATTTTGAAGACTATATATAGCTTCACCTTCAATTTTGATATGTGTATCTCTCCAAAAACCTAGGGTAGGATTCTTGCCAAGATATTCGTCTCCAATATTTATACCACCAATATAGCCAACTTTTCCATCTATAACGATTATCTTTCTATGATTTCTGTAATTTAACTGTCTACTTAGAACTGGAAACATGACTGGATAGAAAGGATAAACTTTTACTCCTGCTTCTTTTAATGAATTTATATATTTTCTCCCAAGCTTCCAACAACCGACACTATCATATATAAGCCTCACTTCAATTCCTGACTTTACTTTTTCTATTAATATATCTTTTATTTTATTACCTATATTATCATTTCTTATTATAAAATACTGCATATGTATATGATGTTTTGCTTTTTTTAATTCATCTATTATTGAGCAGTAAGTACTTTCTCCATTAGTCAATACTTCTGTATTATTGTTAACTGTAAATGGTGATTGTGAATTCTTGAGGAGTAGCTTTATCAGTCTGCTTTTTACCATACTTTCATCATTGCCAAACAAACCTATTTCATCTAAAATTTTCTCTTGAGTATATGCTATTTGAGAAAGAAGTTGAAAGTCTATATCTTTCTTTTTTTCAAATCTCTTTTTCTTCCTAACATTTTGACCAAATAATATATAAAAAACAAATCCAACAACAGGTACTAAAAACAATACTAAAAGCCATGCAATAGTTTTTGATGGATTGTTATTTTCTAAAAAAATGACCATCCCAATAAAAAATGCATAAACCGTAAATATGATTCCTAAAAGGGTAGTAATTTTCTGCAACACTTCATCATATGTAATATTAGCCGTAACCTCAAAAACCGATAAACTTAAAAATATAAAAATAATTGTAAAAAAAACAGAAAATGCTATAATTCTTTTGGAAGGCATTTTCATACTATCACCACCATGTTTTATAGATACCCAATATTAAAGCTTAAATACACTTTTAAATATATATAAACTAAAATATTTACTTAAATCCCTATTATAAATCCTTTAGAATTGTAAAAAAACAAATCATTATTTAATTGGTATTTATATATTAAATATATATAATATTATAAAACATTCATACTAAGAATACTCTTGGAAGTTTTGATAAATTCCTTTTTATTTTCTATATTTTCTATATACTAGAAAAAAGCATTCTTTCTAATAGAATGCTTTTAATAGCTTTTATATATAAAGTAAAATTCAAAATTACATATAGTAGTCTATTAAATTATCTTTCTCAATTCACTGCGAATTTCACCTTTGACAAAAGTCGCTTTGCGATACGACAGCTTGAGACTAAGATTGAGAATCTTTTAATCTGACCCTAATGGGTCTTTTTATCTCTTGAAATATGACCTTAAGTCTCTTAATCTTAACAAAATCCGATCTTATTGTTTTTATCAACAATTTTAAACACCCTAATATTAATTAGGGTGTTTAAAAATTTCTTTAACTGGCAACGACCTACTCTCCCAAGCGGTTACCCACCAAGTACCATCGGCGCTGAAGGGCTTAACTTCTGTGTTCGATATGGGAACAGGTGTATCCCCTTCGCCATAGTCACCAGATATATTTGCACCTTCGGCGCAATTTTAAGTCTTTTTAGTAAACCTTTGAGGGTCTGTTATATGTTCTAATGTTGTATGTTGTAATGAGGTCTTTCTATAAAGCTTTTTCTTTAAAGATTGATCCTAAAACATTTTAACCTTCAACATTCTAACATATCT
>NZ_FRAG01000115.1 GCF_900142245.1 Paramaledivibacter caminithermalis DSM 15212 | reverse complement strand
GTCAAGGGCAACTACGTCAATTTACATCTACCCTATCGGGTTAAGAAGATATATTTTTGTTATTTGTTGTTTTTCATAAAACTTTTTACACTACCAAACTCTCTAGTAGTTATTTCCTTCATTTTTCATATGACTACTTAAAATCTTGTGTAATTTATTGCTCTGGTCTATTGGTTGTATTTATATCACTTATCATGAAAATGTATAGCTTTTGTATACCCTTATCTTTTAATATTTCTATTTGTCTATCTTCTTTTAGGTTTCAAGTATAGTCATAAATATAGTGACTATAGACATGTCTAAACCAGATTTTGAATTATTTACAATCTCATACTTGATTTCGACAGAAATTATAAGATGAAATACCGATAATGTTCTATATGACAATTTATTACAAAACAAGTCAATTTATACCCGTTTACAAATTCCTCCAAAAATCTGCTTGGGATTAATATAGACTTAAAGTTTTTCAAAAGGGAGGATATGAATAATATGGATTTATATGAGGAATTAAATAAAGCTAAAAAAAATGACAAAGACGCTATTTACGAAATAATTAAGGATTTTAGTAACACTTTAAAGAAAATTAGTGATAGTCTTCATTATGAGGAAGCAAACACTGATATGATAATTGAACTTTTAAAATTAATTAAAAATATTGATATAAAGAAATTTCAGGGTTCAAGTAATAGGCAAATTGCTAAATATATTAATATGCATTTAAGTAAAAGATCTTTAAATTTGATTAAAGCAAAAGAAAATCAATCATTAGATTACTTAGAAATTAATTACGATATATTGAAAGATGAAACTATAGCTGATGTAGAAAGTATTGTTTGCACTTCTATGTTGATTGAATTTTTGGAGAAACAACAAAAAAATGTTAGTGTAATGAAATTTATACATGGATATTCAGAAAAAGACATAGCACAAATACTAGGTATAAGTAGACAAGCAGTTAATAGAGCTAAAAACAGAGCTTTAAACAACTTAAGAAAAATTTTTACAGAAGAAAAGAAGGTGAGTTGACTGTCAGAGGAGATAATAAAGATAGCTGCAAAGGATGGCATATGGACCGTACTAACTGTAGCTCTTATATTTTATATTCTTAAAAACCAAGAGAAAAGAGATCTAAGACAGGAAGAAAGAGAAAACAAATATCAAAATATTATAACTAATTTAACAGAAAAGTTAAATGTGATAGAAGACATTAAAGAAGATGTATCAGAAATCAAAAATTTTGTTTTCAAAACAGAAGATTAATACTTAAATTTGATTTTAATTTATATATAAAATTCAAAAAAATAAATTTAGGGGGTTTACATTTTGCTTTAAAAAGTTGCTTGTATATAGTGAGAAGGAAATAACCGGTTAAGAATTCTCAAAATATAAATTTAAGGTGTGTGAGCAGGATGAAGATTCTAGAAACAAACTTAATATTTAAAAATAATCTTAAAAAAATGAATAAGCCTTCTATGATTATTATTCATCATGCTGCACATTCAAGTGCTAATGTATATGACATATATAGATGGCATATAGAAAATGGATGGAATGGATTTGGATATCATTTTTTAGTAGTCAAAGATGGCCAAATCTATAGGGGCAGGCCTGAAAATACCGTAGGAGCTCATACAAAGAGCTACAATAATATTTCTCTTGGTATATGTATGCAGGGAAACTATGGTGTAGAAGAAATATCTCAGATTCAGTTTAAAGCTCTTACAAGTTTATGCTAGTATCTATGTGACAAATACAATATTAGCATTATAAAAGGCCATAGGGAATTAAAGGCTACTAATTGTCCTGGCCTAAACTTTCCTTTGGTGAAAGTTAGGAATAACGTATTTGGTACATTTGATACCTATACTGTTAAGGCAGGAGATACTCTATGGTCTATAGCTAAATCATTTAATACAACAGTATATGAACTGATGAACTTAAATGATTTAAATAGTAGCTTAATTTATCCAAATCAAATACTTAGGATTATGTGAAGACAAACAAAAGAGGAGATGATTTATAATGGCTATAGGAAAAAGTAGTATAAACCCTTCTAAAATAGATCCATTTGATTTAAATTCCAAAAAGGCTTATGATGCTGCTGAAAGGGGTTCCTATTATAAAGATGAATATGGAGTAAAAGATGAAACTTTATATGTTGAAGAACATAAAATAAAGGAAGAAGAATATCATTACATGTCATTTGATTTTAGATACTCTGGTAAGGCTAATGTTTATTTAGAGTGGGATGATTCTAGTGATTTAGATTTATATATATTCGATAGAGAGGGATTATTATTAGAAAAAGATAGTTCGGTTAGTCATAAAACTACTAAAAAGGGTAATCGTTTTATACTTTGTCATAGTATAGATATTAATAAATATACTGATTATCTAATTTGTATAAGAGGGTATAAGGTATCTGGTTCTTATGCAAATTATACGTTAAAAGTGAAAATTTATGACAATATTAATGATTATAATGATATGTTAGTAGCAACGGGATTAGATAAAGAAGGTGTTGATAATCTAACTTCTAGTTATAAATTTTATAGATATGGACATAATAGAGGTATTTTAGAATATGGAGATAGAGGAACTGATGTTGCACATCTTCAAAGAATGCTTAAAAAATTAGATTGCTATCATGATAAATTAGACGGACTATTTTATAGAAATACAAAAACTGCAGTAAAAAATATGCAACGAGATTGGAGTATATTGGTTGATGGAGTAGTCGGTGAACAAACAAGTGATATTCTAGAAGAAGCTGTTTACTGGAAAAGGAAAGGAACAAGTGCAGCTGAACATGCCCTAATATCAGAAGCTATATCAGCTGGAGGATTAGCTAAAATTCTAAGTGAATATAACATAGACGTATCAGGAACAGCGTTAGGAGCTTCGCGCTCTTGGGAGTATGGGCCAATATTTGCTGGTGCTTTAAAAGTTACATATAAAGTTAAACTTGATGCTTCACCAGGTAAAGATATGGTAAAAATTACATGCGATGATTCTACACCAGTTACAGTCATTAATCTAAATAATTTTCCTACTTTGCAAGTTAGTGATCATGATGCAAAAATGAGTGTTGATATGATAAAATCCATAATATTACGACTTGAAAATGAAGAAGGTGCTGAAGTATATATAAATGGAAACTTTCCAAAACTTACAATAAATGTACAAGGTAGGCTTACATGGAATGGTCCAAACATTGTCATTGGTGCTTCAAAAGTAATAAAAAGTACTATTGCAGGTGATGTTTTCAAACAAAAAATCTATGAAGAAATAATATTAGAACCTCAACTTTCGCAGCACAAAATAGCCAGCTTTTCCTTTAAAACAGTAGGTAGCGAAGCTATAAAATAGTTCATAAACTCATTTAATTGTTTTTTT
>NZ_FRAG01000128.1 GCF_900142245.1 Paramaledivibacter caminithermalis DSM 15212 | reverse complement strand
ATGTAAACCACAAAATTTCAAAGGAAATAGTAAATATAGCTAAAGAAGAAAAAGCAATTATAAACTTAGAAGAATTAAAAAATATTAGAGAACGTATAAAATACTCGAAGAAAATGAATAAAAGGTTACATAATTGGAATTTTTACCAACTACAAACTTTCATAGAATATAAAGCTAATGCAGAAGGCTTAGAAGTAGTATATGTAAAACCAAACTATACGTCTCAAATGTGTAGTGCTTGTGAGCATATAGATAAAAGAAATAGACCTAATCAAAGCACTTTCAAATGCAAAGCTTGTGGCTATGAAGCCAATGCAGACTATAATACCAGTGTAAATATTGCAAATGTACTGTAGTGGGCTATATGTCAATTACAGGGGGCTATTGTGAATCTAGCCCATCCGTGTGAGGCTGTCTCAAGACGTAAACTCGTATGAGGCTAACAAAGGGACAATGAGGACATCAAATGTCGGAGTCACCTTTGAAGCCTCGAGTCTTGTACCCGAGGTAGTTCACTCATTTCGACAATATGTAATAATTACTCCATGATAGTAAATATGTATTGCAGTCATCACCATTTGTTATATAATTTGCTGTTAGACAATTATAGTATAAATATGGGAGGTTGATTATGTTTAAGCTTATAGGTTTAAGATTATCAGTTTTGTTTGTATTGGAATTTCTATCATTTTTTGTGCTAAATCATAATAGCTTTAATATTGATTACCTTATGGATTGGTTTCTTTTATGGAGTTTAATTAGTTTTGTATTATTATCTAAAAATCTTGTTAATTTAGGTACATTCAGTCCTCTGAGAATGGTAGGTGGTAATCAACAAGTTCAAAATTTAGCCGGAGAAGCTTCAGAAAGAATGTTTGATAGTTATAAGAAAAAATATAGAAACAATTTAAAATTAAATTACAAGCATTTACCTTATTTGATATGCTTATTAATTAATTTAATTGTATATTTTGTTTTTAAACTATTTTTTTAATATCAATATAACTTTATATAGTAATATTTTACCGTCGCATTATTTACAATTTTGTTGATCGTAGTAATATTTTACCATTAACTTATTTACATTTTATGTGATTTGATGTATAATATATATGAAATACAAAAAAATAACAAAGGGGATGAGATTTTATGAAAAGAACTTTATGATTATTTTTAGTGTTTGTTTTAGTGTTAGGATTTTCTATTTCTGTGTATGCTCAAGAACCAGATATGGTTATAGAGCCAAGAGAAATAGCTCCTTGCCCAGTACATGGTATTCACCAAATGGAACTTCAAAAGCCTTGGAATAATGTATATACAGACACAAGCGAAAAATATTATTGGATGTTAACAGCAGGTATGTATAAATGTGAATGTGGAGAAACTATCATATGTACAGGAAGACCGCATTTAGGACATGCCATAGGTGAGTATTATTTTGAAAGTGAGTTAAACTTTATTCGTGGTGTTGATTTTGACGAAATAGGATCGAGGTATTATTGGACTGATGAAACACCATTAGAGTCCAATAGTAATATGCTACCAGGTTTTAGGTTCACTTACTAAACAGACAACAATAATAATCGCGAATTTTTTTAAAGAATAAAATTAAATTAAATCCTAAAATGTACATATTTTATGCACATTTTTTTTTGCACAAAAATGACAAGCCATTAACCAGAGAAAGTAGTATTTCAGATTAAAAGGAGTAGTGATACGGTAGCTGTCATAAATTGCAAACTAATTAATTCTTTAACATGAACAAAATTGAGATATCATTACCATATATTGTATTGGCGTGAGTTTTATAGGATTATCTTGACTATATAGTGAAAACCTTAGTGTTTTCAAAAACAACATGAACTTATTGAATAGACTGTATTCTAATATAGATAGTATAGATAAGTCGGATATGTTGGCGAGACTCCTAAAAGTAGTATTAAAGTACGTTTCACTTTTACTTTGCATTTTAGAATGAAGATGCTGGTACTGTCCCTAGTAGGGCTGATTATATCAGGCTTTTAATTAAAATGGATATACTAACTAATATTGTCCAAAGGATAAAAGACGAAGAAAATCAGAAATGATACTTTGCTTAATAAATAGATAATTTTTAGGCAATTTCACATTGTAGTATCATATCTAATATCTACTTTGCCCCTGGTTACAGATTCGCTGGTACAGGGCCCAGTAAACTCTTTCTTTTTTTTACAGGCGGTATGATAAAACCTGCAATCCATT
>NZ_FRAG01000048.1 GCF_900142245.1 Paramaledivibacter caminithermalis DSM 15212 | reverse complement strand
CTTGCAGTATCATCCTTAAAAAGGGTTTTAAGTAGCGGTATTAAGCCAATTTTTTCAAGAAAAGAACGAACTATTATTAACCCTGCATCTGAAGAAAGATTACCTCCACCGAAATCATATGAAAAACTTTTGTTGAAGTTAAGTGAATTTTGATGTAAACTTGTCATAGAAAGAACCTCTTTTCGTGATATAGTTTTTGTTTTAACGCTTTAACTTTAACACAAAATTAGGTTCTTTTCTTTATTTTTTTGTTATTTCACCCAATGGGTGCAAAGTCCAATTTGTTGGACTACTTGTTAATACTACGATTCAATCATTTTTGATGTTTTCTATGAATAATTCAGGATAAAGATGTGAAAGAGATACGATTCACCAATAATTTAGGTACTGAATCCACTATTAAATCAGAAAATATTAGTGATAAAGATATCAAACAAAGACTTAACGATATTGTAGGTAATGATAAAGAAATACAGAATAAGATAGCTTCAAATTTAGCTCAAGGTTTAGAACTCTATGCAGTTAAAACTACTTCTGTAATAGTTAAAGAGACCTATAAAGTAGACGAATTGAAAAACGAAAACAATATAATTGAAAGCAGATTGCTAACTAAAAATGAAGTTCAGGAAATAATTTCCATGAATCCTCAAATTACAAGTGTAAAGGATATTAATGGACATATAGAGCTTAATAAAAATTCAGATAACAAGTATAAAAAAGATGAATATAACAATTTAACTTTAATGCTTTTTGTATATAAGAAAACTCCAACAACCAGCAGGCAAGTCCAATATTATGTAGAAACAGTTGCAAACTGGGATTTTCCTTGGTATGCATCAACAAAAGAAAGACCAGCAGTTGGTGATGATTTTATAGGATTCTATTGGGGTGGAGAAATGGCTTGCGAAGATATGTCAATCAGTGGAATATATAATGATAAAAAGACTAAAATATCATTTAGAGAAGTCGATCATAATGCGAATAGAGGACAGGTTTGGGGATTCAAAGATCGAAAAAGGCTAAATGCTTCTAGTCAAAATTCAATTCATGCTAGTGGAATTAGTGGAGATATAACGCTTTACAAAAGAAGGAAAGAAAAACAAGATACTGAAATTACAGTAAAATATGTTCATACATATAGAGATACTTCATATTCAGCTAGTATTTCTTCAGGTGGAGTAGGATTTACTGTATCTCCTAAAAAAAGTCAATGGCCATTATCAGTAACCATTACTGGTATTCAATATTAAAAAATAAATTAAACAGCTTGGTAGTCAGAACCTTTAACTCAAGCGGGAGGGTTATTATGAAGTCAAGAATATTAATTACAGCAATAGTTTCTATAGTAATTCTTATTTGTGTGTTATTTATTAAATTTAATTTCATTAATGAGTCAAAAACTACTCAACATTTACAGAATAAACTTCTTTCTTCAAAAACACATGTTGCAAAAAATTTCAATTTAGATTTTAATTCACTAGTTATTGAAAAACAAATAGATAGAGAGGATATAAGAGTATATATCTATAGTATAACATCTAAAAAACTAAATAAAAAGATTTATGGACATGCGGTTTATAGAAAGCATGAACTTATCAACCGCTATGAACTTATAGCTATTGGAGAAGGAACAGAACCCATCTCCTATAGTCAATATATGATTAACAAAGATAGATACTTAATATTATTATATGGAGTTAACACAAATAATAGAAAGTCGATTATAAACTTTCAAGTAAATAATAAAATTTTCAAAGAAAACATTAAAGACGAACAAGTATTTGTAAGAATATATAAGAGCGATAGAGAGTCCAATATACGATTAATAGAACAAAATCAATGGAACAAGGGAAAAGTCTTTGGTATGGGGCTTTTTCCTATTTCTATTATTGACATTTTTGGTTACATTAATTAAAAAGTTATCACAGCCACAGGAATAGAAACAAATTTATAAAAGACTTATGGATATAGTTAAATACTGATATTAATATGAAATTATTATGTATAGGAATAAGAACATAGAGCATGTTTAATTATAATTGGAAAATTATAAATATTAATACAATTATATGTTATAATATTAATATAAAATTAGAGATAAACAGCTAAAAGTAGGTGAAAAGTATGTATATTGCTATAACGCTTTTATTGATAATGTTAATATTATCAATTACATTAAATATCAAAATGCTGAGAAGTGTTAAAGCTGAAGAAAAAAAGATAGAATCAATTGCTAACGGGGATTTTACTAAGAGCTTTGATGTAAATAGAAAGTTTTTATTAACATCTGTTTATAATTTATTTAATTCTTTATTAAGAAACATGAGAGGTTTTATAGCAAATGTACACTCGGCTGTTGACCGTGTAGAAGAATATGTGATTGGAATGACAGAGAATGCTGAGAATATACATTATGGAGCTAATCAGAATTCTAAAGTAATATCAGAAATTGCTGAGAATATGGAAAATCAATCAAAATATATTTTAAAGGCCTATGACTATACTGAAAGACTTGGAGAGGATTTTAATTTAATAATTTCGAAAACAGAAAATGCTAAGAATCAAGCTGTGGATGCAAAGAAAACCGTTAATAAAAGTAAAGAAATATTTCATAGTATATTAAATATTATGGAAGATAATGCTAACAATAGTTTGGAATTAGCTGCTAAAATTAATAAATTAGAATCTAAGGCACAAGAAATACACATTATTACCGAATCAGTTAGTACTATAAGTACAAATACAAATTTATTAGCTTTAAATGCTTCTATTGAAGCTGCAAGGGCTGGAGAAATGGGCAAGGGATTTGCAGTTGTGGCAGAAGAAGTAAAATCACTATCAGAAGAGGTTGCTGATTCCTCAAATAAAATTAGAGATTTAATTAGTAATATTGAAAATCAGATAAATATTATTGCAAATGAAATAAAAGAAGAATGTGAAAGCGTAAAAAAGGACATTGATGTTGCTAATAGTGCAAAGGAATACTTTAATGAAATAATTTCATCAACTGAGTATACACTTAATTTAATTGATGAAATACATAATTTAGCTAGTTCTGAAGCAGATGAAATTTTGAATATGCAAAGGTTCATGCAAAATATAACTAATATATCTAAAGAAAACACAGGAGCAGCACAACAAGCCTCTGCAACTACTGACCAACAGTTTTCTATGGTTAAAGAAATGTTTTCTTCCCTTAAAGAGTTAAATAATATGACTAGAGAAATTAAGCAAGTAATAAAATCCTTTATAAAAGATTATAAAATAGACGATAATACAAAACATATTATTGAAGAAGGTATGAAAAATTTAAAAGAAATCGCTAAGAACAAAGTATTAAAGACTTTAGACAAGAATTCTTTAGAAAAATATTTTGAAGAAATAATTGATAAATATAAGTATTATGAACAAATAAACTTTTTTGATGAAAATGGAGATACTTTAGCAATAAATTATGATAAAGCACTAGATATACAAAATGATGATTTGTATTGTAACTGTAGTCATAGGAATTATTTTAAAGAAGCAATCAATGGGAAGGATTATATTTCTGAACCCTATATATCAATAGATTCAAATAATTATTGTGTAGCTGTTGCAACACCTGTAAGGAACGAAAATAATGAAATTATAGGGGTTTTAATGGCAGATCTTAATTTGATATAGTATTTTGAGGTTATGGATTGAAAAATAATATTGCCATGGAAATAGCAATAATACTGCAAATTAGAACAAAAACAGATAAAATTATACGAATTAACCTGTTTAAGGAGTGGAAAAATGAAAAAATTAGTGGCTTTTACTGGAGCAGGAGTTTCTAGAGATAGTGGCATACCTACTTTTGTTGAGCTTGGAGATTTGAGAGAAAAATTAAGTAGGAGCTATTTTAACAGTTATCCCATGGAGTTTTATAATATTCTTAAAGAATTCAGAAAAAAAATAAAAGAAGCAAAGCCAAATGATGCTCATAGAGCATTAGCTAAGTATGATGTGCCAATTATAACTATGAATATCGATTCCCTGCATGAAAGGGCTGGGAGTAAGAAGGTCTTAGAAATCCATGGAAACCTTACATATGTGTTTTGTCCTAAGTGCAATAAAGAATATAACTTTGATACAGTATATGACTCAATTTATTGCTCAGATTGTAATGAAATTCTGCAGCCCAATGTAGTCCTATATGGTGATATGATACCAGGATATATGGAAGCTATGGATATAATAGATTCTGCTGATGTTTTACTTGTAATAGGAACGTCATTCTACACATCAACAGCAGGATTTATAGTAGAAAGAGCTAAAAGTCAAGGTGTAAAAGTAGATATTATTAATGAAAATGCTATGGAATTAGTTCCTAAATATTTAGAAAACTTATTGGGGATACAATAACAAGAACCCACGATATTAATCGAGGGTTCTTGTTTTAAATCAAGTGCTGTTATAGGTCTATAATAATTCGTCTCCTTCTTCCCAGCCAAGTGGGCATAATCCTCCAGTTTGAAGAGCTTTAAGAACTCTAAGAACCTCATCTGTACTTCTTCCTACATTTAAATCGTGTATAACAGAGTATTTTATCACTCCATCTGGGTCTATTATAAATAGACCTCTTAAAGCTATTCCTTCCTCTTCAACCAAAACACCATAATCCCTTGAAACTTTATGAGTTATATCAGAAGCTATAGGGAATTTTAGCCTTCCTAATCCACCTTCGTTGGGTGATAGATTCATCCAAGCCTTATGGGAATAGATACTATCTGTGCTAACAGCTAATATATCTGCATTAAGCTTTTTAAAATCTTCATATTTGGTACTAAACCCAGTGATCTCTGTAGGGCAAACGAATGTAAAATCTAGTGGATAGAAGAATAAAACTAACCATTTACCCTTATAGTCAGCAAGAGACGCTATGCTAAAATTTTCACCATCCCCTAACGCAGTTTTCATTTCAAAATTTGGAGCTTTTACTCCAACTATTCTTTCAGCCATTTTCAAATAACCTCCTTATTATTTTAAATACAAAATCATACATTTTGTTTTAACATATTGTATAAAACATTTATGAAAACCTTTAAATTACATATTTTATTATTCTCAAAAATTTTATTTCATATGTGTTATACAATCAGTTAATATATAATTATTATTTTATTATTTGTTATTTACCCAGTTAAATTTAAATCTAAACATCCATTTGAAATTTATTCTCATTTAAAGTTTTGAGAAGGATAATTTTAAAATATAGTGAATAATAATAATAGGTTCATAAAAAGAAATTTTAATGAAAGATGTTAATAGATGAAATTAAGTATTTGAAAGGAGGATTTCATATTAAAAGGAATTATTACCAAAGGTATAGTAATTTTAATTATTTTAGGGTAATTTTTAAATTTTTTAAAAGAATATCTGTCTTATACAAATATTTAGTAGATAAAAACGTAAGTATATTAAAAAAGATAATGGTTACATCAATGCTAATATATGTATTTTCTCCTTTGGACTTGATACCAGAGGTTGTTGTTGGATTTGGGTTAATTGATGACGCTTTACTAGCTATATATGTAATTTCATTAATTTCAAGTGAATTAGATAAATATATATCTAACCAAGAAAAGGAAAATATAAGGATAGATAAAGAAAAAACAATTGAAAATGTCGAATATGAAATAAAGGATAAAGACTATGAATGATATATAAAATTTCGTTAAGTATTGAAGTTGTCGAGTATTTTGTATAGAAAAGATAAAAAATAGAAATTATAAGTATAAAAATTTTGGCGAAAAAATGTATTCTTATGATATTATTATATTCGTAGTAATAATAAGGATGGTGTTAAATATGAAAAATGATGTAAAAAATATTCTATTTACTGAAGAAAAAATCAAAGAAAAAGTAATTGAACTTGGCAAGAGGATTACAGAGGATTATAAGGGCAAAGATACAATTGTGATTGGTGTTTTAAAAGGAGCAAATATTTTTCTAAGTGATTTAATAAGGAGAATTGAAATACCCATAACTGTAGATTTTATTGATGTTTCTAGCTATGGGCTTTCTACTGAAAGCTCTGGAGTGGTGAAGATAAATAAGGATTTAGATTTTAGTATAGAGAATAAAGATATCATAATAGTAGAAGATATCATAGATACAGGTTTAACACTCAAATATTTATTAGAAAATCTTAAATCGAGAAAGCCTAAAAGTATAAAAATTTGTACCTTCCTTGACAAGCCAGATAGAAGAAAGGTAGATATAAAAATTGACTATTTAGGATTTAAAATACCAGATGAGTTTATTGTTGGTTATGGGATTGATTATGCTGAAAAGTACAGGAATTTACCATTTATCGCTTCATTAAAGAAAGAAGCGTATCAAAAATAAATTTATATATTAAGTAGTATAAAATTTTTAAAAGCACTAATAATAATGTTAGAAATATTTAAGGAGTGATTATATGGCTACATTGGCTGAATTTGAAGCTATAAAGCAAAGATTTATTAGTGCAAGTTTAGATGAAAAAATAAAGATTTATACTACTACAGCAGGACTAACTGTTGAACAGTTTAAAGAACTGCTTAGACACTTTCCATTGCAGTACCTTGATAAATTGGAAAAGGCTATGGCATAATAAAATACGCTTCAAGGCGTATTTTATAGTTCAAAGTTTGTTGTTCTAAAAATTTAGTAATATTTTAATGTCATTAAATAAAACAAAAACCCCTAATAAAAGGGGCTTTTGTTTTATTCAACGACTATTTCTTTGAAGTTTTCCCAAAGACCGTGAATGTTACAATAGCTTAAGGCATATATAGTACCTGACTTATTAAGCTTAACATTTGTTGAAACAACAGGTTCATCATATATATCACCTTCACCATGGGCAGTGAATTTGAAATTTCCTATTTCAACAGGGAATTTTGATCCTTCTGGATGGAAAAATACTTTAAACCATGAAATATGATGTTCTAAAGTATTTGGATGCTTAATTTCATCACCTATAGATATTTTTAATTCAAAAGCTTCACCAGCTTTAGTTTTTTCAGGCGCATGAATTACAGGTACATGTTTTTCGCCTTTCCAATCTCCAGTTTGTAAAAAGTGACCTAATGTTTTCATTATATTACCTCCAATATTTAAAATTCAATTTGTCTATTATATATATATCCAAAAAGAAAAGAAAATAACAAATAAATATGGATTATTTATTTTCAATACTAGATATATTAAATAAAGGAATTTTTTCTCTTAAGGGTTGGAAATATAAGCTAGTTATAGTATATTTAAAAATAGAGGTATTTATGAAAAAAATATATGGAGGTAAAAATTGAAGGTATTAGCTTTATTGGGTAGTCCTAGAATAAAAGGGAATACGGATATACTATTAGAAGAATTGATAAAGGGAGTTAAAGAGTGTGAAGCAGAAGTACACAAATATGAATTAGCTAGATTACGTATAAACCCATGCGTTGGTTGCTATAAATGTGGAGAACTAGGCCGATGTATATACGAAGATGATATGAAAACATTATATGAGGAGTTTGACCAAGCCGATATAATTATATTTGCTTCTCCATTATACTTTAATTCAGTAAGCAGTATAAGTAAATTGATGATTGATCGTTGCCATGCACTTTGGGCAAGCAAATTTATATTAAATAAGCCAATGATAGACATAAATAAAAAGAGAAACGGAATTTTCATATGTACTGCTGGAGCAAAACAAGGGGATAACGGATTTATTGGGGCTTTCAAAGTTGCTGATTTATTTTTTAAAGCTATTAATATTAAATCCTTTAAGCAGTTACTTATGGATGATACGGATAATTTAAATATTAGGAATAGAGTAGATATTTTAGATAAAGCTTATATTATGGGAAAAGAGTTATGCAAACATCAAACAGATTATTGATTTTAAATAACATAATTAAGGGTAATATTTTATATGAAGTTTAGTAAAGTTAGAATTATGTAGTTATATAGTGAGACTTTAATCTATATACATCCAAAACGTTAAGAAGGATTACGTATTTGTACATGTATAAATTAAGTTTTACCATGTAAATCCTATATGTAAATTTAAAATTGCATTTTTAATTTTACATAAGTTCAACCTTTTTTTAAAAAAATATATTTATATAAGGGAGGTTTCTATGCTATGGCAATTGTAGAATTTACTATAGTTCCTTTAGGTACTAAGGATACTAGCTTAAGTAAATATGTGGCAGACTGCCATAAAGTATTGGAGGGAGAGGAAAATGTCAAATATCAACTAACACCAATGGGAACAATAATTCAAGGTGATTTGGATTTAATCTTAGATATAATTAGGAGAATGCATGAAATTCCTTTTAAAAATGGAGCACTGAGGGTATCTACCAGTATAAAAATAGATGATAGAAGAGATAAAAATTCCACAATGGAAGGGAAGATAAAATCAGTGAAAGAAAAGCTATAAATTACTCTTCAATATTCTAATTTTTGTTTGACATAGGACAGAAATTATATGATAATTAGTAATGTATTATGTATACAAAAAGGCTTAGAGGAGGAAAAAAATGAGTAAATATTTAGTACCAGTTGGTTTATCTAACCGTCACATACACTTAAGTAAAGAGCATATTGATATTTTATTTGGAGAAGGTCATGAGCTTACTAAATTTAAAGACCTTTCTCAACCAGGACAATATGCATGTGAAGAAAAGGTTGACTTAGTAGGTCCTAAAAAAACAATAAAGGGGGTAAGAGTATTAGGTCCTGCAAGACCAAATACCCAAGTTGAAGTTGCTCTTGCCGATGGATTTGTATTAGGTGTTAAACCTCCTGTTAGAGATTCAGGTGATATAGCAGGAAGCCCTGGATTAAAAATTGTTGGGCCTAAAGGTGAGGTTGAGATTGAAGAAGGAGTTATTGCTGCTGCAAGGCATATCCATATGCATACCAGTGATGGCGAAAAATTTGGTATTAATGACAAAGATATTGTAAAGGTTCGTATTGAAGGTAAGAGAGGTTTGATATTTGAGAATGTTTTGGCTAGAGTAAATCCAAACTATGCGTTAGAATTCCATGTTGATTTGGAAGAAGGAAATGCTGCTGGTCTTAAAAATGGAGATATGGTAGAGATTATTAAGGAGTAAAGACTATTTTATATAAAAAATATTACTTAAATATATAAAACCATAGCATTGTATATAATTGCTATGGTTTTATATTATATATAGATATTCTAGTGAAACAGTTAATTTATACTCATCAAAAATTCTTAAAAGCTTTGGATATTTTGATATGTATAAATTAAGTTTTGCTATGGTATGGAAAAACTATATATATGTTTTTTATTGAAAAAGGACATAAGAAGTACGATTAATTAGTAAATGAGGTTCATGGATTTATTAAAAAAAATGACCTAATGAAAAAAATTAAAAAATAAGAATAAATTAAAAATATGCTGCTTTGCCTTAGAATTATTATTAAGTTCTATTATCTAATATCATTCCTTTATAATTAGCACTTTCATATTTTTTTTCTAAGGCTTCTTTTTTTGGAATCTTTATACTTTTAAAAGCTGCAAATAACTTTATTATAAGACCTTTAGCAGGTGTAAATAGAAAGTCTTGTACATTTTCATTATTTTGTATTTTCTTTATAAAAACATTTTCTTCAAGCTTTAGTCCTTTATCTCCAATAACATATATACCTAAGTTTTCTAATTTGGTTTTGTACTCTCCAAGTATTCTAGGTATTTTAGCAGAATGATTGGTTCCAAAGGCTTTATCAAATGAGGTTAATGATTTTATTGCATTATTATACTTTAGTATTAAATCCTTCATATTTTCCAATAGTTTATCCTTATCACTGTTTAAATTATATATAGCATTTTCAAGAGCTTGTTCATCATGATAAAACTTTTTATATTCCTTTTTTAATTCCTTAAGATTGTCATAAAATTCATCATAAAAAATAAGATGATTTTCTGAAGAGTATTGCGATGAATTTTGTATAGTTTGTATAGAGGATATTGATTCCACGTCATTGGTTTTATTTACCATAGTATTTTTATCAACAAAGCTAGTCCGAATTCTATTTTTCTTTAATGAAGAAATCTTCATATGAACTCACCCTTAACTAAAATAAATTTTATATTTATATTATATATTTCGGTATAAATTATATATACCTTTATTCAAAAGTTAATTTATTTAGGAGTCTGAAAAAGTTTTGGATATTAAATTTTATCAAAAACATTGTCAAATCAGCTCAAAAATTATATTATATGTAAGTACGTTATTTATTTGAGTGTAAATTCAATAAGAGTAGATACACTTTTGCAAATCGTAAACAAATAACAAAGGAGGATTTTTTTAATGAACAAAAAAACTATTGCAATATTGGTAGCAGTAATTTTAGTAGTTGTAGCGGCTTTAGCTTATCCAGCAGTAAAGAATTATATGATTACTAAGGATCCAATTAATCATATTATGTACAGTTCTGTGAAGACAGGAGAAAAAACCAATGTAAATGCTACTATTTCGGTTACGACTGAGCTTGATGAGAAATTAGCAATTGAACAAGGAGTATTTGACTATATGTCCCAGGACCCAGAAGCCATGGCTAAGTTTGTAAATTCTTTACTTAAGAAGTTTGAAATTCTTTATGATGTGAACATGATAACTGAAGAAGGTAATGATTTATTTAAAATGGATGCTGGTTTGGGAATAAACTATAGTGGAAAAGTATTAGTAGATGGTAAGCTTTATCTTAAACCATGGGAGCTTGGTATAAAGGTACCTAAGCTTTACAAAAAATCATTATACGTTGATATTAATGAGGCTATGAAAGCTGAAGGGTATGACTTTAATTTAAATGATATAGATATTAGAGCATACTTAGATCTAATAAAAAAAGAGGATGATCTTTATAAAGCTGTAGTTAAAAACTATCAACCTTACAAGCAGGTTATTTATGATTATCTACAAGGAAAGGTTGAAAAGCTTGATGATAACAAAGTATCTTTAAATGTTTATGGTGAGGAAAAAGAAATTAAGGCTACTAAATATAAATTAAATATTGATATACTAGATATTTATGATGTTTATGCAGACCTTTTAGAAATTGCTAAAGGAGATGAAGCTGTTAAGGCCTTAGTTCAAGCCAGAGTAAAGGAGTTTAAGGAGTTAGTTGTTAAGAATAAAGATTATGAAAAATTTGGTTTAACTGAAGAAGAATTCAATGAAGGAATGAAGGAAATTGAAGATGAAATAGCTAATAATTGGGATAAAGGTCTAGAAGAAGTTATCAGTGAGTTCAAGTCAATTTCTACAAAGCCTGAATTGGCTGATCTTGAAAACTTTGGAAGTAGCTATATTATAGCTATCGATAAAGAGCATATTATAAGACAAATTGAATTCGATATTAAATCCCAATTTATCAATGTAAAGGAAGTAATTTCGTACAATGCATTTGATAAAGATGTAAAGGTTGACGTTGCAAAGGAAGAATCTGATAAAGTTAATCTTATGAACCTTGAAAATGATGATGCTCTAGCTCAAGAACTAGGTCAAGAGGTAATAAGTAATCTAGCCTCTGAATTATTAGGAGGAGAAGCCATAGAGACTTTAATATCAGATATTAAAGCAGAAGCTAAAGTATTACCAGCTGAGGAAAGTGAAGAAATTATAAATAACGTAGATGGTATGTTGAATCAAATGAAAATGACTTTACCTTTCATGCTAAATGGATTAGGATTTTAAATGCTTAAGGTAAGTCATATATGTAAAACTATAGAAAATAAGAATATCTTGAGTAATATAAGTTTTATACTGAATGATGGAGATGTTTTAGGTATTGCCGGTCCAAATGGGGCCGGCAAATCCACCTTGATTTCTATTTTATCTACAATCATAAAACCTACAAAGGGAAATATCTCATATTATGTTAATGGGGATTTATATAAAGGAGAAAAAAAGGATATTATTGGATATGTTCCTCAAGATATAGCACTTTATGAAGAGCTTAATATAAAGGATAACCTTTTATTGTTTGGTTCAACAATTAGTAATGATACAAGGATTGTATTAAATAAGGCTACAAATATAGCAAGGGCTTTAGGCTTGATGGATGAATTTAAAACTAGAGTTTCTAAGCTTTCTGGTGGAACAAAAAGAAGAGTAAACATTGCTATAGGATTGATTAGAGATCCTAAATTCGTATTTATGGATGAACCTGTAGTTGGTGTAGATTATAGGGCTAGGAGAGATATTGAATATATTATTTCAAATATGAGAAGTCAAGGGAAAATTATTACTATTACAAGTCATTTGATAGAATTTCTAGAGAATACATGTAATAAGCTTCTTATTCTAGAGAATGGAAAACAAAAATATTTTGGTGATTTTGATGATGAAGTCAAATCTAAAATTTGAATACAATAAGTTAAGCATGTTGACAAAAATAGAGATGAAACGAATTATAAACCAGCTGTCGAACATAGTTCTACTGGCTTTGTTACTGATTCTATTTGTTAACATGTTTATTTTTATATCAAAAAATAATGGTATTAAGATTCAAACTAAAGTAGCTCTATCTATTGAAGATAATTCATTTGAAGTAAATACCCTTATGAAAAATATAACAGAGAACAAATTAAAGAATATAGTTGAATTTGAAGAAACCAACTTAGATAATGGTCTCAAGCTGCTAAAAAATAATGAGGTAGTAGCATTGATACATGTAGATGAGGGCACCACTGAGCTTTTAAATTATGGAAAAGCTGCATCCTTAAACTTGTACGTAGGGAATACTTCAAACATTGCAGTCAAATTTTTAATTAATTATTTAAAAAATCTTGTTAAGGTACTAAATGAAGGTCAAAGTGGAGCAATGATTTATTGGGATATTATGAAGGCTAATGGATTTAACTTCGATGGTAGAATAAAGGAGTTGAATAAGATTGCACTAAATTATATGAGTGTATTTCTTACAAGGGGTGGAGTTTTTGAAGAAAGTAAGGATTTAGATAAATTCTATGGTGCATCACTTATCAGCTATTACTTTTCAGCATCTTTACTTATTATTTCTATTATAAGTGCAGTGATGTTTCATTTAGATATAGATGATGATTTCAAAAAAGGAAGAATTAGACGTGCTTTAAGCAGTGGTGTCAATCTCTTGCATATATATTGTGCAAAAATCATAGCAGGAGTGACCTTTTCAACTGTACTTTTAATTATATTTAAGGCTATTTATATGGTTTCTTTTGATGCTTTATCTATAGGTAAGCTTTTAAAATTCATTACATATTTTACCTTAACAAATGTAATTATTCATATGATTGTAATAATATTTTATGTTTTGATATCTAATGATATAGTGCGAGATTCCTGTTTTGTTATGTTTTTTCTCATCCTTTCATTGGCCAGTGGGATTATTTTACCACTTACTTCCATGAACAAGATTTTTGCTGCTTTAAGCAGGTTCAACATACTTGCAATAGGCCATAACCTACTACTAGGATATTCTTTATCTATTGGAAGTATCTTAATAATCCTTTTTTATTTTTTAATACTTATCATATCAATTTATTATGCACATAAAAAAAGGGGTGTATAGCTTGAAAACCTTATTAAGAATAAAAATTAAGGAGCAGTTCTTTAAAAAAAGCAATATAATAATGCTTTTAATAATACCCCTTGTAATAGCTTATATATGTATATGCTTTAATAAAGAAACTAGAGATCCCTCAAAGGTATATAGCGCAGCCATTATAGATCATGACAAAAGTGAGTTTTCCTTTTCTTTTATTAATAATATGAAAGAATATAGGGAGATAGATCTTTATATTCAACAAGACATAGAGGAAAGTTTAAGGAGACTATCAAGAGGAAAATACGATGTAGTGTATGAAATAAAGGACGGATTTCAAAGCAAGATTCTTATGGGAGAATTTGATGACATATTGATTTCTCATAAAGAGGTTAATTCTACGGCTGTTAAATGGCTCAACGATCAAGTTAGCTTAATTGTAGTAAGAAAGTGGTTATATGTAGATGTGTTAAGTAGAATCCACAGCTTAGATCCTGATTTTAAAGAAGAAGAGTTCAAAGAGAGATTTAAAGAGGCCATGACCAATAATAAAATATTGTCTTTGAAAATTACAAACATTAATAATGAATCAGGGATATTAGAAGATAGTGAGACTAAAGACAACTTTGTTTTTAAAATTCTTTGGGGGACTATAATAATATTTTTCATTATTAGTTTTGGTAAGAAGACGGTTGATGATAGAGAAAGAGGAATAATTACACGTCTTGAGCTATGTGGATTAAATAAATTACAGTATTATGTTACAAATCTACTTCTATTGATGTTAAATATAATGATTCCATTTACTATATCATATTTTATAGTAGGCTTTTTTAGCCTTCAAAGCATCATAAGCTTTATTAACGTAATATTATTTACTATATTTTATACCATATGTACTTGGCTTATAATTATATTAATTGGATTGATTTTCAATTCAAAAAAAAGCTATGGCCTTGCTAGTCAGGTATATTTATTGGTTTCAATGATTTTAGGTTCTGAATTACTAGATGGAATGAGCAGGTTAATCAATTACGCTTCATGGCTTTTTCCTATTAAGTGGTATATGTATTTTAAAATCTGATATATATGGTTCATAAGGAAATAGAAAAATAGTAAGCTTTAATGGTTTTCTATTTTAGGTATCATTTGCTTTATAAAGAAATGAGACAAGGATAGTATTTTATTAAGTTACTTTAAATAGACTTCTATCAAGCTATCTGATAAAATATGTATATATTATATATATTATTTACAAGTATGAGTTAGTGAAGAATTTTTAAAGAATATTTGTAAATAATAAAATATTGGAGATGGTGATTTAATGGCAAGTAGTAATATACATAAATTAAGCCTTAATGATAAAAAAATAGTTTTAATAGGAACTGCCCACGTATCTCAGAATAGTGTAAATGAAGTAAAGAAAGTAATTGAAGGAGAACAGCCAGATTCAGTTTGTGTAGAGCTATGTGAAGAAAGATACAATTCTTTACAAGACAAAGATAGATGGGCTAATATGGATATAATTAAGATTATCAAGGAAAAGAAAGCATTGCTATTTTTAACCAATTTAATTATGGCTTCCTATCAAAAAAAGATTGCTAAACAATTGGGAATAAATCCTGGCCAAGAAATGGTGCAAGGCATTGAATCGGCAAGGGAAGCTAATGCTGATATTGTATTGGCAGATAGAAATATTGAAATAACCTTTAGGAGAATACTAGCTAATCTTAGATTGTGGGATAAGATAAAACTATTATTTCAATTGATATACAGCATTTTTGACAATGAAGAAATAAGTGAAGAAGATTTAGATAAACTAAAATCTGAAGATATGCTGAATTTAGCTTTAGATGATATGACAAAAAGTATGCCTAGATTAAAAACAGCCCTAGTAGATGAAAGAGACAAATATTTAGCACAAAAAATTAAAGAGGCTCCTGGAGAAAAAATCGTTGCAGTTTTAGGAGCAGCCCATATACCAGGAGTAAAAAGAGAAATATTTAAGGAAAATGACTTAAAAGATTTAAAAAAATTACCTAAACAAAAGAACATAGGTAAATATATTTCATGGGGGATTCCGATAATTATTATTCTTCTAATTGCTTCAACATTTTTAATTAATAGAGATATTGGTACAAAGCAAGTTTGGAGTTGGATATTATGGAATGGCAGCTTATCTGCCATAGGTGCGGCCATTGCTGTTGCCCATCCATTATCAATTATAACTGCTTTTTTAGCTGCCCCCATAAGCTCATTAAACCCCCTTGTAGCTGCAGGATGGTTTGCAGGGCTAGTTGAAGTGTTGGTAAGAAAGCCAAACGTTAAAGAGTTTCAAAATTTATCCAACGATATTCTTAGTTTTAAAGGATTTTGGAAGAATAAAGTAACTCGTACCTTACTCGTAGTGGTTTTAGCAAACCTTGGAAGTGTGCTTGGAACTGTGATTAGTGGAACTGACATAGTTAGATTGTTTATCAATAGTTTATAGTATAAAACCTAGCAAGTTATTGTTCTTGCTAGGTTTTTCTATAGCTAAGCATTTTAGATAATAATCGTTTTATTGACTAAATATTTTTTTACTGATATAATATCGCATAATGATATCTGAAATTGATATCGATACACGATATATATTTAAAAGTGGAGGGAATTATGAAGGAGAAGATATTGAGAAAGTTATTTTTAGGATTTATGCAAATACACATTTTATATCATGCTAAACATGAACCAATATACGGTACATGGATGATGAAAGAGCTGGAAGAGCACGGTTATACTATTAGTCCTGGAACCTTATATCCTTTATTGAACCGAATGGAAAAGGAGGATTTATTATGTAAAACAGAAAAAAATGTAGATGGCAGAATAATAAAATTTTATAGAACAACAGAGCTAGGAGAAGAAATTTTAAAAGAAGCAATAGAAAAGG
This sequence comes from Paramaledivibacter caminithermalis DSM 15212, assembly GCF_900142245.1. Taxonomy (GTDB): domain Bacteria; phylum Bacillota; class Clostridia; order Peptostreptococcales; family Caminicellaceae; genus Paramaledivibacter; species Paramaledivibacter caminithermalis. Next base: position 9,265 of record NZ_FRAG01000048.1, on the reverse strand, counting down.
CTACTGAGTTGACGCATGAGATTAGAGAGTAGGTGATGGATTTGATTGAATTTAAAAATATTAATTTACGTTTTGATGATAAGGTTGTATTTGAGAATTTTAGTTTAAAAATTAATAAAGGAGAAAAGATACTTTTAAATTCGCCTTCAGGTAAAGGAAAATCAACATTGTTTAAATTATTATTAGGATTTGAAAAACTTAATAGTGGTGAAATATTGTTTAATGGTAAGAGACTTAATAAAAATAATCTTTTGTATTTTAGGAAAAATATTGGTTATGTAAGTCAAGATGTTGATGTGCGAAAAGATAGAGTTTGGAATCTAATTGAAGAAATTTTTTCATATAAAAATAATAGGCATATAAAGATTAGCAAGCATTATATTATAATGAATCTTCAATATTTTAAGCTTTCAGAAGATATTTTAGAAAAGGAAGTTCGCCAGCTTTCTGGTGGTGAAAGACAACGGTTAGGTTTAATAATATGCATATTATTAAATAGGGAGGTTTGGCTTTTAGATGAAGTCACTTCTGGATTAGATGAAGATACCAAGGAGATAGTAGTAGATTATGTTTTAAAGCAAAATAAGACAATATTAATAATTTCCCATGATAGGATTTGGTGTAAAAATGATGTTGTTAGAATAGAGGAGTGGTAAAAATATGAATGTAAATGATATATCTTATTTATCAATGAGTAGCTTATTAATCTTAATAATTCCAATAATTATAATAAATTATAAATTAAAGATTAAAATAAACAAAAAAATTTTCTATTCTATAGGAAGAATGGTAATACAGCTTAGTTTAGTTGGTGTTATTTTACAATATATTTTCAGTATAAATATTCCCTTTATAAATTTTGTCTATTTTATATTTATGATAATAGTTGCAAGTTTTACAGTGATTAGATCCTGCAATTTTGAAATAAACAAATTTATTATTCCACTATTATTAGCTTTTATCATACCCAATGTAATAGTACTATTATTTTTCAATGGTTTCGTTATAAGATTAGAAAATTTATTTAATGCTCAGTACATTATTACTATTGGAGGCATGCTATTAGGAAATAGCTTAAGTGGCAATATAATATGTATAAATAATTTTTATAACTCTATAAAGCAAAATAAAAATGAATATTTCTATTCTTTAGCTCTTAGTGGAAATAGAATAGAAGCTTTAACCCCTTATTTTAAAAGTGCTGTTTTGGCTTCAGTAAATCCTACTATGGCAGCCATAGAAACTATAGGATTGGTAGCCTTACCAGGAATGATGACAGGACAAATTTTAGGTGGAGCAGTACCATTAACTGCTATAAAATATCAGATTGCAATTATGGTAGCTATTTTGATTGCAAGGTATTTTAGTGCTATTTTATCAATATTATTTACAGCTTTAAAAGCCTTTGACGACTATGATATTCTGATATTTTAAAAGTTAATTGAGACTTGTTATAATTTCATTTGTTTATTAAAAAATTAGGCTGATATTATGGCTTATAAGATAAATAAAAATTGTATATGTTAATAATATGAAATGTATAAAATTTATACCAAAAATCTATTTAAAATATATCTTGTATGTAATATAATAACATTGTGGCATAAAATTTGTAAGTCTTTGTTGGGATGATTAGCAGTTTTGAAAGGGGGGTTTGAGTATTCATTCATGTTTCTAATATATAAGATTACATTTATTACAGGAATTCTGTATGCCGTTGCTACATTGATTTTAGGACATTTATTTGATTCCTTAGATTTTGATGGAGATGTTGATTTTCCGATATTAAGTTTTATACCAATAAAGCCAATAACTATAGTCACATTTATAACAGTATTTGGAGGAGTAGGAATAATGGCAACATTAAATGGTTTTTCAACGGTTGTTAGCCTTATTATATCCTTAGCAATAGCTTATATAACTACATTTATTATATATAAGCTATTAGTATTGCCATTATTTAAAGCTCAAAATACTAGTGCAGCTTCCCAAAAAGATTTAATAGGAATGACAGCTAATGTTACATCAAAAATAATGGAAAATGGATTTGGTCAGATAACCTATACTAACAAGGGAAATACATACTCGTCACCAGCTAAAAGCATTAATAACAAAGCTATTGAAAGAGGAACAGAGGTAGTGATTATATCAATAGATAATAATGTTTTCTATGTAGAAACTAGTGAAGAGCTGTTTTCCGAGATTTAACCCTATGAATATTAAAAAATAAGGTGTTTTGAAAGGATGATATTTTATGGGAATTACAAACTTTATTATTCCAGGTATTATAGTAGCAGTAATTATAATTTTAGTAATAGGTATTTTAAGCATGTGGAGGAAAGTACCTCAAGATAAGGCATTGGTAGTTACTGGATTAAAGAAGAGAGTTATTTCTGGAGGTGGAGGATTAGTTATTCCTTTGTTTGAACGTGCAGATATGATTTCTCTTGAAAATATGAAGCTAGTTGTTCGTACTGAAGGGGCATTGACAGAACAAGGTGTGGACATAATAGTAGATGGTGTTACAGTGATAAAAGTAAAATCTGATGAAGAATCTATATATTCTGCTGTAGAGCAATTTAATACAGGCAAAGAAGCTGATACAATAAACTTTATCAAAGCTACAGCCAAGGACGTACTTGAAGGTAAGCTTCGTGAAATCATCTCAAAGATGACAGTGGAAGAAATATATAAGGATAGAGAAAAATTTGCTTCTGAGGTTCAAGAGGTTGCTGCATTAGATTTAGCTAGTATGGGATTAGAAATAAAAGCATTTACAATAAGAGAGATATCAGATGAAAATGGTTATCTTAAGTCATTAGGAAAGAAAAGAATTGCAGAAGTTAAGAGAGATGCTGAGATTGCTGAAGCAAATGCAAAGGCTGAAAGAGATATTAAAACTGCTGAAGCTGAAAAACATTCTAAGATAAATACTGCTATAGCCTACAAAGAAGGGGAAAAAGCTAGGATAGAAGCAGAAACTGAAATAGCAGAGTTTAATAAAAATAAAGAACTTAAAGTACAGGCATATAGAAAGGAACAGGAAACTGAAAAAGCCAAGGCTGACCTTGCTTATATTATCGAGGAAAATAGAGTGAAGCAAGAAGTTACAGAAACAGAAATGGCTGTAGAGCTTTTAAAGAAGGATAAAGAAACGGAAGTAGCTGAAAAAGAAGCTATAAGAAAAGAAAAAGAGCTTGAAGCAAGTGTTAAAAAGCAAGCTGAAGCCCAAAAATATAAGCAAATACAAGAAGCTGAAGCTAGATCAAGAGCTACAACTCTAGAAGCAGAGGCTTATAAGTTTAAAGTTATACAAGAATCTGAGGCTAAATCCCAGATGATTAAACTTGAAGGTCAAGCAAAGGCTGAAGCAATAAGATTAGAAGGTAATGCTGAAGCAGAGGTTATTAAACAAAAAGGTAAGGCTGAAGCCGAGGCAATGCTTGAAAAGGCTGAAGCATTTAAGCAATATAATGAAGCAGCTATTATACAGATGCTAGTTGAAAAATTACCTGAAATTGCTAAGAGTATGGCTGAACCACTTTCAAAAACAGAGAAAATTGTTATTGTTGACAATGGTGGAGAAGGTAAATCTAGTGGTGCTTCAAAGGTATCTGGCTATGTGACAAATATGATATCACAAGTTCCAGAAACTGTAGAAGCAATAACAGGAATTAATATTTTAGATTTAATAAAAAAGAATCCAAATGGAGAAATTGCTAAGCTAATAGAAAACAGCGCAAATAAAGAAGAAGTAAGTAAAGATGAAATAGCCAATAAAGAAATAATTAAAGCACAGGATGCAATCGAGTAATATTAATTTAAAACTAACCAAGACATATTGATAAGAATACATTTTACTATTTAAAAATGATACACAAGGATTTTGAAATTTCATAAATGTTTCTTTCAGCATGACAGAATGTCTGTTCCTATATATTATAAAAAATAAGCCAGTAATTTTTAATTAGGCACTAAAAATTACTGGCTTGCTTGTTGTCTAGGAACTCAAACTTTTTTTTTTGCAAAAAATTGCATAGCTAGAACTGAGTAAAATAAAGTGCTAGAAGTAAAATTGAAACTATTATTAGTAAAATATTGGTGCAAATTGTTTTTTAAAAACTTAATAGAAAGACCTAGTATTTAAAACTTGGAACATGTAACTTATAACTTAAAGGGCTAACAAAAATGTAAGGTTAGTTTTTATTTTTAAGCAGTCTGATATAATAATAGCAAGGAGTGATGAATCGTGTATAAAATATTAATAGTTGAGGACGATGATACAATATCTTCAATTATGAAGGATAAACTAAAAAACTGGGGATATGATGCTTTAATTGTATCAGATTTCAATAATGTTTTAGGAGAATACACTGCATTTGAATCCCATCTTGTATTAATGGATATAAACCTGCCATACTATGACGGATTTTACTGGTGTGCCAAGATAAGACAAATTTCCAATGTACCTATTATCTTTATATCCTCAAGGGATACAGAAGGAGATAAAATACGTGGGATTATACAAGGCGGAGATGATTACATAGAAAAGCCATTCTCACTGGACATGCTCATAGTAAAGGTGCAGGCTATATTACGCAGAGCATATTCATATAGCGACCATACATTAAATGTACTCCAGCACAGAAACATCATTTTGAATATAGAAGATTCCCGTATCTTTTGTGGAGAAAAGGAAATAAGGCTAACCCATAATGAATGTAAGATATTAGCTCTTCTTATGAGGAATTCAAAAAAAACGATTACTCGACCACGTCTTATCAAAGCTTTATGGGATGATGAAAGTTTTGTGGATGACAATACCTTAACTGTAAATATAAATAGGCTGCGTAAAAAACTAAAGGAATTAGGGTGCTCTGATTACATAGAGACGATTAAGGGAGAAGGGTATAAACTAATATGAGTATTATCAATTATTTAAAGGAAAGATGGCTTACATATATATTTATAGCAGTTAGTTTTATATTTTCAGTTATTGTTTATAAATTAGATAAAAAATTTACTATGTCCAAATCAAATGCAAAATATGTCGTGGTAGGTTTAATACTATTATTCATTATTTTTCTCATAATCGACTATACTATTTATAATTTGCGTATAAATAAGTTTAAAAGCTATTGCAGCAATAATCCTCTTTCTGATGAGGAATTGGATGAATTTATATATCCTATGGACAAAGAGTATGGTAACATAGTCCATAATTTAGCAAAGGAATATGAGATATTTAAATCAGATATAAGTACAAAGTCTTCGGAGGAATTGGAATTTATCACAAAATGGGTGCATGACATAAAAGTTCCCATTTCTGCTATGCGACTCATTTTAGAGAGCCATGATGGTGACCACGGTCAGGAGTTCTATCGCAAAATGGATACAGAAATAGCAGCTATAGAACAATGTATACAAAAGGTTTTTTACCATATTAAATCCAATACATTCTATAATGATTATAAGATTTCAGAAATAGAAACAAAGAAATTAATAGGGGCTGCCCTTAAGGGATATTCTAATTTCTTTAGTTATAAAAAGATAAATATATCTATTTCAGGTGATAATTACAAAGTATTGACAGATGAAAAATGGAGTACATATATAATTTCACAGATTCTATCAAATGCAGTTAAATATACACCCGTTAATGGGCATATTTCTATAAATACTACTAAAAAAGAAAACAAAATAACAATACAAATAAGAAATAGTGGAGAGGGAATTTTAGCTAAAGATATTGCTCAAATATTTAAGAAGGGTTATACTTCTTCAAAAAGAAATGGAATGAAGGCAACGGGCTACGGAATGTACCTTTCAAAAAAATTAAGTGATATGCTTGGACATGAATTAAGGGTGGAGTCAGAATATGGTAAATATGCTCAGTTTAACTTAACCTTTGTAAAAAATGAAACTATTTATAGCGTTGCGAAAATGTCATAATAAAACTTATAACAATATAAAGAACTGTTTCTACAGAGAAAATGACGAAAATGTAATATTAAACATCTAAAATGTAAGGTGATTCAATTTTACCATAAAACCTTATAATATATGATTTATATATACCCATCGGTAAATCATATGGAGGTGAAGGATAATGCAAGTATTAAAACTTATAAATATTGGAAAAGTATATGGAAGTAAAAAAAGTATAAAGCAGTACATGGCTCTTAAAAATATAAGTTTTGAAGTAATGGAAGGGGAATTTATAGGTGTAATGGGTCCATCAGGTTCTGGTAAAACGACTCTTCTTAACATTCTAGGAAGTATAGATAAACCAACAACAGGCAGATTAATAATGGGAGACAAAGATATTACTAGCCTAAATAAAAAACAGCTTGCTAAGCATAGAATAGAGAATATTGGCTTTATTTTTCAGGATTATAACCTACTTGAAACAATGACTCTAAAGGAGAATATCATATTGCCCTTGGCATTGTCAGGTCATAAGCCCGGTGTGATGGAAGATAAGCTCAAGAAAATTAGCAAGAATATGGGTATTACTAAAGTACTAGGAAAATACCCCTATGAAGTATCAGGAGGGGAGCAGCAGCGAGCTGCTGCCTGTCGTGCTCTCATTACTAATCCTAAAATTATACTTGCCGATGAACCTACTGGGAATCTAGATTCAAAATCAGGCAAGGATTTATTAGAATTATTATCATTTATAAATAATGAATATAAAACAACAATACTCATGGTAACCCATGATGTGTTTGCAGCCAGCTATTGTGAAAAAATAATGTTCATCCGTGATGGAGAGATATATAATGAACTGTATGCAGGAAATAATAAAAAGGAATTTTTTGACTCCATAATTGACGTTATGAGCGTCCTTGGAGGTGAATAGAATGAAGCTATATAAATTGGCTTTGTCTAATATAAAAAGAAACTTAAAAAAATACATAATGTATTTTTTTTCCTTAAGTTTTAGCGTATTTACTGCATATACTTTTTTTGCCTTGCTGCAGAATGAATATGTTTTAATGGCATTTAAATATGATGAAAGATATAAATCACTACTTACAAGTTTTGGTATTGTAATAATGGTATTTGTGATGTTTTTTTTGATAAGCTCAAATAAGAGCTTTATAAAGGCTAGAAAAAAGGAGATTTCAACTTATTCCTTATTTGGAATGACAAATGCTAGGATTGGAAAGCTCCTTTTCCTTGAAATCATAATTGTAGGTTTTGTTGCTCTTATCATTGGAATAGGAGTAGGAATATTTTTCTCTAAACTTATTGCAATGATTCTCTTGGATATTTCCTTGGTGTCTTTTATGGGTGATATAGAATTTACTATATCTCCTAAAGCAGCCTATATTACGGCTATAATATTTATATCCATATTTTCTGTAATGGGCTTATCGGGGTTAAGGGTTATCAATAAATTTGAATTAGTTGATTTATTTAAAGCCCATAAAGTATCGGAAGGTAGGACTAAGGGGGCAGTAATCTTTTTGATACTATCTATTATACTAATTGGATTTGGTTATTACTTAGCTTCAGGCTCTAATCCAATAAGTGTTGTAAATTCATCAATTCCAATTCTTGTTTTAGTTATAATTGGCACGTATTTGTTTTTCTGGGGTGGATTACCAAAGGTGCTAGATATCATAAAAAGAAACAAGGGAGACTATTATAGAGGAGTTAATTTGATATCAACATCTGGGTTTTCACATAGAATGAAGTCTATAGGTACTGTTATGGCTACAATTGCAGTTCTATCAGCAGTAGCTACAACAGCCATTGCAACAGGATATACTCTGTATTATAATATTGAAAACGATGTTTATGAACAATTGGGATACGATATGTATTTTTATGGTGGGCAGGAAAAAGTTTTAGACGATGTAGAAGCTGTATTTAAGAAACATAATATAAAAATTATTAAAAAGCTTACTATTCAAAGATATACATGTCCATCAAGTATTGAAGTTTCTGAGGTTGAAAATTCATATTTTAGAATAACTAAGGAGGATTATTTCAGGGTATATCCTGAATCTTTATACAATAAACTCATGTCTATAAGCAGATGTGATTACAAGCCTCTTAAGGTAAGAGCTGGTGAGGCAATATATGTATATCCATTTTTAAACGATAGACATAGGATAGCTGATGCAGTTAATGGACAAGAGCTTAACTTTAAAGATAGAGAATTAACTGTTACTTCAACAATAAAATCTCGTCTTTTGTTCTTTGGAGCAAAACATATGATTGTAATCAATGATGATGATTTTAATCATCTTTTAAAAATAGGAGATATAACTGATACTGATAGAGTTGGAAATACATATGATAAGGTAACTGTATTTACATATGAAAAATCTTTAAAATCTACAGAATTAAACCGTGAGTTAACTAAAATTTTATTTGCCAGTACAAGTGGCTTTAGAACGGCATATAATCTTTATGAAGAATCTTTGCAAACCTTTGGGTTAATTTGTTTCATCGGCTTTTTCATGGGAGTTGTATTTATACTGATGACTGCTAGTTTATTGTATTTTAAACAGATAATGGCAGCGGAGGAAGAAAGACATCAATATCGTATGCTTAGAAAAATAGGACTAGATGAAGATACAGAAAGGAAAGTGATTTCAAAACGACTTATACCAGTTTTTTTGATACCATTGCTAATAGGGATAGTTCATAGTATCTTTGCGATGAAGTCAGCAGACACTATAGTGTTTTCTAATATGATAGCAAATGAAAACTCTTATATTACTGTTCTTCTATGTTCAGCTGTCATGTATGGAATATATGCTGTTGTCTACAGTATATTCTATTTTATTACTAAGGGACAGTATTCAAGGATAGTAAAGACTGAAAGAAAATGATGTATTAAATTAAGTACAAAACTAATTAAATTTCACTTAAAACAATGGTATAATAATAATTAAATATGGCTTTGTAAACTTAATATGAAAAAATAGTACAATGTTTTATAGAATTACTTCAGATTGTTTTAAATTTCGCCTGAAGGATGATAAAAGTTCGTCCTTAAAATTGTCAAGGGTAAAATGAACGTGCTAACGCACGCCCTTGACAATTTCAAGGACGAACATTTAAAAAATAATTAGGCGAAATTCAAGCAAAAATTATGCTACAAGAGGATATTTTTTCTTCTCTTTATCATTTAGATTTAATCCAGCAACTTGAGCAGGTGTTAAACCATTAAGAGATGAATGAGGTCTTACAAAATTATAGAAAAATACAAACATACTAATTAAGTTATTTGCTGATTGGACTGAGT